>DAIDMQ010000009.1 GCA_027448945.1 Gallionellaceae bacterium
CTGTCCAGACTGAACTCGCTTGACTGACAATTCTCTGAATTCGGGGGTATATGCCTGCTTCGGTATCTTCTTCATCTTCATCTCCAATATGTGCGTAATTTTACGTCACCATTGGAAGACGATTTTTCGGGGGAAGGTCACTAACGCCTTTCTTGACAACGTAGACACCGATCATCAAGCCAGCTACAGCTAAAATGCCGAGAGACACGTCAGCAAAGCTGATACCAGTGGTCAGGTCTGCCAATGTTGCGGGAGCAACAGCGAAAGAAGGAGTTGCAGCAACCAAAGCTGTACCACCTACGGTAATTTTGACGAGAGTGCCGTCAACATAATCATAAGTTGCAGCAGCTGCGCGTTGACCCATTTGTCTAGCTTTTTTAAACATGATTCACCTCACTTAAGTTTTGGTATACGTCCGGCATACCAGCGGATTGCAGGGTGTCTATCCCTGAATTCTCAAAGTCGCTTAATCGCTGACAAAATCATTCCAGCGTTCTTTGCAATCAAATAACAGCCAAGCGAAAACGTCAGCGCAAAGGACCAGTAAGATGCGGCAAGAACCGCGTCAAATGGGGCACTTGTAACAGCAACCACACCAGATGCAGCGGCACCTGATCCAGCAATAGCCGCATTTGTATATGTAGCAAGTTCAGATGTTGTGAAAAGTGAAAAACCTGTACCGCAATCTGCCATGCCTTGTGTGTAACTTTGAACAGTTGCCCAGATAGCAGGAGCAGAAAGTGTTACGCAGGTGAGAGCCATTTAAATCACCTCACTTAGAGAGTTTGTATATGAAGAATCAATGGTTACTTCATACCCTTGGCGACGATATGAATCACGTACCGCTTGAGCGATGCGAATATCAGTAGTCCTACGAATAAGAACGCCTTCGATCCTTACGAAGTACTCAGATAAAAGAGGTGATAAGACGTAATGGATCATGCTGACCTCAACTTTAAGCCAGAATCAGCAGTCCATTCGAAAGCTTCAATAGACCTTATAAGACGTAATTTTTGAAAATCTCTTTCACCTTGTTTGAGAAGAGAGAGAGTTCGTAGACAATCTGGACAATCACAAACATCACCACCACAAGTACATAGTGAGCAGCCATCATTCATTAGATTTGAATTATCAAAAACCAATTCAGCTAAGCAATCCTGACACATAGTGGAATGTTTCATGCCGCAATCCTGATGTCAGACCATGAAAGCACAGGCTCATTCAGCACTAAAGATTTGCGACGAAACGGCAAAACCACACCCGCGCATAAATCGGCACTTGAGATACCAGCCGCTTTCAAAAATGCTTGATGCCGCATAAACGTTGCCTTCGGCATTGTGTTTTTTACTTGGTCATAGCCGATTGTTTTAATCAAAGCCCATGTGCGATGGGCGGCCAGCGCTTGACCTTTGGTAGGACAAACTTTTTCAAGTTCAAGTAATAGTGTTCCCATATCGTGTACCTCCACGTCGCCGCCACCAATCAGCGAATTAAAGAATTTATGGTGGATTTCGGTTAACTCATAAGGCGTTAAGGTGTGCCAATCATCGCGGTCTTCATAGCGACGAAACCAACGCGCACCGAGCTTGAGCTCAAGTCGAAGGAGATTGTCAGCAAGATCCAGCGTTTCATCATCGATGATGATGTCGCCACGACGCGACAACATGCGCAAATGCGCGCCCTTGTGATATGCCTTACCGCATTGCAGGTCAGACGACGGATTCCAATAAACCGTGTCACCACCTTTTTTGTCAGAGTTGGTGCGGCGACGTGGTGCATCGGTCCCAAGCAACAAGCGCAGTCCTTGCTTAACCTGAGCGGCATTACCCATATCGTAATTCGCGGTCACATCGAGGCGACGACATTGCCAGTTATCCCAATTCGGCAAGATTGCATCGAGTGCAAGACCTGCACGCTCAATCAGCACTTCCGCGCAATGCTGGATGTAGAGCGAACCGAAAACATTCAAGCCATCGTTCTCAATGCTTGAAGGCGATGCGCCGATGGTGAGATAACGCTGAGACTGTCCATCGGCAGTGATAGACCAGTACAAGCCAGGTGCATCAGAACGCAGCTTGTCGATGTCTAGCGCGTGCTTGCGCCATTTTTCAACACCGTTTGAATCTACGCAGACAGTCATGCCCATGCAGCTCAAGATACGCTCCATGAGATTTTTACCAAGAAGACCTTGTGGATCATCAGGATGATTAAGCTTGATGCGGAGAGTGAGCCAGTCGATTAGCATAATTCAGACTCACATTTTTCTTCTGACCAAGCGCCGGATGAAAATGTCTCGTCCATGGCACTTTGTCCGCCCGTTTTTTGGTGTTTAGTCTCACCCATGGGACTTTGTCCGGGTATTACATACGTACCCGGAGATTTTTCGCCGTCTTCCGCTCCGTGCTCGCTACGCTGCGCGCGGTGCTCATTTGGCGAAAATTCGTTCAGGGCAACGCCTTCACCCTCGAAAGGCTGTTCAGTCGCAGAAACACGACTGGAAGGCGTTGCCTTGAACGAACTAACAGGGCGAAGCGTGACGTAACCGAAGTTGACGGTAATCATGCGTCGAGTAGACGCATCCCAAAAATGCCCCATACAAGTGGACGAAAGAGTACGTCCGCTTGCACGAGATTCTTGATAGTCAGCACGATCAGAGGCGGCGCGGTTAATGACAGCAGAAGCTATTGCTCCACCGCCTTTAAGTGGGTTCAAATTCTGCCGAAAAAATCTATCCGGCAGAACTGGCCTTGGTGCTTTGGCAAGGGTCGCCATGACCGTTTAGGCTTTTGGTTGAGATGGAACGTGCGAAATGATTGTCGGCAGACAATCGCGAAGAATGTAGAGACCGGGCTTTCGAGTTTCAGGGTCTACCCACATACCGACAGGAACAGTTACTTCTTTGCCTATTGCTTTTTTGTACTGTTCGCCAAGTGCACGAACGTTGAAATCTTTCAGCACCAATTTCGTGCCGCTTTCCTGTTTACCTTTTCCAACAACTGGCTCTTCGTACTGAAGCTGAACTTTGTGTCCAGCTTCAGTAATTTCACCAGTCTTTTGGTCTTTAAATTCGTTGGTAGGAAATACGTTTAAAACTTTACCTGTGAGCGTAAGCATTTTAATTCCTTTCGAGGGTTAAACCAGTGTCCGACTGGCGGCAGTGATACAAAATCATTTTCATAGATGAAATGCTTTATCTAGTGCCATCTTGTTGAGCAATGCGACGTTGATCAGGGTGTACTTGCCTATTGAATAAGTCGGGACATAGCCCTTCGAAATCCAACCTCTCAAAACACCCTCTTCAATGCCAGAAAGTTCAGCAAAACGCTTAGGCGAAATCAAAGGCAATGCCATTGCGGCGGCATTAAATTGACTAGCTTCTGATGGTGCGTTCATAATCAAGAACCTTTCGTTACGTTGCTATACAGCACTATAAGACAGTTGAAGTATAAGACAGTTGCGATATAACCATAAACGGGATTTATGTGTCAAGCCCTATAGGAAAAAAAATTAGAAACGTTCGCGAAGCCCTTGGTATCGGGAGGCAGGAATTCGTCGATAAAACAGGAATTCCAAAAGGAACAATCATCGGGATAGAACAAGGCTTACGCGAACCAAAAGCAGGAGTGCTAATTGCAATAGCACAAGCATGGCCAGAGTACGCAGCCTATCTTTTGACAGACGAAATTAACGTAAAACAGAGAGACCCCGAAGCCGAAGAATTAGCTAAGGAGTTGCCGATAGCGAAGAAGGCGAGCTAATCGCACAGCAAGTATTGAGGCGCTGGTTTAGGAGGTGAAACAGATGTCAATTGATGAACGCGATTACTACTACAATCCAAAAGAATTTCGAGACGAAAAAATTCCAGAACCAGAATTTCAATCATCTACCAATAGCAATTATCCGAGACAAACGGCAAGTCAAGAAGTCATCAAAAAAATGATGCTTTATCTTGCTTCAATCGCAGTAATTATCATCGTCGTAATCGTTGCGATGCAGCTGATAAACAAGGTTGCAAATAACACGCTTAATGGAATGAAAAAAAATCTCATCGCACAAGAGCAACAACGTCAGCAAGACATCAAAATTCAAACTGCAATTCGACAACAATCAATCGAAACTCAAGCCGCAACACAACAGCAGAAACTTGTTAAAGATACCGCCTTGCAGCAAAGAATCGAAACAGCAAAACCAAGGTTTGAACGTGTACTTGTCAAAGGCAAATCAGCAAAGGAATGTGGCGCAGCAGGCATCATCACCAATCAAACTATTCTGTGTAAAAACGACCACTACGAGATAGTTCAAATCAATGGCAATCAGTAAAGCCGCATCAGGATGGTTGGTTGACATACAGCCAGCAGGCCGAGGCGGTAAACGGTTTAGAAAAACACTATCCACCAAAGCCGAGGCGTTAGCCTGGGAGACTTGGATTAAGGCGCAAATCCAGCAGTCACCAGACTGGAAACCAGCGAAAGGCGATAGTCGCAAATTATCCGAGCTGGTGGATCTGTGGCACAAGCTACACGGCATCAATCTACGCGCCGAAAAAAACACTTTGTCGAGATTGAAACTGCTATGCGAAGCACTAGGTAATCCAATCGCCGAGCAGATGAAACCTGACACCTTCGCGGAGTATCGCGCACTTCGTTTAAAGAACGGAATCTCACCTAACAACCTGAATCGTGAACACGCTTATCTACGCGCAGTATTCAACGAACTTATACGGCTTGGACAGTGGACAACAGAAAATCCACTCACCAAGTTGCGCCAGTTCAAAATCACAGAACGCGAGTTGTCGTTTTTGTCATTAAATGAAATCAAGCTACTACTGGATACCTTGAAAGAAGGACGCAGCCGTGATGCCTGGTTAATTGCGCAAATCTGCCTTGCGACAGGAGCGCGCTGGAGTGAGGCTGAAGGATTGAGATCATCACAAGTCAGAAATTGCGCATTGCATTTTACCGGGACGAAGTCTGGCAAAAATCGCAGTGTACCTATATCAGATGAATTGATTGCTTTGCTCGATGCGCACCTAGTCGAAAAATGCGGAGAAGAAAAAACAGTCGCTACGCGGTTTTTTATATACGGCTATGCCGCATTCAGAGAGGCGGTAGATAAATGCGGTATCGAGCTACCCAAAGGTCAAATGACGCATGTATTGCGCCACACCTTCGCTTCGCACTTCATCATGGCAGGCGGCAATATTTTAGTGTTACAGCGCATCCTGGGCCACAGCAGCTTAACCATGACAATGCGCTACGCACACCTTGCACCTGAACATCTACAGGAAGCAAAAACCTTCAATCCACTGACCAAGCTGAACGAGTCAACAAACTGACAACTAAAATCCGTTGACAGATTGTTGACGGCGTAAAAAAAGGAGCTGCGAAAAACTCCGCAACTCCTTGATATTTGGTGGCCCGGGGCGGAATCGAACCACCGACACAAGGATTTTCAATCCTCTGCTCTACCGACTGAGCTACCAGGCCATTTTCTACATTTCACTAACTGTATGATGCCGTTTCGCGAAGTCGCGCATTATACCGAGAAGTGCAAAAAGCACAAATGTAGTTTGTGATTTATTTTTACCTGCCGGAATGCAAACGTTCGATGATGCTTTGTTGGGACTAAAGTGCGGCTATAGCATACAATTTTCCGCTGTTCCTTAATTTATCCTGCCCCGACTAGAACATGTCCAATCTGACCCGCCGTGATTTCCGCACACTTGCGCTTGCTGCCTTGGGTGGTGCGCTGGAGTTTTACGACTTCATCATCTTCGTCTTCTTCGCCGTGGTCATCGGCAAGTTGTTCTTCCCGGCAGACATGCCGGATTGGTTACGCCAATTACAGACCTTTGGCATCTTCGCGGCGGGTTATCTGGCGCGACCGTTGGGCGGTATCGTGATGGCCCACTTTGGCGACTTGCTGGGTCGCAAGCGTATGTTCACCCTGAGCATTTTTCTGATGTCAGTGCCTACGCTGGCGATAGGTTTGATGCCCACCTATGCCAGCATCGGTATCTGGGCACCGATATTATTGTTGGCATTACGTGTGATGCAGGGTGCTGCTATAGGGGGTGAGGTGCCGGGGGCGTGGGTGTTCGTCTCCGAGCATGTACCGGCACGTCATGTGGGTTTCGCCTGTGGCACGCTGACTGCCGGTTTGACCGGCGGCATCTTGCTGGGTTCGCTGGTCGCGACGGCGGTGAATCGCGCCTATAGTCCGGAGGCTTTGTTGAGTGAGGGTTGGCGCGTGCCTTTCATCATTGGTGGAATATTCGGTTTCATTTCAGTGTGGTTGCGCCAGTGGTTGCACGAGACGCCGGTATTTCAGGAGATGCAAGCACGCCAGGCTTTGGCGAATGAGTTGCCGCTCAAGCAGGTGATACGCGCGCACAAGCCGGCCATCGTAGAGACCATGTTGATGACTTGGTTGTTATCGGCGGCCATCGTGGTGATGATCTTGATGACACCGACCCTGGTGCAGAAGCTCTACGCGATTCCGGCAACCGCCGCTTTGCAGGCGAACAGCATCGCGACGCTGTTTCTGAGTCTGGGTTGTGTGGTGTTCGGTGCTCTGGCTGACAGATATGGTGCGGGACGTGTGTTGATGGTCGGCTGTGCGATGTTGGGTATCAGTGCCATGGTCTTCTATCAGCAAATGGCGGTGGCACCGCAGAATATAGACATCTTATATGCGGTGACGGGCTTTTGCGTGGGGGTGATAGGGGTGGTGCCCAGCACCGCAGTCCGAGCCTTCCCGCCGGAAGTGCGTTTTTCCGGATTGTCCTTTTCTTATAACGTGGCGTATGCGGTGTTCGGCGGATTGACCCCTATCATGGTCAGTATGATGTTGCCGCTGGACCGTATGGCGCCCGCGCATTATGTGTTGGCGCTGAGCCTGGTGGGGATAGGCATAGGGGCGACTTTGCGCAAGCGCGAGCGGGTCGTTTAGGCATGGAAGGCGAGTGGCGTGATTTATGAGACAATGCGCGCCACAAAAAATCAGGCAGGATAGCTAGTGCTTGTTGTTCAGGAGAAATGATCGGGATGGAAAGTGTTTTTAGATAATTTCAAAAAATTGCTGGCCAGTGATATGGCCGCTGTAGACCAAGTCATACGTACACGCTTGCACTCCGAAGTGTTGTTGGTAAATCAGATCGGCGAATACATCATCGGCGGTGGCGGCAAACGCCTGCGTCCCGCGCTGGTGGTTTTGTCGGCTCACGCTTTCGGCTATCAGGGCAAACAGCACCATGATCTGGCGGCGGTGGTGGAGTTTATCCATACCGCGACGCTGCTGCATGACGACGTGGTCGATGAATCAGACTTGCGTCGTGGCAAAGCTACCGCCAGCGCCCTGTTCGGTAACGCTGCCAGTGTATTGGTCGGTGACTTCTTGTATTCGCGTGCCTTCCAGATGATGGTTGAGGTGGGCGAGATGAGTGTGATGCAGACGCTGGCCGATGCGACCAATCTGATCGCCGAGGGCGAGGTGTTGCAGTTGCTCAACTGTCATGATGCCGATGTCGACACCGAGAACTACATGCGAGTGATCCACTGCAAGACTGCCAAGCTGTTCGAGGCGGCGATGCGCTTGGGGGCCATCCTGGGAAAGTCTGCGATCGTCGATCGGGAAGCCGCAGCCAAGTACGGCATGCATCTGGGAACGGCATTTCAATTGGTGGACGACGTACTGGATTACTCTGCCGACGAAGCACAGACCGGCAAGCATCTGGGAGACGATCTGGCAGAAGGTAAGCCGACCTTGCCGTTGATCTACGCCATGCAGCACGGCACGCCCGGGCAGGCGGCCGTGGTCCGTCAGGCGATTGAGATGGGGGATGTGACGCAGTTCTCGTCAGTGCTGGAGATCATCCATGCCACTGGCGCCCTGCAACACACCAGAAGTGTGGCGCAGCGCGAGACTGAGTTGGCATGTGCCGCGCTGGCAGGCTTGCCCGATTCGGCACATAAACAGTGTTTGCTCGATCTGGCCCGCTTTGCAGCGGATCGTGAATTCTAACCAGCCGCTACACAGACCGGCTAGCTGGTAGCATATACGCCACGGCTAAGTGCTGTTGCCTACCCGCGCAAATTTCACAGGAGCCCACTTTTCATGAGTCGTTTACTTTTCTTTTTTGCGATAGCGGCGGTGGTCTATCTGCTGCTGAAATCTTATCGTCGAAATTCCACGCCTCCGCCTGAGAATGCACCCAAGACTGAAGATATGGTGCGTTGTTTGCAATGCGGTGTGCATGTACCCAAGAGTGAGAGCGTGCAGGCTGAGGGTCGCAATTTCTGTTGTATTGCGCATCGCGACAGTTACCAAAAGCAACACTGAGAGTCTTACGCTGAGAAATGAATGACAAAGTGAGTGCTCAGCAATATACGGGTGACTACTGGCGTTCGCTGAGCTATTACAACGTATATCGTTTTGCACTGGCCCTGTTGTTTGTCCTGCTGGCGGGCGTAGTCGGTACACGTTTGTCGCTGGGCGCCGAGAACTTGCTGGTGTTCTATTCGGTCAGCGTGTTCTATCTTGCCGCAGCCCTGGTTTCCTTCATCCTGTTGCGTATCCGCAAGCCGCGCTTCACTTTGCAACTCGCCTTGCAAGTGTGCGGGGACATTCTGGTATTGCCGATACTTTCCTACGCCAGTGGCGGTGTACAAAGCAACATTGGTTTATTGCTACTGATTTCTTTGGCAGCCGCAGGTTTGACCAGTCGCGGTCGTATCACTCTGTTTTTTGCCGCGCTTGCGAGTATCGCAACGCTGCTGGTGCAGTCTTATGCAGCCTTGCATGACGAAGCGTCAGCGGCACAATTCATACAAGTAGGTTTGCAGTGTGCCGCATATTTTGCGGTGGCATGGATGGCGCACAGTCTGGCGAAATATGCGGTGGACAGTCAGTTGCTGGCGCAACGACGAGGTAGAGATTTGGTGAGTATGTCCGAGGCCAATCGTTTGGTGATGCGCGATATGCAGGACGGCATACTGGTGGTAGATGCCAACGGGGTGATTATGCAAATGAATCCCAGCGCCTCGCGTTTGTTGCGTCATACGCCCATCTCGGGCGAAACGATGTCCCAGACTTTCCCTATTCTGTACGGACAATATGCGATCTGGAAGATGCATGGCAGGAGCAGTCGAGATACCTTGCAACTGGACGTCGGGATGCAAGCACGTCTGCGATTTGTTGCCGTGGAGCGCGATGCCGCGCATGGTGTGGTGATCTTCCTGGAGGATATGCAACGGGTTCAGGCAGAGGCACAGCAATTTAAGCTGGCGGCCTTGGGGCGGTTGACGGCCAATATCGCCCACGAGGTACGCAACCCGCTTTCGGCGATTAGTTATGCCACTGAACTTATGCAAGACGGGAATATAGACCCTCAACAACAGCGATTGTTGAAGATTGTGTTGGACAATACACAGCGTATTAATCGTATCGTGCACGATGTCATGCAACTCAATCGCCGTGACCGTGCCGAGCCCGAGCGCTTTGATTTGCATGAATTGATGCAGACTTTCGTTGAGGAATTTATACGTTCTGAAAAGCTGGAAAGTGGCGTGGTCGTGCTGTTGGCGGCGGGAGCTCATCAAGTGGATTTTGATCGCGGACATTTGCGTCAAGTGCTGTGTAATCTGTGCGGGAATGCATTGCGTTATGGTCAGGGTAAACAGGGCAGTCTGATGCTGATACTGGGAAATGAAGATGAGTCGGTGGTGTTGGATGTGCAGGATGACGGTGCCGGCATCCCCGCCGAATATAGCGGCCGATTGTTCGAGCCTTTCTTTACTACTGCCGCACAGGGTACTGGGCTGGGCTTATATATCGCCAAGGAGTTGTGCGAGGCCAATGGTGCCCGCTTGAATTATCGGGCACGGGAAGGACATGCGGGTGCATGCTTCCGTATCACTTTTGGAGAGTTGTATGAGTCCGACGAGTAAGAAGAAGAGTACTACGCCCCATGTCCTGCTCGTAGATGACGAGCAGGACATACTTGAGCTGTTAGAGATGACACTACTCAAGATGGGTTTGCAAGTGGATAAGGCCTGCAATGTTAAGCAGGCTTTGGTCAAGTTGGCGGAACAAAGTTATGACCTTTGTCTGACCGACATGCGTATGCCCGACGGGGATGGTCTGCAGATTGTTCAGTACATCAGCCAGCATAATCTGGATGTGCCGGTTGCCGTGATAACTGCCCACGGCAATATGGAAAATGCCATCACCGTACTAAAGGCGGGTGCCTTCGATTATCTGGCCAAGCCTGTAGCTTTAGATCAGTTGCGCAGTTTGATTAAATCGGCATTAAGCTTGCCTCAAGTTGCACCGAGTGGTGACAAGGTCTTGTTGGGACATTCTCCGGCCATGCAAAAAGTGCGTGATCTAATAGAGCGCGTGGCACGCAGTCAGGCACCGGTGCATATCAGCGGTGAGTCGGGTAGTGGCAAGGAATTGGCTGCACGCCTCATCGTCGCAAGAGGGCCGCGTCACGAACAAGCCATAATCGCAGTGAATTGCGGTGCTATCCCCGAGAATCTTATGGAAAGTGAGTTCTTCGGTTACAAGAAGGGCGCGTTCACGGGTGCAGAAAGAGATAGGGAGGGCTTCTTCCAAGCGGCTAATGGTGGAACGTTATTCTTGGATGAGGTCGCCGATCTGCCTTTGGCGATGCAGGTCAAACTGTTGCGCGTCATCCAAGAGAAGCAGGTACGCAAAGTTGGGGCAACCAATGAAGAGCCTGTTGATGTGCGCATCATCAGTGCCACCCATAATAATCTTGCCGAGCGGGTCAAGCAGGGTAAGTTCAGGCAGGATCTTTATTACCGACTCAATGTAATTCCCATCAATATGCCGCCCTTGCGCGAATTGCGTGAGGATGTGCGCGAGATTGCGCAGCGCACCTTGGACAGATTGCGTGGAAATTCCGCAGTGGCTTTCTCTGAATCTGCAATGCGCAAATTGTGTGCTTATGCCTTCCCTGGCAACGTGCGGGAGTTGGAGAACATCATTGAACGCGCCTTGGCATTATGTTTGGACGGCGTGATTACTGAGCATGACTTGCAACTGTCTCCAGACGACAGCGAGTCCGCTGCTTCCACCCTGCCGGGTGGTAAGTACTCATTGACAGAGCATCTGGATCAAGTCGAGCGTCAGGCCTTGTTAGCTGCCTTGGAACAAACTCGCTTCAATCGCACCGCAGCCGCCAAGTTATTGGGACTGACTTTCCGTACTATGCGTTACCGCATGGAAAGATTGGGTATCAAGGGACCTGATGGTGAAGATGATGAAGGTTGATGAGTCAGGCTGGGTGAGTGAGGCCGAGCATTTTCCTTCGCCTAATCATGATGACCGGCCTTGCGGCGAAATACCTTTATTGGTGATACATAACATCAGTCTGCCGCCGGATGAGTTTGGTGGTGACGGCGTGCAGCGTCTGTTCACCAATACGCTGGATGTGAACGCACATCCCTATTACCGGACTATAGCGGGGCTCACGGTCTCATCGCATTTCTATATACGTCGCGATGGCCATCTGATTCAATTTGTCTCCTGCCAGCAACGTGCTTGGCATGCGGGAGCATCCTGCTGGCAGGGTGTTGAACGCTGTAATGACTACTCTATAGGGATAGAGCTGGAAGGTAGTGACTTCGTGCCCTTTACCGATGAGCAATACTCGGTTTTGCGTGAACTGACTTTAGCTTTGCGTAAGCACTTTCCCTTGCAGGGCATCGCTGGTCATAGCGATATCGCCCCCCAGCGCAAGACCGATCCCGGCCCCTATTTCGACTGGCTGCGTTATCTCGCCAGCCTGAGCGGAAAATAAATTCCCAAGTGTAAGAACGGCCTAACTATCTAGGCCGTTTTTTTTCTTGCAATATTCTCGATGAACACTACAATTAGCGCTCAAGCCAATAATAAATACTATATATAGTGGTTTTGATCGCCAGCCGAATTATCTTTCCAACCCAACTCACAGGGAGAAATACATGCTACAAGCCTCTACCGACAGCGCTACGCCTACACAAATGCCCATCAGAAAAATGTCCGATTCAGTCATTTCATCAGCAACACCTTCTACACCACTCGATCAATATAAAGTGATACGCCGTAATGGTTCGGTTGTGTCCTTCGAGCCATCTAAGATCGCCGTCGCATTGACCAAGGCGTTCATCGCGGTAAGTGGTGCTCAAGGTGCAGCCTCTGCTCGTGTTCGTGAGTTGGTTGATCAACTGACAGCTGCGGTTGTGAATGCCATGCTGCGCCGCATGCCACACGGCGGCACGATGCATATCGAAGATATCCAAGATCAGGTTGAGTTGGGACTGATGCGTTCGGGTGAGCACGATGTGGCGCGTGCCTATGTGCTGTACCGTGAAGAGCGTTCCCGCAGTCGTGCCAAATCCAAACATTTGGAGCCGGTACAAGTAATCAACGTGAAGCATGCCGATGGCCAGTTGTTGCCTTTGGATATTGAACGCCTTACTGCTGTGGTGACTTCTGCTTGTGTGGGTTTGGGTGATGTGGTCGATGCGGAAGCGGTAATCAAGCTGACGCTCAAAGATCTTTACGATGGCGTGCCTCAAGTTGAGGTCGATAAGTGTTTGATTATGTCGGCACGTTCTTTAATCGAGAAAGAGCCTTCTTATGATTTCGTGACTGCCCGTCTGTTGTTGAATAGTTTCTGCAGTGAAGTCTTGGGTGAAGAAGTCATACAGGCAGATATGTCCGCGCGTTACGCAGACTATTTCCCCAAGTACATCAAGCAAGCGGTCGCCGCTGAGCTGCTGGACGTGCGTTTGTCGCAGTTCGATCTACAACGTTTGGGTCAAGAGTTGGACGCACAGCGAGATCTTCAATTCGGCTATTTGGGCCTGCAAACGCTGTATGACAGATACTTCTTGCACATCAAACAGAAGCGGATCGAGTTGCCACAGGCATTCTTCATGCGCGTAGCGATGGGCTTGTCGCTGAATGAAATTGACAGGGAAGAGCGCGCAATCGAGTTTTATCGCCTGCTGTCCAGCTTCGATTTCATGAGCTCCACGCCGACTTTATTTAACTCTGGCACGCAACGTTCGCAATTATCTTCATGCTATTTGACTACGGTGGCAGATGATTTGGATGGTATCTACGAGGCAATCAAGGAAAATGCACTGCTGGCGAAATTTGCAGGCGGTCTGGGTAACGATTGGACACCCGTTCGTGCTTTGGGCGCGCACATCAAGGGCACCAATGGTGAATCGCAGGGTGTCGTTCCCTTCCTTAAGGTCGTGAACGATACGGCTGTCGCGGTGAACCAAGGCGGCAAACGTAAAGGCGCAGTTTGTGCATATTTGGAAACATGGCATCTGGATATAGAGGAATTCCTCGATCTGCGCAAAAACACGGGTGACGATCGCCGCCGTACTCACGACATGAATACAGCGAACTGGATCCCTGATCTGTTTATGAAGCGGGTCATGGAAGGCGGTGAATGGACACTGTTCTCCCCTAATGATGCGATTGATTTGCACGACAAGTTTGGCGCGGATTTTGAGCGGGCCTATGTGGCATATGAGGCCAAGACTGTAAGTGGTGAGCTGAAGTTGTTTAAGCGCGTTCAAGCAGCGGGATTGTGGCGCAAGATACTTACTATGTTGTTCGAAACCGGTCACCCATGGATCACTTTCAAAGATCCTTGCAATATCCGTTCGCCTCAGCAGCATGTAGGCGTTGTCCATAGTTCCAACCTGTGTACCGAAATCACCCTCAATACCAATGAAAGTGAGATTGCGGTCTGCAATCTGGGCTCGGTTAATCTGGCGGCCCATTTGTATCCTCGCGGCCATGAGAAGTTCGGTCAGTTGGATCATGAAAAGTTGCGTCACACCATCAATACTGCGATGCGCATGCTGGATAACGTCATCGATATCAATTACTACGCTGTTCCTAAGGCGCGCAACTCAAATTTGAAGCACCGCCCGGTCGGTATGGGCATCATGGGCTTTCAGGATTGTTTGCATGAATTGCGCATTCCTTACTCTTCGCAAGAGGCTGTGGAGTTCGCGGATCGTTCCATGGAGGCTGTGTGCTATTTCGCTTACTGGGCTTCTACAGAATTGGCCGAGCAACGTGGTCGATATGCAAGCTATCGCGGCAGTCTGTGGGATAGAGGGATATTGCCTCAAGATACATTAGATATGTTGCGTGCAGAACGTGGCGGCTATGTGGAGGTGGATACCTCGGTGAGTATGGATTGGGATGCCTTGCGTTCCCGCATCAAGCAATTCGGTATGCGTAACTCCAATTGTGTGGCGATTGCGCCAACCGCGACCATCTCCAACATCATCGGAGTGTCCGCATGCATCGAACCTACCTACCAGAACATTTTTGTGAAATCGAATCTGTCGGGTGAGTTTACGGTGATGAACGAACACTTGGTTAGGGATTTGAAGCAACTGGGTCTTTGGGATGAAGTGATGATTGCCGATCTGAAGTACTTTGACGGCAGCTTGTCTAAGATTGATCGTATCCCGGCCGAATTGCGCACCCTGTATGCGACTGCATTTGAAGTCGAACCAAGCTGGTTGATCGAAGCGGCTTCGCGTCGTCAAAAGTGGATCGACCAAGCTCAGTCGTTGAACATCTACATGTCTGGTGTGTCGGGCCGCAAGCTAGATGAGACCTACAAGTTGGCTTGGTTGCGCGGCTTGAAGACAACTTACTATCTGCGCACTTTGGGTGCGACTTCGGCAGAAAAATCGACAGGGAAAGCGGGTGCTTTGAATGCTGTTCCGAGCGACGGCGGTGTCGTGGAGGAGACTAAATTCTGCTCAATTGACAACCCTGAATGCGAAGCTTGCCAATAGCCGTGATACAGAAAAGTAAGAGGTGGATTACGTGCCTCTTGCAAAATTAAAAATCAAGAATTAGGAGGAAATAAAAATATGTTGACTTTTGATGAAGAAATTAAACCTAACGCTTCAGCTTTAGGTATGATGCGCACATCGACGATAGACGATGTTCCGGGGATGCAATTACAACAAGCAAGAGTGACAGCAAGCATAATCCCACCGACACCCGAAAAGACAGTGTCTACCGGACGTATTCGCGTCGAAGATAAACGCATTATCAATTGCAACGCCGACGTGAATCAGTTGGTGCCTTTCAAATATAAATGGGCTTGGGAAAAATATCTTTCTGCGTGCGCGAATCATTGGATGCCGCAAGAAGTGAATATGACTGCCGACATCGCGCTTTGGAAGAGTGACAAGCTCAGCGACGATGAGCGTCGTCTGATCAAGCGTAATCTGGGCTTCTTTACGACAGCAGATAGTCTTGCTGCCAACAACATCGTACTGGGTACTTATCGCCACATCAGCAATCCGGAATGCCGCCAGTTTCTGTTGCGCCAAGCTTTCGAAGAAGCGATTCACACACACGCATACCAATACATCGTTGAGAGTCTCGGCCTGGATGATGGCGAGATATTCAATATGTATCACGAAGTGGATAGTATCCGTGCCAAAGACGAGTTCTTGCTTCCCTTCATTGATGTACTTACTAATCCAGCCTTTAAAACAGGTACGCCGCAAGCAGATCAAGCATTGTTGCGTAGTCTGATTGTGTTCGCTTGCATTATGGAAGGCCTGTTCTTCTATGTTGGTTTTGTTCAGATACTGGCTTTGGGTCGTCAGAATAAGATGACTGGCGCCGCAGAACAGTATCAATATATTTTGCGTGATGAATCTATGCACTTGAATTTTGGTGTGGACGTTATTAATCAGATCAAGATGGAAAATCCGCATCTGTGGACTTCGGAGTTCCGTGAAGAGATACGCGTTCTGTTCCAAAAAGGTGTGGAGCTGGAATATGCATATGCCGAAGATACGATGCCACGCGGAGTGTTGGGTCTGAATGCAACGATGTTCAAAGAATATTTGCGCTTCATTGCCAATCGTCGTTGTCAACAAATCGGTGTCGACATCCTTTACCCGGGAGCGACTAATCCTTTCCCATGGATGGCAGAGATGATCGATCTGAAAAAGGAAAAAAACTTCTTTGAGACACGTGTCACTGAATATCAAACAGGTGGCGCATTGTCTTGGGATTAATCATAAGCTCGGCTTATGAGGTTTGGCGATTAAAGATTCTGCCGCATCACTAGTGTGCTGGTGATGACGAAGCACTGGTGATTTTCAGTACAGGACTGGATCCCAGTTGTGTGGCGTAGGCTTTGGGTCGTGCCTGAAATTGGGCACGGGCTGAGGGTGTAGTAGTCGTAGGTGTTGTTTTTTAACTTTCATCGAAGGAGAGCAAAATGGCAGCAGTAAAGAAAACTAAACCAGCAGCAAAAAAAGCCGTGGCAGCTAAGAAGCCGGTGGCTAAAAAGGCAGTAGCAGCTAAGAAGCCAGTGGCTAAAAAGGCAGCTCCGGCTAAGAAGCCAGCAGTCAAGGCGGCAGCTCCAGTTAAGAAGCCAGTAGCTAAAAAGCCAGCAGCCAAGCCAGCCGTAAAGGCAGCAGTTCCAGCTCCAGTGGTAAGCAAACCAGCTGCGCCTGCTCCATCGGCACCAGCTCCTGTTCGTCCGGCAGCATCTTGGCCTTTTCCGACACCAGGTATCGGCAAGCCAAACTGATCAGGGCGTTAAGGGGTAAGCCCCTGAAAGTTTTTTGATGGGGCCCACCTAGGGGCTTGAATATTTGGCGCACTACCCGGTGCGTGCGCCTTTTTGTTTGCTTAAATTAAGGTAATTAGATGCACTTACAGTACTTTTTAGAGTACGTGAGTGGTTTTTTTCGTCCTAAATATGATGTTTCAGTGCCACGCTATATAGCGTAATTGGTGCCGCGCTATTTTTGTCTAGTGCAATTCCTGCTTCTACTCCCGCCATCGCTATAACCGTCGAATCATCGAATTGACTGTACGCCAGATGTAATGCGCCTAGGGAGAATTCGTGCCCAGAGCCTATCGCCCAATATTGCGTGTACTCGAATACTTCGCGCATGGAATAAATGCCAAATATGCCGGATTGATTTGCAATCAGTGCGGTGATCTGACTGGATTCATATGGATCTTCCTCGTCTTCTTTGGGATTAAGAAAACACTCTTCTTTGAGTACGGGGTGTAGTTTGCGAAACGTTTCGTAAATCTCGGCCTTGCTGTTAAGCTTCACATCAGGTGTCTTGGCCAAAAGATTGGCCAGTACCAAGTGATGGGCCGCACTGCCACACACGCCGACATAGCTTTCTCCGATGTGCAATATCTTGTCGTGAGAGGCATCAAGATGAGAAGGTAAGCGGGTGTTGCCAAAGGTGGTCAGTGTATCTGCGGCAATAGTGGCGATACCATGCTTTCTGACAGCGACGATCGTGGTCATGATGAGTATCCTAGGATTTAGATGATGGTGACATTATCCCCGATTAAAACGAGATTGAATTTCCCTTGAGCTTCTTTAGTCTAGAATTACCTTACGTTCGTGATGCGTCACGATATTTTTCTCCACTACGCGATATGCATGGTGCAATCTGGTTGGATAGCGGCAACCTGTCTCGCTACGACATCATCAGCGCCTCTCCTCAACATTCACTTAAGATCAGTGACGCGAAAGTAGATCCTTTTGTTTGGCTGCGAGATATATTGGGTGTGTCCATTCCTCCGGTCGCAGATGTACCATTCGCAGGAGGAGCATTGGGTTACTGGAGCTACGAACTTGCTAGAAACCAAATGAATCTGCCTGAAGGGCATAGTCAATTTGACAGCATTCCATTGATGTACATGGGTATCTATGATTGGGCATTGCTAATAGACCATGAAACTAAACGAGCTCGCTTGGTCTCGCACAAAAGATATGCGGAAACCGATCAGAAGCTCGTGGAAGTCCAATCCCGACTAAAACATGGGACCCCATCTCCTCCAAGCGCCTTCAGTTTGAAGAGCGATGTGGTATCCAACTTTAGTCGTGCAAGCTATCAAGGCGCATATGAGCAAATACAGCAGTATCTGTGGGCGGGTGATTGTTATCAGATCAATTTGGCGCAATGCTTTAGTGCTGCGGTGAGTGGTGATGCGTTCGGGGCATATCAGAAGTTACGGGAGCTAAGTCCTGCACCCTATTCTGCTTTTATGGATATTGATGATGTGCAGGTTTTGTGTGCTTCACCAGAACGTTTTCTTAGTGTGGTCAATGGTGAAGTCGAAACTAAGCCTATCAAAGGTACTCGTCCGCGCAGCGCGAATGCGGTGCAAGATAAGGCAAACGCTGTTGACTTGGCCGGGCATCCCAAAGATAGAGCGGAAAACTTGATGATAGTAGACTTGCTGCGAAATGATTTGGGTAAGAGTTGCGAGCCTGGTTCGGTAAGTGTGCCGAGTTTATTTGCAGTTGAGAGCTATGCCAATGTCCATCATCTGGTGAGCACCGTGCGAGGTAAGTTGGCGCCCGGGTGTGATGCCATAGATGTTTTGCAAGATTGTTTTCCTGGCGGTTCAATCACGGGTGCTCCCAAGAAACGCGCCATGGAGATCATCGATCAGTTGGAACCAGATAGGCGCGGCATTTATTGCGGGGTGATTGGTTATATAGGCTTTGATGGCAATATGGATACCAATATCGTGATTCGTACTATGGTGTGTTGTGCCGGCGAGATACGCTGTTGGGCGGGTGGGGGCATTGTGGCAGATTCGCTATGTGCGGAGGAGTATCAAGAAACTTTAGATAAAGCATCTGTGATGCTTGCGGTGCTGGCACATTTTGGCGGGAAATTTTCTGCACAAAATTGAAAATGAGTGCGCCACAAGCGGCGACTATACGCTGTTCTTGACCCGTATGATGCGTACCACCTCGGGTATTCTGCGCAAGCTGCGCATCACGCGGGCCAGATGCAATCTGTGGCTGACTTCAAGTGTGAAATAGAGTGCAGTGTACTCACCCTCGTTGTTGAAGTTGATGTTCTCGATGTTGGACTCCGCATCAGAGATCGCCGCAGCGACCTTGGCCAGCACACCACGTTGGTTGGAAACCAGTAACTTGATACTCACCACGAAGGTGCGGTTGATATTTTTGTCCCAAGCTACATCCAACCATTGTTCACCACTGCGCCCACGCCGCAATGAAGTGCAGTCGTGAGTGTGCACTATTAGTCCCTGACCACTTTTGATGACGCCTATGATAGGGTCGCCCGGGATAGGGCGACAGCACTTGGCGAACTGTATCGCCATGCCCTCAGTACCTTGTATAGTAATGACTGATGCCACGGGGGCTTCACCATTCTGTGCGTCATTGACTTGAGCCAATTGACGGGCGACCACCATATTCAATCTGCGTCCCAAGCCTATATCGGCAAGCAAGTCTTGTTTGCTCTTGATGCCGGTATCGCGCAACAGCTTTTGCCATTGAGTCTCTTCTATGTCCTGTAATCGCAACCCCAAGGAATGGAATGCCTGACTTAGCAGTCTCTCGCCCAACTGGGATGACTCACCAGACTGCTGAACCTTCAAGAAATGGCGTATATGGCTACGCGCTTTGCTAGTCGTGACGTAGCCCAGCCAAGCCGGATTGGGTTTTGCGTGTGCAGCGGTGATGATCTCTACACGATCACCGTTTTTCAGCTCGCTACGTAAGGGGACTAGTTCAAAATTGACTTTCACCGCAACGCAACGGTTACCAATGTCCGTGTGTACGTTGTAAGCGAAGTCAACCGCAGTCGATCCTCTGGGTAATGACATGATCTTGCCTTTGGGGGTGAATACATAGACTTCATCCGGGAAGAGGTCGACTTTGAGGTGTTCTAAGAATTCCGCCGAGTCACTACTTTGACTCAAGCTTTCCAATAGATCCTGTAGCCACTGATGTGTCTTCTGGTGCAGGTCGTTGATGCTATCGTGACCACTTTTGTATAACCAATGTGAGGCGACACCAGCGTCGGCAATCTTGTGCATTTCATGTGTACGTATCTGTATCTCTATGGGCGTGCCAAAGGGGCCGAACAGCGTGGTGTGGAGCGATTGGTAACCATTCACTTTGGGAATGGCGATGTAGTCTTTGAATTTTCCTGGTATTGGTTTGTACAAACCATGCAATGCGCCCAAGGTGATATAGCAAGAATCTATGTCTTCTACCAATACACGAAAGCCATAGATATCCAGTACTTCGGCAAATGCCAATGACTTGCTTTGCATCTTTTTGTAGATACTAAAAATATCCTTTTCACGTCCGGTGACGTCAGCAAGGATATGTTGCTCGGCCAAGCGTCTCTGCACGGAATCCAATATCTTGTTGACGACCTCGCGGCGATTACCGCGCGCGACCTTGAGCGCCTTGCTGAGTACCGAATAGCGGTTCGGATGTAGATATTTGAAGCTCAATTCCTGCAGTTCATGATGAAAATCATTTAGTCCAAGACGATTTGCAATGGGGGCGTAGATATCCATCGTCTCCTTGGCAATACGCGCACACTTTTCGGGAGCCATCGCACCCAAGGTGCGCATATTGTGGAGGCGATCGGCCAGCTTGATCAGAATGACGCGTACATCGCGAGCCATCGCCAACAGCATCTTGCGAAAGTTCTCGGCTTGCGCATCTTCGCGCGTCTCGAATTGGATTTTGTCCAGCTTGCTCAAGCCCTCGACCAGTTCGGCAACGGGGGTGCCGTAGCGCTCTGCGACTTGTGCTGCCGTGATAGGTGTATCTTCGATTACATCATGCAGTAAGGCTGCAATGATGGCTTGTACGTCTAGGTGTAGCGGGGTGAGGATGCGTGCTACTGCGATGGGGTGTGTTACATAGGGGTCGCCGGAATGGCGCATCTGACCTTCATGCGCTAACCGGCTGAATTCAATGGCATCGCGGATGTACTCGACATCCTGTGTTTTGAGGTAAGTGGATACTTCCTCTAGGAGTCTTTCTGCGTCCGCCATACATCACTCGATTCTTCGGGTGACTAAGCCATGCCGCGATTCAAGATCTCTTTGCCAACTTTACCTTCGCTGATTTCTCGCAGTGCAACCACGGTTGGTTTATCCTTACTCTCTTCAACAAGGTGAGTCGCACCATTGGAAAGCTGGCGAGCGCGGTAGGCGGCTGCCAGTGTCAATTCGAAACGGTTAGGGATGTGTGACAGACATTCTTCGACAGTGATACGAGCCATAATTTACTCCGGTTTTTGCAATTGATTGATAAGGGATTCATAACGGGACAGCTGTTTTGCGCAAGTCAGTTTTGCGCTTAATACAACCGCATTTAACTCACGCAATGCCTCGTTAAGATTGTCGTTGATGATAACATAATCGAATTCGGCTACATGCGCGACGTCATCACGTGCCGCAGCTATGCGGCGGGCGATTACATCAGCATGGTCGGTGCCGCGCCCAGTCAGCCTTTGTCTGAGCGCTGCTAGAGAAGGTGGCAGGATGAAGATGCTGATTGCACGTGGAAATTGTGTGCGTACCTGCTGTGCACCTTGCCAGTCTATTTCCAACAGGATGTCCCTGCCCTTGGCATTTTCTTGTTCGATCCAGGTCTGGGATGTGCCGTAATAATTGCTATATACCTCCGCACTTTCCAAAAACTCTCCGCGTTTCTGCATCTCGATGAAATTTTCACGACTGATGAAGTGATAATCCTTGCCATCCACCTCTCCCTTGCGCGCTGCGCGTGTCGTGTAAGACACAGACAAGTCAATCTGCGGATTGATGTTAAGCAGCGCGTGAACCAGGCTGGTCTTGCCTGCACCGGACGGTGCGCTGATGATGAATAGATTTCCTGACATATAAAACCTCGTTACTTAATTGTCTTGTGGACTGGAGTGGCACCCATGATGCGCACTTCACCCCCCGGTATTTGACACTGTATGGCAAATCACTCCAGATTCTGGATTTGCTCGCGCATTTGTTCGATCAGAATCTTCATTTCCATCGCGCTACGTGACACTTCGGCATCCACGGACTTGGAGCCCAGTGTATTGGCCTCGCGGTTAAGCTCCTGCATCAGAAAGTCCAGACGCTTACCTACGGCACCACCTTGCTTAAGGATGCGACGCATCTCGGTCAGGTGACTGGCTAGTCTGGATAATTCTTCATCCACATCGATCTTGCTGGCGAACATTATGATCTCTTGGCGTATGCGTTCGTCATCCGTGTTTTGCATCGCGTCACGCAAACGGCCTATGAGTTTTTGCTCATAGGCCGCGATGGCCGCTGGCACATTGGGCATGACGGCGGTACGCAGTGCCTCGATCTTGTCCACGCGCTGCAGCAAAAAATCCTTGAGTTTCTCCCCTTCTCGGGCGCGGCTGGCAGAGAATTCTTGCAGCGCAGCTTTGAGTAAGTCGAACAGTGTAGTGCGTAATGATTCATTGTCATCGTTGGCGGTGACCATCATGCCGGTCCAGCGCAAAACATCGATCACGCTAAGACTGGCCGAGCCCGGTATGGTGGTCTGGACTTGGCGGTTCCACGTGGCCAATTGCTGTAATAGTTCATGGTTAAGTTGAGCGCTGCCCAGTTGGCTACGAGCGGCGTAGTTGATACGGCATTCGACTTTGCCGCGTTGCAACTGTGCGCTGATGGACTCGCGCATCGCGCCTTCAAAACCACGCAACTCATCAGGCATACGCAACTGGATGTCCAAGTAACGATGGTTTACTGCGCGTAACTCCACACTCAAGGTGCCGCTGGAGAAATCAGCGCTGGTGTTAGCGTAGCCTGTCATGCTCAGTATCATGGTTTGCCTCTTTGGGTCGATCCGATCGGTGCGCGCCACTCCTTGTTAATCAACCAAAAGTGGCGGATGTACCTGTTGTCTGTCTTAGACCTGTGTAGACAGGAAAAGCAGACACCAAATAAAGGACTGGGCGGCGGGCGCGCATTATATTACGATTGCGACCTTATCCGATTCGATAAGTGATACTTACGCCGCTTCCATACATGAAATTTTCCGTTCACCAAGCCAGTTTGATCGGCAATCGCAAATACAATCAAGACAGGGTTGCATACGCCTATCGCAATGATGCATTGCTGCTAGTCTTGGCTGACGGTATGGGCGGCCATCTTCATGGCGAGTTGGCGGCAACGTTGGCGGTAGCGGCCTTCGTGGAACTTTTCACTCTGCATGAAGGGCCATTCGGCGATCCGCAATCCTTTCTCAATGAGACTATGCGTGAGGCGCATCAGCGCATCATGCAATTGCCTCACGATAAGGATGTCGGTTTCCCGGGCACCACTTGTGTTGTTGCATTGATACAGGACGGCAAGATGTATGGTGCGCATGCGGGCGACTCACGTTTGTACGTCCTGCGTGAACAGGCTGTATACAGCCGTACCCGCGATCATTCCATGGTGCAACAGTGGTATGAATGGGGCGTAATCTCGGAAGAAGAGGCGCGCGTCCATCCCAGACGCAATCAGATCACCAATTGTCTGGGTGGCATAGAGGATATGTTCTATGTCGAGTCCACTCCCGCGATGCAATTGCAGCACGGTGATGTGTTGTTGCTCGGTAGTGATGGCCTGTGGGGGCCGTTCACCGATGAGGAGCTGGCGGAGTCTTTCTTTGTAAGGCCACTTGAGCAGGCGCTGGATAATCTGATGATACGAGCTTACGAGCGTGAAGAAGGTCATTCTGACAACATCACAGGTGTCGCTATAGCGTGGGGCGACAGCGAGCAAGATCGCGAAACGGACGGCACAGTCAGCTATGAACTGGATATTGGCTGATAGCAGGTCGGGTCGACCCTTCGACAAATAAATCATTATTTCAGGGTGGCGCCAAAAATTCAAAATCTTAAGTGAGGCAAGGCGCGGGAAAAAATTACACCGCCGCATATTGCGGAGAGGTAAAAAGTAATTTTTTTAAGCAACGCCGCTTGCAACGGAGTTTTGATTATCAGAGGCGGCCTTAATTTAGTTCAACAAGACAGGATAGACATGCGCCCAAGTAATAGAACCGCCGATCAACTTAGAGCCATACGCATCACACGCAACTACACCAAGCATGCGGAAGGTTCGGTATTGATTGAATGTGGCGATACCAAAGTGATTTGCACAGCCAGTGTCGAAGAGCGTGTGCCACCGCACAAAAAAGGTTCTGGTGAGGGTTGGGTTACGGCTGAATACGGCATGCTGCCACGCTCCACCGGCAGCCGTATGCAGCGCGAATCTGCAAAGGGCAAACAGTCTGGACGCACACAAGAGATACAACGCCTGATTGGACGCAGCCTGCGTGCAGTGGTTGATCTGAAAAAACTGGGCGAGCGCACCATACAGATTGATTGCGATGTGATTCAAGCAGACGGCGGTACACGAACCGCTAGTATCACAGGTGCTTACGTTGCCCTCCATGATGCGGTGACAGGCTTGTTGGGCCAAGGCCTGATTGCCGAATCGCCATTGAAGGACTTCATCGCCGCCATCTCGGTCGGCATCTATGAAGGTACGCCAGTACTGGATCTGGACTATGTTGAAGACTCAGCCTGTGATACCGACATGAACGTTGTGATGCTGGGCAGCGGCCATTTTGTCGAAGTGCAGGGTACAGCGGAGGGCCATGCGTTCAGTCGTGGCGAAATGGATGCGCTGTTGAACCTGGCGCAAGCGGGTATCGCGGAATTGATTGTTAGACAGCGCGCGGCGCTAGGCTTGCAGAAGTAGTCGTAATATGTAAGTTACCGCGCTCCGTCATTTTATTGCAGCCAATTATTCCCAAAAGCCCGCGTAGCGGATAAAACCAACTTATGACCCCAAGCTTACTCCTTGCGTCCAATTATGAAAAAACTCGTCATCGCATCCAATAACCCCGGCAAGCTGGCGGAGTTCCAGCGTTTGCTCGCACCGCTTGGCACAGAGGTCATGACTCAAGCTGAGTTAGGCATCTCTGAAGCCGAGGAGCCGCATCTGACCTTCGTCGAGAACGCACTCGCCAAGGCGCGTCATGCCAGTCGTGAGAGTGGTTTGCCCGCGCTGGCGGATGACTCTGGTATCTGCGTGACTGCGCTCAATGGTGCGCCCGGGGTGATCTCGGCACGTTATTCGGGCTTCCCAAAGTCAGACGAGCGCAACAACCGCGCATTGTTGGAAGCGATGAAGAGCGCCACGGACCGACGTGCTCATTACACGTGTGTGCTGGTGTTGATGCATTCTGCAGGCGATCCGCAACCCCTGATTGCCGAAGGTGAATGGCATGGTGAGATCGCAAGCGTTCCATGTGGCAATGGTGGCTTTGGCTATGACCCCTTGTTCTGGTTACCCGATTTGGGCAAGACGGCAGCCGAATTGAGTCACGATGAGAAACAGGACATCAGTCACAGAGGCAAGGCCATGCAGGCTTTGCTGGCGCGATTGAAAGCCTAACTAGTTCACTTGGCTAGGAATAGAATCACCTCCCCTCTACCCATTAGGAGACTCAGATGAAACATATCTTGTTCAGTGTCGCATTGTCACTTGCTTGTAGTGCTGCTGTTGCAGCCGACTTCAAACTCTCCAGTCCTGAAATTAAGCCTCATGCCTTGATGGATCAGCGCTTCGAGTTCAATAGTTTCGGTTGCTCGGGTCAGAATAAATCTCCCGCTTTGAAGTGGAGTGGTGCGCCCAAGGGCACCAAGAGCTATGCGCTCACCGTTTATGATCCAGATGCACCCACGGGTTCAGGTTGGTGGCATTGGATGGTCATCAACCTCCCGGCCGACACTCAGGGATTGCCCGCCGGAGCCGGTGATTTGAATAGCACGACCCTGCCAGCTGGCGCAGTACAAAATCGTATCGACTACGGTTTCGCAGCTTGGGGTGGTACTTGCCCACCCAAAGGCGATAAACCGCATCACTATATCTTCACTATATACGCGCTGAAGACCGACAAGCTGGAAGTCCCCGCAGATGCGACTGCCGCGCTGACCGGCTTCATGATCCATGCCAACGCCATTGGCAAAGCGAGCTTCACCGCACGCTATGGTCGCGCAAAATAATCGGCTTGGCCGCACTATAGGGGGATGCATCACATCCCCCGCTTTTCCAGATGATTCCTATCACACTGCATGCCCCGACCTCGAAACGTTCGCGGTCACTAAACTTCAAAGCTTTACCCCCTTTGTCGTTATATATCCACATCCCGTGGTGCGTACGTAAATGTCCCTATTGTGATTTCAATTCGCACGAAGCCAAGGCAGATATACCAGAGCAGGCCTATGTGGCTGCACTGGTACGTGATTTGGAGATGGCCTTGCCTCAGATATGGGGGCGCAAGGTGTATACGGTGTTTTTCGGCGGTGGTACACCCAGCCTGTTGAGCGGTGATGCCATCGGCGAAATTCTGCGTAATGTGCGCATGTTGTTACCCTTGGATTTGAATGCGGAGATCACACTGGAGGCGAATCCCGGCACTGTGGAAGCGGATAAGTTCGCGGCTTTTCGAGATGCGGGTGTAAACCGACTGTCGATGGGAATCCAAAGTTTTAATGATGAACATCTGCAAGCTTTGGGGCGCATCCACTCTGCCGATGATGCACGTCGTGCTATCGAAATTGCACAACAGCATTTCGATAATTTTAATCTCGATTTGATGTATGCCTTGCCTAATCAGTCTTTAGAGCAAGCCTTGGCAGATGTGCGCACTGCGTTGTCGTTTGCGCCGAATCATTTGTCTTGTTATCACTTTACGCTAGAGCCGAACACTTTGTTCTATCGCAATCCACCTTCTTTGCCAGACGATGATGCGAGTAGCGAAATGCAGCAGCGCATCGAGGAATTGTTGGCTGAAAATGGCTATGAACATTACGAGACTTCGGCGTTTGCAAAATCCAATCGTCGCGCTAAGCACAACATCAATTATTGGAAATTTGGCGACTACTTAGGCATAGGCGCGGGCGCACATAGCAAGCTCAGTTTTCCCGATAAAATCATCCGTCAGGCGCGCTACAGACAGCCGCAAGCCTATATGCAGCAGGTCATGCAGGGTGCGGCTATACAAACTGAAAATGAGGTGAGCCGCGAGGAACTCGCGTTTGAATTTATGTTGAATGCCTTGCGTTTGAACCAAGGATTCGATGCGACTTTGTTCAACGAACGCACCAGTTTGTCTTTGCTCAATATCCAGCGTGAATTGAACGAGGCACAGCAGCGCGGATTGCTGTTTCGTGACCACCAGCGCATTGCCCCGACCGAGTTGGGGCAACGCTTTCTGAATGATTTGCTGGAGATATTTCTGAACGAAAAACAATGAGGCTGTGATGACGGCCTCGGCGGTTTATTTGCTATTGCGGCATTGGATCAAAAACTTGCGACGTTCTTTGCCCTTCAGACCGTCATTGCTTGCTTCCTTGCTGCAATTACGTTTCTGCTTGGCGGCTCTTGCTTCTTGCTTCTTAGCCGCCTTATGTTGGTGGGGAGTCTCAGCTTGACGCTTTTCGACAGTAGCTCTGTTGACATGCTGGGGGCGTGCAGTTGGTGTGCTCTGGTCATCTATGCCGTAACGTTTCGCTTCTGCGACCGCTTCGTTTTTATTTGCGCATGAGTTTATGTAGTCACCTTTGCGACCACCTTCCATTTTCATGTTCTTGGCGTTTTGTTCGCAAGTAGCTCGCTTTTCCGCAGCGGTTATTGCGCGTACGTGCTCGGGGGTATTGGTTTGAGCCAGACAGTCTTGCATGAATACATGGCGATTGTTCGCGGGTTCACGCATGCTGCGTTCTTCACAGCTTGCTTGGCCGGCAGCCAAAGCAATAGAACTGGCCAAAAACAGCAATAAAAATTGAAAGATTTGTGAAATGCGATTCATGATGATCGTCCTCCTGTTCTGAGAAGCCGCACTCTAACACCACAAAAATCAACAACTCAAGTTTTATTATGGCCTATATATTCATTAAATCAGAGTAAAAACATCAACTTATAGCCTACCAACTACGCCCGTCTACTAGGCTAATTTTGAGTGTGGTGAGATCCACAGCCTCAAGGCAGCGCGCATTGATACTGAACATCTCCACGCCTTTGTACGAGCCTGTGCCCATAGGTGCACAGCCGCAGATGGCGCAGAAGTGATGGCTGATGGACTTTTTGCCAAATTGATAAGTGGAGAGATTGCTCTCGGGGGTCAGGAAGCGCACCTGGCTGCGTGGGACGAACCAGCGCAAGGCACCTAATCGTTGACAGATAGAGCAATTGCATTGCTTGACGCCATGCAGATCGCCTTCAACTTCGAACTTGATATGTCCGCAATGACAACTTCCTTGATAGATCATCATGCGCCCCTTGATGGTTGAGTATCAGATGCGAGTGTAGACCAGATCCCACACGCCATGCCCCAAGTTCAAACCGCGTTTCTCGAATTTAGTGAGCGGGCGATATTCGGGGCGGGGCGCGTAATCGCTGACGGTGTTTTTCAATCGGGCTTCATCGTTCAAGACTTGCAGCACCTGCTCGGCATATTCATGCCAATCAGTCGCAACATGGATGTATCCACCTGCCTTGATCTTCTGTACTAGCGCGGCGATGAATGGCGACTGTATCAAACGGCGTTTGTTGTGACGCGCTTTATGCCACGGGTCGGGAAAGAAAATATGCACGCCATCTAATGCGCCGTCGGCAACCATATCGCGTAATACTTCCACGGCATCGTGCTGGATGATGCGGATGTTTTGTATCTGATTTGACTCTATGAGCTTGAGCAGATTACCTACACCCGGGGTATGCACTTCCAAGCAAAGATAATCATTCCCGGGGTTTGCTTGCGCGATGGTTGCGGTGCTGTCGCCCATGCCAAAACCAATCTCCAAAATTTTCGGCGCGGTGCGTGAAAATGCAGATTCAAGATTGAGCAATTTATTCGAATAGTTGATGCCAAACTGCGGCAGCAAGGTCTCGCAAGCGCGCTGTTGTGCAGGCGAAACGCGGCCCTGACGGCGCACGAAACTGCGGATGTGACGGTGAGTGTTAGCTGTTGTGTCAGTCATGGTGTCAACGGTAATTTAAGCGCGGGTCGAAGTGATGATGCCCGCTGTCGGCGAACTGGGGCTGGCACTGTAAAGCTTCTTCGGCATGCGTCCCGCGAGGTAAGCGGAGCGGCCTGCCTCTACGGCTTGCTTCATCGCCTTCGCCATCAGCACAGGCTGTTGCGCACCCGCGATCGCGGTGTTCATCAACACGCCAGCGCAACCGAGTTCCATTGCAATCGCCGCATCGGAAGCCGTGCCCACGCCCGCATCGACGATGACGGGAACGCTGACTCTGTCCATGATGAGTTGCAGATTCCATGGATTCAAAATGCCCATGCCCGAACCGATCAACGAAGCCAGCGGCATGATCGCCACGCAACCAATGTCCTCCAATTGTTTGGCGATGATAGGGTCGTCCGAGGTGTAGACCATCACCTGAAAACCTTCTGCCACCAGCGTTTTTGCGGCAGCAATCGTTTCGATGACGTTGGGATACAGCGATTGCGGGTCGCCCAATACTTCCAGTTTCACCAAGCTATGACCGTCCAATAATTCACGTGCCAAACGCAACGTGCGCACCGCATCGTCGGCGGTATAGCAGCCCGCCGTATTCGGCAGCAGAGTGTATTTGGACGGTGGCAAGATTTCCAGCAAGCTAGGCTCGTTGGGATGCTGTCCGATGTTGCTGCGACGAATTGCGATAGTGATAATCTCCGCGCCGCTGGTCTCGATGGCATTTTTTGTCTCGGTAAAATCTTTGTACTTGCCCGTGCCGACCAACAGGCGCGAATCATAAGATTTACCGGCGATGATTAGTTTGTCGTTCATGTTTATTTCCTTAAACTTTGATTACAGCGTATCAGATTACATCTGAATTTATTTAGCCCCCGCCAACTGCAACCACCACCTCAAGCTGATCGCCCTCTGCCAACAGCACATTCGCGTAATTGCTGCGCGGCACAATCTCGCCGTTGCGTTCCAGCGCGATGCGTTTGCCGGTGTATCCCAGTTGTTCGATTAAATCCGCCGCGCTCAATACGGCGGGAAAGGTGCGGCTCTCGCCGTTGAGTTTTAAGGTTATCACTGCGTGGTGTCCGTGTTAGAATTCGCGCCGCATTTTACACGATGCGTTTTATCCAGGCGGGTGTAGTTCAATGGTAGAACGGCAGCTTCCCAAGCTGCATACGAGGGTTCGATCCCCTTCACCCGCTCCAAATTCCTTTTTTACTTCAACGCCACGTCTGGAATGACCACTGTATGGTCATGCATGGCGATGCGCGAGACAAACCAAATAGCTATTCCGTTCGCAACCAGTGCGACCAAGCCCACCGTTCCGTAATCCACCAACGCGCCTGTGGCATCTTGCGTGATGAGGTAGCCTGCAAGTGTGCTGGCGAGTGCCATTGCCAGTGATTGCACGGTGGCGTTGAGTGACATGAATGTGCCGCGCAGTTTGGGTTGTGCGGCGGAGGTGATGATGGCCATCGCGGGAATCATGCGACCTGAAACCAGGACGAAAAATATCGTGGTGTAGATCAGCCATGCCCATAGCGGTGCGGCGGTGACTTGGGTGAGCAGTACCAGCGGCACGGATGCGGCTATGGCGACCAGTCGATAGATTTTCACTTTGCCATGCAGATCGGCCTGATGACCGATAAAGCGCGCGGTGAATAGCGTTGCAGCACCGCCTGCGAGGTAGATGAACGGAATGTCATGCTGATGGATGCCGATGTTATGCACGGCATACAGGGTGATGTATGGAATCACGGTGAAGCCGGCAAAAATAATTAACGCGGAAAATAATAGCGCGCGCAAATGATTGGCTTCGCGTAATACTTCAAACATCGGCACAAAAGGATGGGCGCGCTTTTGCGCGCTGATGTGGTGGCGTAATTGCGGCAAGACTTGTTGACCGATGATGACGAATATCACCGTCAAGAATGCGACTAATACGAAGGGTGCGCGCCAGTTTAGCCAGTTTGCCAACCACAAAGAAATCGGCACGCCCGCGATGGTGGAGAAAGAGAACGCCGACATCACCACGCCACTGGCGCGCGCGCGTCGCTCGAAGGGAATCACGTCGCCGATGATGGTCTGTACCATCGCGCCCATCACGCCGCCGAATGCGCCCGCGAAGGCACGGGCGATGATCAGCGTCGCATAGCCGGGGGCGAGTCCGCAGGCGAGTGAGGCGATGCCGAACAGTGCGAACATCAGGAGCAGCAAGCGTTTGCGCTCGAATCTATCCACGAAGGTCGCGCCCAACAAACCCGACACTGCAGCGCTAAAACTATAGCTTGCGACCAGCAGACCAAACTGATGCGTGCTGATGCCGAAAGTCTGAATCAGTATTGGGCCGAGCGGCATCATGATCATGAAATCCAGGATGTGCGAAAACTGTATGCCCGCGAGGGTGAGCAGCAGTCGGTTTTCTTGTTTGAGTGTCAGGGTCGGGTGCATGGCGAACAGGGTTATTGTGCGAGCGGCATTCTAACAGCGTGACGCTGAACGGGTTTTAAAACCGTTCACTTTGTACCAGGTAACGCCATTGACCTTGCGGCAATTTGGACATCGCGACGCGACCGATGCGGAGTCTTTTGTAACTGATGACTTGCAGGCCTACGGTCTCACATGCGTGTTTGATCTGGCCGGTGACGATGCCTTTGATGGCGAAACGTAGACGAGTCTCGTTCTGCCAGCTGACTTTGCAGGGTGTCAGTGCGCGGTCTCTGTATGTCAGGCCGTGATTCAACAGTTTCAGGCCCTCGGCACTCAAAGTGCCCGCGACCTCGACGAGGTATTCCTGTTCCAGTGTCGCGGCGTCCGCTTTTAGTTTGCGTTCCACGCGCCAGTCTTGGCTGTAGACCGTTAAGCCATCTGCGCCAGGTTCTAGCGGTGCGAACTGCGAAAGTCTGTGGTGGTATTTGAGAATGCGGATTTCTGATGCGTCATCGCTACTGCGGGTCGATGTCTCCAAGAGTTGAGGCGCGATGCCGGATATTTGATGGGCGATGAGGGTAATGGGCGGCAAGGGTAGGGGCTGTGCACCCGCTTGCAGTTCGACATGCTCATCGCCCACCATGAATTGCGGCTCTTCGATGATCACACCATCCACCGTCACATTGCCGGCAGTGATAAGAAGTTCGGCTTCGCGGCGCGAACAGCCTATAAGTGCGATCAATTTTTTGGCGAGGCGTATGGATTCAGTCATGGTAGTAGCGAATGCGAAGAGGTGAGCATTGTAATTGCTCGGCTGGACTAAGGTGTGTATCAGAACAGTTGCGGGAGTCAGGCCGTTCAGTTAGCGCTTCTGTCGGCTTCTTTGGGGGTGTGTAGCTCACAAACGTCGCAGTAGTCGGCAGGCATATTTTTAAGGTGTGGCACGCACACGACGACATCATGGCTACATTTTCGTCTGAAGGTATGCGCGCACAAGCCGCAACTGGGTTCCAGTTCCACAACATCAATCTTCTTCACTTCTTGACCCATGCGTCGCCCCTCCAGAGGGCTGTGATGTTTAGCGTTCCGGTGAGCTAACGAGGGAGATTTAAGACTGCCAGGGCCGGGATAAGGTGCCTGATGCCGCAGTCCCGCTACCACAGTTACCCTGAGGCCGGAGATCTTGCGCCCATATCTTTCGATAGCTTTGCCAGTGGGCGGCAACATACTCTGGGTGTGTCGAGTGGTCAATCAAAACCGCATACTTGAATGGGTCGTATGGGGCATCCTAAAAATTCATCTCCTTATTAAACAGTGACATCAGTTGGTCATGTGTAAGTGTGCTCAGAATGAGTCCGCCATCGCTGCGTGCTCGGTGTAAAATTCGAGACGAAATATTTTCTTCTTTACCACATGTCAGCTCCCTCTTTCGTCCATTTGCGCCTGCACAGCGAGTACTCCATTGCCGACGGCATGGTGCGTGTAGACGAGGCCGTTGCTGCAGCAATCGCTGATCGGATGCCGGCGCTCGCGTTGACTGATCTTAGCAATGTGTTCGGTCTGATCAAGTTCTATAAAGCTGCACGCGGCAAGGGTGTTAAGCCGGTGATAGGCTGCGATGTCTTCATCAGCAACGAGGTGGATAGGGATAAGCCGCAGCGCATGTTGTTGTTGTGCCAGTCGCGTGAGGGTTATCTGCTGTTATGCCAATTGCTGTCGCGGGCATATCTGGAGAACCAGTATCGTGGCCGCGCCGAGTTTAGGCGCGAGTGGTTCCATGAAACGGGGACAACAGGGCTGATTGCCCTCTCTGGCGCGCATCAGGGTGATGTTGGCAGTGCCTTGGTGACGGGCAATCTGTTATTGGCCAAGCAATACGCAAATGAGTGGGCTGCCTTGTTCGGTCAGCGTTATTACATCGAAGTGCAACGCGTTGGCCATCCCGAAGAGGAGAACCACATCGCGGCGGCAGTGACATTGGCTGCCGAATTGGCGCTGCCTGTGGTTGCCACCCACCCTGTGCAATTTTTAAGCGGCGACGATTTCAAGGCGCATGAGGCGCGGGTGTGTATCGCCGAGGGGTATGTGCTGAACGACAAGCGTCGCGTCAAAGCCTTCACCGAGCAGCAATATTTCAAGACACAGGCCGAGATGGTGGAATTATTCGCCGATTTGCCCGAGGCCTTAGAGAACAGCATAGAGATCGCGCGACGCTGTAATCTCTCGCTGGTACTGGGCAAGCCGCACCTCCCTGATTTCCCTACGCCGGATGGGCAAGGTTTGGATGACTTTCTGCGTGCCGAGAGCCAGCGTGGTTTGTTGCAGCGTATGAAATTCCTTTATCCGGACGAGGCGGTGCGTGTCGCCAAGATGCCCGAATATCAGGCGCGACTGGATTTCGAGAACGAGACCATCATCAAGATGGGTTTCCCCGGCTATTTTCTCATCGTGGCGGACTTCATCCGCTGGGCGAAGGCCAACGGTGTGCCGGTCGGGCCGGGTCGCGGTTCAGGCGCTGGCTCTCTGGTGGCATACAGTCTGAGCATCACCGATCTGGACCCATTGCGTTATGACTTGCTGTTCGAGCGCTTCCTTAATCCCGAGCGCGTATCCATGCCCGATTTCGACGTGGACTTTTGTCAGGACGGGCGCGAACGCGTCATCGACTATGTGAAGCAAAAATACGGCGCGCAATGCGTGTCGCAGATCGCCACCTTCGGCACCATGGCGTCCAAGGGGGTGATCCGCGATGTGGGGCGTGTGCTGGACTTCCCCTATGGCCTGTGTGATCGACTGTCCAAGCTGGTGCCATTGGATGGCGTGAAGCCAGTCTCGCTGAAGAAGGCGCGTGAGATGGAACCCGAGTTCAATGCCATCATCGATAACGAAGAGGGCGTGGACGAATTTCTGGAACTAGCCGAGCGTCTGGAAGACATGACGCGTAATGTCGGTATGCATGCTGGTGGTGTGTTGATCGCACCAGGCAAGCTTACCGATTTCTGCCCGCTGTATAGCGCGGAGAATGTGCAGGCCGGGCAAGACGGTAAGGCGGTGAGTCAATATGACAAAGACGATGTCGAAGCCATCGGTTTGGTCAAGTTCGACTTCTTGGGTTTGCGCACGCTGACCATCATAGATTGGGCGGTACGGTATATAAAAGGATCGGGGATACAGGGAGGTAGCTCATCCGCACCCGCTGATCTGTTGCTTCCTGCCTCCTGCATCCTGAATCCAGACTTCAATATCGATGCCATTCCGCTAGACGACAAGCCGACATACGACAAGATATTCAAGACCGCGAACACCACGGCGGTGTTCCAGTTTGAATCGCGCGGTATGAAGGACACATTGATTAAGGCCAAGCCGGACTGTCTGGAAGACTTGATCGCGCTGAACGCCTTGTATCGTCCGGGTCCTATGGATTTCATCCCCGATTACATCAATCGCAAGCACGGCAAGGAGAACGTTGTTCTTCCGCATCCGCTGCTGGGGAAAGTGGTCAACAGCACCTACGGCATCATGGTGTACCAAGAGCAGGTGATGCAATCGGCGCAGGTGATCGCTGGATACACGCTGGGCGGTGCGGATATGTTGCGCCGTGCGATGGGTAAGAAGAAGGCCGAGGAGATGGCCGAGCAACGTGCCATTTTCGTTTCGGGTGCGGAGAAGAATAATCAGATTGGCGAGAAGATTGCTAACGAGATTTTCGACACGATGGAGAAGTTCGCGGGTTATGGCTTTAACAAGTCGCACGCTGCCGCCTACTCATTGGTTGCCTATCAGACCGCTTATCTAAAGTGTCACTTCCCGGCAGCCTTTATGGCGTCGACCATGACCTCGGAAATGGTCAACACCGACAAGATCAGTTTTTTCTATCAGGACACGTTGCTGCAGGGCTTGCAGATCCTCAAGCCTGACATCAATGCCTCCTGCTTCCGCTTTCAACCTGTGGACGAGAAGACCATCGCATATGGTCTGGGTGCGGTCAAAGGTGCGGGTGAGGGCGCGGTTGAGAACATCGTGCAGGCACGCAATAAGGCTGGCCCATTCAAGGATATCTTCGAATTTTGTCGTCGCGTGGATAAGCGCGTGGTCAATCGCCGCACCATAGAGGCGCTGATACGTGCTGGCGCCTTCGATGTCATCAACGATCATCGCGCACAATTGCTGGCCTCACTGGATGCGGCCTTGAGTAGTGCTGATCAGCTCGCGCGTGCCGCCAACCAGAACAGTTTGTTCGGTGAGGATGAGGCCGATGCGGTTTTGATCGAGCAGATGCAGGATGTACCGCGCTGGTCTATGCGCGAGCAATTGGCGAATGAGAAACTCAGTCTGGGCATGTATCTGGGGGGCCATCCCTATCAGGAGTATCAGGAAGAGCTCGCCAATTTCGTCAAGGTGAAGTTGGCGGATCTCACGCCGGCCTTTGTCGGCAAGGGTAATGATGGCAACGGTTATGGCGGTGGACAGCGTCGCGGTGTCCCCGTACTGCTGGCGGGTATCGTTTCGTCCTTGCGGCTACAACAGACCAGAAGAGGTCGCATGGCAGTCATCACCTTGGAGGATGGCGCGGGTCAGACCGAGCTCACTGTGTTCAATGAAATCTATGAAGCCAACCGCCCCTGGATCAAAGAGGACGAGGTGTTGGTGGTGCAAGGTAAGGCCAGTCTGGATGAGTATTCAGGCAGCATACGTGTCAGCGGAGAGGCGTTATACGACCTGGCGACTGCACGTTCACACTTCGCCCAACAATTGTCATTGCGCTGCGATTGCAAGGCGGACATCGCAAAACTTAAAGCTTTGCTTGCGCCCTACAAAGAAGGCAAGTGTGTCGTGCAGCTCTATTACCGCAATGCCACTGCGGTGTGTCAGATGCGTTTGGGCGAAGCTTGGCAGGTAACCCTGCAAGATGAGTTGATGCAAGATTTACGCGGCCTGCTCGGCAATCAGAATGTCCAGGTGGAGTACGGTTAACAGAGAGGTGATAAGAGGCCTTGCTTCGGTAAGAAAACTCTGGCGATCTACTGCTTCTGGTATCGGGGTGTGTGGGGATAGCGAGGCAGAGGAATAAGTTATTGCCGGGTGTCGCTGCAATCAGCGCAATAATGACCCTTGCAGTCATGCTAGCGACTTCCTTAGTGATCAGTCATCAGTTCCTGGACGAATTGAATACGCTGTTGAAAAATGCATCTGACATCATCAATGATGCGTCTAGATAAGCGTAGGGGAGTTGAATGGGATACATCTTGTCACGCTTAGCGCAGATACACGAAGGTCACATCACGGCTATATCAGTCACGGGGAATACTTAACTGCCGCGCTGCGTGATACCGGTGACAGGCCTGGCCAGTATTCCATAAGCCGCTCAACATGAACCAGTTGATAACCCCCTTGCTTGCCAAAGTGGTCAAAATTTAGCGTCACGCTGCTGGCGTACAAGTTTTATTCAACAGTGCTCCGTACCGAGTTATGACTAGCGCCCTTCGGTACGATTGCGACCGCCACGTTTGGCCTCGTACATATTTACATCGGCTCTTTTGAGTAGATCATCTAGCGTGTCAGTGCCGGCCAATTTTTCGGCGATGCCTATGCTTACGGTCATTTTTAACTCGATATTGTCAGGAATGAGTAGGCGTTGTGCAGCGATTTCGAGACGTATGCGCTCTGCGAGTAGAAACGCCTGATCTAGGGGCGTGTTGGAGCAGAGGACTAAAAATTCTTCGCCTCCATAACGGCACACTAGATCTGTCGTTCGTGATGTCCGCTTCAGGGATTGGGAGACACGTTGCAGGGCCTCATCGCCGACTTGATGCCCATGATTGTCATTGATGGATTTGAAATGATCGATATCCAGCATCAAGCAGCTGAGTGGTAAATGACTGCGTTCCGAGAATTTCCATTCCTGGGACAAGCGCTCCATAGCCATACGTCTATTAGGGAGTTCTGTCAGTGCATCGGTTTGGGATTGATGTTGCAACTGTGCATTGGTCTCGGAAAGTTCAATGGAAAAACGCACCATCTGCTCACGCTCATTCGCGAGCTCCTCTTGCAATTTGATCACCCGCTGGGCGGCGCGCATTCTTGCAAAGAGAATCTTGGGGATAATGGGTTTGACGAGATAGTCATCTGCACCCGCCTCAAATGCATCCACCAACTCCTCTGCCGATTCATGTGCAGTGACGACTGTAATGTATATGGCCCGATTCTTGAATCGGGCCCTTGTTTCCCTGCATAAAGTGATGCCGTCCATCAGTGGCATCTGCCAGTCAGTGATGACCAGTTGAGGATGCTCTTTCTCGATTTTCTGCAAGGCTTCGACACCGTTGGTCGCGGTGATAACTTTGTGCCCCACAGAATTGAGCATATTGCTCAGCAAGGTCAGCATCAATCTGTCGTCGTCTATCACCAGCACACGTAAGGCGTAGTCTTGGGTTGAGTAAGTCGGCACTGCCAGTTCGAGTTTTGGAGTCGTATTTTCAAGCTCGTCAAACAATTCGGAAAATGACGGTATGGTGCGCGGCGGGAGACTGAACAGTGCTGTCCACTGTGGCCAATTGCTACTGCAAATTTCAGCGATCTTGATAATCGTTTGCTCTTCTACTGCGACCTCGGCTGCTTTGAGTTTAAGTGCTTCAACAAGTTTTGGTCGTTGTGAAGGCAAGGCCAAGCTGATCCGTGCAATCAACGAGGAAACTTGCAGCATCTTGAGTAGTTTCCATTCGCGTGAACCTTCGGTCCAACCCTCGATTCCGATTAATTGAAATTGGCGCGCTAGTCGTTGGAATATCTCGGGGAAACTCAATTCTGCCATGATGGCCGCGCTCGCCTCGGCATGATCAAAGCCAAAAATGCTTTGCTCCGCGGCTAGCAGTTCGGTGATTTCGGTCTTGTTAGTACTGGCTACCATGCTGGCAAATTGTTCCGGGTAAGCTGACGCTATGGCCAATTCGCCAATCTCTGACAGTAGGCCGACAACAAAAAGCTCATCAGCAGAGGCTACTTTTGCTTCTTGCGCTAGATGCCGCATGGCGATGCCGGTTAGCAGGGAGCATGACCAAAAATATTCGTAATCGTATTGTTTGCATGCCCCTTGCTTGTTGTCATGCACGATGGAGATCGACAGCACCAATTGTCTTAAGGTACGCATCCCCAAGATGGCTATGGCATCAGAGATCGAGACAACGGAATGACGTAAACCAAACAACATGGCATTGGCCGCCTTGAGGATGCGTACGCTGAGAGCCGGGTCGCTCGCTATCAATTCTATTACTTCAGCACTGGAGTACTCTTCCTTGGCGGTGAGTTTAATTAATTCCAGTGCAATTCCTTTAGGCGTGGGCAATTTTCCGCCAGCGTCGAGGTTTCTGATTATCGATTGTTGTTTTATATCCATACGTCATGATGCTGCGCAAGGTTCGTGGCCGATATCAAGAAAAGCTAGGTGTTTTGGGGCTATTTGCGGGAATAAAGCCGCAATCTTTAGGCGACAAGAGGGTTCAATAGCCCAATAGACGTGCGCCTTGATAGAAGACGAAACTGATCAGCCAGGCTAAGCCTAATGACCAGAAGATGGAGAAAGTGGTGAACCATTTGTCTTTGGACTCGCTGCGTAATGTCGCGATAGTCGACAAGCAGGGCGTGTAGATCAGGGTGAACAACATGAAGCTATACGCTTGTACCCAGTCTATCTGATGTGCCAATGCGCCACCCAGTGCGTCACCCGACATGCCATAGATGACGGCCAGCGATCCGATGACGATCTCTTTGGCGACAAATCCGAAAATCAGTGCGATGGTGAGTTCAGGCGTGATACCCACAGGCGAAAACAAGGGATGTAGCCATGCACCTATCATGCCCGAGAGGGTGTCTGCACTGGCAGGTACGGCCGAGAACGGCACATGGGTCAGAAACCAAACCAGGACCACGCCGGCGATGATGAACTGTGTGGCACGGCGCAGGAAGTGGGTGACTTCCAGCCAGCCGCGCAACACCATCTGGCGCGCGGTGGGGAAGCGGTAGGGGGGCAGTTCCAGCACGAAGGGTTCATTATTCTTGAACTTATTCTTGAACAACAGTGCGGTCAGAATGGCGGTGGCGAAGCTAAACAGATATAGGCTGAACAACACCAGGGGCGCTGCGTGCGGAGAGAACAGGGCGGCAGTGATGAAGACGAATACTTGCAAGCGTGCCGAACAGAGCGAGAAGGGGATGACCAGCATGGTGAGCAAGCGCATGGCACGCGAGCGCATCACTCGCGTACCCATCAGAGCGGGTACGTTGCAACCGAAACCCATCAGCAACATCACGAAGCCGCGACCATCCAAGCCCAACTTGGCCATGAGTGCATCCATCAGGAACGCGGCACGAGACAGATAGCCGCTGTCTTCTATGATGGCCATAAATAGGAAGAATAATATGATGATGGGGACGAAGGCGGCGACAGTTGCCACGCCGTTGTAGACACCATCCAGTAATAAGCCTTGTATGGCAAGTGGCAAACCGCTGAGTGCGGGTTCAAGCGCGCTCTCGCGCAACCAAGTGAATAGTTCGGCGATACCGATCTGTAAGGGTTGACCGAATAGGAAGATGGCTTGGAACAAGAGATACATGATGCCGAAGAAGATGGGCAATCCCAGTACGGGATGCAGCATCACCTGATCCAATTTTTCGGTCAGGTTTTCGGGCAAGCGTGCGGGAATCTGTACGGCATGTTTCATCACACGCGCCATTTCTGCGGCGATGTGCTCGTCCTGTTCCAATTGGTCGCGCAATTGCTCGGCCATGCCGGGCGTGGGATAACGCAGGGCTTTGGTGATGGCTTGTAGTGCTTCGCCATAACCGTTGCCATATTTGCCACTGAGCAAAAATATCGGCATGCCCAGCATCTCGGTCATTTTGCCGATGTCTATGGTGATGCCGTATTTCTTGGCTTCATCTGACATATTCAGCAGCACCACGAGATTCATATTGAGTTGCTTGAGTTGTAGCAACAGACTCATTTGGCGTTCAATCTGGGTCGCGTTGAGGATCACCAGCGCGAGGTCGGGGACGTTGTCATGCAGGAAATGACGCACCACTTGCTCGTCGTCTGAAAATCCGTGCAGATCATAGATGCCGGGTAGATCGATGATCTCCACCATGTCGCTGCCTAGCAATATCTTGCCGCTGAGCAACTCGACGGTGATACCCGGCCAATTGCCGACACGCGCCGAACCACCCGTCATGCGGTTGAAGAAGGTGGACTTGCCGGTGTTGGGCATGCCCAAAAGAGCGATGCGCTTCATGGTCTGGACACCTTGATTTTGCCGGCTTCGCTGCGGCGCAGCATCACATCTGTTGTGCCGATGCGAACTTGTAAGGGACCTGAAAAACTCGCTTTGCGTATAACTTCAATTTGTTTCCCGGTGCGAAAGCCCAGCGCGAGTAAACGCTGATGCAAGGCTTCTTCGGCGTGTATCGAGACGATGGTGGCGATGTCACCGGGATGCAAAGTGGCTAGGGTGTTGGCGGGCATGACAGCGGTTGAATTCAACAGTGTCACCATTATTCCACAGCCACGCCGTTCTTGTCGCGCCGTCATTTCCCACCTGTCTTAAATCAGCCGATTCTGCACTGTCATCTCGCGCACGCGTGCGAATTTCAGCAACTGGGTCATGCCTGCCGCCTTGTCGTCATACCTAAGAGCACGCAGGATGCACATCTAGCCTATTCAGGCATCGCATAAACGTTGATGTGTGCCTTGTAGGTACAGGCGGTTAAAACGCTATATTCAAGAGTATCTCGTGTCAGCACGAGGGGAAATCAATAGGATTGGGAGGCAAAAGGGATATTTCTATTTAGCGTTGGCAGTAGTAAGTCGTGTCAAATAGAGCGACACCTCGCCACTATTTCTTCATTCTCGATTTTGTAGCCATGCGCCCGTTGTATTGAAGAGCCTACACCCTTGATGAGCATGTCGCCCTTGCCCAACAATAACTCTGCTCCTGACTCATCAAGAATAATGTTTGACTCGGTAGATTTCTGTACCTTAAGCGCAATGCGTGCAGGGCAATTGCTACGCAGTAGTCCGCTGAAAGTTTTGGCATCCGGTCGTTGCGTGGCTAGAATCAGATGTATGCCTGCAGATCGTGCCTCTTGTGCTAATTGCACCAATTTTTCCTCGGCACTTTTGCCAGATTTACCTTGCATAACCAGATCAGCTAATTCATCCACTGCAACTACGATCCAGCCCCCATCAAAGCCGCGATCGCGTGCCTCTACTAAATTTTTTACGCCCAACAATGCAAATTGCGAATAACGATTTTCCATTTCGTCAACTAACTCACTGAGTAAGTTAATGGCTGTCGAAGTCGATGTGGCTATGTCTGAGTACAGCAACCCACATTTTCGCCAAAGTGCAAACTCAACTTGCTTGGGATCAATCAAGGCCAGCTTGATTGGTCGAGTACGTGAGGCAAGTACAAGGCTTAGCAACAGTGAATTGACGCATACGCTTTTGCCGCTGCCCGTTGTGCCGCCGACCAGTAGATGTGGCGCATCAGCCAAGTCAAATACAACTGGCGTACCGATTACATCTACGCCGGGACTAACTGGCAATAACATATTGGAAGCGCAGAAATTGCTAGCAGCTTTGTCGAAGCAATCAACGACAACGGTCTGCCAATCAGTTGGTTTGCGAGGTATTTCGAGAAAGCAGGTTTGTGGCTCGTTTGCCTGATAAAGTTTGATGCTGCCCACTCCTAAAGAAAATTCCAACTCATCTAGGCGGCCATCAAGCAAAGACAAATCGCCTGAATCTGACAAAAATAGGCAATAACGTATGAGGCGCGGGCCGATCGCGGAGTTACGAACTTCTGCCGCAACACCTAAATCCTTTAATTTTTTTAGCAGATTGGTGCAATCCATTTCTGTGGCAGAAATAAGCGGCGCGGACACACCAGTATCACCGTTGTCTGTCGAAGATAACGTTTCTGGCAACGCCGCACGCCGTGCGAGTAAATCGATAAATTTGGCTTCGTCCTCGCCTGCACTTTGCCAGTCTGCTTCCAGTAAATACACGCCACGATGCCAATGATTTCGTACCAGTTGCTGCAAAGCTTCCAAAGAGAATTGCGGCTGCCCATACAAGCGTAATTGTTCACCGAGGAGTGCTATCCACAAATAATTGCCGTCATCTTCGCTACCAAACAATGTCGCACCTTTTATTGATAACCCCTTGCCATCGGGTGCTGATGGTGGAGCTTCTTCAAGCATGAGTGAGCGCCCGAGTGCCAATCTGGCCACTTCGTAGTTTGCTTCACATCCCAGCCATTTTTTCAGATTTTTACTGACGGAATCTGCGTCTTTACTTGTCGAGTAGGATGACGTGACAATGTCGCTGATTGTATTCATGCTCGTTCCTCGAAATATGAATTTTCCTGTGCGCTACTTGAGCCAACACCTTCACGCACTTGGCGATGGTCAAGTAAATATGTTTTGTTTACTGAACCGGCTAATTTGCGGTAATCGTCGGCACTGATTTCTTTGTCTTGAGCCAGCAGAATGACCTGTCGCTCAGGATCAGATGCCCAGTATCTCAATAAATTTTTGCAGTGTATTTCAGAGAGCCTTGCCAATGGTGTGTCAATAATCATTGGTACGCGATAGCCTGTTACTTCTGCTAATGCCCCAACCAGTGCAAGGACAAAGAGTTGAGACTCACCCGAAGATTTTGGCAAATTAATTACCGCTCCTTCATGGCTAAACAAGGTAGCGCTACCTTCACGCGAGATTTCAATGCGTGCCACTTGGTCTTTGTGGTGTAACTCACGGTAAATACGAGTAACAGTCTCTGATAGCTCTTTGAGCTTCAAATCAAATAGACGCGGTAATAGCTTGTCTATCATGTTCACCACTTTCTCTGCTTCCTGCGCTGCTTGCCGCTCTGGGTGTCCTTCTACTAGCTTTTTGCGTTCTCGCTCGTAGGTTGCTGCCTGGTTACTGATTTCACCTTGTAGCGCGCGGTGTTCATTTTCTTTTGCGCCCAGCTCTCGACCCAGCAAATCTACCTTTTCTTGTGCGATTGGTAACTCTTTTCTAAGCTGCGCTATCTGTTGCGCCTTACCTTCACCACTTACCCCCTCCAAACGAATCAGCTCTTGCTGCAAACGCCATTGTTCGTCTTCGGCTTGTTTATGTGCTTCCAATGCTTGACGTAAATCACCTGCTGAGATTTGGTTTTTTGAGCGCATGTCAGTTAGTTTGCGGCGCTCATTTGCTTGCATGTAGTTGTGCCAAATATCGTTAGCGCATTCCGTGGGGCGCGGATAGTGCAAACTTTCCCAAGCCTCTAAAAGTGTGGTTTCTAATGATTCTCGTGCACCGGGTAAATGACACACGCCATTGATCCATTGCGAATTGAAAAAAGTATGGTGAAATTTCTCCCAGTTTGGCTGCATACGCGCTTTGCTTTGCTCCCACTCCATCAGTGATTGCTCGCCACTCATAGCACTTTCTAATGCCCTGTATAGCTGTGGGCGAATTAATTGTAGAGGCAATTGCACCGCATAGAGTTCGCGTAATTTTTTCCAGCACAGATCAACCTTTTGTGCCGCTCTCCCCCTATTTTCGGCGACCTCTGCTACCGTGCGAGCATCACTTCCTTGCGCCAATCCGGTAAGTTGATTACTGAGCCTGTCACGCTCCTCTTTGGTGTCGCTGATCTGCTGGCGTAATGTAGCAATTGTTCCAGACAGGGTGGCTTCACTTTCCTTTTCAATTTCCAGTTTGTGTTTCAACTCTGCGATGCGTTGCTCGTCTATGCCGCCAGCCTTATTTATTTTTTTGAGGCTATATTCAGCAAGCTGTTCGCGTAAACCTTTTACCAGACCTACGCCGAGTAAGTTTTCAAGCCCAGACTGTATCCATCCGGTTCGATCCTCTTCAGCCAATCCCGCAATTTTTTCGCCGTCAAAAAAGAAAAATGATGCTAGCCAAGGCGGCGTAGCATAACTTTCTAGTAACTCAGGGAGCCTTTCTTCTTTTTGCGGCATCCAGTCGCCAGATTTTGCGCGTGTTTCGACTACTACTTTTTGGTCGTTGTATTTTCCCTTGCCGTTGAAAAACCATCGGCGTGTTACACGTAACGCACCATCGTCCTCGCGTGAGAATTCAACGCAAACCTCCATGCGTTCCTGCTCATCCGCTGGAGCAAGGCGATTAAATGCTGTTTCGAGAAAATGCCCATAGCTTTTTGCTTTTAGCCCAGCACTATCTAGCGCCTTTTGCTTGATTGCTTCTTCTCCATAAAGGCCAACATAAATGGCCTCAAGCAGAGTGGTTTTACCATAGCCATTAACGCCGCCAATAAGCACCATATTTTTCCCCGCTTGCGGCTGCGGGAACTCAAATACTTGTTGGCGGTAACTCTTGAAATTTTTTAATTCGATACGTGATAGCCACATAATCAATTTATCCCACCAATGGATTGAAAGATTTCATCAAACTCGACTGTCGTATGAATTTTTTGTTTATGAGCGTTTCCGCGATAGGCAGATAACAAGCGGGCAAAAACTTCTTCATCTACGCCTTGGGTTGATAACGATTCCAGTAGCACGTTGTGCGAGCCAGAATCACGCCAAAGAGGTAGATCATCCACGTCATGGCGTATTGAGATTTCATTAGTAGTCATTCATTTTCTCCCTGAGTTTGTATGGCAATTAAATCCGTTGCCCAAATACGTTTGATTGTTTCGATTTCTTGGTCGGAAATTAAGGTATCGCCATATTCGTTTTGGGTTTGAAGCAAACGATCCAAAATCATTCGGCGTGCATCCAACGTGAAAGGACCTGGGATTATTTTTCCGTTGTCCATGATGCTAATTTTTCCGTTGCGTCGCCTGCCTTGACGATGAGATAAGTCATTGCGTATTCCGCGCAGCCAATCGCGGAAGGTAATCAGTGGCGCATATTGATGGTTTCCGCTGTCCACAAAACCTTGCAAGCTTTTGTCTTTTTCTACTACGGTGCAAGTCCAACAACCAAAGCGACTGGAGTTTGTTCCGCAACCAGGCGCATCTTCGTGGGACATGACAACAGGACATTCGCCACCCGAAGCATCTCGATAAAGTTTTATTAAGCGATTATGTGATCCACCCCAAGGAGGGGCTTTGCTAGCTAAAATTTCCCAGACATCATCAGTTGCAAGTTCGACTATCGGTCGATAGACATATGCCCCTTTTAATTCTTTGTGTGGATGCAGGCGAGTGCCGACATCATTTTGAAAGCTTTCCACACTACGCCGCCGCGATGAGGACTCATCTTTTCGCACACCTAACACGATGATGGCGGATCCGCAGGCTGCAACTTGATCGAGAATGTAGCGACTAGTGGGTTGAATTTTTAGGCGGTCAGTACACCAGCGCATGGTTGAATTTGGGCTGGGATAACCTTTGCCGATCAGCAATACCCAGAATGTGTTTTCCTTATTGGGATTGGTCGTGGCGACAGTGACAGGAAGCTTTAGCGTCTCAGCCGCGTTTCTAAGTTCTTCCAGCGATTGGTGCAAATGCGAAACTACCAAAGGACTCTCCACCAGCGTGTCATTGGCAATGATGTGAACGGGTCTTGTCAAACGACTGGGTGAAATATCAAGTAATGCAGCAAAAACTGCGTGCGCGACTAAGGTGCTGTCCTTTCCGCCGGAAAATCCAACGATCCAAGGAAATGACTGCGTGTCCGATAGATATTCGTCGCGCACATCCGCAACGACTTGATTGAAAATTTCTTCACTAGTAGCGGGAGGTGTGGAATCAACGGTGTCTCTCAAGGAATTTAACTGATTTTTGGACATCGTGATTTCATGGTATGAGTCGAAAAAATATCTGCAACTTTACCATTAGTTACGTTAATTGCGTAACTTGTTATTAAGCCGCACTTTACCTTTGCAAAGGCATACGTCAGTAATTTCGCGGCATGGAAAAATCAAGTGAAAAATTTGCCAAACGATTACGTGCCGCGATGAAGTCCTGTGGCTACGAAGCCAAACCATCGGTGCTGGAACGTGAATTTAATCTTCGCTACCTCGGACAACCAATGACGTTGCACGGTGTGCGTCGTTGGTTGTTGGGGGAGTCGTTGCCCAAGCAGGATAAAGTGGAGGTGCTTGCGGAATGGTTATGTATACCGCCGCAACAGTTACGTTATGGTGTGGAAATAGAGCAACGTATAGAGCAGCAAAAATCGCGCTGGGAAGATGGCATCGGTTACCGAGAACGGGAAGTGTTCGAGGCCTTCCTCGCACTGCCGCCAACCCAGCGCAAAGTGGTGCGCGAAGTGATACAGGCTTTTTCCAAAGCCTTTCCCGCCGAGGTTGTGGTCAAACATCCTCACGTTAAAAAGCATTAGGTGTCGTGCGCTAAGGCATTTTTTCTCTACAAAGACCAAGCTAGGAATACGCATTCACTTTTTGTAAACCCCTGCCTTGAGTTAGAATGCGCGCTTTCGATTTAAGCGAAGATGAAAATGATTAAGGGCAGCATAGTTGCAATCGTTACGCCGATGTTAGAAGACGGTAGTCTGGACATGGTGGCGTTCAAATCACTCATCGACTTTCACATCAAAGAAGGCACGGATGGCATCGTCGTGGTGGGTACGACAGGCGAATCGCCGACGGTCAATGTGGAAGAGCATGAGTTGCTCATCGCTGAAGCGGTTAAGCACGCGGCAAAACGTATTCCCATCATCGCGGGGACGGGCGCGAACTCGACCAAGGAAGCGATCGAGCTAGCGACCTTCTCTAAAAAAGTCGGCGCGGATGCTTCGCTGACGGTTGTGCCTTACTACAACAAGCCCACGCAAGAAGGGTTGTATCAGCATTTCAAAGCCATCGCCGAAGCTGTAGATATGCCGCACATTTTGTATAACGTGCCGGGGCGTACTGTTGCAGATATGCACAATGACACGGTGCTGCGTCTGGCGCAGATTCCGAACATCGTGGGTATCAAAGATGCGACGGGCAACATCGAACGTGGTAGTGATTTGCTGGCGCGCGCGGCTTTGTTGAAGCGTGCCATTGGAGACTTTGCCATTTATAGCGGCGACGATGCCAGCACGCTGGCGTTGATGTTGCTTGGTGCGCACGGCACGATTTCTGTAACGGCGAACGTCGCGCCTAAGTTGATGCACGAGATGTGTGTCGCGGCGTTGAATAACGATGTGGTGACGGCGCGTGGAATTAATTTCAGACTGCTCGGTTTGCACAAACATTTGTTTGTCGAAGCCAATCCGATTCCTGTTAAATGGGCGGTGTCGCGCATGGGTATGATGCAAAACACTCTGCGTCTGCCACTCACCCCTTTATCCAATACAGCACATGCAGTCGTCGAACAGGCGATGCTGCAGGCTGGTGTCATTGCACCCCTATAGTTGCTGGAGGAATTAAATGAAGTTATTGCAAGGTGTGATCGCCACGGTGTGTCTATTTTCAGTGACGGGCTGTGGGCTGCTCGCTCAGAAAGATATCGACTATCGTTCAGGCTCGGAATATGTCCCGGCTTTGGAAATCCCGCCGGGAATGAGTCAGCCACCCAGCGTTGATACCTTTAAAGTGCCACAGCCTGTTAGCGCGCCAGCCGAGATTGCCACGAGCGATGTCGTCAAACAAGTTGGCGAGAATGGTGTCAATACCCTGCGTGTAAGTGATAGCTATGACAAGACTTGGCGCAGGGTGGGTTTGGCGATAGAGGCACTTAAGCTGGAGGTCGCAGATATGGATCGCAGCAAAGGTATCTATTATCTTGCCGCAATCAAGGCGGGGGCTAGTTTGGTTCTCCCCAAAGAGGCGAGTGATACGCCAACCACATATCGTGTGTTGGTTCAACAAAACAAGGCGTTTTGTTCGGTGTTGGTTACGGCAGCCGATGGCATTAGCGATGATTCCAGTAAAGCCATCTTAGATGCGCTATATAGCAATATTCAACCTTGAGCCATGCGCTTTGCTTCCTTAGGTAGCGGTAGCGAAGGGAATGCATTACTTGTCGAGGCAGGCCAGACTCGGGTGTTGATGGATTGCGGCTTTGGCCTGCAAGATTGCATCACGAGGATGGGTAAGCTGGGTGTGAAGCCGGAGCAATTGAGAGGCATCGTTGTTACACATGAACACGGCGACCACATATCAGGCGTCGCAAGACTAGCGCGAAAATTTGGATTACAGGTATGGCTGACCCATGGCACGCTATGCGCTCAACTCAAGGCATTCTCCAACATCACCACGTTGCAAGAGATAGACGCACACGCTCCCTTTCAAATTGACGACCTTCTAGTCCTACCCTATCCCGTTCCACATGATGCGGCTGAACCTGTGCAATATGTGTTTAGTGATGGCCGCCACAAGTTAGGTGTGTTGACCGATGTGGGATGCAGTACACCTCATGTAGAGTCTATGTTGAGCGGTTGCGAGGCCTTGGTACTGGAGTGTAATCACGATAGTGAGATGTTGGCCAACGGTGACTACCATTACAGTTTAAAGCAGCGTGTGGGCGGACGTTACGGGCACCTGAATAACCAGCAGTCGGCGCAGATATTGGCAAGCTTGGATGTGAGTCGCTTGCAGCATTTGGTCGCTGCACATTTGAGTCACAAGAATAACAAGCCAGAGCTGGCTGTTGCTGCATTGAGTGCGGTATTGGGATGCGAGCCGGAATGGGTGGGCGTTGCGACTCAGCAAGAGGGATTCGCTTGGCGGGAGATTTTCGCGATGTCATAAACACTGAGCCTATCTGTGATAGGCCGTGAGTACAAATGAAAAAAGCACGCCTAGGCGTGCTTTTTTGCGCTTCGTATGAAGAGATTACTTCTTCATCGCTTCATCAGCAGTTGCAGCCACTTCGGAAACAGCAGCAACGCCGGATTCACCAGCAACAGCAGAAGCAGCTTCAGCAGCTACTGGTGCAACAACGGCAACAGTAGTTGCTACTTCAGTAACTGCAGGTGCTTTTTCGCCACAAGCAGTCAAAGTCAGAGCCAACAAAGCAACAAGGAGAGCAGATTGTTTCATTTTTAAAATTCCAGTTAAGTGTATAAAAAAGTATAAAAATTATGCTTAGAAATAGGTGTATTTATCGCCAGATTTCAAAGTTGGCACATTCTATCAGCGGCTTTTGGAAAATCTAGTGGGTGATGGGTATATATATTTTTGCAAGTTCAAGGGCTTAGCATCTAGCCAAGCGCCTCGCATTGTGTTATGGCTTACGGATTCCTTACAAGCCTAGGGTGGTCGCTGCTACGGAAGGATGAGAGCTAGCCCACATTTCCAAAAAACGCGCTTTGAGTGCTCGCGCTTGCTCGGGGTCATGTTGCGCCAAGATGCCGCGTGGGTCATCGAAATGAAAGCGGCGTACATAGTGTTCGTTGTCTGCGACGGAAAATGGCTCGGTGATACTTTGCAGGTTTTTGGGCGTCTGATATATGAAAACGCTATGGCCGAACTGTTTAAGTAGCATGGTCATGCGTGCACATTGTGTAGCCAGATAGTGCGTGTCGTGCGCCAAAATGTAGAGTCGATTGGCAGAATTGGCTAATAGAAAGTGTCGCAAAGTATTGAATCGCGCTTCGGTGTTGAAGCCTAAGCCGTCGAAATTTTTTTCGAAGATATGGAGGTCATGGTGGGCGAGTCGGCACAGTGTATCGAGTGCGGTTCGGTAGTCATCAACACCATCTAGTTTGGTGTGCTGTAAGGTAGGTTCGTTCATGATATCCCCCTCTAATTATCTCCTTGGTAACAGATATCCATCTAGATACCACGGGTAAAGTGTAGCGCAAATCTCGGCGGAGTTCTCGCTGATGTTTTCGAGTTTGCGATCGTCTGCTAATTGACGAAGTTGCTTGTAGAGCTTGTTAGCGTAAATTTGTGACTCGCCATTCATGAAGATACTGTTGTCATGGCATAACATCTGACATTTTAGATCCAGCACCACGCCGTTTTTCTCAGCCGTAGCTTGAAATTTGGAATAACTGAGTGGACGTGATGGAGGATCGAAAAATATGTGTGATTTTGGATCGCTCAGATAACAACCTAAGAAATTGGCGATGTCTTCTTTGTCCCATGCAATTTTTTTGATTGCGCGCGCTACTTGATTGATCATTGCGGTGCTGATTTCTGAGGGATGTTTTTGTGTCTTTAAGTCAGGATCTGCATACATGCCATCGATACAGATTCTATCTTGTAGGTAAACCAAAAATTGCTCGGCAAGTTCCTGATAGGCCGGAGTGCGGAAGCCTATGGAATATGTCATGCATTCATCCTCTGCGATGCCGTTGTGAGCGCATTGTGGTGGAAGATAGAGCATGTCACCAGCTTCCAATATCCATTCTTGTTCTACTTTGAAATCACTCAAAATACGCAATGGCGCACCTTCTATCAGTGTGCGGTCTTTTTGCGTAGAGATCTGCCAGCGTCTATGACCAAGGCCTTGTAATAGGAATACATCATATGAGTCAAAGTGTGGGCCTACGCCGCCGCCCTTGGGGGCATAGCTGACCATTAAGTCATCTAATCTGGTATGCGGGATGAAATTGAAGTGCTCGAGTAGTTCGGTTGCGGAAGATAAATGATGATTCACACCTTGCACAAGAACTGTCCACTTGGATTTACCTAGGCTTGCAAAGTCTTCTTCGAAAAATGGAGATTGCTGTAGCGCGAATTTACCACGCTGTTGGGTGACCAGTCTGGCTTGCGTATCTTCAGTACAGGCCAGCGCTATAAGCGCTTGGGCATCTAGTAGGCCAGTAAAGTCAGGTATTGCCTTGCGTATGAGTAGAGGCTTTTTTTGCCAGTAGTCGCGAAGAAATTCTTCGATGCTGAGGCCGCCAAGTAGGGTAAGAGGTATTTTCATGGACGCGATTATAGCCTTGCAAATTGAGGGTGGTGGTGCTGTGAAAAATATATTTAGCGTGCGTGGAAAAATTATATAGGCACTTGCAAAAAGCATTTACAATGCCAAGAAGGGAGAGCCAATTATGCAAACTGAAGCACTTAGCGCAGGAATGGAGGCGCCACATTTTGAGTTGCCCGATGCAGATATGGAGACATTTGCGCTGACCTCACAACACGGCGCGAATAAAGTCGTGCTGTATTTTTACCCGCGCGATGACACACCAGGTTGCACGATGGAAGCTAATGAGTTCAGTGATCTGGAAGAAGAATTCAGCAAGCATGAGACGGTTGTGATCGGCATCAGTCGGGATGACTGTCTAAGTCACGCCAGCTTTAGAGATAAATACGGTTTGTCAGTGCTGTTGTTGTCCGATCCGGATGCGCGCGTTTGCAAACGTTATGGCGTGATGTATGAGAAGGAAGTCGATGGACATAAGAAATTGTCTATCAAGCGCTCAACCTTCGTCATCGGTAAAGACGGCAAATTGCAACATGTTATGTACGGAGTGCAAGCTCATGGGCATGCGCAAGAGATTTTGAATTTAATAAAGGAAATGAAATGAAAATCATTAAAGACTCGGTAGTGTCACTACGTTACGAATTGGTGGATTCGACTGGCGAGATGGTGGAGAAAGTTGAGGATCCTATTAGCTATCTTCATGGTGGCTATGATGGCATCTTCCCTTTGGTAGAGGAAGCTCTGCACGGCAAAGGTGTGGGCGATAAAGTCAGCGTGACACTGCAGCCTGATGATGCATTCGGTCAATACGAACATGAGATGGTCGAAGTTGAGGCACGCAGCTCCTTTCCCAAAGATGTAGCTGTTGGTATGCAGTTCGAAGGTGCGCCGGAAGAGTCGGATGATGAGGATTTCATTCTCTATACCGTAGTTGAGGTGAATGAAGATGAGGTTACCGTGGATGGCAATCATCCTTTGGCGGGCAAGACGCTGACATTCAATTGCGAAGTGACTGGTGTGCGTGTGGCGACAGAAGAGGAGTTGGAGCACGGCCATGTGCATGAAGAAGGTGGTCATCTGCACTAGGCGCATACATGTAAGGGTGCTATTGATAAGCTCCTTGTCGTATGTAATGTTTGAAGTAGGGGACTCTGAATGGCATTGATGCTATTCGAGTCCTTGTTCATTTGAGCGGTGATTTCATGCAAATAATAAACACCATTGCCGAACTGCGAGTACGACTTCGCAGTGAAGGCCGCATCGCATTCGTGCCCACCATGGGGAATTTGCACGAAGGTCATCTCACCCTGATGCGAGAAGCTAGGCAGCATGGTTCTTGCGTGGTGGCGAGTATCTTTGTCAATCCTTTGCAATTTGGTCCGAATGAAGATTTTGATCGCTATCCGCGGACCTTGGCTGCGGATTGTGAGCGTATGCAAGATTTGGTGGATGTGGTGTTTGCGCCTACGGTGCAAGAGATATATCCGTGCCAGCAAGAGATATACATCGAACTGCCCGAGATTGCGAACGAGTTGTGTGGTGCATCCAGGCCGGGCCACTTTCGTGGCATGGCGACCGTGGTGCTCAAGCTACTGAACATCGTGCAGCCGCAGGTCGCATTGTTCGGGAAGAAGGATTATCAACAGTTGCACATCGTTCGTGCATTAGTGACGCAGTTCAATCTGCCTATCACTCTCGTGGGTGGTGAGACTGTTCGTGCCGATGATGGTTTGGCCTTGAGCTCGCGTAATCAGTATCTGCTTGCAGCTGAGCGCGAGGAAGCGCCCAGACTTTACCGCAGCCTGCAGCTTATGCGTGATGGATTGCTGGCGGGGCATTCATTGCAGTCGCTGCAGCAAGAGGCGGTGAATGTGCTCGCGAGTCATGGCTGGGAGGTGGAATATGTGTCGGTGCGCCAGCGTGTTGATTTGCGACCCGTAAAAGAAGAGGTTGGGGATCTGGTGATATTGGCGGCGGCAAAATTGGGACAGACGCGATTGCTGGATAACTTGGAAGTGATGTTGTAGCGGCTTGTATTTTCGAGTGTCACATATATAATCCGCGCCCTGTTGAAAAGGAGTCTCCTATGCAAAGAATCATGCTTAAAGCCAAGCTGCATCGAGTGAATGTCACGCATTCCGAATTGCACTATGAGGGCTCATGCGCGATTGATGACGATTTGCTGGATGCTGCCGATATACGTGAATACCAACAGATCGATATTTATAATGTGACAAATGGAGAGCGCTTCACGACCTATGCAATTCGTGCGCAGCGAGGTTCGGGTGTGATTTCCGTGAATGGCGCTGCCGCACATAAGGCGAACCCCGGTGACATATTGATCATTGCGACTTACGCAATGTATACCGAGCTGGAACTAGAAAAATTTCACCCCAAGCTGGTATATGTTAATGAAATGAATCGCATCGTGGCACAGCGCGATGAAATCCCCGTTCAGGCGGCATAACATGCACTGAAAATGTGCTTTTCCCGCCGAGTTTAATTGACCGTAATCTTGTTCACGGGTAGGATTGCACGCTTTGGTGCATAGCGGAATAAATATAATGCGACGCAAATTGGTAGTTGGAAATTGGAAGATGTATGGTCGTCTTGCGCGCAATAAGTCGTTGCTGGAGGGGGTGTTGGCGGGCGTTCGTGCGATGACAAGCGCAGACTATGCGGTTTGTGTTCCGTATCCTTACTTGGGTCAAGCGCAGTCTATGCTGCAAGGCAGTAATGTGGCATGGGGTGCGCAGAACGTCAGTCAGAATGAAGAAGGTGCCTTTACAGGGGCTGTGGCGCCTGGCATGTTGGTGGATTTCGATTGCAAATACGTCATCATCGGTCATTCCGAGCGTCGTGGTTTGTTTCATGAAAGCAATGAGATTGCTTCAGCCAAATTCGAGGCCGTACAAAAGGCGGGCATGACGCCTATTTTCTGTGTGGGCGAGACCTTGGCTGAGCGCGAGGCGGCCGTCACTGAGCAGGTTGTCGCAACTCAGCTTGATGCCGTGTTACGCCGTTTTGGTGCTCAAGCGCTAGTTAATTCGGTCATCGCTTACGAGCCGGTGTGGGCAATTGGTACGGGCAAGACGGCCAGTCCGGAGCAGGCGCAAGCGGTGCATGCATTTATTCGTCAGCGAGTTGCAGCGCAGGATGCCAAGGTCGCTGAAAAGCTGTGTATACTCTACGGTGGTAGCGTAAAGGCGGCGAATGCTAATGCTTTGTTCGGGATGGCGGATATCGATGGGGGTCTCATTGGTGGTGCGTCACTGGTAGTGGAAGATTTTGTGGCAATCTGTCGCGCAGCGCAGAAATAATTTGATAGTTTTGGGGTGAAGTGTGGAAACATTGGTTTGGGTAGTGCACGTATTGACCGCTGTAGTGTTGATCGGTTTGGTGTTGATGCAGCATGGTAAGGGTGCTGATATGGGCGCTGCTTTCGGTACCGGTTCGGCTGGTAGTCTGTTTGGCTCCAGTGGCTCGGCAAACTTTTTAAGTCGTAGTACGGCTGTAGCTGCAACCGTATTCTTTTTGACTAGTCTCTCGTTGACTTATATCTATGCGCATCCCGCGCAGCAAAATGGTGTCATGGATAAAGTGAATGCTGCAGCAAGTGTTGCTGCTCCTGCAGTGGACGCTTCAAAGTCTAAGGAAATACCTAAGTAAAAAATCGCGGTTGTGGTGGAATTGGTAGACACGCAAGCTTGAGGTGCTTGTGCCCGCAAGGGCGTGGGAGTTCGAGTCTCCCCATCCGCACCAAATATCAGGCCGATATGTGATGTATCGGTGAATTAAAAAAATCAATATCGATAATAATAACGACAATAACGATAAAAAATAATGCGTCCGGGTTATCCGGGGGTCTATACAGAGGGGGGAAGCTCTATGTTGGAAAATTATTTTCCGGTGCTGCTATTCATATGCGTCGGTTTGGCTATCGGTGTTGTGCCTGTGATACTTGGCAGGCTGGTCGCCCCAAATCGTCCTGATAGTAAAAAGCTCTCGCCCTATGAGTGCGGCTTCGAGGCTTTCGAGGATGCGCGTATGAAATTCGACGTGCGTTACTATCTCGTCGCTATCTTGTTTATTCTGTTTGATCTCGAAATTGCATTCCTGTTTCCTTGGGCGATTGTGCTCAAAGAAATCGGGATGTTCGGCTTTGTTTCCATGATGATATTTCTGGCTATTTTGGTTGTCGGCTTTATCTATGAATGGATGAAAGGGGCATTGGAATGGGAATAGAAGGCGTATTGGAAAAAGGCGTCGTCACGACGACCTTGGATACCATCATCAATTACACTCGTACGGGTTCCTTGTGGCCCATGACATTTGGTCTCGCATGTTGTGCGGTAGAGATGATGCAAGCAGGTGCTGCGCGATATGACTTGGATCGTTTTGGTATCGTGTTTCGCCCCAGTCCGCGTCAGTCTGATGTGATGATTGTGGCGGGCACACTGTGCAACAAGATGGCGCCTGCTTTGCGTAAGGTCTACGATCAAATGGCCGAGCCGCGCTGGGTGATCTCGATGGGATCTTGCGCCAATGGCGGTGGTTATTATCACTATTCCTATTCGGTGGTGCGCGGATGTGATCGCATCGTTCCGGTGGATGTCTATGTGCCCGGTTGTCCTCCGACTGCTGAAGCCTTGCTGTACGGCATCATCCAGTTGCAAAACAAAATCAAACGTACCAATACCATTGCGCGCTAGGGTGAATTATGGCTGCTGACTTGACTGTATTGCGCGACCACTTGACCCAGGCTTTGGGTGATAAGTTGGTGAGTGTGCAAGAAAAATTGCAAGAGTTGACCGTGGTGGTGCGAGCCGCTGATTTGTTGTCGGCAATGACGACTTTGCGTGATTCCGACGCACTTCGTTTCGAGCAGATGATAGATTTGTGCGGTATGGACTATTCCGAATATGGCGGTGAAGGCGAATGGATGGGCAAGCGTTTTGCGGTTGTCTACCATCTGATGTCTGTTTCACGCAATCAGCGACTACGTGTGCGTGTTTTTGCCGAAGAGGATAGCTTTCCGGTGCTGCCTTCAGTGGTGAATATCTGGTCGGTTTCGAACTGGTTTGAGCGTGAAGCTTTCGACTTGTACGGCATCGTATTCACGGGCCACCCGGATTTGCGTCGCCTGTTGACTGACTATGGATTTGTCGGCAATCCGTTCCGCAAGGACTTCCCATTGTCTGGTCATGTGGAAATGAAATATGACCCTTCCCAGCAGCGTGTGGTCTATCAGCCGGTGTCTATTGATCCGCGCGAAGTGACTCCACGTATTGTTCGTGATGCGCTGTACGGTTCGGTTCGAGGATAACGCCATGCCAGAAATCAAGAATTACACGATGAACTTCGGTCCACAGCACCCTGCTGCGCACGGTGTGTTGCGATTGGTGTTGGAGTTAGATGGTGAGGTGATCGAGCGTGCCGATCCGCATATTGGTTTGTTGCACCGCGCTACCGAGAAGTTGGCTGAGCACAAAACTTTCTTGCAATCTGTTCCCTATATGGATCGTCTGGATTACGTATCCATGATGTGCAACGAGCATGCATATGTGATGGCCATCGAAAAATTGGCTGGCATCGAGGTTCCGTTGCGTGCGCAGTATATGCGTGTGATGTTCGATGAAATCACTCGTATATTGAATCACTTGTTGTGGTTGGGTGCTCACGGTCTTGATATAGGCGCGATGACTATGTTCTTGTATTGTTTCCGTGAACGCGAAGACCTGATGGATGTCTATGAAGCCGCCTCGGGTGCGCGTCTGCACGCGGCATACTATCGTCCGGGCGGTGTGTATCGCGATTTGCCAGACGTCATGCCGCAATATCAAGCCTCCAAGATTCACAATGCTGCAGCAGTCGCCAAGCTTAATGAGAATCGTCAGGGTTCGGTACTCGACTTCATTGCCGATTTCACCAAGCGTTTCCGCAAGTGTGTAGACGAATACGAGACGCTGCTGACAGATAACCGCATCTGGAAACAGCGCACGGTCGGTATTGGTGTGGTCACGCCTGAACGTGCTTTGGCAATGGGCTTCTCCGGTCCTATGTTGCGCGGTTCGGGTATCGAATGGGATCTGCGCAAGAAGCAGCCCTACGAAGTTTACGACCGTTTGGATTTCGACATCCCGGTTGGCAAGACTGGTGACTCGTATGACCGTTATCTGGTGCGTGTGGAAGAGATGCGCCAGTCCAATCGCATCATTGAGCAATGCGTGACTTGGTTGAAAGCCAATCCGGGCCCGGTGATGACTAGCAATCACAAGTTCGCTCCTCCAAGCCGCGTGGCAATGAAGGAAAACATGGAAGAATTGATTCATCACTTTAAGCTGTTCACTGAAGGCATGCATGTGCCGGCCGGTGAGGCGTATGCGGCGGTTGAGCATCCCAAGGGTGAGTTCGGTATTTATCTGGTTTCTGATGGCGCCAACAAGCCATATCGTATGAAGATTCGTGCACCAGGTTTTGCGCATCTCGCTGGTTTGGATGAGATGTCGCGTGGTCATATGATTGCTGACGTGGTGACCATCATTGGTACGCAGGACATCGTTTTTGGAGAGATAGACCGCTAATGTTATCCGCACATATACAAGAACAGATCAACCGCGAACTGATTAAGTATCCGGCTGAGCAGAAACAATCCGCAGTGATGGCCGCTTTGCGCTTCGTGCAAGACGAAAAGGGCTGGATCTCCAACGATGATATGACCGAAGTGGCTGCCTTCCTTGGTATGCCGCAGATGGCTGTCTATGAAGTGGCGACTTTCTATCACATGTACAACCTTAAGCCGATGGGGAAGAACACCCTGACCGTGTGTACCAACCTGTCATGTACATTGTGCGGCGCTTTGGATACGGTCAAATACATCGAGAACAAGCTGGGTATAGGCATAGGTGAAGTCACGGCAGATGGCAAGTTTGGTCTGCGCGAAGGCGAATGCATGGGTGCATGCATAGACGCACCTTTGCTTACTATTAACAACAAGAAGATGTGCGGTCGCCTGACACCGCAAAAGATCGATGCAATGTTGTCTGAATTGGATAAATCATGAGAGGTCCGGTCACGCAAGCCACGATGGATTTCGATCAACCGTGGACGCTAGAGAATTATCTGAAGGTTGGTGGTTACCAAGCATTGCGCAAGGTGCTCACCGAAAAATTGTCACCCGAAGCGATCATCGCTGAAGTCAAGCTGTCGGCGCTTCGCGGTCGTGGTGGTGCGGGCTTCCCTACGGGTCTGAAGTGGAGCTTCATGCCACGCGGTTTTGCCGGCGACAAATACATCGTCTGTAACTCCGATGAAGGCGAGCCGGGCACATGCAAAGACTGGGATATCCTGCGTTACAACCCGCATCTGTTAATAGAAGGCATGGCGATCGCCGCATACACCATGGGTGTGAAGGTGGGTTACAACTATGTGCACGGTGAAATCTTTGAAGCCTATGAGCGTATGGAAGCTGCCGGTGAAGAGGCGCGTGCTGCCGGATTCATGGGCAAGAACATCATGGGCTTGGACTTCGACTTTGAGTTGCATAATCATCTGGGCTTCGGTGCCTACATCTGCGGCGAGGAAACCGCATTGCTCGAATCCATAGAAGGCAAAAAAGGCCAGCCGCGCTTCAAGCCGCCTTTCCCTGCAAGCTTTGGTTTATATGGCAAACCGACCACCATCAACAATACCGAAACTTTTGCAAGCATCCCTTACATCATCAACAACGGCGGTCAAGCGTTTTTGGATTTGGGCAAACCTAATAACGGCGGCACGAAATTGTTTTCGGTATCCGGTCATGTAAATAATCCAGGCAACTTTGAAGTGCCTATGGGCACACCGTTTGCCAAGCTGCTGGAAATGGCGGGCGGTGTGCGCACCGGCCATAAGTTGAAAGCGGTTATTCCTGGCGGTTCATCCATGCCTGTGCTGACCGGTGATGTGATGATGGATCTGACCATGGATTACGACGCCATCTCCAAGGCGGGTTCCGGGCTGGGTAGTGGTGCTGTTATCGTAATGGATGACACAACTTGTATGGTGCGTGCGCTGGAGCGCCTGTCCTATTTCTATTACGAAGAATCATGCGGTCAATGCACACCGTGCCGCGAAGGTACCGGTTGGCTGTATCGCATCGTGCATCGTATCGAGCATGGTGAAGGTCGCAAGGAAGATCTGGACCTGTTGTTAAGCGTGGGCGAGAACATCGCGGGCCGAACTATTTGTGCATTGGGTGAAGCGGCAGTGTGGCCAGTACAGGGCATGCTGAAGAACTTCCGCGATGAATTTGAATATCACATCGAACACAAGCGTTGCTTGGTGTAGCACACGGGTGAATGGACATGATTAAAATCGAAATTGACGGCAAGCAGGTCGAGACCGCTAAGGGCTCGATGGTTATAGAAGCCGCGCAGCAGGCAGGGGTATACATCCCGCATTTTTGCTACCACAAAAAATTATCCATTGCAGCCAGTTGCCGCATGTGTCTGGTTGAAGTGGAAAAAGCGCCTAAGCCTTTGCCTGCATGTGCGACACCTGTTGCTGAGGGTATGAAGATTCATACGCACTCTGATATGGCGGTCAAGGCGCAAAAGGGCGTGATGGAGTTTCTGCTCATCAACCATCCGCTGGATTGCCCGATCTGCGATCAGGGTGGCGAATGTCAGTTGCAAGACTTGGCGGTTGGTTACGGCGGCGGAGACTCGCGCTATCAAGAAGCTAAACGTATTGTCATGCATAAGTCTATAGGCGAACTTGTTTCTACCGAAGAAATGAGCCGCTGCATACATTGCACGCGTTGTGTACGTTTCGGTCAGGAAGTGGCTGGCATTATGGAATTGGGCATGGCCTTCCGTGGCGAGAACGCCGAGATCATGAGTTTTGTGAACAGCACGGTCGATTCGGAACTGTCCGGCAACATGATAGATTTGTGTCCAGTCGGTGCACTGACCAGCAAACCTTTCCGTTACACCGCACGCTCGTGGGAGTTGTCACGTCGCAAGTCGGTCAGCCCGCATGACAGTCTGGGCGCCAACCTCGCAGTGCAGACCAAAGATAATAGAGTCGCACGTGTAGTGCCGATAGAGAACGAAGCGATCAACGAGTGCTGGTTGTCCGATAAGGATAGATTCAGCTACGAAGGTCTGAATGCACCAGAACGTCTGACCAAGCCTATGATCAAGCAAGATGGCAAATGGTTGGAAGTGGAATGGCAAGCAGCGTTGGAGTACGTGGCCAACGGTCTGCGCCAGATCAAGAATTCGGCGGGTTCGGAACACATCGGCGCCTTGGCAACACCCCACAGCACGTTAGAAGAGTTGTCCTTGTTGCAAAAACTGATGCGCGGCATGGGTAGCAATAACGTCGATTTCCGTCTGCGCCAGGCAGATTTCAGTGCCGATGGTCATCAAGCTGGTATCCCTTATCTGGGAATGAACATCGCTGAAATTAATACGCGTGATCGATTTTTATTGGTGGGTAGTTTCCTGCGTAAAGACCATCCCTTGTTGGCACAGCGTATCCGTGCTGCCATTAAGAAGGGCGCGCAAGCCAACGTTATACATTCTGCTGCCGATGATTTGCTGATGAAAGTGGCGAATCAAGCGATTGTCGCACCGAATCAGATGGTCAATGAGTTGGCGCAAGTGCTCAAAGCCTTGGCTGAGATTACGCAGACAGCTTTGACTGCCGAAGTACAAGCATCCGTTGCGCATGTCACAGTGACACCTGAGGCTCACGCCATGGCATTGAACATGAGCTGCGGCGTTCATGGTGCGGTGTTGCTAGGCAATTTCGCACAACAACATCCACAAGCCACACAATTGGCTTTACTCGCATCCAATATCGCGACACTGTGCAAGGCGAGTTTCGGCTACTTGGGTGAAGCGGCCAATAGCGTGGGTGGCTATGTGGCGCAGGCCGTACCTTTCGCTGGTGTCGCTCGCGGTATGAATGCAGCGCAGATGTTGATGGTGCCGCGCAAAGCATATCTGCTGCTGAACGTCGAAGCGGAGTTGGATATGCACAACTCCCAGCAGGCGATGGCTGCGATGCAGTCCGCTGATATGGTAGTGGCATTGAGCGCCTTTAAGCACAACGCCACTCAGTATGCTGATGTACTGCTGCCTATCGCGCCCTTCAGCGAGACTTCCGGTACTTATGTGAACACTGAAGGTCGTGCACAAAGCTTCAAGGGTGCAGTGAAGCCTTTGGGTGAAGCACGTCCGGCATGGAAAGTATTGCGCGTGCTGGGTAATCTGATGGAAGTGGCGGGTTTCGACTACGACACCAGTGAAGCGGTGCGTGACGAGGTTTTAGCTTCATACAGCACTGCCGCTTTGAACAATGGTATCAACGGCGTGAAGCTGGATACGGTTGCTGTCATGCCAGTGGATGGTTTGCAACGCGTCAGTTACGTGCCTATCTACAGCGCGGATGCAGTTGTGCGCCGTGCTGTATCTTTGCAGAAGACAGCAGATGCGGCTACTCCGCAGATCGTGATGAACAGCAGCCAGATGGCCAAGCTGGGGCTCAGCGCCGGGGATAACGTCAAGGTATCTCAAGGCAATGGCTCTGTGCGTTTGGTCGTGCAAGCTGACGACAAGTTACCAGAGCAAGCAGTGCGTGTGGCGGCAGGTCATGCCGCGACTGCGGCACTGGGTGCGATGTTCGGAACAATTAGCGTGGAGCGTGCATGATGGATTTGCTACTCAGTTTGGAACAAGCCGGACAAAATTTATTGGGCGTATTCTGGTTGCCGCTCTGGACGCTGGTCAAGATCATGCTCATTGTCGGTCCCTTGATGGGCGCGGTGGCTTATCTGACTCTCGCAGAACGCAAGGTTATCGGTTGGATGCAGATTCGTATTGGACCCAACCGTGTGGGTTACTTCGGTTTGCTGCAACCGTTGGCGGACGGCATCAAGCTGTTGATGAAAGAGATCATCATTCCCACCGGTTCGAACAAATTCCTGTTCGTGTTGGCACCTGTCATGGCATTGATGCCGGCGCTAGCCGCATGGGCGGTTGTGCCTTTCAATGGTGAGATGGTGTTGTCCAATGTCAATGCGGGTTTGCTCTACATCTTGGCGATGACCTCGTTGGGTGTATACGGTGTGATCATCGCGGGTTGGGCATCCAACTCCAAATACGCTTTCCTGGGTTGTTTGCGATCTGCTGCGCAGATCGTGTCTTACGAGATCGCGATGGGCTTTGCGCTGGTGACTGTGTTGATGGCGGCACAGAGCTTGAATCTGGGCGACATCGTCAACGGTCAAAAGGGTAGTTACGGTGCCTTGAACTGGTACATCATCCCGCTGTTTCCGATGTTCATGGTCTACCTGATTTCGGGCGTGGCTGAAGCCAACCGTGCACCATTCGACGTGGCCGAAGGTGAGTCTGAGATCGTTGCGGGTTTCCACGTGGAATACTCGGGCATGACTTTCGCGCTGTTCTTCTTGGCCGAATACGCCAACATGATTCTGATTGCCTTCCTGACTTCCATCATGTTCATGGGCGGTTGGTTGTCCCCACTGCCATTTCTGCCAGACAGCATGGTTTGGTTATTGGCTAAAGCATCGTTCGTATTGTTCTTGTTTTTGTGGTTCCGCGCGACCTTCCCGCGTTATCGCTATGACCAATTGATGCGTTTGGGTTGGAAAGTGTTCATACCAATCGCGATTATATGGGTGGTAGTTGTAGGTGCGTGGATGCAGACTTCCTTGTGGGTTTGGTAAGCGCCGGAGATGAATATGGAAAAAATCAAACACTATTTCAAGACCTTCCTGCTGTTCGAATTGCTCAAGGGTATGGCGCTGACCGGACGTTATATGTTCGCACGCAAGATCACGGTGCAATTCCCGGAAGAAAAGACGCCACAAAGTGGCCGTTTTCGCGGACTGCACGCACAACGTCGTTACGCCAATGGCGAAGAACGTTGCATCGGTTGCAAGCTGTGTGAGGCGGTCTGCCCAGCTTTGGCGATCAAGATTGAAGTCGCCGAGCGAGAAGATGGCACCCGTCGCACTACCCAATATGACATCGACCTGACCAAGTGCATCTTCTGTGGTTTTTGTGAAGAGTCCTGCCCGGTAGATGCCATCGTCGAGACTCGTATCTTCGAATATCACGGCGAGAAGAAAGGTGACCTGTACTACACCAAGCCTATGTTGTTGGCCGTGGGTGATAAGCACGAAGCACAGATCGCCAAAGATCGCGCTGCCGACGCCAAATACCGGTAACAGCCAGTCAAGCATGCGCACAGCAACTTGCCACTGACTTTGAGAGGATAAGAGATGAATTTTTTGGATATAGTTTTTTACGTGTTTGCAACCATCACCGTGTTTGCGGCGATGGGTGTGATTACGTCGCGTAACCCGGTGAACGCGGCACTGTTCTTGGTATTGGCATTCTGCAGTTCTGCGGGTATCTGGATGACACTGGAAGCCGAGTTTTTGGCTATCGTGCTGGTGTTGGTCTACGTTGGAGCGGTAATGGTGCTGTTCCTGTTCGTGGTGATGATGCTGGATATCAATCTGGTGCGTCTGCGCGAGGGTTTCTGGCGCTGGTTCCCATTTGGCGCTGCGATTGCTGGTGTGATGGTGTTCGAGATGATTTATGTGCTGGGTGCGCGTCAAACGTCTGACACTGTGAACGCGGTCGCTCATCCTGCCAATTACAGCAACACCAAAGAACTGGGCCGATTGCTGTACACACAGTATGTCTACCCCTTTGAGTTGGCAGCGGTATTGTTGCTGTTGGCGATGGTCGCTGCGATTGCATTGACTTTGCGCCGTCGTGTGGGTGTCAAATCACAAATCGTTTCCGAGCAAGTGCAGGTGAAGGCGGGTGATCGAGTGCGTATCGTCAAAGAAATGTCAGCTGACAGCAATGCTGCGGCGAGCAAATAAATAACCAAAACTAGAATTTAGGGGAGAGAAAATCGCATGTTGACCCTGTCACATTATTTGGTACTAAGCGCGGTGCTGTTTGCCATCAGCGTGGTCGGTATCTTTCTAAACCGCAAGAACGTCATCGTATTGCTGATGGCGATCGAGTTGATGTTGCTTGCAGTCAATACCAACTTTGTCGCGTTCTCCCACTATCTGAATGACACCGCTGGGCAAGTGTTCGTATTCTTCATCCTGACGGTGGCAGCTGCTGAAGCTGCAATCGGCCTGGCAATCCTGGTCGTGCTGTTCCGTAATCTGCGCACCATTAACGTCGATGATCTCGGCAGCTTGAAAGGTTGATGTGATGGATATCCAAACACTCTATCTGGTAGTTCCACTGGCACCGTTGTTCGGCGCGATCGCTGCCGGTTTGTTCGGCAAATGGTTGGGCCGCACTTGGTCGCATCGCATCACCATCGCGATGGTGGGTCTATCCTTCTATGCGGCGATACAGATCTTCCGCAGTGTGATGGATGGTCATTTATTCGATGGCCCGGTCTACACTTGGCTGACTTCAGGCGGCACATCTTTCTATGTTGGCTTTCTTATCGACAGATTGACGGCGACCATGATGCTGGTGGTCACTTCCGTATCGCTGATGGTGCACATCTACACCATAGGTTATATGAAAGAAGATCCCGGCTATCAACGCTTCTTCAGCTATATCTCATTGTTCACCTTCTCGATGTTGATGCTGGTGATGGCCAATAACTTCATGCAACTGTTCTTCGGTTGGGAAGCTGTGGGTCTGGTGTCCTATCTGCTGATTGGATTCTGGTTCACGCGCCCAACTGCAATCTATGCCAACCTCAAGGCCTTTCTAGTCAACCGTGTGGGTGACTTTGGTTTCCTATTGGGTATCGGTCTGGTGCTGATGGTATTTGGCTCATTGAATTACGCCGACGTGTTCGCCAATGTTGTATCTCATGCAGATGATGTCGCACCCATCGCGGGTATGCATGTGAATCTGCTGACAGCGATCTGCATCTTGCTGTTCATCGGCGCGATGGGTAAATCAGCGCAGTTCCCACTGCACGTTTGGTTGCCTGATTCCATGGAAGGTCCCACTCCAATCTCGGCATTGATCCACGCTGCGACTATGGTGACGGCGGGTATTTTCATGGTGGCACGTATGTCGCCCATGTTCGAATTGTCGGAGACTGCTTTGTCCTTCGTCATGATTATCGGTGCGATCACCGCATTGTTTATGGGCTTCCTGGGCATCATCCAAAACGATATCAAGCGCGTCATCGCCTATTCTACATTGTCGCAACTTGGCTATATGACAGTCGCCCTGGGTGCATCTGCATACTCAGTCGCGATCTTCCATCTGATGACACACGCTTTCTTCAAAGCGCTGCTGTTCTTGGGTGCCGGTAGCGTGATCATGGGTATGCATCATGATCAGGACATCCGCAACATGGGTGGTTTGCGCAAATACATGAAGATTACCTGGATCACCTCTTTGATCGGCTCCTTGGCCTTGATAGGAACACCGTTCTTCTCTGGTTTCTACTCTAAGGACAGCATCATAGAAGCTGTGGAATATTCCCATACTCCCGGTCACTCCATCGCTTATGTCGCCGTGTTGGCAGGTGTATTCGTCACGGCCTTCTATTCTTTCCGTATGTACTTCTTGGTGTTCCACGGTGAAGAGCGTTTCGGCAAAGCGCACGATGCGCATCATGAAGTGGCACATACCAAGCATGATGACCATGCTGTTCATGCAGATGGTGATCACGATGAACATCACGTGGAAGAAGAGGATCACGACCATCATCACGGTTTGGCTCCAGGCGAGAAGCCGCATGAGTCCCCATGGGTGGTGACACTGCCATTGATACTGTTGGCGATTCCTTCAGCCTTCATCGGTTATTTTGCAGTAGAGCCTATGTTGTTCGGTGGCTACTTCAAGGATGCAATTTTCATCGCCGAACATCACGAAGCCTTGGCAGAGATGCATGAGGAATTCCACGGCGCGTTTGCGATGGCCTTCCATTCCTTCTTGTCATTGCCATTCCTGCTCGCTGCCTCCGGTGTTGCTTCGGCCTGGTTCTTCTATATGAAGCGTCCCGACATTCCTGCGGCAATCCAGAAACGTTTCCAATGGATCTACACCCTATTGGACAACAAGTATTACTTCGATCGTTTCAATGACTGGTTCTTTGCCGGCGGTGCACGCGGTGCAAGTACCTTCTTGGGTCGTTATGGTGACAAGGTGTTGATCGATGGTCTGTTGGTGAATGGCTCGGCGAAAATGGTCGGTAAGATTTCCGGTATCGTGCGCCACTTCCAATCCGGTTATATCTACCACTACGCGTTCACCATGATCACCGGCGTGTTCGTATTGTTGACCATACGTAACTGGTTTGAATAAGGCATAACCCATCCTCGCTTCCACAGAGAGGGAAGCGGAAAGTAAAGGAACTGAGCATGATTTTTGGATTACCCGTCATTAGTGTCATCATCTGGCTGCCCATCATCTTTGGTGTGCTGGTTCTGGCAACAGGCAACGACAACAACGCGCCCTTGGCACGGATGTTGGCGCTGATAGGTTCGATTTTGAGCTTCTTGGTGTGTTTGCCTTTGTACACAGGATTCGACATCACCACGAGTGCGATGCAGTTCGAGGAGGTGCATAACTGGATCAACCGTTTCAATATCCATTATCACTTGGGTGTGGACGGTATTTCGGTATTGTTCATTCTGCTCAACAGCTTCTTTACCCCTATTGTTGTGTTAGCGGGCTGGAAAGTGATCGAGAAGCGTGTCGCGCAGTACATGGCAGCCTTCCTAATCATGTCCGGTATTGTGAATGGCGTGTTTGCCGCGCTTGATTCGATCCTGTTCTATGTGTTCTGGGAAGCGATGCTGATTCCGATGTTCATCATTATCGGTGTGTGGGGCGGTCCTAATCGCGTATACGCCGCGATGAAATTCTTCCTGTACACATTGTTGGGTTCATTGTTGATGTTGGTATCCTTAATCTATCTGTACAACCTCACCGGTGGCAGCTTCAGTATCTTGGACTTCCAGCAAGTCGCGATTCCGATGCAAGCGCAGATCCTGATCTTCATTGCTTTCTTCTTTGCATTTGCGGTCAAGGTGCCGATGTTTCCGGTACACACTTGGTTGCCAGACGCACACGTGGAAGCACCAACAGGCGGCTCTGTGGTACTGGCCGCGATTATGCTGAAAGTAGGCGCCTACGGTTTCCTGCGCTTCTCTATGCCTATCGCTCCAGATGCCAGTCACAAACTGGCCGGTGTGATGATTGCGCTATCGCTGATCGCCGTGGTCTACATCGGTTTGGTGGCACTGAAGCAAACCGACATGAAGAAATTGGTCGCTTACTCATCCATCTCCCACATGGGCTTTGTCACGCTGGGCTTCTTCATCTTTAACGCATACGGTATCGAAGGTGCGCTGTTGCAGATGGTTTCGCACGGTTTCGTGGCCGGCGCGTTGTTCCTGTGTATCGGTGTGTTGTATGACCGTGTGCATTCCAGAGAGATATCTGCCTATGGTGGTGTTGCCAACAAGATGCCTGTGTTTGCGGCTTTCTTTATGTTGTTTGCAATGGCAAATAGTGGCCTGCCTGGTACTAGCGCCTTTGTGGGTGAATTTATGGTCATCATGGGCGCTGTCAAGGTCAACTTCTGGTACGCCTTTGCTGCAGCATCTACTTTGATCTTCGGTGCGGCTTACACCCTATGGATGTACAAGCGCGTGATCTTTGGTCCGGTTGCCAACCACCATGTCGCCGAATTGACAGACATCAATGGACGTGAAAAATTGATCTTTGCGATACTGGCAATTTTTGTGTTGGGCATGGGTCTCTATCCATTACCATTCAGCGAGATCCTGCACGTGTCTGTGGGTGATTTGCTGGAACATATGACGCATTCAAAATTGTAAAATAAAACCGGTCGCAAGCTGGAAGACGTGAGTCGCAAGTTAAATCAACTACAAACTACGCGCCGCAACTAACGACTAGTAGCTAACGACTACCAACTGTTTTAAGAGGTAAATATGAATTTGATGGCTAATCTGATGCCCGCCGCTGCGGAGATGTTCCTGCTGGTGATGCTGTGTTTGATCCTAATCGTGGATTTGCTCCTGAGCGAGAGTAACAAGATATATACCTATCTGCTGGTACAAGTGACGCTGCTGGGTTGCTCGCTGATCACTGTGGGCACGCATACCGACGGTGTTGTCTATGCCTTCCACAATATGTTCGTTGATGACCTGATGTCTGATGTGCTCAAGCTGCTGACCTATCTGGCTGTGGCGATGATGCTGGTCTATTCTCGTCAATACTTGATGGTGCGCGGATTGTTCACGGGAGAATTCATGGTGTTGGCCTTGTTCTCCTTGCTGGGCATGAACGTGATGATTTCTGCCAACAACTTCCTGACGCTGTATCTGGGTCTGGAGTTGTTGTCACTGAGCTTATATGCAATGGTGGCCTTGCAACGTGATTCCGCAACCGCGACAGAAGCTGCGATGAAATATTTCGTACTCGGTGCCTTGGCTTCCGGTCTGCTGTTGTATGGCATGTCTATGATATACGGTGCGACTGGCTCATTGGATCTGGGTGCCATCTCCGATGCCATCAAGAATGGCGTACCTAACAAATCCTTGCTGGTATTTGGTCTGGTGTTCATCGTATCGGGTCTGGCTTTCAAGTTGGGTGTCGTGCCTTTCCATATGTGGATTCCGGACGTCTATCATGGCGCACCAACACCGATGACGATGTTGATCGGTTCTGCGCCCAAGTTGGCGGCGTTCGCCTTCACCGCGCGCATCTTGGTAGAAGGTTTGCAACCTTTGGTTAAAGACTGGTCCGGTATGCTCATCATCATGGCCATCGCCTCTATGGCGCTGGGTAATTTGAGCGCGATCGCACAAACCAATATCAAGCGCATGTTCGCTTACTCCACTATCTCACACATGGGCTTCTTGCTACTGGGCTTCATCGGTGGCGGTATCGAAGGTTATGGTTCTGCCATGTTCTACGCAGTGGTCTACGTATTGATGACACTGGGTGGCTTCGGCATGATTATGTTGCTGTCGCGTGCCGGCTTCGAAGCCGACAAATTAAGCGACTTCAAGGGCTTGAATCAGCGCAGTCCGTGGCTCGCATTCATGATGTTGTTATTGATGTTCTCTATGGCGGGTGTGCCGCCGACAGTCGGTTTTTACGCAAAATTCTCGGTGTTGAATGCCATCGTGCAAACGGGACACACCTGGTTGGCAGTGGTTGCTGTGATGTTCTCCTTGATTGGTGCGTTCTACTATTTGCGTATCGTCAAATTGATGTACTTCGATGCGCCTGAGAGTCATGAGCCTATCAATGTTTCGCTGGATAACGCGTTCTTGATCAGTTTCAACGGTCTGGGCGTGCTGTTTTTGGGCATAATGCCCGGCATGCTGATGTCCATTTGTGCAGTGTCAGTTCAGCAGTCATTGCTGTTGCATTGATGTATTTAAGATATGTGCTTTAGATATGGAAGTGTCGGAACCGCGTAAGCAAGCATCACTGACCCCAGAGGTCGTTATGCATTACCGCTTCGTTGTACTGGCAGGCTGCTCACTCGTCATGAGTCTCTCCATGTGGGGATGGTTCATGGCGAGTCTGTATTTGGGTGTTGATTTTCCATGGTATGGCATCACCTTCATGCAGATGTTTTCGGTATTCGGCTACGCCTATTACGCGGCTACCAAGAATTACATCGTACTGCGCCGCGTACAGTTGATATTTATCCTCATCAGCCCCCTGGTCGCGCAACTCAGCCTCGATAGTGGTCAAGTCAGCGCCATCATACTGTGGGGCTTTTTAACCCCGGTCGCGGTGTCCATGGTCGCGGCTCGCGAAGAGCGCCACACGCACTACTGGCTGATATCCTTCCTGGGCATACTCGGATTGGCATATCTGCTACAACCTTTGCTGGGATATCAAACCGCCGCCGGGACAGAAATCCTGATCAAGTATATGTTGCCCGCGAATCTGGCAATCTTTGCAGTCCTGCTTACCCTGGGGTTGTCGTATTCCTTGCGTCATCGTCAGGAGATTAACCAGATACGTAAACATCAATACTTCAACCTGCAGCACGAACATACGCAATTGAATACTGTGAGTAGCCGACGTGCGGAACTGCTTAAGAGCGTATTGCCAGAGCGTATCGCTGCACGCTTGATGGAAGGCCATAATATGATTGCGGATGGACATTCCGATGTGACGGTGATATTCGTCGACATCGTGGGTTTCACCAAGTTGGCAGACAGCATGTCTCCCAAACAGATCGTGCGCCTACTCAATCAAGTGTTCTCCGGCTTTGACGAGATAGCCGAGCGCCATGGATTGGAAAAAATCAAGACCATAGGCGATGCATTCTTAGCCGTGGGAGGCTTGTCGAATAACGACCAAAGCGACTATGTAGAGGAATCTTTGCGTGCGGCGCAAGACTTTCAGTCATACATTCGGGAGCAGACCCAGGGTATGTTTCACAACAGCGGATTGGATATACACACTGGAATCGCAACCGGCCCGATAGCAGCCGGGGTGATAGGCAAGTTGCGATTGAGTTACGATATCTGGGGCAACACCGTGAATCTGGCCAGCCGTTTATCAGACCATGCTGTCGCCGGCCAAATATTGGTGGACCAAACCACCTATAAACGTACCGCCAAAAAATTCAGTTATGTGCAAGAAGCCGATCTGGTGCTCAAGGGCGAGATGTATGTCCCCGTATATCGGCTCAAGACATCCAGTGACAGCCTTTACCCTGCGGATCAGGATAAGGTCATACAGATGCATGCCTGAGAGCTGTGTATAGCATCGTCGTGCGTGATATAAAGCAGTCAGAATGAAGGCATGATTATGGAGGTTGCGATGGAAGTACATTGGATGTGGTGGCTATCGGCCTTGTTGTTGGTCATCGCCGAGATGTTCAGTGGCACCTTTTATCTACTGGCTATCGCTGTCGGTTTGACGGGTGCCGGTGTGGCCGCCTATTGGGGAGCGATCTGGATGGTACAGGCGATCACGGCGGCGGCGTTATGTGGAGCAAGCGTGTTCGTATTGCAGCGTTGGAAGCGCATCCAGCCGTCTACTACCCAGGGCAATTTCAGCTACGACATCGGACAGACAGTAAATATCGCCAATTGGCACGATGAGCATCATGCGCGCGTAACGTACAGAGGCGCAGAATGGGAAGCACAGTTGGCCGATGCGGCTTTACCCGATACGGGTCGTGCAGAGTGGCGCATCGTGGCCATCAAGGGTTCATTGTTGATCATAGAGTGAGGGAACATCATGGATAGCGTCGTTGTTGTCATCGTATTATTCGCCGTTTTTTTGGCAGCGCAGTCGATTAAGATCGTGCCACAACAGAATGCCTGGGTGATAGAGCGTCTGGGTAAGTACAACGGAACATTGGAGCCGGGACTGAATATCATCATCCCATTCCTCGATAGGGTCGCCTACAAACACCGACTGACTGAGTTCCCCATCGATATCGCACCGCAGGTTTGTATCACACGCGATAACACACAGGTTCAAGTCGATGGTGTGTTGTACTACCAGGTGACAGATGCCTCACGCGCCAGTTATGGTACGTCTAACTATCTCGCGGCCATCACCATGCTGGCGCAGACTGCTTTGCGTTCCGAGTGTGGTAAGCGAGATCTGGATAAGTTGCTGGAGGATCGCGATGCCATCAATCGTACCGTGGTATTCGCGCTGGACGAAGCTAGTCCGAACTGGGGTGTGAAAGTTTTGCGTTACGAGATCAAAGATATCACGCCTCCGCAGCAGGTACTCGCCTCCATGCAAAAGCAAATCACCGCCGAGCGTGAGAAGCGTGCGTTGATTGCGCAATCTGAAGGCAAGAAGCAAGAAGAAATTAATCTCGCCGAAGGTCTGATGACAGCTTCCATACGCGAGTCTGAAGGTACGCGCCAGGCAGCCATCAACAATGCGCAAGGTGAAGCCGAAGCCATTATGCTGGTAGCCAAGGCGACTGCTGAATCGATACGCATGGTAGGTGAGGCACTGCATTCTGAAGGCGGCATGACTGCTGCAAATCTGAAAGTGGCGGAGCGATTCGTCGATGCTTTTGGCAACATCGCAAAGCAAGGTAATACAATGATTCTTCCGGGTAATGCCGCAGATATCGCCGGCATGGTGGCGACAGCAATGCAGGTGGTAAAGAAGTCCTAAGCTATCGCTGCATCCAAGGGGCAACTCGGCCCCTTTATGCATCTGTCCAAGTGATCTATTGCTTCGCGGCTTTGGCTAATGCGACCAGTGCTGCGCGAGCTTGTTGGGCATCTGTTACGGGCTCTGCAAAGTTGATCCGTAGCATTTCATTATCAGCACGCATATCAAAACCGTCGCAATCTATACCTATCATGGCTACATCCAATACATCGCGCTGATGCAGATGTAAGCAGTAATTCCGCATGGTATCGAGATGGTCGGTATTCATATGTTCTATCACATCGGTTTCATCGGCTATCAGCGGGTAGGGTGCAACGTTGTACTGATCGATATTTGCCCAATGTATCCTGCCGAAGCCACCTATGTACCGGATCGCGACAGCACGGATGCGAAAGAAGCTGAAGTCGTGCATCTGGAAATAACTTTCCGCCTCAGGGAAATAGCGTAAATAACGTCCACCTATGGCCTCACGATCAGCGATCGGACTGGCATCGCCCACCAGCGTGATGCGACCCTGCGTCTGTATCTGTGCGTCTCCTTGATCGTGTGTGATGAGACTCACGCGGGGGTTGTGGAGGATGTTTCTGGTATGTTCGGCGAGTCCGCTGATAAGTATGACCAGGCTGCCATCGTGATCGACCATGTAGGGTGTGATGGAGCCGAACGGATAGCCTTCGAATTTTTTGGAGTGTGTGCTGAGCGCGCCGTAGCGGTGTGCACGCAACATTTGGCGGGCTTCTATAGCATTATTCATTATGACCTCAGGCAGAGAGTTTCAAGGCAGTGAGTGCGAGACGCTTACCCAGCGCGATACAGAGTTTTTTTTCTGACTCACTGATAGGCGCATCGCTGGTGAGTCCTGCAACATGGCTGGCCCCATAGGGCGTGCCGCCAGTTTGGGTGTCCGTCAACTCGGGTTCGGAATACGGGATGCCAAGTATCATCATGCCGTGATGTAGCAAGGGCATCATCATGCTCAGTAAAGTGGTCTCTTGACCGCCATGCATAGTGCTCGTGGAGGTGAATAAAGCTGCCGGTTTGCCAACCAGAGCATGCTGCATCCACAAACTGCCGGTACCATCCCAAAAGTACTTCATCGGTGCTGCCATGTTGCCGAAGCGCGTGGGGCTTCCCAAAGCAAGACCTATGCAATCGGTGAGATCACTAAGCGCGACATAGGGTGCGCCGCTGTCCGGTATGGCGGATTCAATCGCTTCACAAATGGTGGATACTTTAGGAACGGTACGCAGTCGAGCGCGTACGTTTGGGACTTGCTCTACGCCACGTGAGATGAATTGCGCCATTTGTTTGGTCGCGCCATGTTGGCTGTAATACAGCACTAAGATTTCTTTGTCGGTTATCATTGGGCGATTATAGGTAATGCTTGCTTACATGCGGAAAAATTTACACGATATCTGGCATCTTTTGCGTTTCTTGGTACGACGGCTTAGACAGGACCACTGTGCTGAAGCGGCAGCCAGTCTGACTTTCACTACACTGTTGTCGCTGGTGCCCATGATCGCCATCGCGTTGACGATGTTCAGTGCTTTCCCGGTGTTCGAGGCGTTTGGTGTGCATATCAAGTCCTATCTGCTGGACAATATGATGCCCGACAAAGCCGGTGCCATCATCTCTCGATACATGACCCAATTCGCGGAGAGTGCTTCTCAACTTACCACGGTAGGTGTGGTGTTCCTCGCGGTAACAGCGATGTCCATGATGCTCACGATAGACCAGACCTTTAACGTGATTTGGCGCGTGCGCCGTCCGCGACCTTTACTCAAGCGGCTGGTGGTGTATTGGGCGGTGCTGACGCTGGCGCCGTTGTTGATAGGCGCGAGTCTGTCACTTACGTCTTGGCTGGTGGGCTTATCCATGGGCTATGCGAAAAACAGTCCTTTGCTCGGTGTTGGCAGCTTGAAAATATTGCCTACTCTGTTCACCACTCTGGCGTTCACGCTGTTGTTCCGCTTGGTGCCCAATCGTCATGTTCCGCTGATGCATGCCTTCGTGGGCGCTTTGGTCGCGGCGATATTGTTCGAGGCGATGAACCGAAGCTTCGGCTATTACGTATTACATTTCCCTACATATAAATTGATCTACGGGGCGTTTGCCAGCGTGCCGATCTTTCTTATGTGGATCTATCTTTCATGGTTGATTATTTTGTTTGGTGCGGAAATCGCCGCCTCTTTGTCTCATTGGCGTATGCCCGATACACATAAGCAGGCACCGATGATGGATATCCTGTATGCCTTGCGTGCATTGAAACTATTATCACAAGGTTTGCAGCAGGGCCGGGCGGTTACCTTTGATGAGCTGTCTAAGCGCTTACGTATGGGGTATGACGGACTGGAGCGCATGTTGGATAAATTGCAGGGTGCGGACTTGATTGGCAAGACTGAGGGGCAGGGATGGCTGCTAATGAAAGATGCGGGCCATACACGCTTGACTGAGTTGCTGCGACTGTTCGCACTGGACAGGCGAGTGCTCAGTGTGGTCAATCATGATGTGGAATTACAAGGTTGGTTGTCGGATAAAGTGAAGGATATGGAGCAGCATATGGATATCACCTTGCAAGAAGTGTTCGATCAAACGACGGATCAGTAACCGCCCAACTTGTCACTTTTGCTATCGCTGTCAGCATTCACCGCAGGTGCGACTACCCGTTGTGCATCGACCACCTGACCTGTGAGTGCATGTTCGATATGACTCAACCCCGCTTCTACTGCGCTGGAAATGATGGCGGCAAGGAGCATGACCACCATGTTGCGGGTAAATCCCTTGGGAATGTCTTGCTGCTCCAGGAAGCGGTGCAAATACCACATCGATACAAAGAAGGCGATGGAGCTTATTATCAACACCCACAAGGAAGGTAGCATTAGCATCATGGCTTGGAGTCCTTAACAGTCAGGTCCTGATTATAACGGGGTATGCATTGTGCTGGGCATTAGCCAGCGCCATCAGCCGGGAATCACAGAGATATCCTTGCCCATGCAGGTGTTTTAGGCTTTAATGCGCGACGTTTTTTATTCGTTGGAGAGTAGTGTCATGCATTTTTTTGAAAATCTTTTCGAGGGCGCATTGTGGAACAGTCGCTTTGTTGTTATCGCAGCAGTCATCGGCAGTTTGTTTGCGGGCTTCGCAATTTTTTATATGGCAACTGTTGATGTGTTTGTTTTGTTGCAGCATGCGCTGCATTATGCAGACAGCAGTTTGACCGAAGAAGCACGCAAGGCTCTGCATGACAGCACCGTGTCGCACATCGTCGAAGTCGTGGACGGATATTTGCTCGCAACTGTGATGTTGATTTTTTCACTGGGCATGTATGAGTTGTTCGTTAGCGACATCGATCAAGCGCATGGAAGCAAAGCGTCCAGTAAGATATTGGTGATCAACAGTCTGGATGATTTGAAGTCCAGACTAGCCAAAGTGATCCTGATGATTTTGATAGTCACGCTGTTTGAAGAGGCTCTGAATATGCACATCACTACACCTTTGGATCTGGTGTACTTGGGTGCAAGTATCGCGCTGATTGCCTTGGCGCTTTATTTGAGCCATGCGGCAGAAAAGGGTACACATCAAGACGAGAATACTCCAGAAAAACATGGTCACTAGATTGTCCGGCGCATGTGCAGGGCTGCTGTTACTGGCTTCGTTCTGTGCTCATGCGGGTGATTTCTCAGTTCAAGATATTCAGGGCAATAAGCACCGCTTAAGCGAAGTGCGTGGTAGGTGGGTGTTGGTCAACTTCTGGGCAACCTGGTGTTCACCTTGTCTTAGCGAGATACCTGAATTAAATCGTTTGCAAGCCACGCATCCGGAGTTGCTGGTATTGGGCGTGGCGATGCAGTCGGGTTCGCAAAAGAAAGTTGCGGATTTTGCCGCTACTCACAAGATGAGCTATCCCGTCGTGATGGGTACGCGCGCAATGGTAGATCAGATTACTGCGGCAACTGGACATAGTGAGGAGATAGACGGCCTACCCACCACCTATATGTTTGGCCCCAAGGGAGAACTGGTCTATAAGCATTTGGGAGAATTGTCGTTCAAAGAGGTCGAACAACGCTTGAAGCAATGAAGCCTAGTTGGCGTAGACGTATTTACTGATGCTCGGATGCGGCAAGGCCCAGTGATTATGCCAGGCAGCTCTAACAAGGTTGGGGTAGGTCGGTTTGCCTAAGCTGCCGTTGTAACGCCCCAAGGCGCGGTACAGGTCGCCCTTTTCAATATCAAGATAATGCCGCAGTATAGTGCAGCCATAACGCAGATTGATGCGTAAGTGGAACAAGTTGTGATCGGGCGTACCGATCTCCTTGGTCCAGAACGGCATGACTTGCATATAGCCACGTGCACCCACGCTGGATACGGCATATTTTTTGAACCTGCTCTCCACTTCAATCAAGCCCAATACCAACTCCGGGTCCAATCCTGCACGTGTGGCTTCATAGTGCACGGTCTTAAGAAAGTCCAATCTATCTTCTTCATTTGGAATACGTTTGGCCAATCGACGCGACATCTTGCTGAGCCATGAGTCGGCCTCATACTGAGTCGCGAAGGCGAGTTTGGGTGCGGCTTGATCTGAGACGCTACGCTGTAACACCGCACGAACACTGGCAGAGAGTGGCGAGTAGACCTGCCCGCCGGCATATGCTGTTGACGAAAAAATTCCGCAGACCATGCAGCACAGCAGGGTCAAATCGCGAAAAAAGTTTTTTCGTATCAGTTGCATAGCTTTGATTTTACGAACTCCAGTGCATTTTGCAAGGATAAAGTCTGCGCTTCCGTGTCACGCCTACCCTGATATTCAACTTTGCCTTCTTTCAAACCGCGGTCTCCAACCACGATGCGATGCGGTATGCCTATCAATTCCATGTCGGCGAACATCACGCCGGGACGCTCATCTCTGTCGTCCAGCAGGACCTCTACGCCAGCGGTCTTTAGGTCTTTGTATAGCTGCTCAACCGCATCGCGTACCGCATCGCTTTTCTTCATGCCGATAGGCACGATTGCAATCTGGAACGGTGCGATAGCTGCGGGTATTGCGATACCGCGCTCATCAAAATTTTGCTCTATTGCGGCGGCGACGATGCGTGAAACACCGATGCCATAACAGCCCATTTCGATGATTTGCGATTTTCCCTGTGCGTCCAAATAAGTGGCTTTGAGCGCTTCCGCATACTTGGTGCGCAGCTGGAAAATGTGGCCGACTTCGATGCCCCGGCACAACTCCAATGTTCCTTGTCCATCTGGTGATGCGTCGCCGGCGATCACATTGCGAATGTCTGCGATCATATCCGCTTCAGGCAGGTCGCGACCCCAATTCACACCTGCGGTGTGGAACTTGGGTTTGTTCGCACCGACTACGAAGTCGCTCATCGCGGCGACGGTATGGTCGGCAATCAGCCTAACTTTGCTGCGATCTATGCCGACAGGGCCCAGGAAGCCCGCTGGACAATTGAAGAATTCGCGCAACTCGTCTTCGCGTGCGAAGCGGAAGTCGCTCAAACCTTCCAATTTGCTGACTTTGATTTCGTTAAGTGAGTGGTCGCCCCGCAACAGCATGATGTGCAACTTTTCATGTGCAACTAATGCGAGCAATTTTACCGTGCGTTGCAGCGGGATGCCCAATAGTTCGGCGACTTGTTCGCAGGTGGTTTGCTTGGGTGTATCGACATCGCGGATGGACTCGCTTGCTGCTGCACGAGTAGTCGTGGGCGGCAGGGCTGCAGCCAGCTCTACGTTGGCTGCGTAATCGGAGGTGGGGCAGAACGCCAAGCCATCTTCGCCCGAATCGGCGAGCACATGGAACTCATGCGAGCCGCTGCCACCGATAGCGCCAGTGTCTGCTGACACGGCGCGGAATTGCAGGCCTAAACGCGTGAAGATTCGGCTGTAAGTCTCATACATCAACTTGTAGGTCTGCTCCAAGCTGGCAAAGTCTGCATGGAAGGAATACGCATCCTTCATCATGAATTCGCGCGCTCGCATCACGCCGAAACGTGGGCGGACTTCGTCGCGGAACTTGGTCTGGATCTGGTAGAAGTTAATGGGTAACTGACGATAGCTATTGATTTCTCGGCGAGCGATATCTGTAATGACTTCCTCATGCGTGGGGCCAAAGCAGAACAGATTGTTATGGCGGTCAGTGATTTTCAGCATCTGTGGACCGAACACTTCCCAGCGACCGGTTTCTTGCCACAGTTCGGCGGGTTGCACGGCAGGCATCAATAATTCCACCGCCCCACTACGGTCCATTTCCTCGCGCACGATAGCCTCGACCTTGCGCAGGGCGCGCAAACCTATAGGCATCCATGTATATAGGCCGCTGGACAGTTTTTTGATATAGCCGGCACGCACCATCAGCTTGTGGCTGGGCAACTCGGCTTCACTGGGGGCTTCTTTTTGGGTACTGATGAAAAATTGGGATACACGCATGATTCAGATGGCTTGTGCAAAAAAGAGGGCGCGATTCTACCGCGTTAGTGCCATATTCGGTATGTTTGCGGCTGCTTTAAGGTAGATACGCTTTCCATAAAAGGCGAAGTATGAAAGAATCCGCGCATTGAAATTAACCGATAGAGTGGCACATGATAGACCGAGACGGCTATAGACCGAATGTCGGCATCATTATCACCAATGATAGGAATCAAGTGTTCTGGGGTAAACGAGTCAGGCAGCATGCGTGGCAGTTTCCACAAGGTGGTATACAGCATGGCGAGAACCCCGAACAAGCCATGTATCGCGAGTTACAAGAAGAAGTTGGTTTGCTGCCCCAGCATGTCAAGATACTCGGACGTACCCGTGAATGGATGCGTTACGATGTCCCGCAAAGCTGGCACAAGCGTGAATCACGGGGTAATTATCGCGGACAGAAGCAGATTTGGTTCTTGTTGCGCCTGATGGGGCGTGATTGTGATGTATGTCTTCGGGCCTGCGGGCATCCTGAATTTGATGCATGGCGTTGGAACGAATACTGGTTGGATATCAACGCAGTGATCGAATTTAAACGCGATGTATACGTGCAGGCTTTGAATGAATTGGTGCGCTATCTACCCGATATCACCAAGCATCCGATACATAAATGATTGCTGATTTGAAATACATAATAACGAGGAGTTTTGAACATGATTAGAGAGTATGACGCACTGAAATCCACCCCACTCAAAACCGGTTCCGGTTTTGTTCGTCCCGTACAAACTTTGCCTGAGCGCGTCAAGTTGAGCAACTCCGCAGTGGATGTGATGACCGATCTGACCAAGGTTTCTGTCATCAGCGTGCGTTCCAAGACTTCTATGGATAAAGCGAACGCCAAGATGATTCGTTACGGCGTGCGTCTGCTGCTGGTGCTCGACGACAACGATCAAGTTGCCGGCTTGCTGACTGCCGCAGATGTGTTGGGCGAAAAGCCTATGCGTTTCCTGCAGAACATGGGAGGCACACACGCCGACATCATGGTGCGTGACATCATGACTACCCAGCGTGAACTGGAAGTACTGAATATCAATGATGTTAAATCCGCTTCCGTGGGTAACATTGTTGCCAACCTGAAAAAGTCAGGTCGCCAACATGCGCTTGTCGTTTCCGAAAGTGCCGATGGCAAGCAATCAGTGTGCGGTTTGTTCTCGCTGACTCAGATCGCACGTCAACTTGGCGCGCAAGTGCAGACCTTTGAATTGGCCCGCACCTTTGCCGAGATCGAAGCCGTCATCGCTCAAGGTTGAACCCCGGTAACTCCTTTAATCGTTAGAACTGGACAGGTTGATGAATATATTTCGTTTTAAATTTTTATTTCCTTTGGTAGTGTTGCTATTGGCTGGCTGTTCCACGACCGATAGCGGTAAAGAAAAGAGCCTGTTTAAAGCTGATAGTGAATTGCCTTATAAAGCTCCTGCAGTCGGTAAATTTGAAGTCCATAACGATGCGGTTTTGCGCGTCTTGCCTTTTGAAGATCAACGTATACATAAAAATCCTCATGTATTGGGTGTATTGACCGCACGTATCTTCGGTTTGGACGGAAATGTACTTAAGGTCGATAGGGATGTATCTGCTATCGCGACCGACCTATACAAGAATCGATTCCGTAAAGCAGGTTATGCGATTGAAGGGGATGCCAATGCAAAACAGCCCGTGTTCGAGTTGTCGGCAAAAATAAAAACTCTGACTCTGAACTCCAAAGAGCGTGACGATATTGCAATCGGCATTGAAACGAGCTTGAAAGAAATTGCGACAGGCAAAGTATTTTGGACGGCTCTTGTCGAGCAGAAGCACAATCGTTTCGCTGGTGTCGCAGGCAATGACAAAGGTGATCTGGTCGACTTCCTCAATATTGAATTGACCACCGTTGCCGATAAAACGGTAACTGCCGTCGATGCTTTGCTAATGGCGGCCTATCCTTCCTTGTTCAATCTGACACCGGGTACCAAGACCATCAATGGTGTGACCGTATTCACGGCACCTGTTGCGACACCGCGTATGGATGTGCCTGTCGTGGCGCCTGTGGTACCTGCTGCGCCACTTGTCGTAGTGCCAACAGCGGTAGTCTTGACAGGTAGCGTATCGGTTACTACCCAGCCATCTCATGCCAAGGTTTATATCGACGATGTGTATTACGGTATGTCACCGATGAAGATAGATGTTGATGCGGGTGTACACACAGTGGAAGTCAAGCTTGCCGGACGCAAGCCGGTCAAGGAGAAGGTTGCGGTACGCAAGGGTGAGACGACGGAGTGGGAAGCCAGTCTGGGTCGATAATCCAAGCTTGTAAGGAAATAAAAAACCCGCGATTAGCGGGTTTTTTATTTTGACTGTTGCTGATGCGTAGTGCAGACCCAGTCCGAGAGCATGTTCAGTATGGTATCGACCTCGCCTATCGCCGGCGCGAGTTTCACGCTGAGTCCTGAATGATTGGACTGGATGCGGTCTATTAGTTTGGGCAGATCTTGTTTGAGGTGGCCGCCGCGCGCTAGGAACATAGGTATCAGTGTGACCTGACTGATACCTTGTTGCTCCAAGTTGCCGATCGCGGTTTCCAGATTTGGTTGCATCAACTCCAGGTAGGACAGCAATACAGTTGTTTCAGGCAGACGTTGCTGTATTAATGCACGCATCTTTTCGAAGGGGAGTGCCCACTCTGGATCGCGTGCACCGTGGGCGAACAGCACGATGGCTGCCGACATTAATGTTTACCCGTACTGCCGAATCCGCCTATGCCACGGTCGCTGTGCGGGAATTCTTGCACGATGTTGAACTGCGCTTGCATCACCGGCACGATGATCAATTGCGCCATACGCTCCATGGGCATCAGGGTGAATGGCATCTGACTGCGGTTCCACAACGAGACGAAGAGTTGGCCCTGATAGTCCGAGTCTATCAAGCCGACCAGATTGCCCAGCACCAGTCCGTGCTTATGACCCAAACCCGAGCGTGGCAATATCATGGCAGCATAGTGCGGGTCGGCAAGGTGCATGGCGATGCCACTGGGGATCAGTTCACATTGTTTGGGTTGTATCACCAGCGCGTGCTCTATGCAGGCGCGCAAATCTATACCGGCAGAGCCATTGGTCGCGTAACCTGGCATGTTCTCGTGCAGGCGCGGATCCAGGATTTTTACGTCTACTGACAGATGTTTCATTGCTTCACTCCTTGATAGCGTTGGGCGATATGTTGCATGAGGGTATGAGCCAGACTGACCTTGTCGCCAGGCGGCAGGGCATGACTGCCTGCATCGTCGAACAACACCAGTTCGTTGTCATCTGAACCTATGGCATGTTGCGCGATGTTGCCGACCAGTAAGGGCAGTTTCTTCGCACGCCGTTTTTGTTCAGCATATTCGTAGAGATTTTCGCTCTCTGCCGCGAAGCCCACGCAATATGGCGGCTTGGGTAAATTGGCAACATAAGCGAGGATGTCCGGATTGGGGATGAGTTCCAGCGACAGCGCGGCATCACTCTTCTTGATCTTCTGTGCGCTGACGTTGGCCACGCGGTAATCCGCAACGGCAGCGACCGCGATGAAAATGTCGCACATGGATACCTGTTCTTGCACTGCTGTAAACATCTGCGCTGCGCTGCTGACGTATATTATGTTCGCGCCAAGCGGAGCATCCAGCGCGGTCGGTCCGGATACCAAGGTCACATTTGCGCCCGTAGCCAACGCTGCTTGGGCGATGGCGTAACCCATCTTTCCCGAACTGCGGTTGGTGATGCCACGCACCGCATCTATCGCCTCATAGGTCGGGCCTGCGGTGATCAGGATGTTGCGGCCATTAAGCGTGTGAGTGCCTTGTTGTGCAGGGCGCAGCAAGGCCATTACATCATCTGCCAATGCTGCAGCTTCCAACATGCGCCCCATGCCTTCTTCGCCGCAGGCCTGTGTGCCGTTATCTGGTCCCAGGATGTGCACACCATCCAAACGTAGTTGCGCGATATTGCGCTGTGTCGCCGCGTTCAACCACATCTCACGATTCATCGCGGGCGCGATAATCAAAGGGCAGTTACGCGCCAGACACATCGTCGATAAAAGATCATCCGCAGCACCATGCGCCAACTTGGCGATGAAGTCTGCACTTGCCGGCGCGATAACAATGGCTTCAGCCTCGCGACTCAGATTGATGTGGGCCATGCCATTGGGGATGCCGGCATCCCATTGGTCGGTGTATACGGGTTTGCCCGATAGCCCTTGCATGGTGGTCGTAGTGATGAAGTGGGTTGCCGCTTCGGTCATCGCCACTTGCACGCTCATACCCTGCTTACCCAGCAGGCGCAGCAATTCGGCCGCCTTGTAGGCTGCGATGCCGCCAGTGATGCCCAGCACGATGCGGGGGTGGGTGCGCTGTGTCGATTGTTGTTCCATAATGCTGCGCATCTTACAAGAAAAGCGCGGCGCATAACTACCGCAGTTGCATTACCGGTGTCCTTAAATCAGTTGCAGGAGCTGTGCAGAAAGGGTGTGCATTATGTCTATTGCCGATTGGCCCGAGGGCGAAAGACCACGCGACAACACGACGCGCAGCGGCTTGTTGAGGCGTAGGCTAAGCTTCAGGTTATGCCGTAGCCCAAAGCTATTACAAGGAGGTGCAAGGTGAGTATTACGAATTGGCCCAGCGGGGATCGTCCACGCGAAAAGCTGTTGGAACGTGGTGCCGCCGCACTGTCCGATGCGGAGTTGTTGGCGATTTTTTTGCGTACTGGCGTTGTGGGCAAAAGTGCCGTCGATCTGGCACGCGAACTCTTGCAACGTTTCGGCGACCTTACTCATTTGTTTGCGGCGGATCAACGCAGTTTCTGCGAGCTACATGGCATGGGACAAGCAAAGTATGTGCAGTTGCAGGCGGTACTCGAGATGTCGCGCCGCGCGCTGCAAGAGCGCATGCGAAGGGGAGATGCCCTGAACTCACCCGCAGCGGTACGCGAGTATCTGCAACTGCTGCTGAGCGCACGCGAACAAGAAGTGTTCGTGGTGTTGTTCTTGGATACACAGCATCGCGTCATCAGCAATGAAGAGTTGTTCCATGGCACTTTGAGTCAAACCAGCGTCTATCCGCGCGAGGTGGTCAAGCGTGCACTCGCCCACAACGCAGCGGCGGTGATCTTTGCGCACAATCATCCCTCCGGGGTGACCGAGCCCAGTTCGGCGGACGAACTTATCACCGGCGTGCTCAAACAAGCTCTGGCCCTGGTTGACGTGCGCGTACTTGACCATTTCATCGTTGCGGGTGGCAACACCTTATCTTTTGCAGAGCGCGGCTTGCTCTAAACCGGAGTCATACCCTGGAGCTTTCTACTTAATCAAGATGCAGACACGCGTACTTATCCTGCCCGGCTATGGCGACTCCGATGCGCAACATTGGCAGTCACGCTGGCAACAACTCCATCCCGACTTCATCCGTGTACAGCAAAGCGACTGGCTGAATCCTGAGTGTGCAACTTGGGTGCAGGGCCTGGAAGATGCGGTGCGTGCGGCTGACAGTAACGTCGTGCTTGTGGCACACAGTTTGTCCTGTCTGGTGATCGCGCATTGGGCGCAGCGAACTCAACTCGGCGCACGTGTGCGGGGCGCCTTGCTGGTGGCGGTGCCCGACAGTTGCAGTGCAGTCTTCCCGGATACGATCAAGGGCTTTGCACATACTCCCTCGCAACCTTTGTCATTCCCCAGCATCGTGGTCGCTAGCAGCGACGATCCCTACGCCAGTTTGCACTACACGCAAGACAGGGCTGCAGAGTGGGGGAGTCGTCTTGTCGTGATTGGTGACCATGGGCACATCAACGGCGACAGCGGTTTGGGAGGTTGGGAGCAAGGGCAGGCACTAATCGCATCCTGGCGTAAATAATATGCACCGAAATGGCGCTCAATTCGGGTGCATAGGGACTCGCGGTGCACCAAGGTGGAGCTTGTTGGGTTTCGCTATCCTTGCGGAAAATAAATAAACTATATTATTTCAATAAGTTGAAAAAGTGGAACGTATATTGCATACAGAAGCGCTTTCGCACTAAGGGAGAGAAGAATGGGAAATTTACCGACTAGTCACGACGCACTGTTTATATTATTGGGCGCAATCATGGTATTGGCGATGCACGCTGGGTTTGCATTTTTGGAACTCGGCACTGTACGCAAGAAGAATCAGGTCAACGCATTGGTGAAAATATTCACCGATTTTGCCATTTCGACCCTGGCATATTTCTTCATCGGCTATGGCATCGCTTATGGCGTGAACTTCTTCAGCGGCGCCGAAACGCTCGCGCTGAACAATGGTTATGAATTGGTGAAATTCTTTTTCCTGCTCACCTTCGCGGCAGCCATTCCGGCGATCGTTTCTGGCGGTATCGCGGAACGTGCAAAATTCAATCCGCAACTGGCGGCGACCTTTATGTTGGTGGGTTTCGTCTACCCGATCTTCGAAGGCATCGCTTGGAATCATAGATTGGGTGTGCAGAATTGGCTCAATGCCACATTTGGCGCAGAGTTCCATGACTTCGCAGGTTCAGTGGTCGTACACGCGGTCGGCGGTTGGATAGGCTTGGCGGCAGTATTGTTGCTGGGTGCACGTCGCGGTCGTTACAACAAAGAAGGCCGTATCTCGGCTCACCCTCCCTCCAGCATCCCATTCCTGGCCTTGGGTGCCTGGATACTGACCGTAGGCTGGTTCGGCTTCAACGTGATGTCGGCGCAATCCATCAACAACATCAGCGGACTGGTGGCTGTGAACTCCCTGATGGCGATGGTGGGTGGCACGCTAGCAGCATTGTGGTTCGGCAAGAACGATCCCGGCTTCTTGCATAACGGTCCCTTGGCAGGTCTGGTGGCGGTGTGTGCAGGTTCCGACTTGATGCATCCTTTGGGCGCACTGGTGGTTGGCGGTGTGGCAGGTGGCTTGTTCGTGGTGATGTTCACGCTCACACAAAATCGCTGGAAGATAGATGACGTACTGGGTGTGTGGCCCCTGCACGGTCTGTGCGGTGCATGGGGCGGTATCGCTGCCGGCATCTTCGGTTTGAAAGCTTTCGGCGGAATCGGTGGCATCAGCTTTATGTCACAACTCATCGGTACAGTGATGGGGATAGCGATTGCCTTCGCGGGTGGTTACGTGGTCTATGGCATTTTGAAGAAAGCTGTTGGTATTCGTCTGGATGCAGAAGAAGAATTTAATGGCGCCGATCTTTCCATACACAAAATAACTGCAACACCGGAGCGCGAATCTGGTTGGTAAAGCGGTGTTGATTTGGAGTAATAAAGTCTGTCGGACTTTTGCAATCATAAAAAACTAATGCCCGCCGTATGGTGGGCATTATATATTTGCACAGATGAAAGTCTAACTTATTGCTACCAATCGCTGAATTCACTAGAAAATCCGTCGTTCACAATTTGCAGCAATTTTTCAGTATCAAAAGCATGAAGTATTGCTATAGGTAGGCCAAGCGTATCAGCAACATTAGTAGCATGAGCAACTTCGGCTTCTTGGTGTAATCGGAACATCTCCGCCGGTTGGTGCACGCCATCACGGATGTTCATACGTTTTGAAATTTTTGCCGGATCATCTGTAAAAACTACAACGCTTACAACACGAAGCTCGCGAAACACATCGATATTTATAGGTTCAATTTCGCCATCCGATTTGCGTCGCATTGTGAAATGTCCATCCAGCAGAAAATTCCCCCGCTCCAGAAGTTTTGATACGCCTTGAATCAACAATCTCTGATTGTCAGCCACGTCATCGACGCATTATGAAGTGTTGAAGTGCATGTAAACCTGACCCAGGGGGGATGCGGACATAATCTTGGACTACTTTGAGGGTAGTCCATGTACACATACGAAGAACGCCTTCGGGCAGTGAAACTATATATCAAGCTGGGAAAGCGCCCCCGCGCGACAATTCGTCAGTTGGGCTATGCGACCAAGAATTCATTGAGGGCGTGGCACGATGAATTGGAAAGGCGAGGCGATCTGAAAGCATCGTACATTCGCTCAAAGTCAAAATACTCGGTCGAGCAAAAGAATGTGGCGGTTGAACATTTTGTGAATCATGGGCGCTGCTTCGCGCTTACCATCAAGGCGTTAGGCTTTCCCGGGCGGGCTAAGCTGAAGGAATGGGTTTGTGAGCAATATCCGGAATTTAAGCAATGCGTCGTTGGCAAGAGAGGCAGGCCAACTGCAACGTTGGCATCCAAGCGTGCCGGCGTGTACGAGCTTTGCACCCCGGAAGGAAGCGCACTGGAAGTTGCACGAAAATTGGACGTCGAACGAGTCACACTGTACAACTGGAAGAACCAATTACTTGGTCGAGAGGCCCCTGCATCCATGAAACACGACGAACGTCCCTTGGCAAAATCAGATCGGGAAGAGCTGGAGCGGCAAGTCGAAACGCTCCGGCGCGAAATCCGCAACCTGCAGCTTGAACACGATCTTCTCAAGAAGGCCAATGAACTAATAAAAAAAGATCTGGGCGTGGACCTTCAGTTCCTGAGCAACAGGGAGAAGACGATGCTGGTTGACGCCCTGAGAAATGAATATGGCATAACGGATCTTCTTGATCGGCTCGACTTGGCGCGCAGTTCCTACTTCTACCATCGGTCGCCGATGCGGGTTACCGACAAGTATGCGGAAGTCCGACGCACGATGACCGAAATCTTTGAGAATAATCATCGATCCTACGGATATCGTCGAATTCAAGCTTCGTTGAATCGGCAACGTGTGTTCGTCTCTGAGAAGGTCGTTCAGCGCCTCATGAAACAAGAGGGTCTCCATGTGACAAAGCCTAGGCGGCGCGGGTATCGTTCTTACGTTGGAGAAATAAGTCCCGCCCCGGAAAATATCATCAATCGCGATTTCCATTCTGCATCACCGAACGAGAAGTGGCTCACGGACATCTCGGAATTCCAAATCCCGGCGGGGAAGGTTTACCTGTCACCCATGATCGACTGTTTCGATGGCCTGGTTGTGAGCTGGTCGATTGGTACAAGCCCCAACGCAGAGTTGGTGAATTCCATGTTGGATGCGGCCATCGAGACAGTTACAAATGACACTGAGAAGCCGATCATCCATTCCGATCGGGGCGGTCACTACCGATGGCCTGGCTGGCTATCGAGGGTAGAAAATGCGAGTCTGATCCGATCAATGTCGCGCAAAGCATGCTCGCCGGATAATGCCGCCTGTGAAGGTTTCTTCGGAAAGCTAAAGACCGAAATGTTTTATCCGCGTGATTGGCGTTCGGCGACCATTACACAGTTCATTGAGGCACTCGACGCCTACATTCGCTGGTACAACGAAAAGCGGATTAAAATGTCTCTCGGCTATCTCAGTCCAATCGAGTACCGAGAGCAACTAGGTTTAACGACGTAAATCAGTCCAAGAAATTAGCCGCATCCCCGGTGGGTCAGATTTGGGTGCAATTCAACATCACTACTTAGTCACCAAATAGTCACCAAGCTAAATTAGCTTATAAAAACAAGTTTAGGAAATTGATGGTTTGGGGACGTAAAAAAGCCTAAAGCCCCGACTGGCGGGGCTTTAGGCTTTTTAAAGCATTATGAAAGAAGGCAATATAAAATGTCTCTGGCGTTTTAAAATGGCATAATTAGGTACTAGTCGTTATCTGTTAAGGATTTTACGCATGTCAGGTTTAAATCCAAAAAGTAGTATTACCACGTTAGACACCGATCTTTCCCCCGAAGTACAGAAGCAGGATACCAATTCCCAAGCTGAACTTTTGACTACTGCTCTGCCTGCCACCGTTGCAAGAGGGTGGGATATTGCATACGAGTGGGCAGAAAAAAACAATCTACTTAAAGAGCTTGTTAAGGTCATCTCAACCTGCCTAATTTTGAATAAGCCCCAAACGTTTGGCTGCATTCTAGAGCAGATCACATCTGACAATGCACTAGCCTTACTCGAGGGGTGGAAAGAAACAGACCAGGCTGCCGCACTGTTATATAAGCTCGCATTGTCAGCAGTAAACAATAAACATCTACTCTCAAGCTATCCTCCACCTACCAAGGGGGTATCAGCTGCAAAACAACTAAGGGGGGAGTTGCAAGCACACTACTTGATTGCCTTGCTGGTGGAGCAACTTCCGATGGGTACGCCAAAAGAAAGGGAATGGTTTGGCTTACTTCGCTTGTGGGTACTAACCCATGCCATCAACCGAAGCTTTACAAAGAACTACCAAGATAACTACCTTCGTGTTGTTTCAGACAAATTACGCATGGCTTGTTCTGATGACACAGAATGGAAAAAAATATTCTTATATCTGCACACATCTTCAGCATTAAATGATTTTGATGAGTTAAATCGGTTACTGATTGATAAAGCAGATCGCGCAAATAAAAATCGCAAGCAGCCTTCAATATCCGACACCCATCGCGTACTTTTCCGAAACTTAAAATCTGTTGCTCGGCGCGATCACAACGTGGATTTAAGATTCAGCAAATCCGAGTTCCTTGTCCTGAATGATGATTTAAAAGTAACTAACCCACCGCTCAACAACACGCCTCGCCTAGACAAGCTTGTGGATGGAGAAGATGTCGCACTTACAATTAGTGGCGAACCCGATAAAGATGGGATGGAGGACGGTTCCATTGTTGCTCAGGTTGCAGTCGATGAAAATCAGTCTTATGTCCATCAGCGACTTGAAGCTGGAAGAATCTTTCTAGCGACAACCGAAGAGTTGCAGTTCCTTCCATACTCATGGGGAAAGCCGAATCAATTTGAAATAGCAGCACTTTTGAGTTGGGTAAATCAAAAACTATCGTCAGGAGATGAGGGAACAAAAACACTCGCTGCCATCATTTGGCTTGCAGTTCAAACTGCACAGTCACTGCGTAGAGCGATGGATATTAGGTTTACAAGTGAAATTAGTAGAGAGTGGGCGATTGATATTAACTCGCTGTTGCTACATAGAACGCCGCCACAGAGGCTTCCAGGTTGGCAACCTAAAAATGACGACGAGTTGCGCTGGATAAAAGCACCAGCCAACAAATTCTCCATAGCATTACCAATATCGCTCAAAACAATACTAAGAAGATATCTCAAAAGCAATGCATCCATCGCGCAAGTTGGTGATATTTGGGATTCGCGATGGGGAAAAAGTCCAGAGGAAATTTTTCGTGAAAGCTTGAAAATTGTTGCGCATAGAGTAACGCCAGGTATGTTGGCGGGCGCATTGCCGCAGCAAGTTTTTGTGAAAAGTAGGGATCATGTCTTAACGCGGCTGATCACTAGCCACCCCAATACAGCTTTGTCCGGCGCATGCTCATACCGAGGCTGGAGTTTTGCTGAACTGAGACCAATTCTGTCTGGCACCTTACCTGATATGCCAGTAGAGACGAATGCAATTGAAAAAAGGAACGTGCTAGGTAGTCAGCTCGAGCCAGTTGAATCATTACTAATTGATGCAATCAGCAATGCATCAGCCAAAGCAAAAAAATTTCGCCAGCAAAATGACCCTATTGCATTCCACAATGCTTTTACAGCGTATGTAACCGTCATGCTCTTGGCAGCAAGCGGTGCGCGCCCGATAAGTGACCCATTTGAAAAGCTAGCCCACTTCGATTTCACCGAAGGTTTTGTATTTATAGATGACAAAACAAGCAGCCATATTCATCAGGGTAGGCTGGTCGTACTTACCGATGAGATTTGCAAGTACATACAGGTTGATTACCTCGCTCACCTAAGGAAAATTTCATTCGCAATTCACGAAGTAAATCCAAAGTTGGCGGAAGACATTAATGGTATCGCAACAGGAAGTAATGCCGAGGTGATGCCCTTTATGTTTTTTATTACTGAAGGTGCAACTGGCTGGAAATCCGTATCTGAAAAATCAATTACTGAAACTGGGCTGTTTGACTGGCCGTTGCCACTCAATCTATTTCGGCATCGCCTTGCAAGAAAGTTGCGGCACTTAGATGTAGATCCAGAGTTGATAGATAGTGTAATGGGGCATGCAGATGGTGCTACACCAACGCATGGAGATTATTCATTCCGGAATTGGGATGAAGATATGCGGGGAGTGCGACCGCATATGGAAAATCTATTCAAAAAACTTGGCTTTGAAATGATATCTGGTTGGCGTGGCATGGCAATGTGCGCGCCTGAAAGAAATTCACATACTCCAGTTCCATCAACAAATAAAGTAACTTTATTCGGAGCCGCTTTACGCAAGCAAGAACGAGAACAACGTAAACAAGATGCGCTGCGGGATGCATCAAGACAAATCAGGCAGTTTATCAATGAAAGAACGCTGACAGAGCTGAGTGCTGAAGAGATAGAGGCACTTTCTAATCAACTGCTTTTTAGAAGTAACGGATTGCTACATCCACAAGGGTATTTCAAATACCAATATTTCATCAAAATATTAGAGCGACTCGGACGATGGAAAGGTAAAAGTGTACGTTTCAAAAAACGCTACATTTTGGCTCAAGAAGAGGCTAGTCATTTTACCGAAGGTGCGTCAGGAGCACTGAGTTTGTTTCAGGAGTTAAGAGCGAAACTAGCTGCGCTTACGCCAATAATCATGCGCGCTAAGCTCAGCCAAAAAGTGTCGGCAGATGTTGCGCTAATTTATTTAAATCTTGAAAATCGTATAACCTCAAGCGAGCTTATCAAGGACGTACTTCACCATAAATGCATTCGTATGGTCACGCTTAAAGATAGCGTTTATCTTGAACACTCACGTAATGTGAAAGCGATATTGATTGACGTTCCCGTTCAGCGGTATTTGATCTCGGCAAATTCCGCATTACACCTAGATACCATCTTAAGTGCGAAAATTTCCCAACCATTTACCGACCATACCGTACCTGAGCCTTTGCTACCGCTAGCCGACATATTAATCAGACATAAATACATCGAAACAAACGCAACGATTACGAAATTTTACGATGCGATATGCAAAGTAGTAGATCAGGTAAACATGATGACAATGCCGGGCATTGTTGCTGGCTACTTAGCAGGCAGAGTGGAATCATATTCGCTCATGTGGCGAGACTTCACTCGACTTACTCTTGGCTACTCAGTTGACACACCGATTGCATCAGATGAGGAAGTAAAAGATGTAGATGAGGTCGCGAAGCCTCAGTTGACTGCGCAGGCTGTGGCCATTCACCCCAATGGTATAGATTATATTTTGCTACAGCAGGGCGCGAATTCTTTGATGAATGGATTTGACAAACTGCTTGCTGAATATCGATCTAAAAAATCTGGTCCGTATGCGACACAGGACAGAAAAGAATTGCAGCGCGCAATGAATTCGATGCTTGAAGAGCATCGCGGAAAAATAAGTTCTGCGATGCAACTGCTAGCACTTTGGATATGTTCCTTGCTGCAAAGGAAAAATAGAAATGGATTCATTTCACTCGATTCAATTAAGCGCTACAAAAGTGCGCTAAATACTCCGTTTGTTGATATTGGCTATGCACAAGATATCTTATCAATGGACGATGATGATGTAACAAGTTTCTACACAGATTTGTTTGACTCCCTTGAGGTACAAGATACTCAATACGTGGCGGATCGACTTGCGGATTTCCATCGTTGGGCTAAACAAAATTATGCGGTTGAAGACCCTGACTGGTCTGAGTTGCCTGCAACTTTTTCCAGTGCTCATGTATCGCCAGGCATCATTACTGAAGAAGAATATCAAAGAGCTCTGAAATTGTTGATGGGGAAATCAATCAGCAATACGCGCGAGCAAGTCGCACCTGCATTTTTGTTATTACTTTGCTATCGGTTTGGGCTCCGAAGTGGTGAAGCGCTCGGATTGATTCGTGATGACTGGCAAGACTACGGTGATTTAATTGTAGTACTTGTCCAGAATAATTCAATGCGCAGACTTAAGACACAGACTTCACGTCGCCAAGTTCCATTGGTCTTTCATTTGAGCAATCTTGAAAAGGAAATAATTAGCCAGTGGATGACATTGATTGCTGCTCAATCTGGCAACAACATGTCGGATGGACTGTTCTTTAAGGGAAAAAAAGAATATCAACCTGGTTCGAGAAATCTGATTAAGTCGCATGTAATTTCATCTCTAAAAATTGCAACTAATAATCCTCAAATCACACTTCACCATGCGCGTCACGCTGCTGCAAACAGGGTAGGGATTGGAATGTGCGGTATCGAAGTCAGTCAGTGGAGAATGCATTTACAAAGTACCCATTCGCAAGAAAATTTAGTTGAGAATATTTTGCTTGGAGCTGGTGGGCCGACACGGCGAAAAATTTGGGCACTTGGTCGATATCTTGGTCATGTTAGGAGATCAACTACTACTAAGAACTACATTCATTTTCTCTCCGAGTTGGCCGATGGTTTTGTTGAACCAATTATTGAGTCCGAACCTAGCACCTTGCTTCATGCAATCAAATTGGATGAGTTTCCTCGAGCGGCAGATATTTCCTGCGACCTGCTAATTACGCATAAGTATGTGGAGCCCACGCCAAGTTTGATGCTTCAATTTTTTAGATTACTCTCGCTTGGGAAACCTGCTCACGAAGCTAGTTACGCACTCGGACTTGATGAAAAGTATATTGAGTTATGTTGCAGAGTTTTGGATAAAGTCGATAGCAAAATGCGCTTGAGTAAAACGAAATTTACTCAGGACCAGCAAGCGTTGACGCCACTTGAGTTTCTGAGACGGTTGAAAGAGCCTGCATGGAATCGGTTGATAAAATACGCAGAGAATATCGATAAAGCAAAATCAGACTTGATGGTTTCTAGTCTCACCTCAGAAGGCGTAATTATTGAAATGATTGGGGAGACTCGCCAGTTAGTGATGTGGGAGCCTCAACACTTCCAAATAGTGAAATTATTTATTGAGTATTTTGGAATTGATGAGTCACGATTTTTAGTAGTACATTCGAATCAGTGTGATGAGAGGGTTTTGGATATGTCTCATGCTGATGGCTTTAAGTCCATTAGTCGAACAGAGGCTGCGCATAACGGAAAAAAACTGAAAATCGATCCCGCAGTTGCGGGGCTTAATTGCAATCGCGTAGAAAAACGATGCGCTCTCATATATTCAGAAAACGACAAATTTGAAATTCGAAATCGCATTGAATTTGCTGTCGTCTATATAGCTTTTAGCATGCTATTAACATTGAAGAACTAGTCTGCGCATAGGAAGTCTGACCTTCCCTCGGTTTTTCGTCTTCCAAAGGACGGATTTCATGCTACCAGTTTCTCATGCTGCTGAGCAGTGAGCCAGTCATCTAAATGCTGCATGGGTGACTTGTAGCTCAGTGTTGAGTGTTGTCGCTTGCGGTTGT
>DAIDMQ010000010.1 GCA_027448945.1 Gallionellaceae bacterium
CGAAATCACCGTACCAGAGGATGTTGCCGGTGATGCGATGCCGACCATAGACGATCTGCTTGGGCAGCCCGAAGGTCGAGCTTTGCATGCGCACGCCAGACAGACGTTGCGGGGCTGGAGCACTGGGAGCACTGCCGCCACCGCCAAACAAACCGCCCATTTCTTATCCCTGAAAAAAACTATAAAACTTGATGGATCGCTGCATCAGGTCGACATCCTGATCGAGTTGCCCGAGGCAGACACATCCGGCCACCCGATAGGCGTGGATGAACTGCGGCCACGCCACGACGATGGCTCCGTGCGAAAACGATCGACCGAAACGCCATATCGCCACATCCCCCGGTAGAGGTGATTCCACTTCCACCAGCTAGCGCTCGACCCATGCCAAAAAGCGTTCTTCCTCGCGGTGCAGCATCCAGTCCGGCGGATAGTCACCGGTGTCGAAGGCTTCTATCAGCCCCGCCTCGGCGTACACGCCAATCAGGAGTTGCGCGCAATCCACACCGGCACCCTTGACCCGTGCTTTGTGGTGGTAGGGCGTGTTGAGCCAGCTGCGCGCAGCTTCCACCAGCGCAGTTCGTTGTTGAGCTTCGGTCATGATCAGTAAGCGGTTTCAGGGATAAGAAATGGGCGGTTTGTTTGGCGGTGGCGGCAGTGCTCCCAGTGCGCCAGCCCCGCAACGTCTGTCTGGCGTGCGCATGCAAAGCTCGACCTTCGGGCTGCCCAAGCAGATCGTCTATGGTCGGCATCGCATCACCGGCAACATCCTCTGGTACGGTGATTTCGTGGCCACCGCACAGACCTCGCAAGCGGCCTCCGGTGGCAAGGGCGGCGGTGGTGGCGGAGGCGGAAGTCCTCAGGTGACCGGCTATCAGTACAGCGCATCGGTTGCCATCGGCTTGTGTGAAGGTGCCGTCGGCGGCATCGTCAGCATCTGGGAAGGTAAAAAACAGGTCAACGGCATACAGGGTTCACCCACGACCAACAACTTCAAAGGGCTGCTCGCAGGCGGTGGTCAGGCCAAGTTCACCGGTGTGCCGGGACAAGCACCTTGGGCATATCTGTCCTCGCGCTATCCGGCACAGGCATTGAATTATCCGGGGCTGGCCTACATTGCCGCTACCAAGGTTGATCTGGGCACCAACGCGCAACTACCCAACTACTCCTTTGAGATGCAGGGCATGGCGCAATACTCCGCAGCCATCGTCGATGCCAATCCCCGTGATCTCATTTATGACTTTCTGACCAACGCCAAGCACGGTGCGCTGTTTCCGTCGGTGCAGGTCGGCGATACGGCGCAGTTCTCCAATTACTGTGTGGCCAACGGCATCTTCATCAGTGCCGTGGTGGATGCGCAGAAATCGGCTGCCGAATGGATATTGCAGTGGCTCAAGTGCTGCAATTCCACCGTGGTCTACTCGGACGGGCTACTCAAGTTCGTTCCCTATGGCGACGAGGTGGTGACCGGTAATGGCGTGACCTACACACCTGCCATCGCCCCGATTTACGACCTGGACGATGATGCATTCATTGCGGATACCGGCAGCGATCCGGTGACCGTGGTGCGCAAGGCGCAATCGGACACGCCCAATTCGATCAAGGTCGAGTTTGCAAACCGAGGCAACTTTTACAACCCGGAACTCGCAGAAGCACTCGATCAGGCCAACATCGAAGCCTACGGCTTGCGTCCGGCTTCACCCGAGAAATTGTCGGAAATCTGCAATGCCACGATCGCGCGTCATGTTGCGCAACTGATTCTGCAGCGCGGCCTGTACATCCGCAATCATTACGAATTCCGCCTGTCGTGGAAATACGCACTGCTGGAACCGATGGATGTGGTGACCCTCACCGATAGCGCCTTGGGACTGAACCGTGAACCGGTGCGTATCGTGAGCATCGAGGAAGACGAGTTCGGCTTGCTGACCGTGAGCGCCGAAGAGTTGCCGATCGGTGTAGCTGCCGCCGCCCGATACGCACAACAGGCAGGCAGCGGGTTTGCCGCCAACTATAACGTCGATCCGGGCAATGTTAATGCGCCAGTGATTTTTGAAGCGCCGGATCTGCTCACCGCAGGTACTGGGCTGGAAGTTTGGATTGCCGCATCGGGTGGTGCCAACTGGGGCGGTTGCGAAGTGTGGGTGTCACGCGACAACGCCACCTATCAGAAGGTCGGTGAGATTCATGGTGCGGCGCGTCACGGTGTACTGACGGCGGCCATAGCTAGCAGCAGTGATCCTGACCGAACCAACACACTGGCCGTGGATATATCGCTATCCGGTGGACAACTGACCGGCGGCACACAGGCAGATGCCGATGCACTGAATACGCTGTGCTACGTCGATGGCGAACTGATCGCGTACCAGACAGCTACCCTGACCGGTACCGGCAAATACACGCTTGGTACCTATCTGCGACGCGGAGCCTATGGCACGACCATCAGGGCACACAACAAGGGTGGGCTGTTCGCACGACTGGATCAGGCGATCTTTGGTTACCCGTTCACCGCCGACATGATCGGGTTGCCGCTCTATATCAAGCTGCTGTCCTTCAACCAGTTTGGTAGTGCGAGGCAGTCGCTCGACATGGTGCAGCCGGTCACCTACAACGTGACCGGCATCGCATTGAAGTCCCCACTGCCGAATGTTGCAGGGCTGTCGAATGCCTACCGGAACGGACAAACATTGCTGTCGTGGCAGCCGGTAACGGATTTCCGCAGTGTCGATTATGAGGTACGACTGGGCGTCAACTGGCAAACCGCGATCGTGCAGGGTCGCACGCCGTTGCATGAGTTTGTTGTTGCGCAACCCGGCACCTATTGGGTGGCAGCACATTTCAGCAATGCCAGTGGAGTCACGGCCTATTCGGCTACTGCGCAATCCATCGCCATCGGTGGCGGCGTGTTGCCAGCCAATATCGTGGCCAGCGTGGACGAAGCAGTAACGGGATGGCGTGGTAGTTGCACCACCCCCGCTTTCCGCGATCCTGTAGAAAATGCCGTAAAACTCGGTGGTTCGGCCCTGTTCTCTGGCATTCCGCTGATCTCTGCTGCCAACACTGTGGAGTATTACGGCGGCATCGCCACCGGTGGTTACTACCAGATCCCGGTTTCACACGAGATCGACATCGGTACCGCACAAGCCTGCAACGTGTCGGTCAGTGTGCAAGCAGTATCCGATACGCCGTTTGGTTCGGTGGCGGCAATCCCGGTGTTCTCCGCGCAGGCCAGTGTGGCGGGCAATTTCTCGGGTAAATCGAGTCTGGCTATCGAGATCGATACCGCACCCAACACACTGGTCTGGCAAGGCTGGCGACCGTTCGTGCCGGGACAGTATGTCGCGCGCCGATTCCGTTTCAGGGTGAAGCTCGACAGTAACGATCCCACGGTCTCGACGATTCTGTCCGGCATGAGCTTCACGGTCGACATGCCGGATCGGGTGGATACCGGCACGGCACTGGCCGTACCGGCAGCAGGCAAAGCGATCGTGTTTGCCACACCGTTCCAGATCGTACCCAACGTGCAGATCACCATCCTCAACCCCAGTGCCGGAGACGTCATCGCCTTTCCGGCGCAACCCACGACAACCGGCTTCACGGTGCAGATCACCAACGCGGGTGTCGGTGTGGCTCGCAACATCAACTGGCTCGCTAAGGGCTACTAAGGAATCCCATGTCTCAAAACTCTCTCGTCGTGGCCGATGGCACCGGCGCGCAGGTGCTCGCCGCCATGAACAATGCGCTGGATACCCTGCGCACCCAGTTCTCGGGGCCAACACCGCCCGGCACGCCCTTACCGTATCAGGTCTGGGCAGATACGACCACCGGGGTGCTGAAGGTCCGCGATGTGACCAATACCGTCTGGATTCCGATCCAGCCTCTGAGTGGTCTCGGCTACAACGTCACCAAGACACTGGTGGGCGGCACCTACACGCTGACCGAGTTTGAGGCACTGGCCTCCAGCTTCGAGTTCAACGGTGCGCTGACTTCAAATCTGGTGATCGTCGTGCCGAACAACATGCCGGTGTTCGCCGTAGAGAATCTCACCACCGGTGCATTTACGGTGACGATCAAGACCGCAGTTGGCACGGGACAAGCTATCGGTCAGGGCGAAATCTCGATGCTGTATTGCAACGGGGTGAACTGCGAGTTCATCAGCGACACACAGGGATCGGCTCCGCAGAAACCCATCCTGTCGCTGTTGCGCACGACAGCACAAACGCTGACCTCCAGCATATGGAACACCATCGTGTTCCCGATTCCGTCGGTGCAAGCGGTCAATGGTGGCATGAAGCAGGACCCGGCAACAGGTGGTGCCGTGATCTCACAGACCGGGTGGTACCGCATCACCGGACAGATGACCTTCACAGTCAGCCCGGCCTTGCATGTGGCCATTGCCCTTCTGTTCAACCGTGGATTGGCCTGGTACGGCGGTGCCGCCACAACCACGGCAGGCTGGTACAGCTCGCCAGTGGTGGACTACATCGGCTATTTCGCCGCAGGCACGATCATCGATCTGGCCGCCCTGCCGTGGGGAGCTACGGCCACGGCCATGAATTGGGGAGCTTCCTATGGCCCCGGTGCTTCACAACTCAAGGTTGAACGAATCGCATAAGGAGGAGACATGCAACATCTCGATCACAACGTCATTCTGCGCATCCATCCACAGGCGATACCGAACGTGGATTTTTACGCGCGCATCGTCGGCGAAAACACGCTGCCCGAGTTGGTATGGCTGTCCGACAGTTTGCCAGAACCTACCCATGATGAATTGCAGACGGCGATCACCCGTGAACTTGCCGAGCGACAGGCCAAAGCCTATATCGCCCAGCGCGCTGCCGAGTATCCGCCGATGCAGGACTACATCGATGCGCAGGTCAAAAAAGCATCCAGCGATCCTGCCGTCAGGGAAGCGGGAATCGCACAGGAGGCAGCCTACATCTCCACTTGCACCGCCATCAAAACCAAATATCCGAAGGGAGAAAACAAATGAGTCAGAACAATGCAGGTGAACGCGAACATTGGCATGTCGGCAAGGAAATCCCGCTGGCGCTGATCGTGGCAATCGTAACCCAGACCGCCACTGGCATCTGGTGGCTGTCCAGCGTATCGAGCAAATTGGACAACCTGTCCGGTCAGGTGAAGGAGATGCGTGACGAGCGCTATACCCGAAATGACGCCATGCGCGATGCGGCGCTGGTCAATCAAATGCTGCACGACATGGACCGCCGTGTCACCACACTGGAGGCGAGACACAAATGATCGACAGTCGTGATTTGAATGAGCTCACCCCTGCTGCACGCAAACGTGCGCAAGCCTTCTTCGCCGCGTGCGTCGCCGACCTGTATTTTCAGGCCAACAGCATCACGGTGATTGCCACAAGCACCTACCGTGATTTCGGGGCACAGGATGCGATCTACGCGCGCGGCAGGACTTCCCCCGGCAAGGTGGTGACCAATGCCCGCGCAGGCGACAGCTGGCACAACTGGCGTTGTGCGTTCGATGTACTGCCGCTGCGCTGTGGCAAACCGGTGTGGGCTACGACCGGCACGGACGGTGAGGTGTGGCGCAGATTGGGTGAAATTGGCGAATACTGTGGGCTGGAATGGGCTGGACGCTGGACCACGTTCCGGGAGTTAGCGCACTTTCAGTACACGGGTGGGCTGACGCTGGCGGATTTCAAGGCTGGCAAGACGATGATGGCATGAGGGGAGAATGATGAGTGATTTTGACTGGAAAAAAGCGGTGGCGACCATTGCGCCGAGTCTAGCGACGGCACTGGCACCGGAACTTGGATTAGCAGGGGTCGCCATTCGTGCCATCGGTGAAGCAGTCGGCGTACCCAATGCCACCGAGCAACAGGTGTCGGCTGCGATCGCGCAAGCCACGCCTGCCGACCTGCTCGCCATCAAGCAGGCTGATCAGCAATTCGAGAAGGACATAGCAGCCATCGGTGCCGATCTGGCCAAGATTGCCGCCGAGGACCGCGCAAATGCGCGCGACCGGGAAATCAAGACCAGCGACAGTTGGACACCGCGTATCCTCGCCGCTGTCGTGGTGCTGGGATACCTCGCGGTGCAGTGGTACATCCTGTCGCACATCGTGCCGACCGAGATGCGGGAGATCGTGCTGCGCTCGATGGGCACGATGGATATGGCGCTAGGATTGGTGCTGGGTTACTACTTCGGTTCCAGTGCGGGGAGTGCGCGGAAGGACGTTGTGATTGGAAGATTAACTGATGGGTAAGATTAGCAAGCCAACTACACCTCGCATCAATGCTGCCGGTCTGCTGCTATTATGGAAACACATTAAGAGGCAACCGACCGGCATGTCCCCATTAATACCAATACTTAGGGTAGGAACGCCCCTTACGAAGGTTGTTAAGAAAAAGCGCCACGATTACGAGTAGAACGGCACCGACTAGGGTTGGCGTTATTAGAAACTGCCAACTTGGGACGGTGAGCATCACAATCACAGGATTTGATCCCGCAGGCGGATGCACGGTACGAGTAAATTGCATGATGGCAATACCACTTGCAGCAGCCAGTGCCATACTCCACCATTCCGAACCAACAAAATAAAGAAACAAAAGCCCAATCATAGAGGCTAAGAAATGACCACCGATTACGTTTCTTGGCTGCGAAAAAGGGCTATCGGGAAATCCGAAGAGCAATACACAGCTTGCCCCAAACGACCCGATCACCAGAGGAGCATGCACCAGAATCGACCCATATGCCACGATAGCGATGGCCACAGCCCCTCCTATCCAGGCTGAAACAATATCCGACATAGTGGCGCGCGGAGGGCAAGTTGCGCCGCCACTTTTCCATTTGCTGATAAAATTGACCATGTTGACCTCACATTTCAAGTTGGATTGGCACCACCTCGAAAAGAAGTGGTGCCGACTCAAGTTATAATTTCTGATGGCGAATCAAGTCACCATCGAGATCAAACTTCGGCAAGTAATCCACCCCGATCCACGAGTTCAACATGGCAGCCCAAAGACTAATTCCCTCAAGCGCCTTGGAAATCAGTTGCTGCCCACGAAAACTGCTTGGATCGTGCGGCTCGATGTAATCCAGCCCCATAATGCTGTGGTGCTCATCAGCTTCAACATGCACGTCGAAATAGGCATCACCGGCTTCGATGGCATGCATCTTTGGGGAAACCATTTTGAAGAAATCGTTCGAACACCGCTCAATGCCGCTGTTCAGTCCAACCAGCCATTTATCGCGATCCTGTTCAATGGCCATCTGATAGGCGTAGTTGACGCACGCATTTGTTTCTAGCGTAGTAATAACCTCATTGATTTCTCCCCTGTTCCTGAGCAATTTATGGCGGAGCATCCACTGCATCAACATTTCATGGTGATCGGCCTCACCATAAGCATGCTTCGCATAGAATGGCATCATCCAGTTTTCCGCTAGGGAGGTGTGGCCGAGCATTAGGCCCATTACCTTAGGGAATGGTTGCGGAGTGGTAATAGAGTTGGACTGCCGCAGGCCGGAATTCCTGAGCTGTTTGGATGCTACCCAACCACTCGAAGAAGGGCATTTTCAAGACGGCATCACTAGCACGATAGATCGGCTCGACTATCCAGCCGTGCTGGTCTCGGAGTTGCGCGACTTTGACAGCATCAATTTTAGTATAAGGGGTGTGTTGCTGAATTTCAGTGGTATGCATGGGCTCTCCTTGTTCGGTGCTTGTTGCGAAAGATGGACGGTCATTCAATATTTGAGGCCGCCTAAAACAAAGTGTACAGACCTGTCTGTATTTTGCAAGCCTCTTTCATGCATATGGCTATCTGAAAGATGCATAAAACGGCTATGAAATAGAAAATGTATAATGACCATTCTGTCTACTATGCGAGCCTATAACGTATGCTCAATAAGCGCCAAGCCATCGTTGATACCGCTACACGTCTCTTCTATGCACACGGCTATCATGCCATCGGAATCGATCGCATCATCGCCGAAGCAGGCGTAGCCAAGATGACTATGTATAAGCACTTCGCTTCAAAAACCGATTTAATCTGTGCTGTGCTCAAGGAACGCGATCTCCGTTTTCAAGAGTCGCTGTTTGCCTTCGCGAACTCGTTTTACGAGCCGCTCGAAAAACTAAAGGCAGTTTTCACTTGGCATGACCGTTGGTTGAATGAGTCAACCTTCAATGGATGTATGTTTATCAGTGCAGCAGCAGAGTATTCAGACCCCAGTGATGAAATTCACCAGATATCCAAGTTGCACAAAAAGGTGATCCAGGACTACTTAACTTCAATACTCAAAGAGATTGCAGAGGAAAAAGTGGCATTAAAACTGGGCGCACAAACGCTTCAAATTTTGGAGGGAGCCATTGTCACAGGACTCATCTTTAGCGACCGCAATGCTGCCATAACCGCGTGGCGTACAGCAGCCACCGTACTCAAAGCTGAAGGGTTGATTAGCGCCGATACGCCACAAGTGGTTTAACACCCTCAATCCCTACTACGCGCAATCCGCACCCCCACCCGCGCCAGATCGCCCAGCGCGCCCGGCTTCTCAATACCGATCACGACACGACGGCAAGGCCACTCCCGCAACATGTGCTGTGCAAGGTGCTCGGCCAGCGCTTCCAGCAAGCGGTAGCGGCAGGGTTGAAGCCAGACTGTCATTTGTGCGGCAAGCTCGCTGCGTGAAATGTTGAACGAAACCGGCGCAGTCAGATGTATGTCGAAAATGAGAGGCCGCAACGCCTCCCGCTCCCACTCATACACACCAATCAGGGCAGACAGCTCGATGCCCGCGTAACTTTCGGTGTGCGCTGCCAGATGACCCTCAATTGATGCGTCGCAACTGTCATGTTTCACTAGCATCATAGATCAACGATAAACCGGGAACATCCCCGTCAGTTTTGTCACCCGCTCGCGCACTTGTGCAATGCGGCTGGCATCCTGTGGAGCATCAAGCACGTCGGCGACTAGGTTGCCGACGAGACGCGCCTCCTCTTCCCGGAAGCCGCGCGTGGTCATGGCCGGTGTGCCGAGACGAATGCCGGAGGTGACGAAGGGCTTTTCGGGGTCGTTGGGAATGGCGTTCTTGTTGACCGTGATATGCGTCTCACCCAGCACGCGCTCGGCCTCCTTGCCTGTGATCCGCTTGGCGCGCAGATCAACAAGCATGACATGACTCTCGGTGCGTCCCGAGACAATGCGCAGACCGCGCTCAATCAGCGTTTCAGCCAGCACGACAGCGTTCCTGACCACCTGTTGCTGATAAACCTTGAACTCCGGCGACATGGCTTCCTTGAAGGCTACGGCCTTGCCCGCAATCACATGCATCAACGGGCCTCCCTGCAAACCGGGGAAAATAGCCGAATTGATTTTCTTGGCAATCTCTTCATTGTTGGTCAGCACAATGCCGCCACGCGGACCGCGCAAGCTCTTGTGCGTGGTCGATGTGACCACATCGGCGTGCGGCACTGGATTAGGATAAGTGCCTGCTGCGATCAGCCCCGCATAGTGGGCCATGTCCACCATAAACCAAGCCCCGATCTCTTTGGCGATCTTGGCAAAGCGCTCGAAGTCGATACGCAACGCAAAAGCCGAAGCGCCCGCGATGATGAGCTTGGGTTTGTGCTCGCGTGCTAGGGATTCCATCTTTTCGTAGTCGATGTCTTCCTTGGTATCAAGACCATAACTGATGGCCTTGAACCACTTGCCCGACATATTCAGATGCATGCCGTGAGTCAGGTGACCGCCTTCGGCCAGATTCATGCCCATGATAGTGTCGCCCGGTTGAAGCAGTGCAAAGAACACCGACTGGTTGGCCTGCGAACCGGAGTTGGCCTGCACGTTGGCGAACGCAGCCCCATAGAGCTGCTTCACACGGTCGATGGCGAGCTGTTCGACAAGATCGACGTATTCGCAGCCGCCGTAGTAACGTTTGCCGGGGTAGCCCTCGGCATACTTGTTGGTGAGCTGCGAACCCTGCACGGCCATCACAGCGGGCGAAGTATAATTTTCGGAGGCAATCAGCTCAATGTGAGCTTCCTGCCGTCGGTTTTCTTGTTGGATAGCAGCGTAGATTTCAGGGTCGATCTGGTCAACGGCATATTGGGCGCGTTCAAACATGGGTAATCTCTCATGTAAAAGTCCCGGCAGTGTGCCGGGACGGTTGTTGCGAAAGTGAAGTAAATCAGGCCACCGTGGCGCGCAGGGTCTTGGCCGCAGCAACCATGTTGGTCAGTGCAGGGATCACCTCGTTCCACTGGCGCGTTTTCAAGCCGCAATCCGGATTGACCCACAGGCGTTCGGCAGGCACGCGCTCGGCGGCCTTCTTCATCAGCTCGACCATGTGCCGCTCGGTCGGGATGTTGGGCGAGTGAATGTCATACACGCCGGGACCGATCTCGTTCGGATACTTGAAGTGGTCGAATGCGTCCAGCAGTTCCATGTCGGAACGCGAGGTCTCGATGGTGATGACATCGGCATCCATGTCAGCGATGGCGGCGATAATGTCGTTAAACTCGGAGTAGCACATATGGGTGTGAATCTGTGTTTCGTCCGCCACACCGTTGGCGGTGATGCGGAACGATTCCACTGCCCAATTCAGGTACGTGCTCCATTGCGCCTTGCGCAGCGGCAGGCCTTCGCGCAGCGCGGCCTCGTCAATCTGGATCACGCGCACTTCGGCCTTTTCCAAATCCAGCACTTCTTCACGAATGGCGAGAGCCAGCTGGTAGCACGACACCGAGCGCGGCTGGTCGTCGCGCACGAACGACCAATTGAGGATAGTTACCGGGCCGGTCAGCATGCCCTTCATGGGCTTGGTGGTGAGTGACTGCGCGTATCGCGTCCATTCGACCGTCATCGCCTTGGGACGGCTGATGTCGCCGAACAGGATGGGCGGCTTCACGCAGCGCGAACCGTAGGATTGCACCCAGCCGAATTCGCTGAAGGCATAGCCGTCAAGCTGCTCGCCGAAATACTCCACCATGTCGTTGCGCTCGGCTTCGCCGTGCACGAACACGTCCAGTCCCAGCACTTCCTGCTCGCGCACGCTGCGGGCAATTTCGGCCTGCATTGCAATGGTGTAGGCCGCTCCATCAATCTCGCCCGCCTTGAACTGGCGGCGCGCTAGGCGGATCTCCGCCGTCTGCGGAAAAGAGCCGATGGTGGTGGTAGGGAACTTGGGCAGTTTCAGCAGCGCGGCTTGCTTGGCGGCTCGCTGGGCATAGAAGCTCTTGCGCTGGCCGAGCTGTGCGTCAATTTGAGCCAGCGCGGCTTTGACCTCCGGATTATTGACGCGCGGCGAGTGGCGGCGAGATTCGATGGCGGCCCGGTTGGCTGCGAGTTCGTCCTTCACGGCATCGCGGCCTTGGTTCAGCGCGGTGGCGAGCACGGCTAGTTCTTTCAGTTTCTGCTTGGCGAAGGCCAGCCACGATTTGATTTCACCATCCAACTTCTGCTCGCTGTTCAAGTCCACCGGCACATGCAGCAAGGAACACGTGGGTGCGATCCACAAGCGGTCGCCCAGTTGCTTAGCCAACGGTTCCAGCCAAGCCAGCGTCTCATTCAGGTCTGCTTTCCAAATGTTGCGCCCGTTGATGACACCCAGCGATAGCACCTTGAATGAGGGCATCAGATTCAGCAGCGGCTGAATATCGTCGAACCCGTTGATCGCGTCCACATGCAGCCCGGCCACAGGCAGATTAGCGGCCAAGTATCGGTTCTCACGCAGTTCACCGAAATAAGTAGCCAGTAACAACTTGATGCGCGAGCTTTTCAGATGGTGGTAGGCGATGTTGAAGGCATGCTGCCATTCCGCATTGAGTTCGGTGACGAGGATGGGCTCGTCGATCTGAACCCATTCCATACCCTGCGCAGCCAGCGTGTCCAGCAATGCACCATACACGGGAAGCAGGCGCGACAGCAGCGCGAGACGGTCGGAGTCGTCCTTGGATTTGCCGATAGCAAGATAAGTCACCGGGCCGACAATGACTGGTTTGGCCTTGATGCCTTGGGCGCGGGCTTCTGCCAGTTGCTCCAAGAGGCGCGAAGCATCCAGCTTGAACTGGGTATCGGCAGTGAATTCGGGGACGATGTAGTGGTAATTGGTATCGAACCATTTAGTCATCTCGCCCGCTGCGACTCCGCCGCAGCACGATGCATGATCTTCCGCCGTTTGTGCCGAACGTCCACGTGCCACGCGGAAATAGTTGTCCAGCGTGTCGCCCTGAAAACCGCGCACGCGTTCTGGCAAGTTGCCCAGCGTAAAGCTCATGTCCAGCACTTGGTCGTAGAAAGAAAAATCGCCGACCGGCACAAAATCTAGATTGAACTGGTCTTGCCAGTGGCGCTGGCGCAGTTGCGCACCTTGAGCTTCGAGTACGTTGCGGGAGGACAGTCCTTTCCAGTAGGATTCGAGGGCGAATTTCAGTTCGCGTTTTGCGCCGATGCGCGGGAAGCCGAGGTTATGGGTGATTGCCATGGTTTGTGCCTTAAAGAAATGAACAGGTACGCCATAGTAGGTAACTCACCCCATGAATAAAAATGGTATTATTTCACGCATCTATTATTTTATTTCATACAATCGCTTCCCTATGGGTACTTTGGAACGCATCCATCTCGAAATCGTCCGCGCCGTCGCGCAGCATGGTTCACTCACTGCCGCCGCAGAGAAATTGCACCTCACCCAGTCGGCCTTGAGTCACACCGTGCGCAAACTGGAGGATCAACTCGGGCTCGCCATCTGGTACCGGGAGGGGCGCAGCCTGCGTCCGACCCAAGCGGGTGGATATTTATTGGCCGTCGCCAACCGGCTGTTACCTCAGCTCGCCCATACCGAGGAACGCCTCCAGCAATTCGCACAGGGTGAGCGCGGCAGCTTGCGCATCGGCATGGAATGCCATCCCTGCTATCAATGGTTACTGAAGGTTGTTTCACCCTATCTTGCGCAGTGGCCGGATGTGGATGTGGATGTGAAGCAGAAATTCCAGTTCGGCGGCATAGGCGCGTTGTTCGCTTATGAAATAGACATGCTGGTGACACCCGATCCGCTGTATAAGCCCGGCTTGACCTTTGAGCCGGTGTTCGACTATGAGCAGGTACTGGTGGTCGGTCCGCAACACCCTCTGCGCGGAGCCGAGTATGTGCAGCCAGAGCAGTTACTGGACGAGACGCTCATCACCTACCCGGTCGCCATCGAGCGGCTCGACATCTACAACCTGTTTTTGACCCCTGCGGGCATCGCGCCCAAGCGCCACAAAATCATCGAGACCACCGACATCATGTTGCAGATGGTTGCGAGCGGACGCGGTGTGGCGGCATTGCCGCGTTGGCTGGTGGAGGAGCAATCCGCCAAGTTTGATGTCGCGCCGGTGAAACTGGGACGGCGAGGCGTGGCCAAGCAGATATTCCTAGGATTCCGCGAAGTGGATGCGGACATAGACTACCTGCGAGCGTTCGTTGATTTGGCGCGTACTCATCGCGATAAGCGACAATGAACGACGTACATTCGTTCGGTTTCAAACGCACCATTATTTCAGCACATGCGGATTTTTTTCTAACGGCTGACTTTGCAGGATATACCGCTTACCCCCCATGCTAATTCCGCGAAGTCAGCGAACTGTTTTAAATATCAACTGATTACCGCCATACAGATATACCTTTAAGCTCCGAACTCTGCTAACTGTGCATCGAATAGTTGGTAAACCGTTGTTGGGCCGCCCGGTGATGCTTTTGGGCGCGGAACGATCTGGACACTGATACGCGGAATCCCTGAATTCAGCAGGCCGTTGATAGCTGCATCGATCTGCACCTTTGACACATGACCACGAAAACACTCCACCGAGATTTCCTGCCGGGTCGCACGCCCGCGCTGCCGCAGGAATTCAACAATACGGTCTGCATGATCGGTTTTCACGATGGCCTTGCCCGGTTTGGCTCCATCGCTAAACACATACCGCACCGAAGCATCCGCATAATGAATCCAGGCCATGGCGGCCTCGATGTGGCACAGGTCAATGCACGTTTGCAGGTCAGTCAGCGCAAAAAGCATGGCCATGCGCAACAGCATCGGCGCATGGCGCTCTTTCAAGGAGGCAAAGTGATCTGCGCCATGCTCGTCATTCAGCTCATGCCGGTAAATTTGCGCATACCGCTGCTGAGCCTGCCCCGTCAGTTCCATCCGCATATGGTTACGGCGCTGATACTGATCGACCCCGACAAATTTCAGAATCTGCAAAATCCGCAGTGACAGCGCATCCACGACGGCTTGGGATGTGGCCTGCGGGAATGGCAAAACATGTTGTCGCTCTGCCCAGATCATCAGAAACCGGTTGGCAAAACCGTTCGTCAAATCGCGCGCGGACAGCATGCCGGACAACTCGCCGGGCGTGATCGCACCACTCAGGCACACATGCGGATTGCTGGCGAACATTCGATTGGTCTTGGTGGCTGGCTTCAGACACACTCCATCCCAGCAATCCCGAAGTGCCGCCGACAAAGTATTGCCATCGCGTCTGCCCTGATGCAGCACATTGGCAAATTCCGATTCCACCACCCAGAGACGTTTGTCATCCACTGCTGGTATGTCGAGCCTGCCTTGCCGGTAACCATCATGGATCAATGCGACCAAACCCTCGCGCGTCGATAGACCACCCCGATGCAGTTGCGGTGCATACGGCTCGTCCAATTTACGCACGGCAGCATCGAGCCGCAGCACCAGCGACAAGGCATCGCCCTTGCGCCCCCGACCGGAGCGGCCAATATGCAGCGTGAACAGTCTGGGATGATGCCATGTGTTGCCGACTGGCAGGTACGGACCGCACCCAACCGCACAAGAGAGATAGGCCATGAAGTTGACCGCAATGGCATAGGGATTGGCCTCGGTACCATCACCGCCTGCTCGGGCCACGTCGCCCACCAAGCCATACAGGCACGCCTGACTGGCGGTCGGCGCATCATCCGGTGCTTGCTTTGGTTTCAAGCCGTGCCGTCCAGAGAAGTTGCCTGAACGATATTTTGCAGCTCATGCAGCACGTCAGGCTGGTGCAAAGTCAAATAGCGCACGACCGACGGATTATCCAACAGTTTGGTCAAATAGCCTCGCGCCAGCACCAGATTCAGCACATCCTGCCCATAGCTTTGCTCGACCAGCCTGTACCGCTCTTGCAGGTTGCCCATTTCCTGTTCCATCTTGGCCATTTGTTCCGATGAGACTCCTTTGATTTTCTGGGGCTTGCTGTTCTGAACCAATTGATGACCCGGTGTGGCCGCCAAGAGAGCCTCCGCGTAGCTCACCGTCAGGTTATTGGCGGACACCATGAGTTCTACGCATTCGATTTGCCGCATCGATTTCATCTTGCGCAGAATCCCTCCCACATTGGCGGAAAAATGCTGATCTTCCAGCATCTCGGCGGCCTCCGGGCATATGCCATCCAGCAGATTGAGTTTCCTGGTGATCTGGCTGACATCCACATCCAAGGCTTGTGCAAGCCTAGCAGGTGTCACCCCGCGTTCAACGGCACGCCGGATCATGAAATGCTCCTGAACCGAGGAAAGCCTGCTGATCCGGTTGTTGTAGGTATAGGTCTCGTCGTCAGTGGCAACCAGACAGGGAGCATCAGCATATCCAAGTTCGTGCATGGCCAACAGGCGGATGTGCCCATCCAGCAAGGTATGCAGGCCGGATTCCTTGTCTGCGCGGCTGATGGTAAGCGGCTCGATCAGTCCTACCGCCTCGATGGATGCCTTGATCTGTTTGAATTTCTTTGACCCACTCAGACCAGCTGACATTTTTCGGGATGGCAGAATGCGCTCGAGCGACACCCTCAATTGTTCCGGAATGAACCCAAGCGGTAACTGTTTCATGCAGAGCGATCTCCGGACCAGACACGATCGGACAGATATTTCGGCAAGGTATCCAACCCCTCCGCACGCAACAGGGTTGTAAAATTCTCGTCGGCCAGCATGCTACGCAACGCGCCAACAATGAACATCAACCACTGTTGGCTCACATGAGCTTTCTTGACGAGAAGTTTCTGCCGGTCGACTTCGCGCTGGTAATTCCTGATCAGACTGGACGTGCTGATTTCGGATGATTTTTTGAGGATGTGTCGTGAACCCGCCTTGCCGAACCGCTGGCGGCTTTCCATCACGCGGCGCGCCTGAATCAGTTGCTTGCCGCGCAGTTTTCCCGACTCATAGGCTTCCTGCAGGGCAGCCTGCACGTTTTGTTCGTCAACCCCTGCACGCGCAATGTCGAGCGCGGCATTCAACGGAATTTTGCCGACCTCAACTGCCGCCATCAGGCGCTCTTCACCATTCTCGATAAGGTTCAATATCCCGCCCACATATTCCGCAGTCAGTCCGGTTTTGCTGGCGATGTCGTGTTTGTTATACCCCTGTTCCGCCAGACGTCCGATACCTGCCAGAAGCTCGAGTGGCTGGTGCTGGCGACGGGCAATGTTTTCCGCGAGGCTCATGATGAAAGCCTCCTCGTCATCCACCTGAACCACCATAGCCGGAATTTCTTCTGCACTCAGCGATTGATATGCCTTGAGCCGTCCCTCGCCACAGATCAACAGGAATCGCTCCCCATCCCTGCCGGATCGGGGCGTGACCGTGATCGGTTTTTTCAGGCCAACCGTTTTGATATTGCCAATGATTTCGTCAAACTTCTGCTTGTTTCTGGCCCGAGGATTGAGTACGTCAATCAGGCCAACAGGAATCATGCGTATCTCGCCAGTGCGATGCGGTTCGCTCATGCCGCTCTCCTAATAGAGGTGCGCACGCCCATGCCGTACAGGTAATCGAGCGTGTCGAAACGATAGCTTTCAAATTCGATGGCGTTCTGTTCTGCCAACCGGATACCATTCCCGCCAAAATCCAGTTTCGGCAGCAGGTAATAGTCGAGCGGAGACTGATTATCCTGATCCAGCCGGATAGCGATCGTTATATCCGGCGACAGGCTGGTATCGAATCTGACTTTCCAGCGAAAACCGCCACTGGGCAAGGCTTGGCATCTGGCCAGCACCAGAGAGATGGTGATCTCCCGGTTGATGATGAGCAGGTCAGTTTCCGGATCGTGCTCCACCAACGCGCCCAAAGCAGACATTTTCTCGATGGTCTGGAAAACGACCTGCGGGTGCAGGCGGCGCAGAAACTTGTTGATCTCGATGTAACGGTAATCCCGGTCGGGCGTAAATCCCACGGCTTGATAGGCACGCAGCAGGCTGCCGAAATGATGCAAATAAGCCGCCTTGGATGGCATACCATCGGTTTCATCGATGATGAGGCCTGACAGAAACCCGCGTTGCTCGTACAGCATGCGCAACTTTTCGATCAGTTCTTCCTTGGAGTAGCGATAGGCACGAGCGCGGATGATGCCCTGTGCGGTATAGAACAGCTCCGGCTGGACGATCCCTTCGAAGGCTCCGTCCTTTCTGATCCACATGTCGGGTGTATTGGAAACGCGATGCCGTTTGAGCTTGAACGAGATCCGGTTATAGACGTTGTTGCCGATATATTTCTCGTTGGACAGCACCTCCCGTACTGTGCCGCGCGTCCAGTGCCTGCCAAGGTCGGTCAGAATGTTGCGCTCATTGAGCCGGTTGGCGATTTCGGATTCCATCAATCCTTCATCGGCAAACCAGCGGTAGATCTGGTTGACGACTGCGGTTTCTTGTTCGGGGCCGGGTGTCAGAATGACACGATCCGTTTGCAGGCTTTTGTGCTCGCCTTTGGCAAGCTCTGATTTGACAGCGCCGGTCTGGTCCAGCAACGTCCGGCGCAAACCGAATCCGGCAGGTCCGCCTTGCCGGTAGCCGAGTTCGATCAGGCGGCACTGTCCGGCAAATACCTTGACCGACAATTCCCGGCTGTACTCTCCCGCCATGGCCCGCTTGACGCCTTTGACGATGGTAGAAACCGGCGAGCCGTCATTCTCGAACTGCTCGGCACAATACGCGACCTGGATGCCTGCCCGGCGGCAGATGTATTCGTAATAGGCGCTCTCGTCGGCATCCTGGAATCGCCCCCAACGACTGACGTCATACACGAGGATGATGGAGAAATCCGCTTTCCCGTTCTCGACATCATGGATGAGTTGCTGGAGCGATGCCCGACCTTCCATACGCAATCCGCTCTTGCCATCGTCGGCATAGGTGCGCACGATTTCAATTCTGCGCCGTGCCGCATACTCGCGGATTTTGTCGCCCTGATTTTCTGTGGAGTATTGCTGATGCTCGGTCGACATCCGCACATATTGGGCTGCCCGGAAAACAGGTTCTCCGGGCACTGATTCATCGTTTATTGCTTCCATTTCTTGCCCCTGACAAATCTTTTCACTCGAAATCTCCGACCGGAAACCTGATGCAGCCGAGGTTTCCGGGCCGGACTGGTGCGATCACGAGCGAAGATAACAGACAATCAAGGGGTTACAAATGACGGCTTCACCTTGCAATCAATGGGATAAAAGGTGTTAAGTGGCTGATAAAACTGCGATCTCCACAATCCACGAGGTTTCCTTTGCAATCACCCCGTCCGCAATTAACGTGAGTCTGTATCTGCCTGATGGAATAGCTGAAAATGATTCTGACGCGGCTTCCTTTGCAATCCCTGCTTGCCGCCGTTTCTGGTTGCGCTGGTTTTGCCGATCCCGATTACGGATGACATATTCCGGATTTGCAGCCCGGTATTTCTTCGAGTAGTCTGGATTCTTGGCTGCCCAGTCACGGCTGGCTTGGGCGTGATCCAGCAGTGAGTCCTCTGACCGGCGGCGCTTCTGCTGAGCTTTTCGTCGGCGCTCACGCTGACAGGCCGGGTCGGAGCAGTATCGCTGGCTGGGTGTTTGCGGCACGGGCCGGAAAGTTTTGCCGCAAGATGCGCATCGTTTTGTTTGCATTGCTTTTCTCCATACGTTATTAAGGGAATGGAGACGCAACGGCTGTTATTTTCCAAACTCAGTCGCTATTAAATAGGCACACATGTTGACATTTATTGCACACTAAAGCATTATTATTGACAATATTTCCCGATCTGGCTACTTAATGCGCACAAATAATGACATTCTCCCGCTTCTGATCTTCAGCTCTGCCGAAGATCAGGCGAACGCGCAGCGCGTTTCCAGATTGGCTCGCGCCGGGAAGTTACGTCCCATTCATCGCGGCATTTACACCAGCGATCTGGAAACGCCGCTCGAACAAATCGTGCGGCCAAACTGGCGGCAGATTGCCGAGTATCTCTATCCCGGGTCGGTTCTCGGCTATCGCTCTGCGCAAGAGGGAAAGCCAGATCCGGAGGGGCGAATTTTTCTGGTTCAGGGAAACCGGGCGCGACGGACTGAATTACCCGGCCTCACGCTGATCACCATTCCCGGCCCCGGTCCTGTCTTGGGGCTGGAACCTGCACTGAATGACACCCCTTACGGCAAACTGTTTGTTTCGTCCGAAGCCCGCCGTCTTTTGGAAAATCTTTATGCCGGTCGTGATTCCGCCATACGGACGATGGGGCGAGCTTGGGTGGAATCCCACCTGAGTCGGCTCTGCACGCTACGCGGCGAATACAAGGTCAACGACCTGCGCGACACTGCCCGGCAACTGGCAGAAATACTGGGACTGGATACCCAGTTCAAAATCCTGAACGGCATCGTCTCGGCATTGATGCAGACCGGTGAAGCCAGACGTTTAAGTGCCGTTGATGCGCTCGCGCGCGCCGCTGGAAAACCCTACGATCCTGATCGTCTGGTTATTTTTGATGCTCTGTTTACAGCGCTGCGGCAATCGTTTCCACAGGTGCCTGATCCAACCACACCGGGGTTGAGCAGCATCAATTTTGCATTCTTTGAATCCTATTTCTCCAACTACATCGAGGGCACGACCTTCACCGTAGAGGAAGCCAGCGAGATTATTTTTGAAGGCAAGATGATCGAGAAACGTCCCGAGGACTCGCATGACGTGCTCGGCACTTATCAGGCCATCACCCGCCAACCTTTCCGGTCAAGCCCTCCGGGCAATGAAGATGAATTTTTGGAATGGCTGAAACTCACCAACCATATGGTGCTGTCCAGCCGCCCGGAGAAACATCCGGGACAGTGGAAAGTAAAACTCAATCAGGCTGGCTCTACCTTGTTTGTTCATCCCGAACTGGTGCAAGGCACCCTGCGAGAAGGATTCAAGCGTGTTGCGTTACTGGAAGACCCGTTTGCCCGAGCATTGATGGCCATGTTCGTCGTGACGGAGGTGCATCCTTTTGAGGATGGCAATGGCCGAACTGCACGACTGGCCATGAATGCCTATCTGACTCAGGCATCCGCCTGTCGCATCATTATCCCGACGGCCTATCGCGAGGATTATTTACTCCCCCTTAAAGCACTATCCAGGAATGCCGACCCGGTTCCATTTCTCCGTTCAATGACTCGCGCTCAGGCATGGTCGGCTGCATTCGACTATTCCGACTTCCAGAGCACATGGAAACAAATGGCAGCATGCAATGCTTTTGCCGATGACATCACCAGAAACAAGTTACTGCATCCTCACGAAGTGCGCAGTCTTGTTGACGACAACGAGATCAATAACAAGTCTTATTGACAGAACGACTGACTGATGTGGGGGGATTTGCTGTTCTGTTGACCCCACAATCATGCGGCACGCCTTCCAGTTCAATTCCCAAACCCGAAATTGAACCCGCGTCCGCAGCCACTCTATCGGCAACGAAACAACCGGTGAGTTTCCTGATAAGATGCTTGTCGAATAAGGGGTTTTGGTAGGTTTTCGCAGCTGCCCGCAATGACTCGCAGGCGTTGGGAGAACTTAAATTGACACGGGGTTGCACCCCACCACCAATATAAGCAAGCCTCGCAGAAATGCGGGGCTTTTTTATTTGGGGGTAGTGTTCAAAATTGGACAATCACCTCGGAGTTAAGTCGAATAGCTTTACTACCTATCAGGTCTCAGCAAAACAGACTTCGTTTCCAATATTTACTATTTATAGCGTTTTCAGGTGATGTAACTGTACATCTTACATACGAAGCTATGTCGCAACTAGCTGAGCATGCATTAATAAAAAAGCCCCGCATTATTGCGAGGCTCTCAGGCTAGAAATATCTACGATTGTTTACATGCCAGTTGCAAATCTCTTGTCGTAAACTGACTGACACTCAGCGTTTGCGTCTTCTAATGTTTTAGCTGCTTCTTCTGTTGCTTCTGGAGGAATTGTGAATTGACCAGGTTTATGGCGTACAGGAAGTTGGTGTTGGGTTAGGAATTCAGTATTGGCATTTTCAGCAACTTCCTTGCAACTCTTAAGGTCTGCAATAATTTGTGTTTCAAACTGTGCTCTGGCTTTGATTTTTGCATTCTCGGCAGCAACGGCTAGTGCACGATTACTTTCTACTACTTTTCTCATTTCCGCAGCAGCTGCCAGTTCCTCTTTATTCAGATGATCTAGATAAAACCATCCACCTGCAGCTAATAAAATCATTACGACGCCAACTATAGCTTTGACCATCTTTTTCTCCCGTGAAGTTATTATGCCTGTGGAGATGTTAACTAAAACCGCATCAGCTTACCACCACAAATCTTAAGCTGATTTTTAAAGCTCCTATTTTCAACCGCAAGCACCAATGGCCCCGCAGCTCGTGCAGAATTCGCAACCATCCTTTTTGATCAAGGTGGAGTTACCGCACTCTTTGCATACTTTGCCTGCCAGTGGTTTGATAGCACTGGTCGGTTTGATCTGTCCCTCGGGAATTTCAAGAACGCCCATCTGTTGCACCGGATAACCACTCTCGTCGAGTATGCCCAACATCGCATAACGATGGATGATGAGTTTGGCGACATAAGATACGGTAGAAGGGTAGCTTTCCATCTTCACACCGCCGGGTACGCGTGCCATGAAGTCTCCTAACGGCTCACCAAAGTTCAGCAGTTTGCGTAACTTCATGCCTATCCAAGCGGGATCGATGACGCGCATATCCAAGCTGAGTAGTTTGCACAGGCCATCCAGTGCACGTGGATAAACACCTGACAACCACATCGAGTAAGGACGACGCTGACCGTCAGGCAACACCAGCTCCTTTAATCCCAATACAAAGTCATCACCACTGCCCGCATTTGAGATGTCCACCGTCCAACTCATAGTGCCATCTGTACCCGTCTTGGGTTCTTTTTTGGCAAATAAGGCATCCATCATCGGCGTGGTCGCGCCATCACATATCTCCAAAGCACCTAACTCCTCTATACGGAATTTAAGCAGATGTGCAAATGCAGCCACCAAGCTGGGCATGCGCATCACCTCCCCATTGGGGGGCATGCGCATCTCGAATACATCATCACCTGCCGTCTTCATCAGCATCTCAAGTTTCATGCGTATCCATACTGGATCACGGGTACGTAGATCCATGGACAGCGATTTCGCCAATGCGCCTAAGCCGCGCGGTTGTTCAGATCCGTTGACCCAGACCTCGAAGGGATGGTTACAGCCATTTTTGGTGTGAGAGACAAAGGTAACGAAACTACCCAGCGGATGTTTGACGACCTGTGAAACCCAACCTTCACTGCCTGCAGGCAGTTCGGGTCGGCCAGGCCAACGCAATGAGGCGAGCGCAGGTTTTGGGGCAGCCTCTAACATGATGCGTCTATCTTGATCGAAGACGAAGTCCTGCGGTTGTTCTTCCGCCTTTTTCTCTGGTGTGACCGACAATACCGAACCCAACACACTGTTGGGGCGATAGGTTGCTAAGCCTTTCAGACCAGCTTTCCATGCCTCTGTGTACAAGTCTTTAAATTCATCGTAAGGATAATCGGCTGGTACGTTGACGGTCTTGCTGATAGAAGTATCGATATACGGCGCGACCGCCGCCACCATCTTCATGTGGTCTATGGCAGAAATCTCCAGTGCGGTAACAAAGGCAGGAGGTAGTTTATTGACATCTCCACCCTGTTGCTTAAACACACGCCATGCGTGATCTTCCACCGAATAGTCTTTGTTGCTGCCATCCATCATCCGTTTCTTGCGGGTATAGAACCATGAAAAGGCTGGCTCGATACCGTTCGAAGCATTGTCCGCAAAAGCCAAGGAGATAGTTCCAGTTGGTGCGATGGACAGTAGATGAGAATTGCGTATGCCGTGTTGACGGATTTTTTCCTTGAGCTCATCAGGAAGGCGTGATGCAAATCGAGGGGCTGATAAATATTGCCCCGCTTCTAGTAGCGGAAAGGCACCGCGCTCTCTGGCCAACTCTACCGAGGCCAGATATGCCTCGTCGCGCATGATTCGGGTAATGTCTGCGGCAAAGTTTCGTGCCTCATCGGTGTCATAGCGCTTGCCTAGCATCACCAGGGCATCTCCAAGTCCGGTGTAGCCCAATCCGATGCGGCGTTTGTTCTGAGCTTCCTGCTGTTGCTCAGGAAGTGGCCATGCGGTGACATCTAATACATTGTCCAACATGCGCACGGCGACTTGTACCAGTTTCTTGAACGGTTCGTAGTCGAACCCCGCATGATTGGAGAAAGGATTCTTCACCATACGGGACAGGTCAATAGAGCCCAGACAGCAGCAGCCATATGGCGGTAAAGGCTGTTCGGCGCAGGGATTGGTCGCTTCTATAACTTCGCAATAGGAGAGGTTGTTGTCACTGTTCATTCTGTCTATGAATAGTACACCTGGCTCAGCATGGTCATAGGTACTCGCGATAATCTGTTTCCACAGGTCGGCTGCACGCACTTTGCGATAAACCCATTTCCCGTCCGCTCGTTGTATTGCACCTTGCTCTATCAGTGCTGTAGCAGGTGCTGCAATATGTACCAGTTCAAACTCACTATCGCTTTCGACTGCTTGCATCAAAGCATCGGTGACACCGACCGAAATGTTGAAGTTACGCAAGTCGCCTTTGTCTTTGGCACTGATGAATTTTTCGATATCCGGGTGATCACAGCGCAATACGCCCATCTGCGCACCACGACGAGCACCTGCCGACTCAACAGTCTCGCATGAGCGATCGAATACACGCATATAGGAAATTGGACCGCTGGCACGCGAATTGGTACCTTTGACATGCGCTCCTTCTGGACGAATGGTGGAAAAGTCATAACCCACGCCACCGCCACGGCGCATGGTCTCGGCGGCCTGTTGCAGGGCGTCATAGATACCGGGTTTGCCATCACTAAAGCCAGAGATTGCATCGCCTACCGGTTGTACAAAACAGTTAATTAATGTTGCCTGTATTTTTAGTCCTGCAGCCGAATTGATACGACCTGCTGGTACAAATCCATTCTCTTGGGCAAGAAAGAAGGCTTCTTCCCATTTTGCACGGTGTTCGGCTTTTTCTGCTTGCGCTAGACCACGTGCCACACGACGACGCACATCCTGCACTGATATTTCATTCGCTTCCGCGTATTTTTCCAATAGGACTTCTGTGCTGATTTCTTGTGTCATTTTTGTGCTTTCTTCTTGTGCGCGTGATGAAATTACTGCGCCGTTATAGCGAATTAATTTGGGTAGAGAGCTGCAATGCCTTTACTTAGTAGGGGAGTAGTGTGCGGTCCTACTTTATGCCGATGTTAATCCATGATCTGCTTCTGGTTTCAAATGCTTATGGATGAAAAGCACTATAGGTAGTTGAAATTTCTTATTGTCATACTAATTGTAGTGTTTTTGGGTGTAAATGCAAGGTTAATACAGGCCTATGTATTCTGGACGATTGACCAGCCGTTTGGCTTGGAGTAGCAAAGTGTTGAGTGAATAAATTTTGCTATGAAGATAAATGTTTTATCAGTTGTGCCGATATAAGAATCAACGGGGCAAGTTTCCGCCCGAGCAACCAACGGAGGTGTGACATGAGCACAATGACCATGGACATGAGCAGTTATGAAATTGATGCGGACTGCGCTAAAGATGTCGGATATGCAGAAGAAATATTGAATTCTGGTTGGAATCCGGAGTTGTCGGTGCAACATCATCTCGCAACAGAACATCATGATATGTCCCGTACTATGGCAATCGAGGACATACCAGCATTCTTACGCAAGATGTACGCTAGTCAACGCTAGTTGGGTAACATTGCTATGCAGTTGAGTCGGTGTAGAGCTGAGCGTGTTGGTTGCGCGATGGGGAAGTATTAAGTCGACCTCATGAGTCTGCCAATAAGTTAGCACCGCGCCCTTCCTTTTTGACTCGGTACATCGCTTTGTCAGCTCGCTTCATCAATTGATTGATGCCATCATCATTGGTACTTTGTGAAGGTCTATTGCAGATAAAAAGTTGTTGATTAGATTTCATCTTAGCGGGGCTTTTTACCCGTAAGTTGGTCATGCCAGTTCTTTGAAGAAATTGCTCACTGCGTTGACTCGCAGCTTCAAGTCCTCATGCTTGGACTCTATGCGGAGTTTGTCCTGTCCGGTCATTTTTATATGACGCTTGCTTTGGATCATGGTGATGATCTTCATCGGGTCGATGGGCGGATTAGGGACGAACTGGATGACGATAGCTTCGGACGAGGCATCAACCTTTGCGATACCCAGCGGTTTAGCCAAGATGCGCAATCTGTGACTATCTAGCAGTGTCTGTGCGGGTTCAGGCAATAGTCCAAAGCGATCTATGAGTTCTTGCTGCATGTCGTCTAAATCTGACTGGGATGCGCAATTGGCGAAGCGTTTGTAGATGACCAGACGCTGGTGAATATCGCCGCAATAATCATTAGGTAACAGGGCGGGAGTGTGTAGATTAATTTCGGTGGTGACACCCAATGGATGCGCCATATCTGGTTCGTGACCCTGTTTGAGCGAAGCGATGGCCGCACCGAGCATGTCGTTGTATAGCGAGAAGCCGATCTCCTGCATCTCGCCACTTTGTGATTCGCCAAGCACCTCGCCTGCACCACGAATTTCCAAGTCGTGCATGGCGAGATAGAAGCCAGATCCCAGTTGTTCCATCGCCTGTATCGCCTCCAGACGCTTCTTGGCCTGTGCGGTCAGCCCATCCATGCTGTCTACCAGCAGATAGGCGTAGGCTTGGTGGTGCGAGCGCCCGACACGACCACGTAACTGATGGAGTTGTGCAAGTCCGAAGCGGTCAGCGCGATTCATGATGATGGTGTTGGATGTGGGCACATCGATACCGGTCTCGATGATGGTGGTGCACAGCAGCACGTTGAAACGTTGATGCGTGAAGTCGCGCATCACGCTTTCCAGCTCGCGCTCGTTCATCTGACCATGCGCAACACGTATGCGTGCTTCAGGTAGTAAGGCTACTAACTTCTCCAACATATTGGAGATAGTATCGACTTCGTTATGTAAGAAATACACTTGCCCGCCGCGTTTGAGTTCACGCAGTACCGCTTCGCGTATCACGCCCTGACTGTAGCTGCTGACAAAGGTCTTAATGGACAGGCGACGCTGTGGCGCGGTTGCAATAACCGAGAAGTCACGCAGGCCTTCTAGCGACATCGCCAGCGTGCGCGGAATAGGGGTGGCGGTAAGTGTGAGTACATCTACTTCGGCACGCATTGCCTTCAGACGTTCCTTCTGTTGCACGCCAAAACGGTGCTCCTCGTCCATTATGACCAAACCCAGATTGTGAAACTTCACATCTTTCTGGATAAGTTTGTGTGTGCCTATGATGATGTCCAGTTTGCCTTCAGCCAGTTCCTTGAGCGCTTGTGTACTCTCTTTAGTAGAACGGAAGCGTGACAACTCCGCGATGCGTATTGGCCAGTCGGCGAAACGAGTACTGAAGTTTTGGAAGTGTTGCTCAGCAAGTAGTGTGGTGGGGACTAGAACCGCGACCTGTTTGCCTCCCATTGCGGCGACGAAAGCTGCGCGCAAGGCCACCTCAGTCTTGCCAAAACCGACATCACCGCAGATGAGCCTGTCCATAGGTTTGGCGGATTGCAGGTCTTGTAGTACAGCTGAAATTGCTGCGGCCTGATCGGCCGTTTCCTCAAAACCGAAGTCTGCGGCGAACGCATCGTAATCGTGAGGGCTGAGCGTAAAAGCGTGGCCTTTGCGCGTAGCCCTTTGCGCGTAGAGGTTGAGTAACTCGGCTGCTGTGTCGCGCACTTGTTGCATGGCGCGTCGTTTGGCTTTATCCCAAGCGCCGCTGCCGAGTTTGTGTAAAGGGGCACCTTCAGGGGAGCCGCCGCTGTAACGGCCGATGACATGTAGTTGTGATACCGGTACATAAAGCTTGTCGTTACCCGCATATTCCAACAGCAGGAATTCGTTTTCACCTTCACCCAGATCCAGATTGACCAGGCCTTGATAGCGCGCGATACCGTGTTGTTCATGCACAACGGGATCGCCGGGCTTGAGTTCGGACAAGTCGCGCAACATGTGTTCGACGTTACTTTTCTTGGCTGCGCGCGCGGATCTGGTTCTAGGTTGCGAGGCATATAACTCTGTTTCGGTGACGATGGCGTAGCCATCTTCATCCAGCGTAAAACCCCGTTGCACCAGTGCGGTTCCCAACATGAAGCGTTGTTTGCCTGCTAGGAAGCTGGCGTAGTCTTCGCATACGGTAGGTGTTAGTCCGTACTCTTGCAGATAGCCCGAGATGATCTCGCGTCTTCCCAAACTATCGGCAAGTAATAGCACCCGTCCTTTATGGTTTTGCAGAAAATCTTGGAATGCCTGCGTTGGAATATCTGCACGCCTGTCTACAGCGATGTTCGGTATGGGAGAAGTCGGGCACTGTGTGAGTGTTGTGCCTTGCGACTGAAGTATGTCTATGCGTGCGAAGTCTTTGGCGCGGATGAAGAAGCGTTCTGAATCCAAAAATAATTCTTTGGGCTCAAGCAAGGGGCGTTGCGGATCACCTCGCAACAAGTTGTAGCGGCTGGCTGCATCCTTGCTGAAAGTGGTGATGGCCTCGTCGATGTCGTGATGCAAACATAAGGTTGCTTGCTTGGGTAAATAGTCAAACAAAGTCGCGGTCTGTTCAAAGAACAGCGGCAGATAGTATTCGATGCCACTGGGAGCGATGCCTTTACTCACATCCTTGTAGATACGAGCTCTGGATGGGTCACCCTCGAAGCGGTCACGGAAATTCTGCCTGAAGGTCGCCTGACCTTTCTCATCCATAGGGAACTCACGTGCTGGCAACAAGCGTATCTCGGGTACGGGATACAAGGTGCGCTGAGTGTCCACATTGAAGGTGGAGATGGTCTCGATCTCATCATCGAATAGGTCTATGCGATAGGGTAGGACGCTACCCATGGCGAACAGGTCGATGATGCCGCCGCGCACACAATACTCGCCGGGTGTCAGAACTTGTTGAACATGACTGTAGCCGGCGATAGTGAGTTGTTCGCGCAACTGGGTGAGATTTAGCTTCTCCTTGCGTTTGAGGAAGAAGGTGTAAGCGGCCAGATGTTCGACAGGCGGCAATGGGTAGAGCGCTGTGGTGATAGGCACAATGACAACATCGCAGGCCTCGCTGCGGATGTGATGCAAAGTCGACAAGCGTTCCGAAATCAGATCCTGATGTGGTGAAAAATGATCATAAGGCAGCGTCTCCCAGTCAGGCAGCAGATGCACGCGTAATCCGGGTGAGAAGTAAGGTATTTCCTCAATGAGTCGTTGCGCCTCTAGTGCATTGGCGGCAATTACAATCAATGGAGACTGGCGCTCGGCAAGTTGTGCCAAAGCCAGCGCATCGGCTGAGCCCGCTAAATGCGTATAACGAGGCGAGGTGTGTGCGGAAGAGAACAGCATGCGGAAAATCTTGAAGCGGCAAAGATGCGCATTATAAGTCAGTTCGAATTGCATGGTGCTGCATAGGGCAAAAGTGCGGCAGTTTTAAAGGTCTATTCTCGTGATGACGTGTAACTGGAGTCGCTACGCTTGCAGCTACAATGAGACAAATCAGAACTTGGCCGTGTCATGATGTGTAGAATTCACAGCCTTTCTGTTGATATGCGCAGCGTGAGCGTGCTATTGCGTATTTTCAGTCGACAAAAACCGTAGCAAAACAAGGAATATTTGAATGCAGAAGTCCAATAATGTGATGCCTAAAGTGCTGGTGGTAGAGGATAGCAAGGTCACGATAAGTGTATTGAGCACTTATCTTGAGAATATGGGCATCACCCAGATATTCAAAGCTGAGTCTGGCGAACAGGCAATGGCACTCTATCGCAAGGAGCGACCCGATATCATCTTGCTGGATATCCAGCTTCCCGATATAGATGGATTTTCAATCGCGCAACAAGTGCGCAAGTTAGAGCAAAAGGATGATTGGACGGCCATTATTTTCTTGACGGGTATGTCCAAAGATGAGGATTTGGCACGCGGCATCGCAGTAGGCGGGGATGATTATCTGACTAAGCCGGTCAGCTCCGTGGTGTTGGAAGCCAAGGTGCGAGCTATGCAGCGACTTTTGAAGATGCAGCGTGAACTAGTCAAAGTCACGCGTGAGTTGAATGTCGCTAATGCAGAGTTGCAACGCTTGTCTACCACAGATGCACTCACAGGTATCGCCAATCGCCGTGCTTTGAATGATTTTATGTCGCGTGAATGGCGCCGCTGTTTGCGTATCAAAAAACAAATGTCCTTGGTCATGTTGGATATTGATTTCTTTAAGCTCTATAACGACAAATATGGTCATCAAGCGGGTGACGACTGCCTCAGAAGCGTAGCCGAACAAATTTTGCGTGCTGCACCGCGTGGTACCGATATGGCTGCCCGTTATGGCGGGGAAGAATTTATGCTGGTGTTGAGTGAAACTAATGTGGATGGTGCGGTATGGATCGCCGAGCGGGTACGCCAGATGGTGTCAGATCTCAGAATTCCTCATTATGCGACCCCTAGCAAACTCGTGTCCGTGAGTTGCGGGGTGGTGACCATATTGCCTGAAAGTGGCCGTACTTTAGAGGTGTTCCTGAAGTCTGTAGACGCTGCCCTGTATCAAGCTAAGCGTGGTGGTCGTGACCAAGTGGTATGCGGAGAGTACGGTAAGACTTGAAGCTTCACACCTTGATCAATAGGTCGTTGAGCAAAGCTGCAGACTGAGCCGGGGTGGCGAATATTGCCCCGCTCACCCAAAATACGTCCTCGGCACGACTACCTAATGTATTAACCTTGGCGCGATGCAAGCGCACCTGATATTGGTCGAATAATCGTGCGATACGTGCCAGTAATCCAGGGCGATCACCCGCCACGAAAGACAGTACAAAGAAGCCCTTGTTGTCGGACACAAGGTTGACTTTATTGCCTATGGGGAAGTGTTTGAGTTGCCGGCTGACACGACCGCTTACCAATATTGTGAGAGGTTTTTCCAGTGCGATTTCTTGGGCTAACTCAAATTCTATATAAGCCATGATGTCACGATAGGCAGTGTCGCTTTCAGCCACCTGCATAATCTGAAAACTGTTCAGTGCGTAACCATGTTGTGTGGTGTGTATCTTGGCTTCGACAATGGTGTAATTCATACGCGCGAAGAAGTCACAGATACGCGCAAACAGGGCATGCTGGTCATTGCAATACACCATCACCTGCAGACCTTCACCCACCCGACTCAGCCTCGCCTTAACGATGGGCTTATCAGTATTGACTTTGTATGCCAGCAAACGGGTATGCCAGGCAATCTCCTGTGCTTCGTGATCCAGGAAATAACTGTCTTCGAGCTGCGCCCAGAACAGTTGGTAGCTCGGTGCTGCCAGCGCGTAGAGATTCAGCGTGGTAGCTGCTTCCTGACGAATCTCACTCAATTGATCGGCTGCTTGCCCATCACGCAAGTAGCGTCGGGTACGCAAGAATAGATCCTCCATGAGTTTTGCTTTCCATGCATTCCACACTTTGGGGCTGGTGCCCCGTACATCGGCTACGGTCAACAGGTATAGCGCCACCAGATATCGGTCATTCTTGATTTTAGTGGCGAAGTTGGCGATGACATCTGGATCGGATATATCCTGTTTTTGTGCGGTCGAAGAGAGATTAAGATGTTGTTCTACCAGCCAAACGACCAAGTCGGTATCGTCACGGCTCAGTTCATGTTGCTTGCAGAAAATGCGCGCATCCTTCTTGCCTAGTTGTGAGTGATCGCCCCCGCGCCCCTTGGCGATATCATGGAATAAACCGGCCACATACAGTACTTCCGGTCTGGCGAATTCGTTGATCAGCTTGCTGCACATTGGATGTTCATGGGCGAAATCTTCCACGGCGAAACGTCGTAGGTTACGTACCACCATCAGGATGTGTTCATCCACCGTATAGACATGGAAAAGATCGTGTTGCATCTGTCCGACGATATGTCCAAAGGCGGGGATGTAACGCCCCAGTATGCCGTACTGGTTCATGCGCCGCAGACCATGTAGTAGCCCTTGGGGTTGGCGGAAGGTCGACATAAATAGTTTGCGATTCACCGAATCGCGACGAAACTTTGCATCGATGCGGTCGCGTGCGCGCCACACTGCACGAAGCGTCTTTGCGGTAAGGTCGGTTAATTCTGGATGTTGTTGCAGCAATAGAAATAATTCAAAGATTGCATGTGGGGTGTGCTCGAAAAGGTGTTCGTCACGAATATCCAGTAGGTTGCCAATTACACGGAAACGTTCATTGAGCGCATGTTGTGGTGGACTTTCGCGAAATAAATGATCATGCAGGTTTTGCAGCAAGATGGTGTTGAACTGACGCACTGCACGCCTAGTCTGGTAGTAGCGCTGCATCAGGTGCTCGCTGGCGCGTCTATGGGAAGATGCAACTATGCCCATCTGTTCGGCCAACTGAGTTTGAAAATCGAACATCAAGCGGTCTTCGCGACGTTTGGCCAGATAGTGCAGCCGCGCTCGCAGAGTCTTTAACAGAGAGTCATGGCGTGCGATTTGACGCGCTTCACTCATGCTGATCAAGCCTGCGCTCGCTAGATCTTTCCAGCTATTGCCCAAACCTGCTGCACGACTGATCCAAGAGATGGTTTGCAGATCTCGCAAGCCGCCAGGGCTTTCTTTTAGATTGGGTTCCAGATTGAAGTCGTAGTCTGCGTAACGCGCATGTCTTTGTTGTTGCTCGCGGAGTTTCGCAAGAAAGAATGCGCGCGGATCTAATTGCGCCGAGATGGCCTGCTGCATTTCTTCGAATAGTGATGGGTCGCCTGTGATGAGCCGTGCTTCCAGTAGATTGGTCTGCACTGTGATGTCGTTGGACTCATTTAAACACTCCGCGATGGTTCGTATGCTGTGGCCTACTTCCAAGCCTATGTCCCATAACTGGGCGACTAGTTCAGAGAGCTTGACCTGCAAGACTTCGTCCGCATCTTGCGACAACAAGATTAGCAGGTCTATATCGGATTTGGGTGAGAGTTCGCCGCGCCCATATCCGCCCACTGCGACGAGTGCGATAGTGTCGGGTAGTCCCAGCGCATTCCAGACACGGCGCAAATATTGGTCTATCAGGTGGCTATGGGCCGCAAGTAGACGCGTGACGCGGCCATGTTGCAGATAACGCCGCTCTAAATCTGCCCTATCTTTGCGCAAAGCGTCGCGCAGGGTAGGGATGGAGACTGCAGTGATTGGTCGCAACGCTTGATGCATACGCATCTTAAATGATGGGCTTAGATGGTCGCAGGGGCTGGGCACCCATCTGAGACTGTTAACACTTCATAACCTATCTCGGTCACCAAGATGGTGTGCTCATACTGTGCTGACAGGCTGTGATCTTTTGTTACCACCGTCCAACCATCGCCCAATTGTTTGATGTCTTTCTTGCCCGCATTGATCATGGGCTCGATGGTGAAGATCATGCCGGGCTCTAAGCGCAGTCCTGTTTTGGGGCGGCCGTAGTGAAGAACCTGGGGTTCTTCATGAAAACGCAATCCTATACCGTGGCCGCAAAACTCACGCACTACGCTATAACCCAGTGGCTCAACGAAGCTTTGGATGGCATGACCGACATCCCCAAGATAGGCACCGGGTTTAACGACGCGTATACCACGCCACATCGCTTGATAGGTGGTTTCGCATAAGCGTTTGGCTTGGATGGAAGGTTCGCCAACATAGAACATACGGCTGCTGTCACCATGGTAGCCGTCTTTGATGACAGTGATATCGAGATTGACGATGTCGCCATTCTTGAGCACCTTGTCACTGGGAACGCCATGGCAGATCTGGTGATTGATGGAGGTGCAGATCGATTTGGGATAAGGTTTGTGGCCGCCGGGTGCGTAGTTCAACGGCGCAGGTATGCCTTTTTGCACTTCAACGATCAGATCATGGCAGAGCTTGTCTAGCTCGTTGGTTGTTACGCCTGCCTTAACGTATGGCCCGATGTAATCGAGTACCTCGCTGGTCAGTCGACCTGCTATGCGCATCATTTCGATGTCGGCTTGGTTCTTAATGGAGACAGACATTGTTTTTGTAGGTTATTGCGGGTTGGTAGGTATTCGAGAATATCACGCGATTTCCTTGCATGACAATCGTTAAGGAGCGGATTTTAAATGCTCACTTGGGGCTTGTGGCGTGCAATCTAAGGAACTAAACTGCCGCCGCGTGTAACTAAGCGATGCAGTGAACATTATTATTCATTCAGGAGTCATCATGAAAAAATCGTTGATATTGGCTTTGTTGTTATCTCTCGGCGCACAAGCACAAGCAGTTGACATGGGCGCGGTATTAGGTGGCGCATTGGGCGGCGGTGCTGGCGCGGCAGTAGGCCAGAATGCGGGTGGCAAAAATGGTGCGATTGTAGGTGGCGCGATTGGTGGTGCTGCGGGTGCAGCTATAGGCAGCAGTAATAATTCGAACGCACAAGCAGCTCCTCAAGCTGCTCCGCAACGGGTTCGTCAGCGCGATGACGAAGAGCATGATCGCAGACATAAGCATGAGCATGAGAGCCATCGTGATCATGATCGTGGTCGCGACTGATTAGTTTGGAACTTACATCAATAATACAAGGGAAATACCATGAAGAAATATAGTTTGGTCGCAGTGTTGTTCTTGGCGGCCTGTGCCAACGATCCGCAGATGGGTAGTACGGTCGGTGGTGCTGTCGGTGGCGGTGCCGGGGCGGCGGTGGGTTACGGTTGGGGTGGCCAGCAGGGTGCAGTCATCGGTGGCGCAATTGGCGGCGCTACAGGTGCTGCTGTCGGTGGTAATAGCTCACGCGTGCAGCAATCCGGTAGTGTGGCTGGCGGAATGAATAATGGCCGAGTACAACAGCGTGATGAAGGTCGTAGTGAGCGTGGCGATAGACGTGGTCGTGACGGTGAGCGACGTGATCGTCGAGGTGATGGCGAAGAAGAAGATCGCGGCGATGATGGTGATCGGGGTGGTCGCGACCGAGGCAATCATTACGGACACGATTGATCGCGGGTAATATTTCGGGCAAAAAGGCACGTTTAAGTGCCTTTTTGATTTTCTACATTAGCGATCTGTTTGTGTTGAGTCGGAGTGCGCATTAATGCTAGAATATTGGCCGCATCGAAATAGGTCGATGTAAATTCCCCGCTCGCACCAGTTGGGGTGCTCATCAGAGTCAAGCTAGCGAGTGGTAGTTTTAACCCTTAACAAAGATGGAGTAAGTCATGGCAGTAACTATGCGTCAAATGTTGGAAGCAGGTGTGCACTTTGGTCACCAAACTCGTTTCTGGAATCCTAAGATGGCTCCGTTCATCTTCGGTCACCGCAACAAGATTCACATTATCAATCTGGAGAAAACAGTAGCGATGTTCGCTGAGGCGGAAAACTTCGTGCGTAAACTGTCTGCTAAAAAAGGTAATGTGTTGTTTGTTGCAACCAAGCGTCAAGCGCGCGACATTCTTCAGGAAGAAGCGGTTCGTTCCGACTCTCCTTTTGTTAACTATCGCTGGTTGGGCGGGATGTTGACTAATCACAAGACAGTGCAATTGTCTATCAAGCGCCTGCGTGAGTTGGAGCAGTTGACTGCTGACGGCGCAAACGAAAAAATCTCCAAAAAAGAAGCGCTGATGATGAAGCGCGAACTGGAGAAGCTGGAGCGCAGCCTGGGTGGTATCAAAGATATGCAAGGTTTGCCGTCGGCGCTTTTTGTAATTGACGTGGGTTATCAAAAGGGTGCCATCGTTGAGGCCCAAAAGCTGGGTATCCCGGTGATCGGTATCGTTGATACCAATAACTCTCCATTGGGTGTGGATTACATCATTCCGGGTAATGATGACTCTACGCAAGCTATCCGTTTGTATGCTCGCGGTATCGCCGATGCGATCTTGGAAGGTCGTGCTCAGGCTATGAATGAGTTGGTTGAGCAAGTTGCGGAACAAACAGCCTAAGTAGTATTGGGCGCAGGGAAGGGGCGCAAGCCCCTTTTTTTGTAAGTTTTTATCAGAATTAATGGGGTACAAAATGGCGGAAATTACTGCAAGCATGGTCAAAGAATTACGTGAATTAACCGGTCTGGGCATGATGGAGTGTAAAAAAGCTTTGGTTGAATCGAATGGTGATTTGAAGCTTGCTGAAGAGCAAATGCGCATCAAGAGTGGCGCCAAGGCTAGCAAGGCGTCGAGTCGAGTGACTGCTGAAGGTGTGGTCGGTGCTTTTATTGCTGTGGATGGTAAAGTTGGCGCAGTTGTTGAAGTGAATTGTGAAACTGACTTTGTGGCTAAAAATGATGACTTCGTGGCATTTGCCAAGCATGTTGCCGAAACAGTGGCGAAGCACAATCCTGCGGATATCGCCGCATTGTCAGCTTTGACGATAGCAAACGGCGGGTTGAGTGTTGAGGAGGCACGTAAAGCGTTGTTGGTCAAGTTGGGTGAAAACCTGACTATCCGTCGTTTTGAGCGTTATGAGACGGCAGTCGGTAAGTTGGCTAGCTACTTGCACGGCAGCAAGATCGGTGTTTTGTTGAGCTTCACGGGTGGTGATGAGGCGATGGGTCGCGATATCGCTATGCACATTGCGGCAAGTAAGCCTAAGTCTGTGGATGTTTCCGGTGTGAATCCTGAGGATATCGAAACCGAACGTCGTATCGCGATTGAAAAAGCGCGTGAGGGTGGCAAGCCTGAAGCAATGTTGGAAAAAATTGCAGAAGGTACTGTGCAGAAGTTCTTGAAGGAAGTGACGTTGCTGGGCCAGGTCTTTGTTAAGGCTGAAGATGGCAAGCAGACTGTCGAGCAGTTGCTGAAGAGCAAGAGCGCTACCGTCGTGGCATTCCAGATGTTCACTGTCGGTGAGGGTATCGAGAAGAAGGTGGAAGATTACGCGGAAGAAGTAGCTAAGGCTGTTGCAGCTTTGCAGGCGTAATCACCATGAGCACACCAGTCTATAAGCGCATTCTGCTCAAACTCAGTGGCGAAGCCCTGATGGGTGATGACAGCTATGGTATCAATCGTGTCGTAGTAGAGCGTATCGTTGCCGAGATCGCTGAAGTCGTAAATATGGGTGTGCAAGTGGCCATGGTGGTCGGTGGTGGCAATATCTTCCGTGGTGTGGCTCCGGCTGCTGCGGGTATGGATAGGGCGACAGCCGATTACATGGGCATGCTGGCTACGGTGATGAACTCTATGGCTTTGCAAGATGCGATGAAGCGAGCGGGTCTAGACTGTCGCGTGCAATCTGCGCTGAGTTTGGAGCAGGTCGCCGAGCCGTTCATTCGTGGCAAAGCACTACGTTATCTGGAAGATGGCAAGGTTGTAATTTTCGCCGCTGGTATTGGTAGTCCTTTCTTTACAACAGACACCGCAGCTGCTTTGCGTGGCGTGGAAATGTCTGCCGAAATCGTGATCAAAGCCACCAAGGTGGACGGTATTTATACGGCGGACCCCAAAAAGGATCCACATGCGATTCGTTATCAGAGCCTAAGTTTTGATGAGGCGATTAGCAAGAATTTGCAAGTGATGGATGCGACTGCTTTGACGCTGTGCCGTGATCAGAAGCTCCCCATCTGTGTGTTCAGTATCTTCAAGCCGGGTGCGCTCAAGCGAGTCGTCTTTGGTGAAGGCGAGGGTACTATCGTACGTTGTGACTGATAGCCAACACCCAAGCCCTGCTTGGGTTTTGACTTTTCGGAGTTGTATAAGTTGTTCTAGTGTCGGTCGTGCTGCGGTGTGACGACATCATCAGGAGATAAATCGTGATTGCTGACATCAAAAATACCACTGAACAAAAAATGAACAAGTCGCTGGACTCTTTGAAGGCTGATTTGAGTAAGGTGCGCACGGGACGTGCACATACAGGTTTGCTGGATCATGTGACTGTAGATTACTACGGCAGCCCTACGCTCGTGACGCAAGTCGCCAACGTTACCTTGGTCGATGCTCGCACCATAGGTGTCCAGCCTTGGGAAAAGAACATGGTCGGTCCTGTCGAGCGTGCCATCCGCGATGCGAATCTTGGTTTAAACCCGGCGACCAACGGTGAAATGATACGTGTGCCTATGCCTATGCTTACAGAAGAGCGCCGCAGGGATCTAATCAAGGTAATCAAGGCTGAAGGTGAGAACGCCAAGGTCGCGGTACGCAACATTCGTCGTGATGCGAACAATACTTTAAAAGAAGCGTTGAAAAAGAAAGAGATCGCAGAGGATGAAGAACGTCGCACCCAAGACGATATCCAAAAATTGACCGATCGTTTTGTTGTTGAAATCGACAAGGCTTTGGCTGCAAAAGAAACTGATCTGATGGCAGTTTGATAGTCAAACTATCAAGATGACTAATCAGTCGAGTTCTACGCGGACTATTCCCGAGGTATCCATTGTGCCGCGTCATATTGCCATCATCATGGATGGGAATGGGCGATGGGCAAAACAGCGTTTCATGCCGCGCGTGATGGGCCATCAACGCGGGGTGGAGTCCTTGCGTGAAGTTGTCCGGGCATGTCGGGATATGGGGGTGGGCTATCTGACGGTGTTCGCCTTCAGTAGTGAGAATTGGCGCCGCCCAGCCGATGAAGTCTCATTTCTGATGGGACTCTTCATCAAGGTCTTGGAGCGCGAGGCGGCCAAGATGCATCGCAATAATATCCGTTTGAAAATCATAGGCGACCGAAGTCAGTTCGACGAGAAATTGCGTATTGCGATGGAAGAGGCCGAGCGACTCACGTCTGGGAATAGTGGCTTAACCTTGACCATCGCCGCAAATTACGGCGGCCGCTGGGATGTCATGCATGCTGTGCATTCCCTACTGCAAGACCACCCGGAATGGGGGCAGAGCTTCACAGAAGATCAGCTGCAACCCTATCTTTCCATGAGCGATGCGCCGGAACCGGATCTGTTTATCCGTACCGGAGGTGAGCAGCGCATCAGCAATTTCATGCTCTGGCAATTGGCTTACACGGAGTTGTATTTCACCGATACCCTGTGGCCTGCATTCAATAAGATTGAGCTCGAAAAGGCCATCGCTTCTTATCAAAACCGTGAACGTCGTTTCGGACGCACCAGCGAGCAAGTACAGCAAATTTCGGCGCAAGTCCAAACTGATAAAGGAACAACGCGTGCTTAAATCTAGAGTCATCACTGCCATCGTGTTGTTGGTATTGTTGTTGTCCGCACTTTTTTTGTTGCCTGCCACGGTGTGGGCGGTGCTGGCCATCGTCATGGTGATGCAAGGTGCTACCGAATGGAGCAAGCTGGCTAAGCTGGGGCCTACGGCTGGCAAGGCTTATTGGGGTTTGACGCTAGCAATCATGGTGGCTTTGCAATGGCTAGTTCCGCAGGCAGAGGGCGCACAACTTGCTTCGCATCTGTGGATATATGCTGTGTCGGCGGTACTGTGGTTGTTCATCGTCCCCACTTGGATGATCGCATCTTGGAAAGTTGAAAATCCTATCGTCATGGCCTTGGTCGGCTGGGCATTATTGATCCCTACCGGACTGGCGATGATGGATCTGCGCGCCATCAGTCCGTGGTTGCTGTTGTTTGTGATGGGCTTGGTATGGGTCGCTGACAGTACGGCATACTTTGCGGGGCGTAAATTCGGCAAGCGCAAGCTGGCACCCAGCATCAGTCCCGGCAAGACATGGGAAGGTGTGGCGGGTGCGATGGTGGGTGTCACCGTCTATGTGGTGGCAGTATGGAGTTATCTGGGTGGCAGTATGGGTGGTCATGCCGTTCTGCCCATCCTCTTATTGGCTGCTTGGTGGTGGGTAGGGTTGGCCATCATTGGCGATCTGTTTGAGTCCGCCATTAAACGACAGGCGGGAGTCAAAGACAGTGGAGCCTTGCTGCCGGGGCACGGTGGTTTGTTGGATCGTATCGATGCACTGACTTCTACTCTGCCACTGGCAGCGCTAGTCGTTTTGTTGCAGATCTTGCGCTAGGCATATCTGGTCGTTATCCGTGATCATCAGTGCACAGTTCCTCTAAATGTATTAAAGCAGGATCACTCATGCAAAATCTAACTATCTTGGGATCCACAGGCAGCATAGGCACGAGTACGCTGGATGTTGTTGCACGTCATCCAGATCGTTTTCGTGTTTTTGCGCTGACAGCCTTTCGTCAAGTCGACCTGTTATTCAAGCAGTGTGTGCAGTTCAAGCCGCAATACGCGGTGTTATTGGACGCTACTGCAGTGGCTCAGATGCGAGTGCGGGTGAAGGAGGCGGGCTTGCAAATGGAGGTGTTGAGCGGTGTAGAGGCACTGGAGCAAGTTAGTCAGGCTGCTGAGGTCGATGCGGTGATGGCTGCCATTGTCGGTGCGGCCGGTTTGCGCCCTACCTTGGCCGCTGCCAAAGCCGGCAAAAAGATATTGCTGGCCAACAAAGAGACCTTGGTCATGGCGGGCAATGTATTTATGGATGCCGTTAAACTCAGTGGCTCCGCCTTGCTGCCTATAGACAGTGAACACAATGCGATCTTCCAGGCTTTGCCTCGCGGCTACGACGGTGATAAAGCGAGTGCGGGTGTTCGCCGCATCTTGCTGACTGCATCGGGCGGGCCGTTTAGGAATACACCGTTGGAACAATTGCGCGATGTCACGCCCGAGCAAGCGTGTGCCCACCCCAATTGGGTGATGGGCCGTAAGATTTCAGTTGACTCCGCCAGCATGATGAACAAAGGGCTGGAAGTCATAGAAGCGCATTGGCTGTTCAACGCCAGCGCGGATGATATCCAAGTGGTGGTTCATCCGCAGAGTGTAATCCACTCGTTGGTCGAGTATGTCGATGGTTCGGTGATCGCTCAGCTCGGTAATCCTGACATGCGCACACCGATAGCCTATGGCTTGGCATATCCCGAGCGTATCGATTCGGGCGTTGGTTCTTTGGATCTTTTCAAAGTCGCCACGATGAATTTCGTCGCCCCGGACTTCGAACGCTTCCCTTGTTTGGCATTAGCCTATCAGGCGTTACGCACCGCAGGAACCGCGCCCGCGATGTTGAATGCGGCTAATGAGGTTGCTGTAGAAGCCTTTCTGGACAAACGGATCACTTTTCTAGATATCCCCAAGATCATAGAGCAAGTGTTGAACCAATTGTCTGTCTGTCCAGTCCATGAGCTCGAAGATGTGCTGCTTGCAGATGCGCAGGCACGTACTGCGGCTGCAGCTAAATTAGGGTGATCAAATGATGACAATACTGGCTTTTATCGTAGCGATTGCATTGTTGGTGGTGTTCCATGAGTTGGGGCACTACTGGGTCGCGCGACGCTGCGGAGTCAAAGTGCTGCGTTTCTCTTTTGGTTTTGGCAAGCCACTGTATACCAAACGTTTTGCAAATTCTGAAACCGAGTGGGTCATTTCGGTTATTCCGCTGGGCGGATATGTGAAAATGTTAGATGAGCGCGAGGGTGATGTCGCGCCTGAGGAACGTCAGCACGCATTCAATAACAAAACAGTTTGGCAGCGTATGTCCATCGTGGTAGCGGGTCCCTTGGCGAACTTCATCTTGGCAATCTTTCTGTATTGGGTTTTGTTCATGCACGGTGTACCCGGTATCAAACCTATCCTGGGCGAAGTGAGCTCAGCCAGTCCGGCCGCGTACGCTCAATTGCAGGCGGGTGAGACCATCACTCGTATCGATGGTGATGCAGTTCCTAGTTGGCAAGAACTGCGCTGGCGTTTGTTGGACCTAGGCTTACAGCAAAAGACTATACGTGTAGAAGGGGTGTCGTCGAGTGGGATAACTTTGTTTCACGAGCTTGATTTGTCAGCTGTGCAAGCTAAAGATCTGGATGATGATTTTTTAGACAAATTAGGTCTGCATCTTTATCAGCCTAAAGTGTTGCCCGTAATCGGTCGTTTGACGGAAGATGGCGTGGCACGAGAGGCGGGTTTGCAGGAGGGCGATGTCATTCTGAGCGCGGATGGCAAGTTGCTGCAACGCTGGGATGAACTGGTGCAATCAGTCAGCTCGCATCCTCAACAAACCGTCGTGCTAGAAGTGCAGCGCGGTGAGAAGGTCTTCAATATCTCAATGCAACCCAGGGCGACGCAAGAAGCTGGCAAAACGGTCGGCAAGATAGGCGCGGGTCCGAAATTGAATGAGGCTGAATGGCGCGCCTTGTTGAACGAAGTCAGCTATGGCCCTGTGGATGCGCTCTACCAATCTTGGCGCAAGACGATAGAGACCTCTGTCATTAGTCTGAAGATGATGGGCAAAATGTTGGTGGGGCAAGTTTCAATGAAAAATCTCAGCGGCCCAATCACCATAGCAGATTTTGCAGGGCAGTCCGCTCAGATGGGCGTTGCTGCCTATTTGGGATTCTTGGCCTTGGTCAGTATCAGTCTTGGTGTGTTGAATTTGCTGCCTGTACCTTTATTAGATGGCGGGCACTTGCTGTATTATGTCGCCGAAGCAATTAAAGGCAGTCCCGTCTCTGAACAGGCTTGGGAGATAGGACAAAAGATAGGCATCGCCTTCCTTGGAACGCTGATGTTTTTTGCGCTGTATAACGATGTGAACCGCCTGATTTCTGGTTAGAAAAATAATGAATTTTAAAATGATCGCGGGAGTATTTCCGTCCCTCTCCTTATTGCTTTTTTCGCTGAATTCTTATGCCTCAATCACGCCATTTGTCGTAACAGACATCCGCGTGGAAGGTATACAGCGCACAGAAGCCGGCACGGTATTCAGTTACTTACCTGTGAAGGTGGGCGACACTTTGGATGAGAGACAGGCGACCAATTCGATACGTGCATTGTTTGCAACTGGCTTCTTCAAAGATGTGCGTCTATTGGCAGATCAGGGTGTCCTGATCGTCAAAGTAGAAGAGCGTCCTTCTATCGCCAGCATCGAGATTAAAGGCGTCAGAGACTTCTCCAAAGATCAGCTCAAGGACAATATGAAATATGCCGGCCTGGTAGAGGCTCGCATATTTGATAGGTCAGCGATGGAAAAAGCTGCGCAAGACCTTAAGCGTCAATATGTTGCGCGTGGCAAATATTCGGTCAAGGTTGATACACAAGTCACCGAATTGGAACGCAATCGTGTGGCCATCGTATTCACCGTTGTTGAGGGATATGTCTCCAAAATCAAGCAGATCAACATCATCGGCAATCACGATTACAAGGAACAAGATCTGCTCGACATGATGAAGTTGAGCACGCCGGGTTGGTTCAGCTGGTTGGGTAGTAGTGATCAGTATTCCAAGCAGAAACTCTCTGCCGATATGGAGACTTTGCGCTCTTTTTACCTGGATAGCGGCTATCTGGAGTTTGCGATCGAGTCCACGCAAGTCTCGATCTCGCCAGATAAGAAAGATATCTATATCACCCTTAATATCAAAGAGGGTGCCAAATACACCGTGGGTAAGATCGGCATCTCGGGCAATACCCTGATACCCAAAGCAGATGTGGAGAAACTGATCGATATCAAAGCGGGCGATGTGTTCTCGCGCAAAGCATTAACGGATACCAGCAAGAAAATCGGTGAGCGTTTGGGCGTGGATGGCTATGCCTTCGCGAATGTAAATGCTGTACCCGACATCAACAAAACGTCCCATACAGTTTCTTTTAATTTTGTGGTCGACCCTGGCAGTCGTGTGTATATACGACACATGGATATAGAGGGAAACACCAAAACGCGCGATGAAGTGATACGTCGCGAGTTCCGGCAGGTGGAAGGTTCTTGGTTCGATATCGAGAAAATCAAAAAATCCAAGCAGCGCGTGGATAGATTGAACTTCTTCTCGGAAGTGAATATAGAGACACCGGCAGTACAAGGTACGAGCGATCAGATGGATGTGAAGATGTCGGTGAAGGAAAAGTCTACCGGCACTTTCTCAATTGGTATGGGCTATAACAGCGGCGAGGGTATCGTGTTCAACGGCGGTATCACTCAGGCGAATCTCTTTGGTAGCGGCAACAATCTCTCTACCACGATGAATACCAGTAAGGTGAATCGCAACGTTTCTATTTCTTATACAAATCCATATTGGACCGACGATGGCGTTAGCCGTGGTTTTGATATCTACAATCGCAATACCAACGCATCTAATCTCGCTGTCAGCCAATACACTTCATCGACTCAAGGCGGGGGAGTTCGATTTGGCGTACCGATAGGCGAGGATGAAAATGTCAGTTATGGTTTGTCGGTAGAACGTTCCAAAATTGGTCTGACGGCATTCAGTCCGCCCCGATATCTGACCTATGTAAACCAATTTGGCTCACGGAACACTACGGTGATGGGTACGGCAGGTTGGGGTAGGGATACGCGTGATAGTGCCATTTACACCACTTCGGGTACCGTGCAGCACTTGTATCTAGAAGCGGCATTGCCGGTATTGGATATGCGTTATGCCAAGTTGAATTACGACCAGCAGAACTATTTCAAAATTAATGAAGACTGGGTGTTGATGTCTAACGGCCAAGCCGGTGTCGGTGGCGGATATGCGGGTAAGCAGATGCCGTTTTTTAAGAACTTCTATGCCGGCGGTCCTGGTTCGGTGCGTGGTTATGATCCCAATTCATTGGGGCCTCGCGACGCGAGCAATCTATCTATAGGCGGCACTAAGCGTGTCGTGGGTAGTTTGGAGATGTTCGGCCCATTCCCCGGTAGCAAGGAAAAATCTATGCGGCTTAGCGGCTTCATTGATGGCGGTGCAGTTTACGGACCAACAGACATACAAGGTAGCATGGGGATGCGTTATTCTGCAGGCTTGGCATTCACGTGGTTGTCACCTATGGGTCCGCTGAAGTTCAGCTATGGTCTGGCATTGAATAAACAGCCTATAGATAAGATACAAAAGTTACAATTCACGCTGGGTTCGATGTTCTAGAATGGGTGCATGCAGCTTGCACGGCAAGAAAGGTTGAGGAATTACCATGAGAAATTTGATTTATATGATGTTGTTTGCATTGATGGCTGTCGCCGGCTATGCGCATGCAACTGACTTCAAGGTGGGCGTGGTGGATACCGAGCGCGTGCTACGAGAGTCCGTCCCAGCGATGAGTGCCGAAAAGAAAATCGAAAAGGAGTTTTCGGCGCGCGATGCCGATATCAAGGCGCTGGCTAAACAGGCTAAAGAACTGCAGACCACCCTAGAAAAAGATAACAACAAGCTGACTGATGCCGAACATCGCAATAAGGAGCGTGAACTGACCAGCATGAATGTCAATTTGCAGCGTATGCAACGCGAGTTCCGTGAAGATTTGAATCTGCGTAAGAATGAAGAGTTGGCTATCGTGTTGGATAAAGCGAATAAGGCGATACAACTGATTGCTGCTACCGAGAAGTTCGACCTGATTTTGCAAGAGGCGGTGTATCGCAATCCAAAAATAGACATCACCGACAAAGTTATCAAATTCTTGGCTAACGAGAAAGTGGATGACGCGAGCAACAATACAGCTAACTGAAACAATACGTATGACCAAGAAGACCTATCGTTTGGATGACATCGCCGCGCGCTTGGGTGGGAAAGTCATGGGTGATGGCAGCGTTGCCATAGATCAAATATCCACGCTGGATGCTGCGACCAGCAGCCAGATCAGTTTCCTGACCAACAGTAAATATCGCACACAATTGGCGCACACCAAGGCAGGCGCCTTGATTTTAAGTGCAGCCGATGCGGATGCGACAGAACTGCCGCGCATCATTTCCGACAACCCTTATGCATATTTTGCCAAGGTGTCAGCACTGCTTAATCCCTTGCCACAAGCACCGAGGGGCATTCATGCGAATGCCGTAGTGGCCGCAAGTGCGGACATCGCTGCGACTGCCAGCATCGCCGCAACGGCGGTGATAGGCGAGGGTGCAATCATAGGTGAGCACAGCGTCATCGGTGAAGGTTGTGTCATCGGCGAGCGTGTTCGGATCGGGAGTTACGTGCGCATGTATCCCCGTGTGGTCGTGTATCACGACTGCGTCATCGGCGACCGTTTGATTGCCCACTCGGGTGTGGTGATAGGCGCGGATGGATTTGGCATCGCCATGGATGGCGACCACTGGATCAAGATACCGCAGATAGGTCGAGTGGTGATAGGCAATGACGTGGAGATCGGGGCCAACACCACCATAGATCGTGGCGCTTTGTCAGACACGGTGATAGAAAACGGCGTGAAGATGGACAACCAGATACAGATTGCGCACAACGTGCATGTGGGTGCACATACCGCAATCGCCGGCTGTGTAGGCATCGCGGGTAGCGCGGTGATCGGCAAATATTGCCGTATCGGTGGTAGCGCCGGGATATTGGGACATTTGCAGATCGCCGATAACGTCGAGATCGCTTCGTTCTCGCTGATTGGGAAATCGATACGCGAAGCGGGTTCGTATGCGGCCATCTATCCCTTCAGTAAGACAGAAGAGTGGCGCAAGAATGCGGTTCACTTGCGTCACTTGGATGATCTGGTAGGACGTATTAAAACATTAGAAAAACAAGTCAAAACATTACAGGGGGAAGCACCATGAGCATACAAATGAATATCCACGAGATATTGGAGACATTACCGCATCGCTACCCATTCTTGCTGGTAGACCGCGTGATTTCCATGGAGCCCGGTAAGTCCATCGTGGCTCTGAAAAACGTAACCATTAATGAGCCATTTTTCCCGGGCCACTATCCGCATCACCCGGTCATGCCGGGTGTGTTGATTATTGAAGCGATGGCGCAAGTGGCAGCATTGTTGTCCTTTAAATCGATGGTGGCTGATCCCACCAAGAAATCCGTCTACTATTTTGCAGGTATCGATGGCGCGCGTTTCAAGCGTCCGGTGAGTGCTGGCGACCAGATTATCTTCAAGGTGGAGTTATTGCGCAGCATGCGTGGCTTGTTCAAATTTAAAGCCGAGGCTTTTGTTGATGAGCTACTGGTGGCAGAGGCCGAATTGATGTGCACATCTAAGGTCGTGGAGTAATTAAGATGATACATCCGACCGCGATCATACATCCCGGTGCCCGACTGGCTGACGATGTCGAGGTGGGGCCTTACAGCATCATCGGCGAACATGTGGAGATCGGTGCCGGCACGAAAGTGGGGCCGCATGTGGTTATTCATGGTCACACTCGTATCGGCAAGAACAATCACATCTTCCAGTTCTGCTCCTTGGGTGAGATTCCGCAGGACAAGAAATATGCTGGTGAACCGACACGCCTGGAGATCGGTGACAACAACACCATACGTGAATTCTGCACTTTCAATTTGGGCACAATACAAGACGGTGGTTTGACCCGAGTGGGCAGCGACAATTGGATCATGGCTTATGTGCATATCGCACATGATTGCCATGTTGGAAACCATACCATCATGGCTAACGGCGCAACTTTGGCCGGCCATGTACAAGTGCAGGACTGGGTGATACTGGGCGGCCTGTCCGGTGTGCACCAATTCGTGCGCGTGGGTGCGCACTCCATGACCGGTTTCCAGTCACGCATCACACAAGATGTGCCGCCATATTTTACTGTGGCCGGAAATCCAGTCGAGGCACACGGTATCAACGCGGAAGGTCTCAAGCGTCGCGGGTATTCTGCGGCCGCCATCTCCGCTATCAAAGCCGCATACAAGACCCTGTATAAATCCGGCTTGAGTTTTGCAGACGCGCAACTGGCCATCAAGTCAGAAACGGCGAACTGTCCCGAGCTGCAATTATTGGTCGATTTCTTAGCCGCTTCAGAACGCGGTATCGTTCGTTAAGGTCGTTTGATGCAAGAAAAAAAATGGGTAGTCGGTATCGTCGCGGGTGAAGCTTCGGGCGATCTTCTGGGCAGCCACTTGATCACCGCGCTCAAGCAAGCTCGGCCTAATCTGGAATTCGTCGGCATAGGCGGACCCAAGATGAAGTCGGCGGGCATGACCGTGATGTTTCAGATGGAAAAGCTGGCCGTCAATGGCTATCTGGAAGTGCTCAAGCATTACCGTGAGATTTCAGGTATACGTAACAAGCTGCGCGATTATTTCCTCGCCAATAAGCCTGATTTATTCATCGCCATTGATGCGCCAGATTTCAATCTCGATCTGGAGATGGTGCTCAAACAGAGTGGTATCACTACCGTACACTATGTGAGTCCGTCCATCTGGGCTTGGCGCGGTGAGCGTATCCACAAAATTAAGCGTGCCGTCTCGCGTATGTTGTGTCTGTTCCCCCATGAGGAGAAGCTCTATAAGGACGCCGGCGTACCCGTCGATTTTGTCGGACATCCGCTGGCCGATATACTGCCGCTGGTGAGCAAGCGCGCCGAGATGCGCGAGACTATGCGGATACCGCAGAGTGCCAAGGTGTTCGCGCTACTGCCAGGTAGTCGTCAAAGTGAAGTGAAGAGCCTGATACAGACTTATATCGAGACGGCCAAACTGATTCTAGAGCAGCTTCCTGAGGCACGCTTTCTGATGCCGCTGGTGAGTCGCGAGACACGTGGCATCGTCGAACAAGCCTTATATGACCATGAAGCTCAACATCTACCCTTCACTTTATTGTTCGGCCATGCACAAGATGCCATGATCGCTGCGGATATGGTGCTGGTCGCATCGGGTACTGCAACATTGGAGTGCGCTTTGCTCAAGCGGCCTATGGTGATTACTTATAAATTGTCCAAGCTGAGTTATTGGTTGATGAAGGGTAAGGGCTATCTGCCCTATGTCGGTTTGCCGAATATTTTGTGTGGTCGCTTCGTCGTGCCGGAACTGTTGCAACAAGATGCAACGCCGCAGAACCTTGCTCAAGCGATGCTGAATCTGCTCGATGATAAAGATGCGGTAGCTGAGCTGGAAAGTGCATTCACCGACTTGCATCTTACTTTGCGTCAGGACACGGCGCAGAAAGCCGCCGCGTCCATCCTGCAATATCTGCAATGAACGAATCACTGCTGATCTGCGGTGTGGATGAAGCCGGTCGCGGCCCACTCGCAGGTCCGGTAAGTGCGGCAGCGGTGATACTCGATCCGCTGCGTCCTATCGCGGGTCTGGCCGACTCCAAAAAACTCTCCGAAAAGAAGCGCGATGCTTTGGCGCCCTTGATACGCGAGCGCTCCATTGCTTGGGCAGTGGCTTATGCCAGTGTGGAGGAAATAGACGAACTCAATATCCTGCAGGCGACACTCTTGGCGATGCGCCGTGCCGTGTTGGCCCTGCAGGTTCAACCACAGCAAGTGTTGGTCGATGGATTGTTTTGTCCTCAGACTGGCATACCTAGTCGGGCCATCGTGCAGGGTGATAGCAAGGTCGCCGCTATTTCGGCCGCGTCTATCTTGGCTAAGACTGCGCGTGACGGATTGATGCTGGAATTGCACCAGTGCTATCCACAATATGGCTTTGCCGGACACAAGGGTTATCCCACTGCGGCGCATCTGGCCGCCTTGCGCGAGCATGGTGTCTCCGAGATACACAGACGCAGTTTCAAACCGGTGCGCAATATTTTGTTGGCGACAGAAAACTAGAGGTCCGACATGAGCATCATTACATTGTTGCACTTGTATGCCGTGGTGATCTGGATAGGTGGGATGTTTTTCGCCCACATGGTGTTGCGACCCAGTGCGATGCAAGTATTAGAAGGTGCGCCGCGCTTGCGGCTATGGTTGGACGTGTTCACGCGTTTTTTCCGCTGGGTATGGCTGAGTGTGGTGGTGCTGCTGGTCAGCGGCTTATATTTGATGCACCTGCGCTACCGCGATGGCGGGATGACCGCCGGCATACAGTTCATGGCTGTCACCGGTATGCTGATGATGGTGATCTATAGTTATCTCTATTTCGGTTGCTATATGAATCTGCGCAAACAACTCGCTGTTTCAGATATCCAAGGCGCGGCTGCAACGATGCTGAAGATACGAAGTTTGGTGGGCGTCAATTTAGTGTTAGGAGTCGTGACGATTGCCGTTGCGGTTATTTTTTGACGCATACTTGCTACAGTGACCGCGCGCACAGAAAAATATCTTTAAATTGCGTGCAAAAAGTCGCGAAATTGCAGTCGCAGTATTGTTACCCTCTGCTATAATCCGCGCCCTCGGGGCGTAGCGCAGCCTGGTAGCGCACTTCGCTGGGGGTGAAGTGGTCGGAGGTTCGAATCCTCTCGCCCCGACCAGATAATCTACAACCCAGTCCACTCTCTCTATTGAATGCCGATGCGTATATTGATCAGCAATGACGATGGTTATTTCGCTCCCGGACTGGCGATCCTTGCAACACACCTTTCCACCCTGGCAGAAGTCGTCGTGGTCGCACCCGAACGTGACCGCAGTGGCGCGAGCAACTCTTTGACTTTGGATAGGCCGCTCAAGTTGCGTAAAGCAGCGAGTGGCTACTATTACGTCAACGGTACGCCTACCGACTGCGTGCATCTGGCCGTCACGGGCATGTTGGATCATCAGCCGGATATGGTGGTGTCGGGTATCAATGCCGGTGCCAATATGGGCGATGACACCATCTACTCGGGTACGGTCGCGGCGGCGACAGAGGGATTCTTGCTGGGCATACCCGCTATTGCTTTATCTTTGGTCGGTAAGGAGCTTAGGAATTACGAGACAGCCGCCAAGGTGGCTGTCGAGTTGGTGCAGCGTTTCTCGCAACAAACCCACAGCAAACCTTGGTTACTCAACGTCAATGTGCCGGATGTGCCCTATGAACAACTGAACGGCATTAAAGTCACCCGCTTGGGCAAGCGTCACAAGGCCGAGCCTGTGATCAGGGCACTCAATCCACACGGCGAGACAGTCTATTGGGTAGGAGCTGCAGGCAAGGCTCAGGATGCGGGTGAGGGCACTGACTTTCATACGGTCGCACAGCAAAGTGTTTCCATCACGCCGCTACAAATAGACCTCACGCAATACAGCCAACTGGATGCGGTGCGTGATTGGATACAGACGCGATGAATATCAACGGCATAGGCATGACTTCACAGCGCACACGGATGCGCATGATAGACAGACTACGTGAGAAGGGCATCAAGGATGAGGCGGTGTTGGCAGCAGTGTTTGCCGTGCCGCGCCATCTGTTTGTCGATGAGGCTTTAGCGAGTCGCGCTTATGACGATGTTTCGCTGCCAATTAACTTCAATCAGACCATTTCTCAGCCCTATATCGTGGCGCGCATGATAGAAGTATTGCGTAATGCACAGCCCTTGGGACGCGTGCTGGAAATTGGTACAGGTTGTGGTTATCAGGCGGCAGTATTGGCGCAGATTGCTACCGAGGTTTACAGCGTGGAACGCATCGCGCCCTTATATGAACGTGCCAGAAAACAGCTGCGTGAGTTAAAGTTACGCAATGTCTCGGTGCGTCATGCCGATGGTTGTGCGGGCTTGCCCGATATCGCTCCCTTTGACGGCATTATCATGGCGGCGGCCGCGCCCGCATTGCTACCTGCACTACGCGAGCAACTCAAGGTCGGCGGTCGTATGGTGTTGCCGGTAGGGATGAACGAGCAACATCTATACCTCATAGAACGTGACGCGCACGGGTTTCGTGAAACCAAGCTGGAAGCGGTGAAATTTGTACCGCTGTTGATGGGAAAAGCATGAAACGACTTACTGTTATTTTTGGTACGACGATATCCTTGTTGTTGGGCGCTTGCTCGACGACGGTTGAGCAAGCGCCCGGCTCCAAACCTTCAGTCGTGACAACTGAAGCGACGCGTATGAAGGTTGCCGGTGAGAAGGACTGGCGTCCCGCCTCGCATGTGGTGTTGAAAGGTGACACCTTGTACAGCATCGCGTTCTACTACGGCTTGGATTATCACGATCTTGAAGAATTGAACGACATCAAAAATCCACGCTTGATCCAGGTCGGTCAGGTGTTACGCTTGTTCCCAAGCGGTGCTACAAACATTGAGTCAGCAGCAACGGAGGTGAATGCGGCGCCGCTGATCAAGGATCAGCCACGCGTAGTGAAGTACGTCTACAACGCAACTGCCATGGTTCAGATCGATGACGTGCAGAATAGCAATGCTAAGAGCTACAAGGTGCCAGGCGCAACTGTTGAGGTACTGCCGCTGGATTACAAGCCCGGCACGACCGGCAAGGTCGTAGCCAAGCCTGCCAAAGTTGAACCACGTGGAGACTCACCTGTCATCAACACTGAAGAAGATTCATTGCAATGGGCGATGCCGGCAAACGGCAAGATCGTCGCCAACTTCTCGGAAGCCGATAATCGTAAAGGCATAGATATCGCTGGAAAAATCGGACAAGACGTGTTGGCAAGTGCGCCGGGCAAGGTCGTATATAGCGGAAGCGGCCTGCGTGGCTATGGCAAGCTGATCATCATCAAACACAATAAGACCTATCTGAGTGCCTATGCGCATAACGATAAGATACTGGTCAAAGAAGGTCAGACGGTCTCGCGCGGTCAGAAGATCGCTGCCATGGGTAAAACAGATTCCAGTACTGTGAAGCTACATTTTGAAGTGCGCCGACTGGGCAAGCCTGTAGACCCGAGTAAATTTTTACCTAAGTCTTAATTGGATGCCTTGAGCGAAAATCCCAAATCATCAAGCATCACCCTCAGCGTCGTCAATCACGACCGAGATAGCGCGAATCTGCATTACGTTTATCCGGTTATCTCGCGCCGTGCCGGCGGCGTTTCGGTCGGCATTAATCTCAATACTAATAATGCCTGTAACTGGCGCTGTATTTATTGCCAAGTACCCGAGTTGACACGCGGCACTGCGCCTGCTGTCGATTTGGTGTTGCTGGAACAGGAGCTAGGCGGTTTCTTGTATGAGTTGCTGCATGGCGACTTCATGACCAAGCGCGTGCCGGAAGAAATGCGCCGTATCAATGACATCGCTTTGTCCGGCAATGGTGAACCAACTAGTTGTGCCGAGTTCAAGGCGGTGTTGGATGTCATTGCCAAGGTCAGAGCAGTGTCCGGTTTGCCAGAAAGCGTGAAGACTGTGCTGATCACCAATGGCAGTTTGATGCATAGAGCCGGCGTCCAGCAGGGGCTACAAGCGATGGCCAAGATCAACGGTGAAGTATGGTTCAAGCTGGACAGGGCGAGCGAGGCTGGTATGGCTGCAATCAACGATACGCAATCCAGTATGCAGAAAGTGCGCGAGCATCTGAGCATGGCTATCCCTTTATGCCCGACTTGGTTGCAGACTTGCTGGTTCGCAATCGATGGCGTGCCACCCGGCGCGCTAGATGAGCAAGATTATCTAGACTTCGTCGCCTCTATCCTGCAATCAGGGAGAGATCTTAAAGGCGTGTTGCTATATGGTTTGGCGCGTCCTTCTTTGCAGGTTGAAGCTCCCCGCTTGAGCGCATTACCTAAGGAGCATTTAGAAGCGTTTGCGCAACGCATACGGGGGGTAGGTTTGACGGTGAAGGTGGCGGATTAGGTGTTGCGCCAGCGCATGTGCGAATGATTTCCCCACGTTGAGAGCCGCTTTGCAACACACAAGCTACGAAAAAACTCGCCGAAAAGTCAGACAGATGAGTGGGCGGGAACCGCTAAAACGTAAGCCTTCACCACCAGTATCATCCCCAATACACTTTCAATCAGATACAAGATGCTTGATACGCCGTGCAACATCTTGAAGTGATCGGCAAAGGGACTGGACATTACATCCAAGGGATGCGCTTGTACTTTCAGATCAGCCATCACTGGAGAGATGCCGAACTGGATGACGAGTCCCAGGATCAGCATGGCGACGATGAGATAAAGCCGAGTCTTGCTGGCGCTGTCTTGTTTATATAGGCGTTCGCCTAACAGCAAGATGCCACCGCACACCAAGCCCACATACGCCATCATGTGGAAGATTTCGCCCGCTAACAAACCGGCCAACTGCCTATCCGGTTGGGTTTGGAATAGCACGGGTACAGCCAGATAGCCTGTGGCCCAGAGTCCACCTACCCACAGCGTGAGTGCGATGGCGCTTAGATAAGAAATAAGTTTCTGCATGTCTATTTGCAAGTGCCTGCTACCGAGCGGTAACAGGCGTCGTTGTTTACGCGCTGAGTCGTTCCGCCGCTCTCACGGTGTTTGCGACCAGCATGGTGATGGTCATAGGGCCTACACCGCCAGGAACTGGGGTGATGTGACCTGCCACTTCCTTAACGCTGTTGAAGTCCACATCGCCGACCAACTTACCTTCGGCATTGCGGTTGATACCTACGTCTATGACAACTGCGCCCGGTTTGACCATATCGCCCGTGATGAAGTTGGCCCGGCCCACTGCCGCGACCAGTATGTCTGCATCGCGGGTGTGCTTGGCCAGATCCACGGTCTTAGAGGTGCAGATAGTGACGGTGGCGTTCTTGTGCAACAGCAGCAAAGCCATAGGCTTGCCGACGATGTTGCTGCGGCCTACTACTACTGCGTGCTTGCCTTCCAGGCTGATACCACTCTTTTCCAGCAATACCATCACGCCATAGGGTGTGCAGGATGGAAAGGGCGTTTCACCGGTGACCAAAGCGCCCACGTTCATTTGATGGAAACCGTCCACGTCCTTGTTTGGATCAATCGCTTCGATGACAGTGTGCGAATCCAAATGTTTGGGCAGGGGCAGTTGCACCAAGATGCCGTGTATCTTGGGGTCGTTGTTCAATGCTTCGACTTCGGCGAGCAGCTGCGCTTCGCTGACGTCGGCGGGCAGTTCACGGTGTATGGAGTACAGGCCGAGTTCGGCACAAGCTTTGACTTTGTTGGCAACGTAGACTTTGGATGCGGGGTCGTTGCCCACAATGATCACAGCCATGCCGGGCGTGATGCCGCGTGCCTTGAGGGCATCGGCACGCACTTTCCATTCGGCCCGAACCTGTTGGGCAATGGCTTTGCCGTCTATGATCTGTGCAGTCATTATTTTGCCGCCACCGATTCTTTATAAGCTGCCAGGCCGTTCTCGATCTCGGCGTGGGCTTCAGCTACACCCTTCCAACCGTTGATCTTGACCCACTTGCCTGGTTCAAGCGCCTTGTACAGTTCGAAGAAGTGCTTGATCTGTTCCAAGGTGATTTTAGGCAGATCTTCGTAGGTTTGAATTTCGTGATATAGCGGCGTCAGCTTGTCGACTGGCACGGCGATGATCTTGGCATCGTCACCACCTTCATCGGACATGCTCAGCATACCCACCGGACGGCAGGCGATGATCGCGCCATGAACGATAGGGAAAGGCGTGATGACCAAAACGTCTACTGGATCACCGTCGTCCGCAATGGTTTCAGGGATGAAGCCGTAGTTACATGGATAGCGCATCAAAGAGCCGATAAAACGATCAACCACCAGTACGCCGGACTCTTTGTCGACTTCGTATTTAACAGGGTCTGCGTGTTTGGGGATTTCGACGATAACGTTGCATTCGTGTGGGAGTTTCTTGCCGGGGCGTACGTTTAACAGGCTCATAGTGTGCTTTCGTTGAGGTTGAAAAATTCGGTGCGAGATTATAAGCGATGCGCGGCCATAACGCAGTGGGCTATTGCGGGTAGAATGGACGCACTTTTTAAGGAGATGCATTGAGATGGGTAATCAAGGTAAATTAGTCGGCAAGATGGTAATCGGTCAATCAGGCGGCCCAACCGCAGTCATCAACCAATCACTGGTAGGCGCGGTACTCGCAGCCCGCAAGCAAGCTAATATCACAGGCATCTTGGGCGCGCATCACGGTATCGCGGGCATCATGAAGGAGGACTTCATCGACCTCACCACGCAGAGTCTGGCGCAACTGGAGTTGGTTGCGACCACACCCGCGGCGGCATTGGGTTCGGTGCGTCTGAAGCCCGGCAAAGCAGAGTGCGAAAAGGTATTCGAGGTATTCAAGAAGAATGACGTACGTTATTTCTTTTATATCGGCGGTAATGATTCCGCCGAGACTGCGCACATCATCGCGGAGATGGCAAAAGAAGCAAATTACGATTTCTGCACTGTGCATATTCCCAAGACTATCGACAACGATTTGAAAGTCACTGACCATTGTCCTGGTTTCGCTTCCGCCGCGCGTTTTGTGGCGCTGGCGTTTATGGGTGATGATCGCGACAACCGTGCTTTGGCGGGTATCAAAGTCAACGTGGTGATGGGTCGTAGTGCAGGCTTTTTGACTGCCGCTTCCGCCTTGGCACGTCAAGCACCGGGCGATGGTCCTCATCTGATCTATCTGCCAGAGCGCGTGTTTAGCGTCGAGCAGTTCAAGCAGGATGTACGTGATGCGGTGGCGAAGTATGGTCGTTGTGTGATCGCTGCTTCAGAAGGTATCAGCGATAAAGATGGCAACCCCATTTCTACCAGTGGTGAAAAGGATTCTCACGGCAATATCCAATTGTCGGGTAGTGGTGCTTTGGGTGACACGCTCGCGGCATTGGTCAAAGATGCATTTGCGGGTCAAAAAGTGCGCGTGCGCGCCGATACCTTCGGTTATCTGCAGCGTTCTTTCCCGACTATCATCTCGCCTATTGATGCACAGGAAGCACGTGCGGTTGGTGATTATGCGGTGAACCATGCTGCGACGACAGGTCAGCCGGGTTCGGTGGCGATACGCCGCCTGAGCAGCAAGCCTTACGCCAGCGAATGTTTCATTACACCCTTGTCTTCTGTTGCACGTGAAGCGACCCATATGAAGGATGAGTTCGTCAATGCTGCCGGCAACGATGTGACGCAAACATGGATAGATTATGTCGCGCCGCTGGTGGGTGATTTGCCCAAGATGGGTAGCCTATAAGAGGCTGCAAGTCGCGAGTTATCGCTGACGACTGCGCGCTGTTACCTATGACTGACAAAGACAATCTGCATCCGCGTAATTTACATCGCGCCCGTTATGACTTTCCCGTGTTGATCGCCACCAGCCCAGAGCTGGCGGCTTTCGTGTCGGTGAATGAGTATGGCGACGAGAGCGTAGACTTCACCGATCCGCAAGCAGTCAAGGCACTCAATTGTGCCTTGTTGAAACATTACTACGACATACAAGACTGGGATGTGCCTGCGCAATATTTGTGTCCGCCCATCCCCGGTCGTGCCGATCATCTGCATCATCTGGCGGATTTGTTGGCCGATGGTGGCGAGATTCCGCAAGGTGATTCTGTGCGTGTGTTGGATATCGGGGTAGGGGCGAACTGCATTTATCCGCTCATCGGCCAGCGCAGCTATGGTTGGCGCTTCGTCGGTACCGATATAGACGCGAACGCACTTAACAACGCACAGCGGCTATTGGAGGCGAATGGCTTAAGTAGCTTGGTAGAGTTGCGCATGCAGCCTTCGCGCACGGCGATCTTTGCCAATGTGACGCAGGCGGATGAGTACTACTGCCTGACCATAAGCAACCCGCCTTTTCATGCCTCTTTGGGCGAGGCCAAGGCGGGTACCGAGCGCAAGTGGCGCAATCTGGGTAAGTCACCGGATGCAGCATTGAACTTCGGCGGACAGGGCAGGGAGTTGTGGTGCAAGGGCGGTGAGCAGGCTTTTGTACGACGCATGGTAGAAGAAAGCGTCTCCGGTCAGCGCAATGTGATGTGGTTCTCCACCCTGGTCTCGAAGGCTGAACACCTTCCTGCCATCTATCGCTTGTTGCAAGAGGCGGGTGTGGTCGAGACGCGCACTTTGGAGATGTCGCAGGGACAAAAGAAGAGTCGCATCGTGGCTTGGACCTTTATGGATAAAAAACAAAGAAGCGCATGGCAAAGCGCACACGCTATAAGAAAGTAAATGTGATCGATCACCCGATGTTGAGTTGGAACGAAGCTGGAAAACAATGTACCGCACGTTGGCGCTCGGAACAAGGTCTGCCACCCCCCAAGAAACTCATCATCGCGGATGACACGCTCAAGGCTGATGATGCCTATCGCTTAGCCAGTGAAGGTACGGCATTCTTGTGGCGCGGTGACTTCCAGAATGCCAAGCAGTTGTTAATCGCCATGGCGCGTCGGGCCAGTCGCAAATCTGCCAAATCTTCCAGTATTCCTAGTGAGGCTTTCAATCTGCATCGTCAAGCACAGGGGCAACGTGCGCGCGTGTTGGGGACTATCCTGATTCCGCTGAACTCCGATTACTCCATTCCACTGCGCCGCGCACCGGATGTGAAACTGGCTTGTAATGAAGTGTATGGCTCCAGTGACGGCATGTCGGTGGTGTCCTTGCGCGAGTTATCGGGCCTGATAGGCGCGCACGAGTGGCGCAAGAAGGGCGTGGATGTCGAAGTTCTGGGCGAAACCATACATCCGCATTACGGAGTGTATTCACCAGTGCGCGGCGAGTATCTGCAGCTGGTCAATGCAGCACCTTTGCCTGCCACTGAACTGGCTTTTGATATTGGGACAGGTACTGGGGTGTTGGCGGCCCTGTTGTTGAAGCGCGGTATCAATAAGGTGATTGCTACCGATCAGGATGAGCGCGCTTTGAAATGTGCACGCGCTAATCTCAAACGCCTAGGCTTGGCTGAGCAAGTCGAGGTGCAACAGGCTGATTTGTTCCCGTCTGGGCGCGCATCGCTCATCGTGTGTAATCCACCCTGGATTCCGGCGCGTCCGAGTTCGGCAATCGAATACGCGATTTATGATCCGGACAGTCGCATGCTGCGCGGCTATCTAGCCGGTTTGCCTGGGCACCTGACACCACAAGGTGAAGGCTGGTTGGTCCTCTCTGACATCGCCGAGCATCTGGGCTTGCGTAGCCGTGATTCTTTACTGGAATGGATCGCCGCCGCCGGCCTGCGCGTGATCGAACGCCATGACATCAAACCGCATCATCCCAAGGTGTCTGATAAGAGCGACCCGCTGCACGCCGCACGTGCCGCTGAGACTACCTCCTTATGGCGCTTGGCACTGGCGGTTTAGACATAGAGTAGGATGACCTTGTGTGTTATGTTCACCACTCCGCTAACCCATTGAACTTATCGCTGCCATGAGCTTTCTCGCTTTGATTGCCGCATTGCTACTTGAACAATATCAGCCGCTCTCGGCGCGCAGGTATTTGTCTGATGCGCTGATCGCCTACATGGATTTCTTCCAGCGTAATTTCAATGCGGGTGAGCATAAGCACGGCATGGTTGCATGGTTATTCGCCATCATCCCTTTATTGCTGGCAACGATACTTTGCTATCAATTATTGGATGTGGTAAATCCCCTGTTGGCCTTGCTGTTCAACGTATTGGTGTTGTATCTCACCATGGGATTTCGCCAGTTCAGTCATTACTACACCGACATTCATCAGGCTTTGCGAGACGAAAAGTTAGACGAGGCGCGCCGTTTGTTGACTGAATGGCGCAAAGTCCCGTCACTCGACCTGAATGCGGAAGAGATTGCACGCGTGACGATAGAAGAAGCCTTGCTCGCCTCGCATCGCAAGGTGTTCGGTGTGATTGTATGGTTCGTGTTGTTCAGCGTGCTGGGGCTGGGGGGGGCTGCCGGTGCTTTGCTGTATCGTTTGGGACAGTTTTTGCGTACATACTGGAGCGATCAAGTTAAGCATGGCGAATTTTCACGCTATGCCCATCAGGCTTTTTATTTGATTGAGTGGTTGCCAGTGCGGCTGACTGCTTTCACGTTTGCCATCGTCGGTGATTTCGAAGACACCCTGTATTGCTGGCGTGCGCAAGCTGCGACGTGGCCTGATAGAGAGGCCGGTATTCTGTTGGCTAGTGGCGCGGGTGCTTTGGGTGTGCGGTTAGGTATGGTAATCGTGCAAGCCGGTGTGCCTCAGGATAGACCTGAGCTGGGGCTGGGGGACGATGCAGATACGGAAATCATGCAGAGTGCAATTGGTCTGGTTTGGCGCTCCGTGTTGTTCTGGCTGATACTCTTGCTGATGTTGAGCGTTGCACACCTGCTTGGCTGAGCATTTCACCATAACGCAGGCTAAAACTGTGTGCTCGCGTACAATGCATCGATGCAAAATAATCTCTTCTCGTCACTCAATCCCGATGCGGTACTTGATGCCGTGGATAGCATAGGTCTACGCAGCGACGGTAGGCTGCTGACCCTCAATAGTTACGAGAATCGCGTCTATCAAGTCGGGATGGAAGATGGCCCGCCACTGATCGCGAAATTTTATCGTGCGGCGCGTTGGTCGGATGCGGCGATATTGGAAGAGCATGAATTCATTGCCACACTTGCGGAACGGGAGATTCCGGTTGTTCCTGCACGGCTTATCAACGGCAACACCTTGCATACTGCACATGGATTCCGCTTTGCCCTGTTTAACAAGCAAGGTGGACGTGCGCCCGAGTTGGACAGGGCGGACACGCTGCAATGGATGGGGCGCTTCATCGCACGCATCCATGCTGTGGGCGCGATGCAAGCCTATCAACACAGGCCCACACTGGATATACAGAGCTTCGGTGTGGAGTGCAGCGAGTATCTGCTTACACATGATTTTATTCCGGCCGAATTATGTGAGGTCTATCGAGGTGTGGTTGCACATGCGCTGGACAGTGTGCGCCGTAATTTTGAGCGGGCTGGCGCGGTTTCGATTTTGCGTTTGCATGGCGATTGCCATGTGGGAAATGTATTGTGGACCGACGACGGTCCGCACTTCGTCGATTTCGACGACAGCCGCATGGGGCCAGCGATACAAGATTTATGGATGTTGTTGTCGGGGGACAGGGCGGAGCAGACGCGACAGTTCAACGAACTGTTAAGCGGTTACGAGGACTTTTATGATTTTGATACGCGCGAACTCCATCTGCTGGAGGCATTGCGTACGCTCAGACTGATACATTATTCGGCGTGGATAGCACGTCGCTGGGATGATGCAGCTTTTACTACAGCCTTCCCCTGGTTCAACACGCAACGCTATTGGCAAGATCGCATCTTGGAGCTACGCGAACAAATCGCACTGATGGATGAGCCACCGCTGCCTTGCTGAAGCGGGGCAGCGGGACTAGCCTTGGGATTTAGCCGTGCAGTTTTGAATCGACTTCGAATTCGGCAGCGATCCAGTCTTGCATTTCGTAACCGCTGGCAAAACCGCGACGTTCAGCTAGGTAGTAGGCTCGTGTCGCAATCATGTTGTAACGCTGCTCACGAGTCAGATGTGCCGCCAGCTTGGCTTCGGCAACTTCTTTAGGCGCTGCGGACTTCTTGGCAGCAGGCGCTTTGCTTGCTTCAACAGCTTTAGGTGCTGCGGTTTTTTTTACAGCAACTTTAGGTTCTGCAACCTTTTTAGCAACAGGCTTTTCCGCGACGACAGCCTTAGTGACGGCTTTCTTGGCGGCAGTCTTGGTTGCAGCGGGATCTTTCTTTACGGCAGTCTTTTTGGTGGTAGTTGCTGTCTTGCTTGCTGTGGTAGCCATGATGAGTCCTAAAGAATAAAAAATTTATGCGATTGATGAAGTTAATATTAACACGAACGCCCATAACGCAAATAGGGTAAAGCAAGTTTGTTACCAAAACAAGACAGAGTGCCGCATTCGATTACTTAAAGAGGGATATTTTATGACGACGCAAAACGAGACCATTATCAACGCGACACGCAACTGGTTGGAAAAAGCCGTTATCGGCTTGAATCTATGTCCATTCGCTAAAGCTGTGCATGTGAAACAGCAAATTCGCTATGTGGTCAGCGAGGCCACGGCACCCGAACAACTATTGGAAGAGTTATTGAACGAGCTGCGCTTGTTGCAAGATACGCCCGCCGAGAAGATAGACACCACCTTGCTTATCCATCCCTATCTGTTCAACGATTTCTTGGACTTCAACGATTTCTTCGACACCGTGGACATCGCTGTAGCAGAGCCGGAATTCAATGACGAGTTCCAGGTTGCAACCTTGCATCCGCAATATCAGTTTGCAGGTACGCAAATAGACGATATTGAAAACTACACCAATCGCGCACCTTATCCAACGCTGCATTTGTTGCGCGAAGCTAGCGTCGATAAAGCAGTGGACGCCTTTCCTGATGCCGACCTGATTCCGGAACGCAATATCGAGACTATGCAGAAATTGGGATTGCAGGGATGGAAGAAGTTGGGCTTGTAGGACCGAGTATGCGGTATGCAGGCTTTAGGAAACCCGATACACCGTTCTTGGCGGTATCCAGAATCCTGCATTCTGATGCTGGCACTACGCTTTATTCGCCGCGATCTGCAAGAACAACTCTAAGCGACGTGCATCGATCTTGCCCTTGTTGACCGCATCACGTAAGGCGCAGTCAGGCTCTTTGAGATGATGACAATCGCGGAAACGACAGAGCCCCAGATAGGGCGCGAATTCTATGAAGCCCTGCTCTAGTGAGCCAAAGCTCAGATGATGCAAACCGAAGGCCTGTACACCGGGACAATCAATCACGCTGCTGTTCTCGTCCAGACGATAGAGCTTGGCATGGGTGGTGGTGTGTTTGCCCGAATCCAGGACAGTGGAGATTTCGCGGGTGGCCGCTTGTGCATCGGGTAATAAGCCGTTGATGAGTGTGGATTTTCCCATGCCTGATTGGCCGACCAGCACGCTGATATGACCATGCAGCAATACACGCAATTGCGTGACGTCCTCAAGAGCAGACAGTTCTAGTACTCGGTAGCCGATGTTGCGATAGGCTTGCAGTTGCTTGTGCGCGGCCGCAGATGGTAGATCACATTTATTCAGGACAATGATGATTTCCAGTTTTTGGTCGTATGCGGCGACTAGGCAACGGGATATTAGCTCATCACTAAAAGAGGGTTCGGTCGCCACAACGATGACGATTTGTGTCACGTTCGCCGCGATGAGTTTCTGCTTAAAAGCATCGGAGCGGAACAACAAGGAACTGCGCTCGGTGACCTTGTTGATGACGGCTTGACCGATGTTGTCAGTGGTAACTTCACCTGTACGTTGTAGCTCGACCAGATCGCCGCAAACTACATCGCTCTTCTTCCCCCGCGTCAAACAGGTGAGCAGCTCGCCGTCTTCCATTTTGGCCAGATATTGGCGACCAAAGGCCGCGATGATGCGGGCGTGTAGCGGTGTACTCAAAGTGTATCAACCAATGCATTTACCTTGGCGGCGCAGATGAAGTCGTTTTCTGACAGACCATGGATGACATGTGTGGAGTATTCGATTCGGCATTCTTTGTAACTGACGCCGAGATCGGGATGATGGTCCTCTTGATGCGATATCCAGGCCACCGCGTTGACGAAAGCCATTGTCTGGTAATAGTTCTTGAAGCTGAAGGTCTTGCTGATGATGTGGTCGTATTGCTGCCAGCCCGGTATCTGTTTCATGAGATTATCGATCTCTGGTTGCAACAGCGCAGGCATATCACCATTGCAAGGTTTGCAGCGCTTGGTACTCAGCTCGCAAGTTTTCATGTTGTCCCTCATTTGAAGTTGTAATAACGATTGAGATAAGCAGCAATATTTTGTTCTTCTTGAGTTGAAAAATCTTTATCGACATTGCCACCGCAACGGCCTATCTGTGAGATGAGTTGAGCAGGATTGTGCACCTTGGAATTGGGGCGAGTGAAGATGGCACTACCATCGCCACCATACATATTGATGTGGCAACTGTTGCACTTCAATTCGTTGAATAGTTTCTGTCCTGCCTTGGCATCACCTTGGAAGGGCGAGGCATGTGCGGCGCAACTGACGGTCAGCAGCAGTGCGAAAAGGTATCTCATAGTTATTCTCCTAGAGTGATTGCAGATGTGCGATACGCACGGCAGCGGGGGGGTGTGAGTCATAAAACTTGGAGTACAGCGGATCGGGTGTCAGTGTCGCGGCATTGTCCTGGTACAGCTTGACTAGCGCATTCACTAATTCGCCAGCCGCAGTCTGCTGCGCTGCATATGCATCTGCTTCGAACTCATGTTTGCGCGAATAAGCCGACATCACAGGGCTGAGCAAAAAGCTGAACACTGGCAGCACCATGAAGAACAGCAACAACGCGACTGCGGTTGAGGCCTGCCCCGAGTCAGTTGTAGGGTCTACACCTAAACCCAGATAGAACCAGTCATGCTGCATCAAAACCGCCAGCAACCACAGGAAACCTAGGCTCATCGCAAAGGTGGAGATGATGCGTTTGAGGACATGGCGATGTTTGAAGTGTCCCAACTCGTGAGCCAGAACGGCCTCGATCTCACTGATGTTCAGTCGCTCCAGCAAAGTGTCGAAAAATACGATGCGCTTGCTCTTGCCGAAGCCCGTGAAATACGCGTTACCGTGGGCACTGCGTTTACTGCCGTCCATCACGAACAGGCCGCTGCTGGTGAAGCCGCAGCGTGCTAAGAGCGCGTTGATGCGTGCCTTCACAGTGTCATCCTGCAAGGGGGTGAACTTATTGAACATCGGTGCGATGAAGGTCGGGTAGATGAACAAGATGAGCAGATTGAAAGTCACCCATACCAACCACACGTATAGCCACCAATATTCACCCATGCGTCCCATCAGCCACAACACGCCAGCGAGTAGCGGCAGCCCCAACAGTGCACCTACCAGCATGCCCTTGAGCGCGTCTTGGATATACAGTTTCAGCGTCATCTTGTTGAAGCCGTACTTTGCTTCGATGACGAAGATTCGATACCAGTTGAACGGTGCTTCCAGCGCCGAGTACAACATCAGGATGAACACCATAGTTGCCACGCCTTGCAACAACGGGCTGCTGAACCATTCGTTGCAATGTGCGGCGACCCGCTGGATCACGCCTCCCAGCGTAAAGATTAGCAACAATGCCGTATCGTAAGCCAGCCCCCAGAGGGAGAAGCGTGTCTTGGCGCTGGTGTAATCGGCGGCCTTCTGATGATCGGCCAGATTTATCTTGCTGCTGAAGGCAGCAGGCACTTGTGCGCGGTGTGAGGCGATATATGAGAGATGGCGTCTGGCCAACCACAGCTTGGTCAATGTGGAAACGAGCAGGGCGGTGATGAAGAGGTAAGTGAATTGCGTAGCGGTCATAGTGTTTTCGATTGAGGGATTCGTTACAAGGCGCGCTACAATGCACGACTATCGATACTCTATCCTGATCCGTTTTGAACGGACTTTAATAATTATCTAAGGCGCGCGAATTATGGCACAAAATCAAAATTATCTTATTTGGATAGACTTGGAAATGACCGGTCTGAACCCCGATACCGACCGTATCATCGAGGCAGCCATCGTGATCACCGATGCCAATCTTGAGACTATCGCCGAAGCGCCAGTGCTGGTGGTGCATCAGCCGGACAGTGTGCTGGACGCAATGGATAACTGGAATAAATCCACCCATGGCAAGTCCGGCCTGATCGACAGGGTCAAGCTATCCACGTTGAGCGAGGCCGATGTTGAAGCGCAGATGGTTGAGTTCATGAAGGAGTATGTACCCAACCGTATCTCTCCGATGTGCGGCAATTCCATCTGCCAAGATCGACGCTTTCTAGCGCGCTGGATGCCGAAATTCGAGGACTATTTTCACTATCGCAATCTGGATGTCAGCACTATCAAAGAGTTGGCCAAACGCTGGAAGCCGGACATGGCAAAGGGTGTGAAAAAACACGGCAAACATGAAGCACTGGCAGACATCTATGAATCCATAGAAGAACTCAAACACTATCGGGAGCACTTTTTCAAGCTTTGATTCAAAAGTTGCTACATTATAAAAAAGCGCGGAGACTTCCGCGCTTTTTTATAATCATGCCGAGAGTGTGTTTATTGCTTCGCACCTATCGCCAATGCACGCAAGCGACTTTGTTCAAGTTCTGCCGCAGAGGGTTCTTTCAGCCAACCTTGCAGATTTTCCAACACCATATCGGTCAATGCATGTATCCAATCACCGCGCTCGTTGAGACAGGGGATGTAGTGATACTCACCACCGCCGGCATGTTGGAAATCCTCTTTGCCTTCTTGCGCGATTTCCTCCAGTGTCTCCAGGCAATCCGCGACGAAACCGGGGCAGACTACGTCCACACGTTTGGTCTTTTGTTTGCCTAGTTCCAGCAAGGTGGCGGTGGTGTAGGGTTTGATCCATTCAGCTTTGCCAAAGCGTGACTGAAAGCTGACCATGTATTGCGTTTTATCCAACCCCAATTCCTGTGCCAGCAAACGGCCGGTCTTGTGACATTCGCAGTGATACGGGTCGCCTTTTTTTAGCGTGTATTCGGGTACGCCGTGGAAACTCATCAGCAGCTTTTCGGGGCGGCCATGCTTCATCCAGTATTCATTGATGCTATTGGCCAGCGCTTTGATGTAGTTAGTGTCGTCGTGAAAGTGCTTGATGGTACGGATGGCGGGTGTGTTGCGCATCTGTTGTACTTGGGCGAACACGCGGTCGAATACCGTGCCGGTGGAGCTGGATGCGTATTGCGGATACATGGGCACGACCAAAATGCGAGTGCAGTTCTGGGCTTTTAGCTTTTGCATCACGCTGGCGATGGAAGGCTTGCCGTAACTCATGGCGTAATCCACCACGAATGGAGCCTTGGTGCGGTCGCCCAAATAGCCCTCCAACATTGCAGCCTGTTTTGCGGTGTATACACGCAATGGCGAGCCCTCATCCATCCACACGGTGGCATATTTGGCCGCGGATTTCTTGGGGCGCACATTGAGGATGATGCCGTTCAGGATCAGCCACCAGACCGCTTTGGGGATTTCCACTACGCGTGGATCGCTCAAGAATTCTTTGAGGTAGGGACGAACTGCCTGTGCTGTCGGTGCATCGGGTGTGCCCAGATTGACTAGCAAGATGGCGGTCTTTTCGGGTGTGCCGTGGGTGTAACCAGGTTCTGTAAGGTATGCCATAAGTATTTAGCTATTGTGAGTAGTTGAGAGGGCGTTACCCAGCAATCTTGCTGTGATATCGACGATGGGGACGATGTGTTCGTAGTTCATGCGTTTGGGGCCTATCACGGCCAAGGTGCCGATGACGTTGCCGTCAGCGGTATAGGGGGCGGTGATCACGCTGCAACCTTCCAGTGAAGCCAAGCCGGATTCGCTGCCGACGAATATATGTATGCCATGGCCGCGCCGACCAGCCTCCATCAGTTGCAGCAACTCGGTCTTTTTCTCGAACAGGTCGAACAGGCCGCGCAATTGGTTCATGTCGGTGGATAGGTCGGCAACATGCAGCAGATTGTGTTCACCACTGATCACATAGTCATCAGTCTGTTTGGCTTGCGCCGCATCGCCTGCGGCCAGCGCTACGCTCATCAGCGCACTCATGTCTTGATGCAGTTGTTGCAGTTCGCCGCGCAATTTTTCGCGTATCTGTGAGAAGCTACAGCCGATGTAGTTCTGGTTGAGGAAGTTGCCCGCTTCGGTGAGTTGTGATTGGGAGTAGTCGCGCTCCATCAGCAAAACGCGGTTCTCCACTTCGCCATCCGGCATCACGATGATGAGCAGTACGCGCTTTTCACCGAGACGCAGGAAGTCGATCTGACGCACGGTTATCGCGCTGCGTTTGCCAGTTGCGACCACGCCTGTGTAGTGCGTCAGTTCGGACAAAATATTGGATGCTTGTGTAATTAAGCGCGAAGGATTATCGGGTTGCAACTGGTGTTCCATCTGCTGTACTCGCGCATTATCCAGCGGCTTGGTGACCAACATGGTGTCTATGAACATGCGATAGGCTAAGGCGGTGGGGATGCGGCCAGACGAGGTATGCGGGCTGCGTATTAAGCCCATCTCCTCCAGGTCGGCCATAACATTGCGGATGGTTGCAGGACTGACATCCAAGCCGGAATATTGCAACAATGCACGCGAGCCCATAGGTTGGCCGTCGCTGATAAAGCGTTCCACCAGGGTTTTGAGTAGCAGTTGTGCGCGGTCATTGAGCATAGCGTCGAATTCTAACATCGCTACAGCTACACGCTAAGGTTTGCTTTGTCGTTTCGAATTTGTTTCTGTGTTTGACATTCACCCTTTAGAAAACTACATTGCGTTTCTTTTTAAGTAAACCCTGATATTCCATGAAGACTTTGATTCTGTGCACAGCACTGGCACTCGGTTTGATTGCTTGCGGCAAAGAAGCGCCTCCTAAAGTGGCTCAAGAACGCGCGGCATTGACGCAGATAGTCGGCGGCGCGGCGGGTGAGTATGGCCATGTTTATAGCGGTGAGGTGCGTGCCCGTTACGAAACTACGCTGGGCTTTCGACTTGGCGGCAAGATCACACAACGTATGGTTGACGCGGGGGCGGTAGTCAAGGCTGGCCAAGTGTTGGCGCGTTTGGACGGCGCGGATGCAGGTTTGCAAGCCAGCGCGGCCGATGCCCAATATCAGTTGGCCGAGGCAGAGTTGAAACGTTATCGTGTCCTGTTGAGTAAGAACTTCGTCAGTCAGTCAGCCTTTGACGCCAAAGAGGCCGCGCTTAAATCTTTGTCCGCCCAATACGGTCTGGCGCGCAATCAGTCTACATATACGACCTTGGTCGCCGACCATGACGGTGTGGTGACGGCTACGTTGGCCGAGGTTGGGCAAGTGGTTGCTGCTGGTCAGCCTGTACTGCGTTTGGCGCAGAACGGCAGCCGCGAAATCGCCATTACCATCCCGGAAAGTCAATATGCGGATTTTAAAACGGGTATGAAAGCCGAAGTCGCCTTGTGGCCGGAAGGTAACGAGACAGTGCGCAGCGGTGCGTATCTGCGCGAATTGTCACCTGCTGCAGACGCGGCAAGCCGCACATATGCGGCGCGCATCGCAGTCGATGATGCAAGATTGCCTTTGGGGATGACTGCGCAGGTACGCTTCGTCGGCATGCAGGGGGATAAGTCAGCATTACTCGTACCCATGAGCGCCATTTTCCAGCAAGGGGACAAGAGTGCTTTGTGGGTGGTCGCACCAGATCGTTCGGTCAGCCTGCGTCCGGTGCAGGTGGCGAGTTACCGCGATGAGGGAGCCGTCATCTCCAGTGGTATTTCTGTTGGCGAGCGCATCGTGACTCACGGTGTGCATAAGCTCATTGTGGGCGAAAAGATACGTGTGGTTGAGGCGGGCGCAGCACGATGAAAGGTCCTAACCTGTCTGCATGGGCACTCAAGCACCAGCAAATGGTGATGTATCTGATCATCGTGCTGACCTTTGCGGGTGTGATCTCCTATTTCAACTTGGGCCGTGCGGAAGACCCTGACTTCACTTTCAAAGTGATGGTGGTCCGCACCCTGTGGCCGGGCGCGACGGCACAGGAAGTCGAGCGTGAGCTGACAGAACGCATCGAGAAAAAAGTGCAGGAGACGCCTTGGGTGGATGTGGTGCGTTCTGCTTCCAAGCCGGGTGAGTCGCTCGTGTTTGTCATTCTTAAAGACTACACGCCCAAGAAGGAAGTGCCCGAAGCTTGGTACCAGGTACGCAAGAAGCTCGACGATATACATCACACTTTGCCGGCCGGGGTGCAAGGGCCTTTCCCCAATGACGAGTTCGGTGATATCGATATCAACATCTTTGCTTTGACGGGGGATGGTTTCGATCTGCCTGCTTTGCGTCGTTATGCCGACCGCATCGCTTTGGATTTGAAACAAGTACCCGATGTGAAACGCGTCGAATTGATAGGCGTGCAGGACGAGAAAATCTATATCGACATCTCGCCTGCGCGTATGGCCGGTCTGGGTATCACGCCGACACAGATTGCCGAAGCCCTGCAAAAGCAAAACGCAATCAGCCCTGCCGGTCAATTAGAGTCGGGCGGTGATCGCATTCGCATGCGCGTGACGGGTGAATATCAGGATGTGGCACAGATACGCGACACCGAATTGCAAGTGAACGGCCAGCATTTTCGCTTGGGTGATATCGCAAAAGTAACACGCAGCTTGGTCGATCCGCCCAGCCCACGTATGCGTGTGGAAGGGCTGCCGGCGATAGGCTTGGGTGTGGTGATGGACAAAGGCGGCAACGTCATCGATCTGGGCGAGCATCTGCGCGAGGCGATGGCCAAGATACAGGCCGAGTTGCCAGTCGGCATAGACGTGCATGTGGTTGCTAACCAGCCCGAGGTGGTGCATGGCTCCATACATCTGTTCGAAAGCTCTTTGACTGAGGCAATCTTGATTGTGCTTGCGGTGTCTTTCCTAAGTTTGGGCTGGCGCACCGGCACGGTGGTGGCGCTATCTATTCCCTTGGTGTTGATGATCACTTTCTTCTTGATGAAGATCTTCGGCATAGACCTGCAGCGTATTTCGCTGGGTGCGTTGGTCATTGCACTGGGTCTGCTTGTCGACGATGCCATCATCGCGGTTGAGATGATGGTGGTGAAGATGGAGCAGGGCTGGGATCGCTTTAAGGCGGCGACCTTTGCTTACACCTCGACAGCATTCCCGATGTTGACCGGTACACTGATTACCGCAGCCGCCTTCACGCCTGTGGGTTTCTCAAAATCCGCCGCGAGTGAATACACCATCTCTATCTTCCAAGTGGTGACAATTGCGCTGTTGGTGTCCTGGTTGGTTGCAGTAGTTTTCACGCCCTTTCTGGGCTACAAATTATTGGATGCCAAGAAGCTTGTTGCACAGGCGCAGAAGCATGGTGAGGATATTTACGACACACCGTTCTATCGCCGCTTCCGTGTCTTGGTGGAATTCTGTCTGCGTCATCGCTGGAAGGTCATCATCGCGACGGTACTGATCTTTGTGCTGTCCATTATGCTGTTCGGCAAGTTTGTGCAGAAGCAGTTCTTCCCTAGCGCGAGCCGTTTGGAATTGATGGTGGACGTGTGGTTGCCGCAGGGCGCTGCGCTCAAAGCCACCGAGTTGGAAGTAAAGCGTATTGAGCAACTGGTGCAGAAAGATCAGGGTATCGCGTCTTATTCCTCGTATATAGGTAACGGTGCGCCCAGATACTTCTTGTCCTTGGACCAACAGTTGTTTGCTGATAACTTCGGTCAGTTCGTGCTGCTCACAAAAGATCTCGAACAACGCGAAGAAGTGAAACAGAGACTCGAAGCGCAGTTCGCTAGCGCTGAGTTTTCAGGCTTGCGCGTTCGAGTTGTTCGTCTTGAAAATGGCCCGCCTACAGGCTATCCGGTGCAATTCAGAGTGATGGGCGATGATCTCACACAGATACGCGCTATATCCGAACAAGTGGCCGCATTGATGCGTGCCAACACGCATATGCAGGACGTCAATTTCGATTGGAACGAGAAGGTCAAGAGTGTGCGTGTGGAAGTCAATCAACAGCGTGCACGTCAGTTGGGTACCTCCACCGCCGAGATTTCGCAAGCTTTGCAAGGCTGGCTGAGCGGCGTTGCACTAACCCAGTTGCGTGAAGGCGATCAACTCATAGATGTGGTGTGGCGCGGGGGCTCGGTTACGGATAAACAATCTTTGGATCGCTTGCCTGATTTGGATATCCCTTTGTCCGGTGGTCGTCATGTGCCACTCTCACAAGTGGCTAAGCTGGTGCCGGTACTGGAGGAGGGCATCGTGTGGCGCCGTAACCGTCTGCCGACCTTGACCGTGCGCGGCGATATGGCTGACAACACCCAACCCGCGACTGTGTCTGCGCAGATGAATATCGATTTGACTGACATACGCGCCAAGTTGCCGGCGGGTTATCGCATCGAGACCGGCGGCAGTGTGGAAGAGTCGGCGAAGGGCGAGAATGCCATCAAGGCGGTGATGCCGCTGATGTTGATTGGCGTGATTACTTTGCTGATGATGCAGTTGCAAAGCATCAGCCGTACGGTGATGGTGTTGTTAACTGCGCCGTTGGGATTGATAGGCGTGGCGATGGCCTTGTTGATATTCCAAGTGCCGTTCGGTTTCGTTGCCAACCTGGGCTTCATCGCCTTGGCAGGCATGATCATGCGTAACTCGGTGATTTTGGTCGATCAGATACGGCAAGATGAAGAGGAAGGGAAGTCGCGCTGGGAGGCCATCGTGAGTTCTACGGTGCGGCGTTTCCGGCCTATCGTGTTGACGGCGTCAGCAGCCATTTTGGCGATGATACCGCTCACCCGCCAAGTGTTCTGGGGACCTATGGCCGTCACTATCATGGGTGGCTTGGTTGTTGCGACTTTGCTCACCTGCTTATTCCTGCCGGCGCTCTACGCGGCATGGTTCAGAGTTAAGGAAGATTAGGATACGGGAAGCCCCCAATACACCGCTTTTAACAGAATTCCGACTCCAGCGTCCTATATCCTGCTTGACCTGGCAGTCTCATCCAGTATAATCCGCGCCCCTGTGGGTCGATGGTCGGCTCACAACCTTGCTCCACCGCACCGCAAGCGGGGGGCTTTATAACCACAAGGAGATGTAATGCGACATTACGAAATCGTGTTTATCGTGCATCCCGATCAGAGCGAGCAAGTGCCCGCAATGATCGAGCGTTATCGCACACTGGTCACTTCGAAAGAAGGCCAAATTCACCGTCTGGAAGACTGGGGCCGTCGTCAACTGGCATACCCTATCCAAAAGATCCACAAGGCTCACTATGTGTTGATGAATATCGAAGTGAATCAAGAGACATTGGATGAACTGGAACACGCGTTCCGTTTCAACGATGCAGTCTTGCGTCACCTGACTGTCACCACCAAGAAAGCCGTTACCGAGCCATCCGCGATGATGAAGGAAGAGAAGTCTCGTTCCGTTATCTCCGAAGCACCGGTAGCAGCGGAAGCGGCAGCAGCGTAATCATTGTCGCGCAATCAGTTAGTCGTCAGCGGCGAGATCGTCGCCCTTGAAAGTAAGCGTTACACCCCGGCCGGGGTTGCCCGGGTAGCAATGACCTTGAGTCATCGCTCCGAGCAAACCGAAGCGAATGTGGTCAGGCAAGTTCAGTGTGAGATACAAGCATTGGCCTTTGCCGAGGTGGCTGAAAAAGTCACCCGGTTCGCGGTCGGCCAGAAAGTTAAAATACGTGGCTTTTTGGCTCAGCAAGGGATACGCAGCAGACAATTGATCGTGCACATCAACGACATAATTTTGGAATAAGGAAATATCATGGCTCGCCCAGACAAAAAGAAAGATGACAAAAAGCGTCCAGGACGCAACAACCTGTTCAAGCGTCGCAAGTTCTGCCGCTTCACAGTCGATAAGATTGCTGAAGTCGACTATAAGGACGTGAACATCCTGAAGGAATTCATTACCGAGAACGGCAAGCTGATTCCGGCTCGCATCACCGGTACTAAGACACGCTACCAGCGTCAACTGAGCACCGCTGTAAAACGCGCACGCTTCTTGGCTCTGCTGCCATACACAGATTTACACTAGGAGTTCAGACATGCAAATTATTCTGATGGAAAAAGTCATTAACCTCGGCCAATTCGGTGACGTGGTTAAAGTTAAGAATGGTTACGCACGTAACTTTCTGATCCCCCAAGGCAAGGCTAAGCGCGCAACTGCTTCCAGCATGGCTGAATTCGAAGCACGCCGTGCAGAGTTGTTGGCTGCTGATCTGGCTAAGTTGGCTGATGCTCAAGCACGTGGCGAAAAGGTTGCCGGCGTGACTGTCGTAATCTCCCAAAAAGCGGGTGTGGACGGCAAGTTGTTCGGTTCCGTTACCAATGCCGACATCGCTGAAGCTTTGGTTGCCCAAGGTTTTGCAGTTGAGAAGTCTCAAGTGCGTATGCCTTCAGGCCACCTGAAGCAAGTTGGCGACTACACTGTGAGCGTTGCTCTGCACACAGACGTGGTAGTTGATATCACTGTGACTATCGCCGGCACCAACTAATCTGCATATGCGGTTTGCCGCATGGCGTGGATGAAGAAAAGGACTCTTAGGAGTCCTTTTTCCTTTCCTGAATTCATCTTGTATTCGTTATGCATGCAGTAAAACAACAAGCGCTCCATTAGGGTAAAATGCCCTCCGCTTAAAAGTTAACCTTCCCATACTCCATGCAGACTTTCAGCAACGCAGACGCACAAATCGAGCAGATCAAGATGCCGCCTCATTCCGTTGAGGCAGAGCAGTCTGTGTTGGGCGGGTTGTTGTTGGAGGCGAGTGCTTTGGACAAGATCATAGACCTGGTCTCTGCCGCCGATTTCTACCGTCAGGAACATCGTTTGATCTTCCGCCAGATTGTGCGTCTGAGCGAGATGGCCAAGCCTGTTGACGTCATTACCATCGCTGAAGCGCTGGAGAACGCAGGGGAGCTGGATAAGGTCGGCGGCCTGCCTTATTTGGGGAGTTTGGCTCAGAACGTTCCTTCGGCTGCCAACGTGCGCCGCTATGGTGAAATCGTTCGCGAGCGCTCCATCATGCGTCAGTTGGTCGAAGTGGGTACCGAGATCACCAGCAGTGCTTACAACCCGACAGGACGCGATGCCGCGCAGTTGCTGGACGAAGCGGAGAGCAAGGTGTTTGAGATCGCCGAAGCGGGCTCCAAGGGCAAGCAAGGCTTTGTCAGTATGCCGCCCTTGTTGACCCAAGTTGTGGAGCGCATCGAGACCTTATATGCGCGCGAGAGCAGCAGCGATGTGACGGGTACGGCAACAGGTTTTGCCGATCTGGACAAGATGACATCGGGCCTGCAACCCGGTGATCTCATCATCGTGGCGGGCCGTCCCAGTATGGGTAAGACGGCTTTCTCTATCAATATCGCAGAGAACGTCGCACTAGAAGAAGCAACCAAGGAAAATCCAAAGCCTGTGGCGATCTTCAGTATGGAAATGGGTGGCTCTCAATTGGCCATGCGTATGCTGGGCTCGGTGGGTAAGCTTAACCAGCACGACCTCAGGACGGGCCGCCTGCAAGACGATGATTGGGGGCGATTGACTCAGGCTTTGGGCAGATTGAATGATGCGCCTATGCACATCGACGAGAGCGCAGCATTGTCCGCGCTGGAAGTGCGTGCCCGAGCACGCCGATTACATCGCACTTATGGTGGCTTGAGCCTGATTGTGCTCGACTATATCCAGTTGATGAGCTCTAACGCTGGAAAGGCGAGTGAGAATCGCGCCACGGAAATTTCAGAGATATCACGCTCGCTCAAATCGCTCGCCAAAGAGTTGCATGTGCCTGTGATAGCGCTGTCGCAGCTCAACCGCAGTCTGGAACAGCGTCCCAACAAACGTCCGGTGATGTCGGACTTGCGCGAATCTGGCGCGATCGAGCAAGACGCCGATCTCATTTTGTTCATATATCGCGATGAAGTTTACAACTCTGATTCTGCAGATAAAGGAAAGGCGGAGATCATCATCGGCAAACAGCGTAACGGCCCCATTGGTACGGTCGCGCTGGCCTTCCGTGGCGAGTACACACGCTTCGATAATCTGGCATCAGATAGTTATTGAGTGTGATGATTTTTTAGTTTGAGGTCGGCCGAACTTCAGATACAATGCGCGTCCTTTTTAGGAGCGTAGCTCAGTTGGTTAGAGCGCTTGGTCGACATCCAAGAGGTCATCAGTTCGAATCTGATCGTTCCTACCAGACACAAAAACAAGCCTGTTCATTTCTGAACAGGCTTGTTTCATTTTTGCTGCCAAATCTGCATTTATGCAAAGAATGCGGCCAGAGCATTATCAGGAATTTTCACGCCCGTTAGCTTGGCTTTTTGCAGCACTTCCCAAAAATACCGGTATGTGGCGCGGTCGTGTAATTCGCCTGCATATTGTATCGGCCCCCATTCGGCTGCCTGTGCGGCTAGCAGGATGTTGCCGGCCTCGGTGACTTCATCGTATTTGGGTTTCATTGCGTCTACGATGGACTGTATCTGAGTGGGGTAGATGCTCCACATGCGCAGGAAGCCGAATTCTTTGCGTGCGCGACTCGCGTCTGCAAAAGTCACCTCAGTGTTCTTGAGATCCAGCGTGACATTGTGTGCAGGTACCACGCCATGAGCCAAAGCAGCGGCGACAATTTCGGCCTTGGCGCGTATCAGCAAGCGATGTTCGAATTGTTCCGGACTGCGCATCGCGGAGGCGGGGATCGCGCCGTGATGTCCGCTGACAAAATCCATCAGGCCGAAATCTAATACCTGTACCCAGGGTAGGGCGGCAATCTCGTACACGTCATGCAAGGCGCCGTGTGTCTCTATCAGGATATGTACAGGGATGATGCGAGTGATGCCGTAGCGCTGAGTGGTGTGCTGGATATAAGCAATCATTTCGGCAGCCTGAGTCGCACGGGTGCACTTGGGGATGGTGATATAAGCCAGCAGATTGCCGGCGCCACCAACCAGGATGTCGATGTCCTGACGCCATGCCGCATGAGTGTAGTCGTGGATGCGCGCACCAGCCATATGGTGTTTGTTTTCGGCTGAGTTGAGTACGCGGACTATCATCTCGGCGTGCTCGCGCTCTTGTCCCGCCGCCGCGCCATCCTCACAATCGCAAGTGATATCGAAGATAGGGCCTAGGCTGTCTTGCAGGGCCAAGGCTTTGAGTATCAGTTTCTCGCTGCCGGCGAAGTGTTCGCAGCTGGGGATAACGGGGAAGGGTTGCTCGCCACCGAAAAGGGCCTGATTGGGATGTATGGCTGACATATGCGTTCCTTTATTTGCGCGGGATGAGTACGGTGTAATCGAGATCGAGCACGATATTGGGGTGGTAGACCCGTTTGCCATTTTGCTCGATATGAGTGTCTTGCAATGCTTTGCTGGGGAGGTTCTTGAGTCCCACCATGCGCAAGCGCAAGGCACCCAGATCTTTGCGACCGGGTAGTTCCCAGTGTTCCAGTACTTCGCTCCAAGTGTAGAAAGTGTCCCCGCCGAAACTGGGATTGCAATGTGTTCCCGCATTGATGGCAGAAATGCACAAGGCATTCTCCAGGCCATCATAGGAAAGTGCGCGGCAGATAGAAATCACGTGGCCGCCGTACATCAGACGTCGACCGAATGGCGAGCTCGCCATCATCTGCTCATCGAAATGTAAGCGTGCGTTGTTCTGGTAGAGCTTGGTCGCCAGCGTATGGTCGCTGTCGTCCACCGTCATCCCCGCAGGATGGTCTATGCGTTCTCCAACTTGGTAGTCGTTCCACAAGCGTTGCCCGCCGGTGACTGCAGTCTCGAAGTGGCTGGCATCAAAGAAACTGGGGATGTGTAAGCGATCCACCGTGACGACTTTTGGTAGTTCCGGAATGACTGTTTCGGGCGCGGGGCGCGATAGGTCGCTTTTATGCACCATCACCCAGCGCTTCCATTCCATCACCAGTTCTCGGTCTTGGTTATGCGTCACCGAATGCACATAGACCACACCATTGTTGCCGCTGGAATTTTGCTTGAGTCCAATCACGGTAGAGCTTGAGCTCAGCGTGTCGCCTGGATAAACGGGCGACAAGAAGCGCACATCTGCATAGCCCAGATTGGCGACCGCATTCACCGAGATGTCCGGTACGGTCTTGCCGAAGGCGATATGGAAGGCGAGCAGGTCATCCACCGTGCGGTCTTTAAAGCCCAGAGCGTGCGCGACAGGTTGGGCGCTGTGCAGGATATGGCGACTGCCAGTGAGTGCGGTATATATGGCACAGTCGCCATCGGTCACAGTGCGGGGAGTAGGGTGTTTCAATACTTGGCCGAGGTGAAAATCTTCAAAGAAGTTGCCACGGCCTGGCTCGTGTACGGTCTTAGGCATAAGAGGATTCCAGTTCTTCTATCAGCGAGTTCAGGTGCAGCACTTGTTTGGCCGCGACCACATGGTGGTGTTCTATCAGTCTGTCATTGACGACCACGGTGCCGCGACCTGCCGCATTCGCTTCGGTCAGTGCGTTGATGATCTCGCTGGCATTCTTAACTTCGCTACGTTTGGGCGTATAGGCGTCGTTGGCATAAGCCAGTTGCATGGGGTGAACCAGAGACTTTCCATCAAAGCCCATGTCGCGGCCCAGGCGGCAGGCATATTCGAAAGCGCCCATGTCTTTGAAGTGACTGTTGACGCCATCTACAACTGCGCGGTCGTGGGCTCGTGCGGCGAGTATTACCATGGACAAACTGGCAAGCAGGGGCAGCCGTTCGCTAGTTACATGCGCGTGTAGTTGCGAGATCAGGTCGGAAGTCGCCATAACCATACAGGCGATGCGGTCCGAAGAACTGGCGATCTCTTCTGCATGCAACACGGCGAGCGGGCTTTCTATCATCACCATCACCGGTACATTGTTGCCGCCTGCCGCATCTAGTTCGGCAATGGCAGCCAGCACATCGGCACGATTTTCAATATTGGTGAATAGGATTGCATCCGCACCGATGTTGGCGACCGCCTTGATGTCATCATGTCCCCAGGGCGAGTCCAGATCATTGACGCGTATCACCACTTCACGATTTCCATAGCCGCCCTGTTTGACTGCATCCACCACGTTCTGGCGGGAAGTCTCCTTGGCTGCGATGAGGATAGGGTCACCCAGATCCAAAATCACCGAGTCTGCATGCAGACTGCGTGCTTTGTCCAGATAGCGCGTGTTGCAGCCAGGTACATACAGCATGGAACGGCGCGGCCGAAAATACTTGTTCATGGTGTTTCCTCTGTGAAAGGTCCCGATAGCGTGGCTCATTTTAGTCAGACCAAAATAGCATGTCAACTAACTTATATCTTATATAAGACACTGGACTTATGAAATTCGGCGTGCTATAAATGCCGCCATGAAAACGACATCCTCATCGCCCAGGTTTCAGCCGCTTTATCAGCAGATCAAAACTTTGATCACGCAAAGTCTGATCGCGGGAGAGTGGGCGCCGGGCGCGGCTATTCCTAGCGAAATGGAGTTGGCTGCACGCTATGGGGTCAGTCAGGGCACAGTACGCAAGGCCATAGACGAGCTGGCTGCGGAGAATATCGTGATGCGCCGTCAGGGTAAGGGGACTTTCGTCGCCACGCATTCCGAAGATATGGTCAAACTGCGCTTTCTGCGTTTGGTGGCCATGGACGGCAGCAAGGAATTGCTGGACAACCAATTGCTCAGTTGCGAACGTGTAAAAGCACCGGCGCCCACCGCCGCCGCATTGCAGATAAAGAGTGGCAGTGCCGTCATCGATATCAGGCGTCTGCTGCTGTTCAATGGCAAGCCACTGATACTAGATCGCATCATTCTGCCCGCTGCGGCGTTCAAAGGTGTGAACGATAAACAGATTCAAAGCTATAACGGCTCTATGTACCGCATGTATGAAACCGAGTTGGGCATACGCATGGTGCGTGCCGAAGAAAAATTGACGGCACTGGGCGCGGATGGGGAGGTGGCTCGGACATTGGGTCTCAAGCAGGGCACACCTTTGCTGAGCATAGAGCGTGTGTCTTATACCTATGGTGACAAACCGATGGAATGGCGATTGGGGCTTTGTCTGACCGATAGACATCATTATCTGGCGCATTTGGAGTAGCAACAGCGACCTGTGTCGTGGCGGCAATAAATATAGGAGGTGGATATGAGCACACATCACAGCGCGCACAACCGTGAAAAGAAATTTTGTAGCGATGCCAACACCGGCATGCTCGGCGGCTTGTGGCCGGGCATACAGCTGTACTACCCGCCCGTGAAGTTCGTGCCGTCTTTGGGCAAGTATGAAGATCTGGAGATGGCGGCACAGCGTATGCAGAAGCATGCCCATCAGACCAATGCACACACACTGATCTTCGATCTGGAAGACGGATGCAGGATGAAGGAATTGAGCCGTACTTTGCTTAGACGCGAGCTGCCTGAGTTCAAGCGTAGGAAAGAAGTCACCATCGCTATCCGCGTAAATCCTTTCCGTACCGAAGAATATGAACACGACATGGAGTTGGTCAGAGACCTTGCGGAATTCGTCGATGTGGTGATGTTGGCCAAGGCGGGTGAGGCCTATGGCGCGCCTGAAGTGCGTGATTTGTCTAATTTTCTGGTGGGACTCAATCACGAGATATCTATACAGCCCATCATCGAGCATCCCAAGTCGCTGAAGATTGCACCTGATTTGATGCAGTACAGCACGGTAAAACATGTGGTGTTCGGTATACACGACTTCTCAAAGGCGATGGGTATACAGATCACACCCGAGCATTGGACCGAGGAACTGAAATACTTTCTCAATCAGATCATGTTCGAAGCGCGTATCGCGGGTAAGGGCGTCATCGGCGGGGTGGAGACATTGATCGGTTCTAGCAGCATGCCGACAGAGTTCGTCGAGCCGCATGATGTACGCAGATGGCTGGATTTGCATGGTGAGCATGAATCTCGCGTTGTCTACAAACACGCATGTCAAGAAGCCGCGATGGGACTGACGGGCAAGCAAGTCATCCATCCGGCACACATTCATCTATGCAAAGTCGCATACACCCCGTCACCCACCGACATAGATCACAAAATCCGTATATTGAAAGCCGCGATAGAGGCGAATGCCTTGTTGGGCGGCGCAATACGCCTCGACGGAGAGATGCTGGATCCACCCATGTTCGGCAAGGCTTTGCAGACGCTGCTCAGGGCGCATTCCTTGCGTGCACTGAGTGATGGCGATACGAGATTCGCTATGCAAGTCTTGCAACTGATGCCGGCACAAGTTGTACGTGAAAACTGGCCATATGGCGTCATCCTTTAGGAGGCAGCATGTCTGAATTCGCACCTTTTGCACCTTGGCATTGGCAAGTGCCGGAATATTTCAATATCGGTGTCGCTTGCAGCGATGCACATCTGGGCACGCCTGCCGCCGACAGAATCGCGATGATCGTTGAAGATGATGTACTGGGCACTTCGCAGATCAGCTATGCGCAATTGGCTGAGCGGACCAGCCGATTCGCGCAACTTTTACGTGAGCTGGGGGTGGGACTTGGTGAGCGTGTGTTGATACGTTTGCCCAATTGTCTCGACTATCCAGGCGCATTTTTGGGAACGATGAAACGTGGTGCGATAGCGGTACCTACTTCCACATTGTTGACAGCGGAGGAAGTTGCCTATCTGGCTAAGGACTCCGGTGCATCGGTGTTGGTAACAGACAAGGTGGCATGGGCCACACTCAAAGATCATTTGCAGGGTGCGCAGAGTTTGCGCCATGTCTTGCTCGGCGGGGCGGGTGAGGTCGGCAAGGTGGCGGGTTTGAATGTCTTGGATTTGGAAGAGACACTGAGTTCGATTAATCAATACGAGCAAGCACATATCACGCGTGGCGAAGATCCTGCCTATCTGGTTTACACCTCTGGCACCACGGGTTATCCCAAGGGCGTGTTGCATGCGCATAGAGCGATGATAGGTCGTACACCTGCCTCCACCTATTGGTTCGACTTTGCGCCCGAGGGCGACCGCATCATGCATTCTGGCAAGTTCAACTGGACCTATGTGTTGGGATCAGGCCTGATGGATCCACTATTCCTGGGCAAGACCATCATCGTGCACGAGGGTAAGAACGATGCGAACACTTGGCCGCGCTTGATTAAGAAACATTCCGCCACCATCTTCGTCGGCGTGCCCACCATCTATAGACAGATCGTGCAAAAGAGTAGTTTTACCAAAGCCGATGTGCCCAGCTTGAGGCATTGCATGAGTGCGGGTGAGCACCTCTCGGATGAGGTGTTGAGCCAATGGCGCGAGCGTTTCGGGGTGGATATCTACGAAGCAGTTGGTATGTCAGAGTTCTCCTACTATCTGTGCCAAACCAAGTCGCGACCCATACGTGCGGGATCGGCCGGCTTTCCTCAACCTGGACACCGGATACAACTTCTGGACCCCGAAACTTTGCAGCCAGTTGCGCCAGGCGAGGAGGGCATGATCTCGGTTCCAAAAGACGACCCCGGTTTGTTTTTGGAATATTGGAATCTGCCCGAGGAGACAGCCAGGCATGTGCACGATGGCTGGTTCTTCACTGGCGATTATGCGCGCTACGATAAAGATGGCTATATCTGGTTCTTGGGACGCAAGGACGACATCATCAAGAGTTTTGGCTACCGTGTTTCACCGTATGAGATTGAGCGGGTATTGAAGTCGCATCCCGCGGTCGCGGACTGTGCTTCTGTTGGTGAAGAATTAGAAAAAGACAAGGTGCTGGTGGTGGCTTATATCATTCTGCACCCGGGTAGCACTAGCACGGCAGATGATCTCTTGCTGTTCGGTCGTGAACATCTGGCGGCGTACAAAGCACCTAAGACGGTCTATCTGGTCAAGGATTTTCCTCGCACCAAGAATGGCAAGATTCTGCGTCGCGACGTTAAGCCTGCATCCGCTATCGCCAAGTCCACCCTGAGGTGATTGGGGAGAGTAGGTCTCGGTGTTTAGGCTTTATTCAGGAAATTGACCGCATCTGCCGCCGGGACCGGGCGACTGTACAGATAGCCTTGGTATTCCTCGCAACCTATCTCGGTGATGAAGGCCAGTTGCTCCCGGTTTTCCACACCTTCCGCCGTGACTGTCATACCCAAGGCATGAGCCAGCACTGAAGTTGCCCGGACGATACTCTCGTCATTACTGTCGGTGGCGATGTCGCGCACAAAGGACTGGTCTATCTTGAGACGTTGTACGGGCAATAGTTTCAGGCGGCTTAAAGAGGAGTAGCCGGTACCGAAGTCATCCAGCGCAAGCACGAAACCTGCTGCATACAACTCGTCCAGCTTCTTGGTGCTGTCACCACTGCTATCCATCAAGGCGCTTTCCGTCAATTCGAGTTCTATCAGTTTGCTACTGATGCCCACATCACGCACGATATCCACGATGCGGGTGACCAGATCCTTTTGTGCAAACTGTATCGCGGACAGGTTCACTGCAATCGGCACTACCGAATAACCTTGCGATTCCCAGATGCGCAATTGCATGGCAGCTTGACGCAATACCCAATCGCCGATGCGGTTGATGAGCCCGGTCTGTTCTGCGACCGGGATGAAGACTGCGGGCGAGATGAAACCGTGTTCGGGATGTTGCCAACGCAGCAGGGCCTCTAATCCAACGACGTGCTCTCCTTTTACACTGACCTTGGGTTGGTAATACAACATCAGTTGCTTGGCTTCTATGGCATGGCGCAGATCGCTTTCCAGACGCAAGCGCTCTACTGCACGGATGTTCATTCCTTCCTCGAAATAGGCAAAGCTGTTGCGCCCACTTTGTTTGGCCTTATACATGGCTAAATCACTGTTGCGCATCAATTGCATCTGCGTTGTGCCATCGTCCGGATAGATGCTGATGCCTATACTGGGCGTGATGTGTAAATTGCTCCCGCCGATATCAAAAGAAGCGTCCAGCGCATCTATAATTTTCTCGGCCACAAAAGTTGCCTCATCCGCTGTGTTGATGTCATTGAGTATCGCGATAAATTCATCGCCGCCCAACCTCGCTAGCGTGTCGGTTCGACGAAGACAGTATTTCAGCCTTCCCGCAACGTTCTTTAAGAGCATGTCGCCTATATCGTGCCCCAACGAGTCGTTGATATTTTTGAAATGATCGAGATCAACGAATAGCACCGCGAATTTACTTTCATTACGCTGAGCCAAGGCGATGCTTTGCTCCATGCGGTCATTGAGTAGATAACGATTAGGTAAGCCGGATAGCACATCAAAATTGGCCAGAAACTTGGTGCGCTCCTCCTCTTTCTTGCGCTCGGTGATATCCAGGAAAATGGCGATGTGATTCGTCAGATCCCCTTTTTCATCCAGTACGCGTGTGATGGTCAACCATTCCGGATAGATTTCACCGTTCTTGCGTTTGTTCCAAATCTCGCCGCGCCAGATGCTCTCGCTATTCAGTGTGTCCCAGAGTTTGCGATAGAAATCTGCATCGTGTTTGCCGGAAGCTAGGAAGCTAGGGCGTTGGCCTATCGACTCCTCTTGGCTATATCCTGTGATGACACTAAATGCCTTGTTGATCATCATGATGCGGTTGTTAGCATCGGTGATCATGATGGCCTCAGCATTGTTCTCAAACACCTTGGCGGAAAGACTCAGCGCAACTTCGGCCTCGCGTCGATGTTGAATCTCGCGGGTCAAATTGTTCACCATATTGTCTACAGCGCGAGTCAGATGAGCGACCTCATTCTTCCCAAGCATGGTGGGAATCTTGCTATGCAGTTCACCCTGGGAAATTTTTTCAGCTGCATCACTCAGTTTGCTGATGGGACGCACGAATCGACCGGCCATCACCCAAGAAATCCAAGCGAAGAATAGACCCAATGCACTACCCACGAGGAAAATTTTGCGTTGCAATCTTTCCGCAGGTGCGAAAGCCGTGCTGATGTCTTCGCGCACTACAGCAGTCCAGCCTAGACCTGCGTACTCCCTATAGCCTGATGATTTTGCATATCCCACCAGATAGGTCCTACCGTCGCTGTAGCGTTCTAAAAGATGTCCATACTTGGCTTCACCTTTGATGGTCTCCGAGGTCTGTGGACCTAGTGCAGCGTAATCCGACCACGCTTTGCCGGGACCGGAAAGTATCTTGTTGTCCTTGCTCAGGAGGAAGATATCTTCACCGGGAGTCTTTTTGCTATCCAATGCCTCTTCTGCCCAAGCCCAGTAGATGTGACCGCACAACACCCCTTGTAATATTCCCTCGCGACTCATCACGGGCGCGGCCACATCGACCAGATAAAAGGTTTCGCCACTGGGATTGGGAAGGAGCTTGGCCAGCAACATGGCATCGTGCACATCGCCTATGTAGTAACGCGTGCGACCTTCGGTGCACCAAGGGCGTTTCGAGAGGTTCTTGCCTTCAAGATACTTTCCGGTTCCGACCTTGCCTATACCTTGTGTGTCGCATATGCCTATCCACGCGTAGGCATTGAAGCTGGCCTGCAAGCGTTCTAGTACTTCACGCTTGGTGGCGATTTCCACCTTGGGATTGCGTATCTCGTCCAATACTGCTGCATTCTGGATCTCGCGGGCACGCTCGAACATACCTCGGTCTATCACATCGAGTGCATTTTGGGCGCGCTTGATGAAAGCCTCGCCCTGACTGTGCTCTATCTGTGCACGCGTGGTATTGGTCGCATACAAACTCAATAGGGCGGATAGGCTTAGAACCGTGGCAGCACTGGCCAGACTGATCTGCGCGCGCAGGCTATGTCTGGGATCGATGGACTTTAAGAACTTACGCATATCGGAGTTTCAAATGGATTACGCTGAGTTGAAAATACCCGATGTAGGTAATCAAGGATGTCAAGATTAGCGGGCTGAAAAGGGCGCAATTCTAGGCTAATTTTGCGACAAGTTAGTTGTTGTGAATTGTGCAGTTATTGAGCGGTGCATGTAAGTCATTGAAGTTTTAACAATAATTTGCTTTATCCACACACTGTGCACACAGTCATCCACGGTAATTGTGGGCAAAACAGCGCTTAACTTAAACGGTGGCCATCTTCTATAATCACAGCACCGCCAGAAACACGACACATCATGAACGACGAGCTAGACAAAATACGCATAGATAAGTGGCTGTGGGCCGCGCGATTTTACAAGACGCGCAGTCTTGCAGTCGATGCGATAGACAGTGGCAAGGTCAAGATGGGTGGCGTGTGTGTAAAACCGGCCAAGACTGTTGGTGCTGGCGACATATTGGATCTACGTTTGGGACGTTTTGACTTCAAGATCCATGTATTGGGCATCTCGAATAAACGCGGTCCCGCGCCTGAAGCACACAAGCTCTATCACGAGAACGAAGAAAGTCGCGAGAAGCGTCTACAGCTGGCGATGCAACTCAAAGCAGAAGAGCCCATTTTCGTGTTCAAGGGCAGACCCAGCAAACGTGACCGCAGGCAGATCGAGAAATTCAAACAAGGTGGCGAACAGGATTATTAGCGATTAGTCGGCGTTATCTGAAGTGTGCAGGTATTCGGCATAAAGGTTCTTGCCGATAGGTTCGCGGCCGGTATTTTTGATGAAATTGGCGATCTTCATGTCTTCGCTGACCAGATGATTCACCACCCACTGATTGAGGAAATACAGCAGATCTTCAGGGAACTCGCGGTGACGGCTGATCTTGGCCAGCATCAGGTCCAGTTGGTGCAGCAAGTCGGTGTGTATCAGGGTGTGGTTGTCCACATCGGGATAGCCAATCTCATGCATGAGGTTCTCTTCACTGAGAAAATGGAACTCGACGAACTTCTTCAACTCCAGCATCACCCAGCGTACTGTCTGTTCGGACTCTTGTGTCTTGATTGCGATATCCAATTTGCGGCACAGCAATACGATGATGCGATGCTGTGTATCAATCAGATCGTTATGCAGTTCCAGTGATTCCTTCCATTGGATGTACACGGTATTCCCTCTCGTAGAGTTCGATTCATGATAGGCCGCCTCATCTTGTGTCGAAAGGGCGTATAGCACGGAAAATCCCTGTTTGTTCAGTGCTTACGACACCAACCAGGCGCCGTTGCTGAACACGACCTCCTCATCTAGGGTGACGGTTTCGGTGGCGGCGAACACGTCGACATGGAACTTGGCATCGGCGCGGCGGATGTTGGGTTTATTGTAGCTGCCGTGCTTGGCGCCCAGTGAAAAATGTATGCCGCACATGCGCTCGAAGGTGCCGATGTCGCTGACCATGCGCTCCGGGCTGAATGCACGGTTCAATCCCAAGCCTAATTCGCGCAGCCAGATTTCGCCTTCTTCCGCGCGTATCAGTTCCAGTACCTTGTCGAATTCGGCTGTGGAGTCCTCCACACCGACGACGCGACCTTTGCTGATTTCCAGCGTGATGGGCACGGGTGGTTTGTTCACCGCGAACTGGGTATCGCCGAAGATGGACACACGTACCTTGCCGTTTACAGCTTCCAGATCACGAGACTCGGTGAACACTTCGCCTATGGGGAACTGCCCGCCCACATTGTTCATCTGGCGATAGTCACCCACGTTCAGCTTCGCGTCCTCGAATCCTGCGCCAAACACCAGTTGTGCGCCGCCGCTGTCTACGATGCCGCAGCTGGCCTGGTCTATACGCGCTTTGAGTGCCGCACCCGTGTTACGGAAGTACTCGGCGTCATACGCGAGCGAGTCTATGTAGAGTCTGCCTTCTTCGCCCGGCATGCGTGACAGATGGGGATGCTCGATGACTTTCAGCCCCAGTTTGAACAACTCGACACGGATACGGAAAGCATCCAATCGAAAGCTGGTGGACTGGACCAGAACCACCAGATCGCCAGCGGCAAGCTTGGCAAACTCTGCGCGTATCGCAGCAGGTTCATGCGCATCGAATTCGATGAAGGTCGCTTCTGGTAGACAGCGTTTATAGGCATCGGTGATCGCCAGTGACAATGCACACTGTCCGTCCCATACCACCAATGCGTCGTGCGCAGGGCTATGCTGTATCGCCAAGCCGAGGATGTTCTGTACATGGTGTGCGGCAGTGCTTAAGTCGTGCTCGGTATATTTCATTGCTATGCTATATGGGTGAACTGCCGCTGACACGGAACCAGCCCGCGATACTGCGACGTGTGGTGTTAGAACGTCGCACTTCATGGGGGAAGTGCTCGCTCAGGAAAATAATCAGGGTGCCAAAACGCGGTGTCACGGTGGTGAGTATGTTGCTACCGTTTTCGTCATACACGTCCAATTCGCCGCCATCGTCCTGCTGCCAATTTTCGTTCAGGTATAGCACGGTGGAGAGGATGCGGTTCTTCTTGCCGTGCAAGACATCCAGGTGTTTGGCGTAAGCTGTGCCGGATTCGTAAACGGCGTAATGACATTCGTAATCAAACAAGCCCAAGAACAGTCTGGCATTCAACTCCCGACGCAAGTTATCCATGGCCGCGAGGAACGTCTGATCATCTATATTTTGCTCATCCAACCAACTGATGACATCGCCGCGCACGTTTGGTAGCAGTCGCTTTTCATTGCCGCGTCCTACATGTGCTGTGTTGAAGCGATTCAAGTCATCGACTTCGCAGCGGCGAAGCAGCTGGTCTAAATTTTTTTTTGGTAGTGCCTGTTCCAGCACGATGTAGCCAGTCTGTTCCAGGCTTTTTGCAATGAGGTTTATATCCATGACGTTCAGTACTTAAGATGTTTTTCCCGCGCGCCAGCGTTTCAACAACAGCGCGTTGCTAACCACGGTGACTGAGCTCATCGCCATCGCCGCACCCGCGATGACAGGGTTGAGCATGCCGGCTGCGGCAAGCGGGATGCCCAGCACGTTATAGGCGAAGGCGAAGAACAGGTTTTGGCGTATCTTGCGCAGCGTGGCACGCGACAGGTCTATGGCATCCACCACGCTATTCAGATCGTTATGCATCAAGGTGATGTCCGCAGTCTCTATTGCGATGTCGCTGCCGCTACGCATCGCGAAACTGACATCCGCATTCGCCAGAGCAGGGGCATCGTTGATGCCGTCGCCCACCATACCGACTGTCGTATCTGCGCTCTTGAATGACAGTACACGGGCAGCTTTGTCTTGCGGACTGACTTCGGCGATGGACTCCGTGATGCCCACTTGTGCTGCGATGGCCCGCGTGGCTGCCTGATTGTCACCGCTGAGCATCACCACCCTTATTCCCATCGCTTGCAAGCGTGCGACCGCCTCGCGGCTGCTTTCACGCACGCTGTCTTGCGTCGCAATATATCCCATCACGTGTCGTTCACGGCTCAAGACCATCACCGTCTTGCCTTGTTCTTGTAGCGCCAATATCCGTGCATCATCGAGCGCGATGTCTTGTGCGCTCGCGTAGCCGGGCGAGACCAAAAGATAGTTATTGCCATCAAGCTTGGCACTCAGTCCTTGTCCTGCAATTTCGGTGACGTTGGCGTTAGCCGTTGCGGCTATATCCAATTTGTCGCAATGCGCAGCGATGGCTTGAGACAAAGGGTGTGTGGAGGCGCGGGTGAGTGCCGCTGCTGCGGCCAATAATTGTTGTTCAGTGTGCGCGCCGGCGGAGATGACTTCGGTCACGCTGGGCTTGCCTGCGGTGATGGTGCCGGTCTTGTCTACAACCAAGACCGATAGCGTATGCGCACGTTCGAGTGCGGCAGCATCTTTGACTAGTATTCCTGCCTGTGCGGCACGTCCGGTCGATACCACCAGTGCGGTCGGTGTCGCCAAGCCGAGGGCGCAAGGGCAGGCGATGACCAACACAGCGACGGCGTTGATGAGGGAAAGCGTGAACGTGTGGCCGCTTAGATACCAAGCAGCGAAAGTCACGAGCGCGATGAGCATGACCACAGGTACAAACACCGCTGAGATGCGGTCGGCCAGCTGTTGTATTGCCGCTTTGGAGCTTTGTGCCAACTCGACCAGTCGGATGATGGCGGCCAACTGTGTATGTGAGCCCACCGCCAGCGCGCGGCATTTGAGCAAACCACTTTGGTTGGTAGTGGCGGCGTAGACCTTATCGCCAGGGCGCTTGCTGCGTGCCACGCTCTCGCCGGTGAGCATAGATTCGTCTGCACTGGATTCGCCTTCCAACACCGTGCCATCTACTGGAACGCTTTCGCCGGGTCGTACCAGATACACATCGCCGACCTGCATCTCTTCCACGGCGAGGGTCTGTATCACGCCATCACGTTCTACTTGGGCAGTCTTGGGTTGCAAATTAAGGAGTGCTTCGAGTGCGCTTGAAGCCTTGCCCTTGGCACGTGCTTCTAGTAGTTTGCCGAACAGCACCAGTGTGATCAACGTGGCACTGGCTTCGAAGTACAAGGCTTGATCCAGATGCAACAGCCAGACCGCGATACTCAACAGATAAGCTGCACTGGTGCCGAGTGCGACCAACACATCCATATTGGCGCCGCCGTTACGCAAACTGGCCCATGCACCACTATAGAAACGCCAACCGATCCAGAGTTGTACGGGTGTCGCGAGCGCAAATTGCAACCAGGCGGGCAGCATCATGTCTATACCTGCGAACATCAGCAGCATAGAGAGCAGCAAGGGCAGCGTCAGGGCTGCCGAGATCAGGAAGCGGTTTTGTTCATGCCGCAATGCCAGCAAGCGTAATTGCTTTTCAGCCGCGAAATCACGCGGCACATGGGCGTCGAAGCCAGCCCCCTGTATGGCTTTAATCAAGAATTCCAGCGGGGTGGATTGGGCTTGATAGTCGATTTGTGCGAGCTCGGTGGCGATGCTCACCCGCGCTTCGACTTCGGGCAGTTGATTCAGGACTTTCTCCAGTCGCGCCGAACAAGCGGCACAATGCATGCCGGTGACTTGTAGTTTGATGTGATTGCTCGTATTCATATTCGAATTATATGCGCTCCGGGCAAGCTTGATGCCTTTAAGAACTTGATTCCTGTAAACATATAGTTGCATTAGCGTTATCTGATATTATCGCCTGAAATAAACCGCAAGGAGCACCAATGATCTTCCGCCAATTGTTTGATCCCAGCTCTTCCACTCTGACCTATTTGCTCGCGGGAGAGGACGGTCATGCCGTCATCATCGATCCCGTGCTGGAGCAGTTGCCGCGAGACCGGGCATTAATCGCAGAATTTGGACTGACCCTGGATTACGTGCTGGATACCCATGTACATGCCGATCACATCACGGCTTCCAAGGCGCTCAAGCAAGTCACCGGTGCGACCAGTGTCATCGCCAAGGATTGCGGTGCACCGGGCTATGACAAACTACTGGCGGATGGGGAGTGTTTGGGTTTTGGTGCAGAACAAGTGCGTGTGATCGCCACGCCCGGCCATACGCTAGGCAGCTTGTGTTATCTGTGGCGTGATCGTTTGTTCTCGGGCGATACCTTGATGATCAATGCTTGCGGGCGCACGGACTTCCAAAGCGGGAGTGCAGAGCAAATGTATCACAGCATCACAGAGAAATTGTTCGTGCTACCCGATGAAACCTTGCTCTATCCCGGCCACGATTACAAAGGCAGACGAGTGAGTTGTATCGGTGAGGAAAAAATTCTCAACACCCGTATTGCGGGCAAGACCCGGCAGGAGTTTATCGACATCATGAACGGCTTGAACCTCGCTACGCCCAAGCTCATTCACGAGGCCGTACCCGCCAATCTGGCGGGTGGCTTGCTACAGCGTTAAACCAACCAGAATTTTCGGTAAAGCAGCACCAGTGATACTGCGATGATCAGCACGGCAAGCAGTCTCAAAACGATGTGTTTGGGCAGCTTGCCGCTGAAATGTCTGCCCAGCAACATGCCAGCGGCGGCACCCAACACGAATGAGCCGGCACCGAGCGTAAGCGTGACATCGCCAGTGGTGACGGCTGATACGAATGCACCAAGGGAAACCAGTGAGATGACCAGTAAAGACGTCGCGACGATGCCCTCCAGCGTGATATTGCTACAGCGCAGCAAGGCCGGCACGATGATGAAGCCCCCGCCCACGCCTAACAGACCCGTGGTCAGTCCGGTCAGTAGCCCGATGATGGAAAGTGTGATGAACGAGGTGCGGTTCCACTGGATGCGACCGGTCTTGATGTTGATGCGGCGCGGTCTTAGTGCATCCGCCGAGATGCTGTCATCGCTTAGAGTATGTGCCGCGACACTGCGCCAGAGTCGTGCGGCGACAATGATCATGACCACAGCAAAGCCCAGTGTCAAAGCGCGTTCCGGTAGGCGATGTGCGAGGTATTGTCCCAACGGGGCGGCTATCATGCCGTTGATGGAAATTAACATTGCCGCGCGATAGCGTACCAGCCTGTTTTGGTGTGCACTGAGCACGCCTATGGCAGCGGCACTGCCGACCGCCAACAAGGCGATAGGCGAGGCTTGCGTCATACTCCAGCCCAAACCCAGGGTCAGTGCAGGCACAGCTAAGATGCCACCACCGGCACCGGTCAAGCCGAGTACTAATCCTATGAGTGAGCCTAAAGAAAGTGCGATTAGGAGCATGAGTCAGCGATTTTCTAGGCGGCTTCTTGAGTCACGAATTCGATGTTCGCACCTTCATGTATCAGCACTTTGACTGCGCAGTGGCTGATCTCTTGCAGGATGCGTGCGCGTTGTTCGGCGTCTATACGTTCGGGAAATACGACGTCGGTGACGAAGCGGGCAGGGACTAGCGGATTGCCATTGCGTACCACCGGTTTGCAATCTATTTTGATACCTTCCGCGCTGATGCCTAGTGCTTTGCAGGCTTTGCGCGAGTAGACGCCAGCACAACCGGCGAGTGCCGCATAAGTGGCTTCCAGTGGATTGGGCAAGCTGCCATCCAGTCCGTAACTGACGGTGTGATTCTTGTATTTGACGTGTAACTGGTTACTGTTGTCCAGATCGAGTTGATACATGGCTACCTCCTGATTAAAACGTAACGCCCATCAGCCTCACTTCAGGACGATGGGCGTTGCGTCATTGATACTAATTATCAAGCTAGATGTTAGAAACTATAGCCCAGCTTGGCTTGGATCAAAGTGTTGTTCGCGCCGTTGATGCCAGGAGCAATTAACTTGTTGCTAGTGTTCTGCCAACGTGCGCCCAGACCCAGATCAATCGCGCCGATGCGGTAATCGATGTCTGCACCCAATTGCACTGCGGCCATGCTGGTGCTCTTTCCAGCTACGTCAGCCTGTACATAACCCACACCTGGACCGAAACCCACGCTGACTTCATTGCTCAGCTTGGTCGTCCAACGAGGATTCACTTCGAATGATTTTAGCTTCAAACCATTGTGATCGAACTGCCCATATGAAATCTTGCTACGAATCACGCCACTGGGTGGTTGCAAAGCCAAGCAGTTGAACGCGACTTCTGCGCCTGTGTAATTTCCGCTACCTGAAGGCAGACCGTTCATTACGCCGCCTACTACTGAGACCGTCACATCAGCCTTGTAGCCGGTGTCCATCACAGGTAAGAGCTCCCAATCACCCGCCATCACTGCAGCGGAACTCGCCATCAAAGTCGCACCAATCAGCGTGCTTAAAAGAGTACGTTCCATATCATTAATTCCTAATACTTTAACAGGGAAGCGAACTGTAAGGGGGATGGAAACTGGCTTCAGTGACATACATCACACAGTACGTGATTATTTATTTTTGGCGTACTACAGTGAGACCCGCGCTCTCCCATGAAGTAACACCACCAGATATGTTTCTAACTTTGCTGAAGCCAGCTTCCTGCAAAATCTGCACCGCTTTAGCTGAACGTCTGCCCGAGCGGCACATCACCGCGATAGGCTTGTCCTTATACGCATTAAGTTCTGACAAGCGACTGCTCAGTTGTCCTAATGGGATCAAGGTCGCGTTCGGTGCATGCACTTCTGCATATTCTTCCGGCTCGCGAACATCCAGCAAGAACATGCCTTGCTGCACCATGCTGGCTGCTTGCTTCACATCTATACCATCGGCAGCTTGGAGCTTTTGCACGCCGAATACGATGCCGAAGGCGGCCAATACTATCAATAGATTCTTGGTGATTTTTGAATTCATTTCTGCTTCCTACTTTGAGTGATTACAGGGGGCGTTTGATGCTGACCGCACCACGGATGTCGCCGACTTTGTAGCCAGTCGCCTGATCATGTGGGTAGTCAGTGTTCAAACGTGCTTGTACCTCAGCAGGGATTTCTTCCTTAGCGCCGTGGCAAGCAACGCAACCAGGTTGAAGTGCGATGGCTTTCATGAAGCGGAAAGACTTACCTGCTGGTTCATCGACAATCTCGGATGCTTCTATGGTCTCAGGCTTCTCGCCCTTGGCCGCACGTTCGGCGAATTCTTGCAGTTTCTTTTGTTCCCATGCATCAGCTGTGCCTAGCAATGGGTTGCGAACCTTCAGACTCACACGCGTCAGTTTCCAGCCGGTCTGGCGAGAGATTTCGCCGCTCATGTTGGGGGCGATGTCTTTGCAAACGCCGACAGCAGAGGCATGACCGCCATTACTGACCGCTTCTTTGTTTGCTGCAGCTAATTTTTTCAGGAATGGCATCGCTACCGCGCGGCTCTCTTCTTGATATTTGCTCGGATCATCCGCAAACACTGCATTACTGAACAAAGCTAAAGTTGAAATAAGGATGATTTTTTTCATGATTGATTGTCGCCACCAAATTATTTTGGATAAAAAAATGCTCGATAGTGAATATCGAGCATGTATGTGATGCGGTGTGTTTTATTTTTTGATGCCGCAGGTATTCATACCGAAGATCGCATAAGCAGGGCAGAAGCCAATCGCGCCAGTCAGCAAGGGTACAACGCCGATATAACCCCATGCGCCTATCGTACCGGTTGCAGCCATTCCGATTAAAGCCAAACCTGCGATTACACGTACTGCGCGGTCAACTGTTCCTGAATTGCATTTCATGGTGAACTCCTAGTAGTGGTTTAAGTGAGGTGTACATACTAATGCACGGTATAGGTCGTGTCTGTGACAAAAATCACATAGCTTATCCTTGATGTGAACAAGGTTTCCTGTTCCAATCTCGCACCTATTGATTAACAGGATAGAGCATGTCACGAGCGAGCATAGGCATCATAGGCGGCAGCGGTGTATACGACATCGAAGGTTTAAGTAATAAGCGTTGGGAGCGCATCGCATCACCCTATGGCGAGGCCTCGGATGAATTACTGTTTGGTGAGCTGAATGGTGTGCAACTGGTGTTCTTGCCACGCCACGGTCGCGGCCACAAGATTTCACCTTCCGAGATTAATTTCCGCGCCAACATCGATGTGCTCAAGCGCGTCGGTGTGAGCGATGTCATCTCGGTGAGTGCGGTCGGCTCCTTGCGTGAAGATCTCGCCCCCGGCACCTTCGTCATCGTCGATCAATTCATAGACCGTACCTTCGCACGCGAAAAATCTTTCTTTGGGACAGGCCTAGTCGCACATGTTTCCATGGCGCATCCGGTATGCCGTCGCCTAGGCGACCAGATAGAGTCTGCAGCCCAACACGCGGGTATCGCTGTCGTGCGCAACGGCACTTATTTGGTCATGGAAGGGCCACAATTCTCTATGTTGGCAGAATCGAATCTGTATCGCTCTTGGGGATGTGACGTGATCGGCATGACCAATATGCCGGAAGCTAAGCTTGCTCGCGAGGCCGAGCTTTGCTATGCCACCGTCGCGATGGTCACCGACTACGACTGTTGGCATCCAGAACACGACCACGTCACCGTAGAACAGATCATCAAAGTGTTACTGGCAAATGCCGACAAAGCTAAGACCTTGATCGGCCATGCTGTGCCGCGCATAGCTGCGGATACACAAGCCTGCGAGTGTCATTGCCGCAGTGCTTTACAACACGCGCTCATCACAGCACCCCAAGCGCGTGATGCTGCGATGATGAAAAAACTGCAAGCAGTGGCGGGGCGGGTGCTGAAGTAAATGTAGGATGGGAGCTATGACTGAAAATGAGCTAAGCAAAGTACTACTCAAAACTTCCCAATGCTTGATAGCGCTGGGGCTCAACCGTGGTGCATCCGGTAACGTATCAGTTCGCGATGGCGATGCCATGCTCATCACACCTTCGGCATTGATGGTCGAGCAAATGACGCCCGAGAGTATGGTGCGCATGAGTTTGGCCGGAGAGGTGCTACAGGGTGGCAAACCTTCCAGTGAGTGGCGCTTTCACCGCGACATCCTTGCCACACGAGCTGAAATAGGTGCGGTAGTACATACACATTCCACCTACGCCACCACCATCGCCTGTCTGCGTCGCGACGTACCTGCTGTGCACTACATGATCGCGATGGCTGGCGGCGACAACATCCGCTGCACGCCCTATAGTCTTTTCGGTGAACAAGAATTATCCGATCACGCACTCGACGCACTGCATGATCGTAAGGCCTGTCTGTTAGGTAATCACGGCATGATTGCCTTGGGTAAGGATCTGGACGATGCCCTCGCTGTCGCGGTGGAAGTCGAAAACCTATGTGAAATCTATTGGCGTGCACTACAGATCGGTGAGCCACATATCCTGACCTCGCAGCAGATGCACGATGTGAAACAGAAGTTCGTCGAATATAAAAAGAGAGACTGAAAATTTAGATGTCCGTTCGCCCTGAGCTTGTCGACGGGGAAACTTCGTAAGTCCAATCATGGTTCGACAAGCTCACCACGAACGGATTTAATTTATTGCTATATTGGAAAAATCCATGCCCATCAAGACCAAAATCCGCACCGTCCCGCATTATCCCAAACAGGGTATACAGTTCCGTGACATCACCACTTTGCTCAAAGACCCGGTGGGTTTTCGCGCCACAGTGGACGAGCTGGTCGCGCGTTACAAAGACGTGAAGATAGACAAGATTGCCGGCATAGAGTCGCGCGGTTTTATCTTGGGCGCACCGCTGGCTTACGCGCTGAATGTTGGCTTTGTGCCGATACGGAAAAAGGGCAAGTTGCCCGCCGAAACCATCGGTCAAGAATATCAACTCGAATACGGCACCGACCGTATCGAGATCCACACCGATGCGATTGCCAAAGGCGAAAATGTGTTGCTGGTCGATGATCTCATCGCCACCGGCGGCACGGCTGCGGCGGCTTGCACGCTAATCGAAAAAATGGGCGGCAAGATTATCGAATGCTGCTTCATCATCGACCTGCCGGATATAGGCGGTCGCGCACGCTTGGAAAAGCTGGGCCAAAAGATTTTTGCCTTGTGCGAATTCGAGGGCGACTAATTTTATGAACGTGAACGGCATCCCGCAACGCACCATCTGGACTAGTGCCGACAACACGGCGGTGGAGATCATCGACCAGACGCGGTTGCCGCATGAATTTGTCACGCTGCGGCTCAACACTATGCGCGATGCGGAGCGGGCAATACGCGATATGCAGGTGCGCGGTGCGCCGCTGATCGGTGTGACGGCGGCGTATGGCGTGGCGTTGTCTATGCGTCATCACGCGTCGGATGCGGCGTTAAAGGCGACTTGCGATATGTTGCTCGCGGCGCGTCCGACGGCGGTGAATTTGCGTTGGGGTATCGAACGTATGCGTGCCGTGCTCGCGCCGTTGACAATGGAACAACGTGCGGCGGCGGCATGGTCTGAGGCGGCGTTAATTGCCGAAGAAGATGTGGCGATTAACCAAGCTATCGGGCAACACGGCTGCGCTCTGATACGCGAAATTCATCAGCGCAAAAATACGATGGTCAACATCCTCACGCATTGCAACGCGGGCTGGCTGGCGACGGTGGATTGGGGCACGGCACTCGCGCCGATTTATGCCGCAGTGGAGGCGGACATTCCGCTGCATGTGTGGGTGGACGAGACTCGCCCACGCAATCAGGGCGCGAGTCTGACTGCGTGGGAATTGGGTCAGCATGGCGTGGCGCATACAGTCATCGTGGATAACGCGGGCGGACATTTGATGCAGCATGGCAAGGTGGATATGGTCATCGTCGGCTGCGACCGCGTGACCGCGCGCGGTGATGTGTGCAACAAGATCGGCACCTATCTCAAGGCTCTCGCGGCGCATGACAACGGTGTGCCGTTTTATGTCGCGCTACCTACGCCGACCATAGATTGGACGCTGCAAGACGGGGTGCAGGAGATTCCCATCGAGGAACGCGCGGCAATCGAAGTGACGCATATCAGTGGGCTGGCGGATGATGGAAAAATCCATACTGTGCGCGTCACACCAGTTGGTTCAGCCGTGGCAAATTATGGCTTCGATGTTACACCTGCCAGACTGGTGACTGCACTCATCACCGAACGTGGCGTGGTGTATCAACCCAACGAACTGAATATGCGCGCCTTGCTGGCTGATTAGTTCGCGGTCTGTAATTGCCAAGTTGCATGGCAAGCCAGACATTTACCCAGAGTATCGGTCAGCATGCCTTGTATTTCAGCGCCAGATTTGTTTTGTTTGGCGGCTGCCGCCAGTGCATCCATGTCGTGATGCACACTCATCCCCAATGATTTGAATGCCAGCGGCAGTTTGGCCATCATCGCCGGATTGACGTCGGCTGCAGAACCCATGCCCGAGCGTGCGGCCGCTGCGGCGACTTGTGTCATATCGTTCTTGTTCAGGCCATCCAGTACGTCATGTACCGAGGACAACAGGCCGCGCATCTCTCCCAGCACCATGTCTCGTTCCGCGCCACTTAACACGATGGCAGTGCGCCCGTCTGTCCCCTGTGCCGTGTTACCGCGCACGAAAAATGTTGCAGCGACAGCAATGGTGGCGAGCCAAAGTATGATGGCGATGATGCTAAGAAGCTTTGCATTCATGGGGGATATCCTGTGTGGTGATTAAGAGCGGACAGGATAGTGAAACTGACTGCGATATGTCTGTGAGGAAGGTTACAGAGCGGAAAATTTTTTCAGTGCGGCGGCATCGACGATATCGATTTGCTCGCGTCCCAGTTTGACCCAGCCTTGTTCGGCGAAGCTCTTGAGCAAACGACTGACGATCTCGCGTGCACTACCCAATTCATCCGCGATCGCTTGATGGGTGCTGCGCAAGGGTGAGGGTTTGTTGAGTAGCAATACCGCTAAACGCTGATCCAATTTCTGGAATGCCACTGCCGAGACCAGCTCCATCAAGTCTGTCATGCGGTCTGAGAATAAAGCAAAGATGTAATCGCGGAAAGAAGATAATTCATCCATCAGCACATTAAACGTAGCAGGGGAGAGTGCCAGCATCTCGACATCGCTCTCAGCCACGCCGCGTGCTTTATAGCTGGTATGACCGAGCAGACAACTGCTGGTGAGGATGCAACTCTCGCCGCTATTGACGCGATACAGTTGCAACTCGCGACCATTGGCTGAGGACTTGACGACCCGCACACAGCCCGACACCACCAAAGGAAAACCCTGGCAGGCTTGGTTCTCATCGAACAGCACCGTACCGGACGGGATGTTCATCAGCTTCAGCGCCCCGAACAGATCGTTGAAACGCGCGGGCGTGAGTTCTCTCAGCATTGGATATTGCTGCAACAAGCGTTGTGAGAGTTCAGGTGTCAGCATAGAGGTTAGAGGTTATATGTTTTACAGGGCAAATAAAAACGTAGCGAGCGTAGGCAGGACAAGGCGCGCAGGGACGAGAAAGCGGAATTTACAAATATGTAAATGAGCATTTCGAGTTCTTGTGCAACGCAGTCATGCCGAGCGCAGTCGTTTTTATTGACCTGATTATTCGGGGCGCATATGCGGGAACAAAATCACATCTCTAATACTGGCCGCATCGGTCAGCAACATGACAAGACGGTCTATACCGATGCCCTGACCCGCGGTCGGTGGCAAGCCGTATTCCAGCGCGCGCACATAATCGTTGTCCTTGAACATCGCTTCTTCGTCACCCGCATCTTTGGCAGCAACTTGCGCATCGAAACGCGCAGCTTGGTCTTCGGCATCGTTCAGCTCGGAGAAACCGTTGGCCAATTCGCGACCCACTACGAACAACTCGAAGCGTTCCGTAATCTGCGGATGGTTGTCGCTGCTGCGCGCCAATGGTGAGACTTCTACAGGGTAGTCGATGATGAAGGTAGGCTCGAACAACTGTGTCTCGGCCAACTCTTCGAACAAGGATAACTGCAAGCCGCCGATACCGTCTTCTGGTTTGTACTTGGCTTTCAAATCTTGCAATTCGGACACCACGAAGTCGCGGTCATTGAGTTGCGCAGTGGTGAATTGCGGATGATATTTCTGGATCGCTTGCACCATCGTCAAACGATCGAAAGGCTTGCCTAAATCAAGTTCGCGGCCCTGATAGCTAATCAGCGTCGTGCCCAATACCTTCATCGCCACTTCGCGTATCAGGTGTTCGCTGAAGTCCATCAGGTAACGATAATCACGATACGCTTCATAGAATTCCAGCATGGTGAATTCCGGATTGTGACGTGTCGACAGACCTTCGTTACGGAAGTTACGGTTGATCTCGAACACTTTCTCAAAGCCGCCCACCACCAGACGCTTCAAATACAACTCGGGCGCGATACGCAGATACATCTTCATGTCCAGCGCATTGTGGTGCGTCTCGAAAGGCTTGGCCGATGCGCCGCCGGGAATGGAGTGCATCATCGGCGTCTCGACTTCCATATAGTCGTGACGGATGAAAAAGTCGCGTATCGCTTGAATGATCTTGGTGCGTTTTTTGAACACTTCGCGCGCATCTTGATTAGTAATTAGATCGAGATATCGCTGACGATATTTCTGCTCTTGGTCGGACAGGCCGTGGAACTTTTCAGGCAAGGGCCGCAAAGACTTGGTCAGCAAGCGCACTTGCGAGACGCGGATGGAAAGCTCGCCGGTCTTGGTTTTGAACAGCACGCCCGCCGCGCCCAAGATGTCGCCCAAGTCGTAATGCTTGAAGGCGTTATGCACCTCCTCGCCGCTGTCGTTGTTGCTGATGAACAACTGGATGCGTCCGCTCATGTCTTGAATAGTAGCAAAGCTGGCCTTGCCCATCACACGCTTCAGCATCATGCGGCCTGCGACTGCGACGGGAACTTGCATCGATTCCAACTCGTCATGGCCCTTTTCGCCGAACTCATTATGTAGCGCTTCAGCCAAATTTTTGCGTTCGAAATCGTTAGGGAAGGCCACGCCAGCCTGACGTATCGCGGCCAGTTTGTTGCGACGTTCGGTGATGATCTGGTTGTCGTCTGCTAAGGGTGTGATGTGTTCGGTTGTCATAGTGTGGCTTCTATCTGTGATGTTAAATTTTTCGGCGCGAAATATAGCACAGTGGCGTTTTCTACCGAGCTACAGCTTGCTTGGCTGGTGATGGTTAGTTATTAGGCATTTTTTTCAGAGATGAAAACTTATCCCATAAGCCGTCTTTAAACCATAAGGGTATTAATTCGGATTTCATTTCCAGTAAGCGGTCTTCAGTCACTTCTGCCAACCAAATACATTCATGGCTGGTGTTGTCGAAAATGTAAGCACGATCAGTTAATTGAACGGCATCCATTAATAATTCAAGTGAGCGATGATAGCGACTGATGATTTTGTCTTCAGGCACGGAATGGCCGCCCATTTTTACTCGGTGGCGTACACGTGAAATGTTAATGTCCGGGTCTTCTGTGGCAACGTAATAAAGATATACACGAAAGCCTTGCGCTCTGGCCTTGGCTAGAAATGCGACTTTGTCCGGGGAAGACATCACTGTTTCAAAGGTAAAACTGGTGCGTGTTTCTAGTGGTTTGTGGCGTATGAAGTCCGCAGCAACGGAGGCAAAATACGAATTCACTATCACTGAAAAAAAACTCAGTCTGCCATTGTTAAAACTTAACTCGGCGGCTTCATCCAGTAGATTGGCATGACGCAGTAAAGTAGAATTTAAGAAGAAAGGCAAAATTTCTTCTGTCGTAGTGTTTACACCGTAAGTGCGCAAGTCGAGTGCATCGCCTCGTTCGCGAATTTCTTTTTCGATGTCATCAGGATTGATGTACACCCCTAGTAATTCACGTCCAATTACAGATTGAATACTGCTCTTACCAGAACCGTTGGGTCCGGCAAACATGCGTAATCTAGGTACTTCCCCGTTCACGCGATTTCCAATCTTTGACCCAGTTGAGTTGGTGTTTGTGCGGGCAGAGGTTTGATGATTTTTCGGCTGCCATCAGGGAATACTTCCACTAAGCTGTCATTCTCACGTTCAAGCACGCTACTTCCCGCAGCCAGAGCCTGCCAATAGGCTTGCTTGGTTGCTGCACTTGCCAAATCGGGAATGTGCTCTTCCAAATAGCGCATTGTTTGTTCTTGAGTGTTCATGGATGATCTCCTTGAATTATCCCCGGTGTATGTTAAACGCCTTGTTTCAGACTGGCGGAGATGAAGTCGTCCAGGTCGCCGTCTAATACGCCTTGGGTGTTGCCGACTTCATAGTTGGTGCGCAAGTCTTTGATGCGCGATTGATCGAGAACGTAGCTGCGAATCTGGTGTCCCCAGCCGATGTCGGACTTGCCATCTTCCAGCACCTGTTTGGCCTCGTTGCGCTTGCGCAATTCTTCCTCGTACATGCGCGACTTCAGCATCGACATGGCTTCGGCGCGGTTCTTGTGTTGCGAGCGGTCGCTCTGACATTGCACCACGATGCCGGTCGGGATGTGAGTTAGACGCACTGCCGAGTCTGTCTTGTTGATGTGCTGACCGCCTGCGCCCGAGGCGCGGTAGGTGTCCACACGCAAATCGGCGGGATTGATATCGATCTCGATGGAGTCATCCACTTCGGGATAAACGAACACGCTGGAGAACGAGGTGTGGCGACGATTGCCAGAGTCGAATGGCGACTTGCGCACCAGACGGTGCACGCCGGTTTCGGTGCGCAAATGACCATAGGCATATTCTCCGATGACCTTGATGGACGCGCCTTTGATGCCCGCGACTTCGCCGTCGGACTGCTCTAATATTTCGACCTGGAAACCCTTGCGTTCGCAGTAGCGCAGATACATGCGCAACAACATTGAGCCCCAGTCCTGCGCCTCGGTTCCCCCAGAGCCGGCCTGGATGTCAATGAAGCAGTTGTTGGGGTCCATAGGGTGCGAGAACATGCGGCGGAATTCCATCGCGGCGACACGTTGCTCGATGTCCTGCACGTCAGTAGCCGTGGCATGCAGACTCTCTTCGTCGTCTTCCGCTCTGGCCATCTCGAACAATTCGCCTGCATCACTTAGGTCTTGCTTGATTTTGCTCAAGCCCAACACGATGCCTTCCAATATTTTGCGTTCTCGGCCCAGCTCCTGAGCGCGCTTGGCGTCATTCCAAATTGCCGGATTTTCCGCGAGTTCGGAGACTTCGACTAAGCGTTCCTGCTTGAGGTCGTAGTCAAAGAAACCTCCGTAATTCGGCACTGCGCACCGCGAGGTCTTGCAGTTGGTTGGAGATGGCGTTGAGTTGTTCGGCTTCCATGTTTTTGTTCTTGAATTTCTAAAGGGCACGATTATAACGGGGATTCAAGATGAAGGGAGTAGGGAGTAGTGAGTAGGGAGTAGGGAGAATTTTTTGATTCTTGAATCTAGTCCGGTCAATTTTAATTCCGGACTCTAAAACATCAACAATCCTATCGCGGTACCTGCTGCCATTGCGGCGAAGCCAGCCAGCACATGCCTACCCAGATGCCAGCCGCCTATGGTGGCGACCAGAATGGTCTTAAATATCATGTTCGCCAGATAGGCGATGACGATGGCGCTGGCAGCGGCGTGGGGGGTGAGTTTCTCCAGGTTGAATAAACGCATACTGGATAAGGTGATGGGGTGGACATCTGTGAGTCCCGCGACCAAGGAGACCATGTACATCCCCTTATCACCGACTACATCGTTGAGCCACGCAGAGCACAGTAGCACTAACACAAACAACACGCCGAAGCCCAGTGCAGTATGAAGCTCGGTGGGGTTGGAGGTCTGCGGCAAGGGTAAGTCTTTTGAGGTGCTCAAAGACTTCCAGTTGTATAGCGTAACAGCCAGCCCGCATATCAGACCCAACGCCAGGGGAGGCAGCAGTTCACGCAACAATGACGGTGCGACTACGACACAGATGAGCATCAATGTCACCAACACCATCTGGCTGGCGATGAGGATGACTATGGCGGACAGATGCACCATTTCCTCGCTGACTTTGCTCTGCTTGGCATAGAGCAGCGTCGTCGCGGTGCTGGAGACCAGTCCGCCGAATACGCCCAATAGCGGTGCGCCAAAGCGCTGTCCCGCCCATTGCAGAGCGACATAGCCTGCCAGACTCATGCCCGAGATCAGTACCACCATCATCCAAGCCTGATAGGGATTGAAAGCGCCGTAAGGGCCGTAACTTTGGTTGGGCAGGATGGGCAGAACGACGAAGGTGAGCACAGAGAATTGCAACACGGACACCAAGTCGGTCCGTTTTAGCCGCTGTGTTATACCGCGTAACTCGGGTTTGAAATACAACAGGGTGGTAGTGGCAACGGCCAGCATAATCGCCAGTGTGGACATGCCAAACCAGATTAAAGCGCCCAGCGCATAGCACACCAATAACGCGGCTACTGTGGTAGTGCCGGGATCCGCATTTTCGCTATTGGGATTGCGATAGACCGAAATGATCATGGCCGCAACCGCCAGCAATCCTACCGCCAACAGCCAGGATGTATCGCTTTGGTTCGCAAGCATCGCCATCAGCGTGCCGAACAGTGATACCAATGCGAAGGTTCGCAGCCCCGCTTTTGCGGAAGGATTGCGCTCGCGCTCCAGGCCAATTAGCAGGCCGATTGCCAGACTGGTCAGAAATTGCGGTATGGCTTGTATGTCATTAGCTAATGCGAAATTGAATTCCAACTTACTCTCCTAAAATCAGGATGGCTGCTATTCCCAATATTTGATAAGCAATTGTACGCTTTGCCTGCCCTGATACTCATTGATGTTGACGCTATACAACGCATGGATGATGTCGGGCAGTGGCTCGGCTTGACCGAACAATATCGCCTCGAAGAGTTGCCCGGATTTGCCCAAGCGTAATTTGAGATGGCGCGCGCCGACCACGCGCTGATGTTGCACTTGGAAATCATCATCGAACACGGGGGCTGGGAAGCCTTGTCCCCATATCTGTTCGTCCAATTGTTGTGCGAATTCCATGTTGATGTCCGCTGCATCCAATGCACCATCGCTTTCCAGCTTTTGCCGCAAATCGGCGGCGCTGAGGAGTTCGCGCACCACGGCTTCGAAGGCGGATACGAAGTCATTAAAGCGCCCGCCATCGATGCTCAGACCCGCCGCCGCCGCATGGCCGCCGAACTTTTTGATCAGCGTGGGATGACGTTTGCTGACCAAATCCAGTGCGTCGCGCAGATGCAAAGCGGCGATGGACCGTCCCGAGCCTTTCAGCTCGCCATTATTGGCCGCCGCGAACACGATGACGGGGCGGTGGTATTTGTCTTTGAGGCGCGAGGCGAGGATGCCTATCACCCCTTGGTGCCAGTCTGCCTCGAACAGCGCCAGGCTATAGTTGTCGCTGACTTGTATGGTTTCCAGCACTGCCATCGCGGTTTCTTGCATGTCGGTCTCTATGCTGCGGCGTTCGCGATTGAGTTCGTCCAAACGTGTCGCCATCAACAGTGCGGCATCCTCGTCGTCGCTGAGCAGGCACTCGATTCCGAGTCGCATGTCTTCCAAACGTCCGGCTGCATTCAAACGTGGCCCGATGGCGAAGCCCAGATCTTGGCTGATGACGCGGGCGGGGTCTTTCTTGGCGACTGCGAACAAAGCCCGGATACCCGCGCAGGTGCGGCCTGCCCGTATACGCAACAATCCCTGCTGTACCAAGATGCGATTGTTCTGATCCAGTTTGACCACGTCGGCGACCGTGCCGAGTGCGACCAGATCAAGCAAGTCGGGCAGACGCTTGGCTTGCGCTTCGCTGAGCTGACCACGCGCTTTCAGTTCCGCCCGCAAGGCCAGCAACACATAGAACATCACGCCCACGCCCGCGAGATTCTTGCTTGCGAAGCTGCATCCGGGTTGGTTGGGATTGACGATACAAGCCGCATCAGGAAGTTCGTCGCCGGGCAAGTGATGGTCGGTGACCAAGACTTGCATGCCCAGCCGATTCGCCTCTGCGACACCGTCCACGCTGGCGATGCCGTTGTCCACGGTGACAAGGATGTCGGGAGATTCCTTCGCCGCCAGTCTGACAATCTCGGGAGTGAGACCATACCCGTACTCGAAGCGATTCGGCACGATGAATTCAACTGTTGCACCAAACAGCCGCAAGCCGCGCACTGCTACCGCACATGCCGTCGCACCGTCGGCATCGTAATCGGCAATGACTAACAAACGTTTGCCGGCAGCGATGGCATCTGCCAAGCGCACCGCCATCTCGCCAGCCTGTTTGAGTCCGCTCACTGGCAGCAATTGCGCCAGGCCATGCTCCAATTGATCGCGGTGTTGGATGCCGCGCGCCGCGAAAATACGCGCTAGAGCGGCTTTATAACCCTCTGAAATCAAATGATTGGTGGCCGATTCTGGGCAGGGGCGGGGGATGATCTCGGGCATGGTTGGGAGTCTTAAGCAAGTTGGTGTTCGAGTTTAACAAACCATATATCAGCATTCCTCGTTTTTTTTCAGGACTTACGTTAGAATCGCGCCCATTTTTTGGCAGGGATAGAGAAACATCGTGGCTTTAATAGTGCAGAAATACGGCGGCACGTCCGTCGGGAATCCAGAGCGCATCAAGAACGTGGCACGTCGAGTTGCCAAGTTCAAGGCGCAAGGTCATCAGGTGGTGGTGGTTCTGTCTGCGATGAGCGGCGAAACCAATCGCCTGATCGCGTTGGCTAAAGAGATGCAAGAACATCCAGATCCCCGTGAGCTGGATGTGATTGTCTCCACCGGAGAACAAGTCACCATAGGCTTGTTGAGCATGGCGCTCAAGAACATTGGCCTGAAGGCCAAAAGCTATACGGGTGGACAGGTCAAGATATTGACTGACAGCGCGCACACCAAAGCACGCATCGTTGCCATAGATGAACAGAATATCCGTGACGACTTGGACGATGACTGCGTGGTCGTAGTCGCAGGCTTCCAAGGTATGGATGAAGACGGCAATATCACCACGCTGGGTCGTGGCGGTTCTGACACCACCGGCGTGGCCATCGCAGCGGCGTTGAATGCCGATGAATGCCAGATCTACACCGATGTGGATGGCGTTTACACCACAGACCCGCGCATGGTGCCTGAAGCGCGTCGCCTCAAGACCATCACTTTTGAAGAGATGTTGGAGATGGCCAGTCTGGGCTCCAAGGTGTTGCAGATACGTTCTGTCGAATTCGCGGGTAAATACAAAGTCAAACTGCGCGTACTGTCCAGCTTCGAAGAAGAAGGCGACGGTACGCTGATCACATTTGAGGAAGGCAATAAAATGGAACAAGCCATCATCTCCGGTATCGCGTTCAATCGCGATGAAGCAAAAATCACCGTCATCGGCGTGCCGGATAAGCCGGGTATCGCTTACCAAATCCTCGGTCCGATCAGCGATGCCAACATCGATGTCGATATGATCATTCAGAACATGGGCGTGGACGGCAGCACCGATTTTTCATTCACTGTGCACCGTAACGAATTCGTGCGCGCGATGGACATCCTCAAGTCACAGGTGCAACCGCATATCGGCGCACGTGACGTTGTCGGCGACAACAAGGCTGCCAAGGTATCCGTAGTCGGCGTGGGGATGCGTTCGCATGTGGGCATCGCCAGCAAAATGTTCCGCACGCTGGCGGAAGAGGGCATTAACATTCAGATGATCTCAACCTCCGAGATCAAGATATCCGTGGTGATCGATGAGAAGTATCTGGAGTTGGCAGTGCGCGTTTTGCACAAGGCGTTCGACTTGGATCAGGATAATTCATAAAGTTTTAGCAAAAGGCGTTAAGCTGCGCGCCTTGCTTTACGCGCTCGTAGCTCATTAGGATAGAGTGCTGGTTTCCGAAGCCAGAGGTGGTGGGTTCGAATCCCGCCGAGCGCACCAAAATTTAGACTTATGGTCATTCGGCCAAAGGTCAATCAGATTCAATCAAAATTTCCTGTGACTATTCTGTGACCAACCTGTGACTAGCGAGTAATAATCAAAACGCTCCTATGCTTGTTGGGCAGATTTACATGCATTTCAACAGGCAGAGCATTTGGCAAGGAAAAAAGAGGGAAAACCTCCACAAAATGTCACTTAACTCGCATTTTTAGACTATTTTGCAATAGGGATAATGGTTTCCACCATGGCTCTACCCTGAGGGATTTTCATGTCAATTACAAACGAACGGTCGATTTTGAGGTAAAGCAAACTTGAGTATGCTGGGTGTGCCGTGCATATTATTTCGCGCGCAGTCTCACTGACAGAATGAATTGAGCAGGATAATACGCAAAAATGGTCCAAATTTACGGGGCTATTTTTCCCCAGATCGAGGGCCACCGGTCAACCCAGCAACACACATGATCAAAGTCCGGAAGGATAAGCACTGGCGGCCTGCGGTCGGCCGGAAAGCGCGAAATATAAGAGTCCGCCACATAATGACTTACAACCTCGTCGCGACCGCCGACCAAGTGCAGCTGCGGCAGCGTAACGAGGGCTTGCCACGCGTCGGCCGGATTCAGCGAGCCTTTGAGTGCGGGAACATGGTGCACGTCTGTCCACCTGCGATGATCGAGATTTCCGGCTACCGTAACCAAGCGAATGACATCCTTGCGACGTGACGCCACTAGCGCCGCGACAGCGCCACCGCCGGAATAACCCACTAGCACCAATTTGGTTGCCCCAGAACGTTGCTTTAAATCGCCTACGGCCTGATTGCTGGCCTCGATCACTTCGGGCGCAAAACGGCCGTCAGTCCAGAAATACCGGCGGCAGTTTGCGCTATCGTTAGCCTCGACATACTGGCAGGGACGCGCAAGGTAAGCAGCCGCGCCTTGCGGATGACGCATCGCCAGCTCAAGTCCAATCGGGTTGAGCGGCGTCGGATCATTCGACGGTTGAGAGCGAGACAACCAGGCCAGACCGTCTCCTTCGATATACACGGTCAACGTGTCGCTTTGCGCCATACTTCCAGGCACATAGGCCGACAGGACGAAAGATCCCGCAGGAATACGCAGTTTTTTCCAACCGGTTTTTCCGGCCAGTTGGTCGGCGTGTTGCCAGCGCGATTGCGGCGACAAATCGGCACAACCCGCCAACGCCAACAGCATGACAATCAGGAAAATTCTCATGTCAATTCCGATTCGGAACCAGATCACCCAGCGCATCCAGCAATGGCCCCAGATGTTTCTCGTAGGGCCGCCAGCGCTCCACCGAAGAGCTGTAGATCGGCTGGCGTACCTGCGTCACGCTGGCGGTACGGATGGAACGCTTGTGCTTGTGAAAATCGAGGCAGGCATCGTTCCATTCCAGTCCGCAAAAATCCAGCATGCGGCGTGCCTGCGCTTCCTGATCCGCCACGATGTCCTCGTACTGCACGTCGAGGAAAGCGCCTGCGGGCAACAGCTTGCGCCAATGCGCCATCAGACGCATGTAATCGACGTAGTAGTGTCCCAATTCCGCCAGATCGTAAGTCTGCTCCTGCTTGCGGTTGAACAAGCGGGTGAAGCAGGAAAGGCAGGTGTCCACCGGATTGCGGTTGACGTGGATGATCTTTGCCTCGGGCAGCATCATATGGATCAGCCCGACGGCGAAGAAATTGGCGGGCATCTTGTCGGTGATGTGCTTCGCCGCCGGCGCGCGCTGGCGCAGGCCTGCCACATAATCGCCCCCCCATGCGGTGAGCGTCTCCCGGGCGATGCCGCGAATGTTTTCCGGATAGCCGACACCATTCAGTTGGCGCTGTGCGATGGCGAGAAGATCGGGCAGTTCGCCCGCGCCATGCACATCGGGATGGCTGGCGATGATCTGCTCGGTCAGTGTCGTGCCGGAACGCGGCATACCCAGCACGAAGATCGGCACCGCAGAGGAATCGCCCGCGCCGCGCAAACGCGCCAGCGTTTCCCGGTCAAAAACCCGCATGATGGAATCGAAGTGTTTCGACACCTCGCCGGCATCGTAGCGGTAGGTCGCGCGCTTCAAGCGGCAGCCTTCGAGAAAATGCGGGAAGGCCTTGTCGTATTGCTTGCTGTCGTCGTAGCCCTTGCCGAGAGCAAAGTGCAGTGTCATCGCCTTCTTTGACTGCATGGGATTAGCGGCATCCTGTACGGCCAGAGCAGCCTCCTCCAGCGCCGCCAGATTCTCGTCGCCCGCTTTCACCTTTTTCACCTGTGCCAGATGAAAGCGCGCGGGCAGATTGTCTTCCTTCAGCGCCAGCGCCTGACGGAACAGCGCCTCCGCTTTTTCCATATCGCCGCCTTCCATCTCCAGATGGCCGATGCCGAGCAGGGCTTCGTTGTTTTCCGGATCGATCTCCAGCGCTCGCCCGAACATCTGCCGCGCCTCGTCGCTGCGCGCCATCTCGGTGTAGATGCCCGCCAGCTGGCTGCACATCTCCGCTTTTTTCGGTGCCAGTTCCACGGCGCGATGGGCGCAGCGCAAAGCCTCTTCCATGTTTTCTTTTTCGTGATGGACGCGCGCCAGACCGACGAATGCCTCCGCATAAGCGGGGCGAATCTGCAACGCGCGCTGCAATAGCGGCAAAGCCGCATCGTGCTGCTCCAGCGCGTTGCGCACCATGCCCATATTGCACAAGGCTTCGGCGTAATTCGGATTGAGTCTCAGC
>DAIDMQ010000011.1 GCA_027448945.1 Gallionellaceae bacterium
CCCTGGATGAGCCGTGGGCCACGCCGCTCGCCGAAACCCGGCTCGACCAGTATGTCGAGAACGGCCACGCCGATGCCGATGCCGCCGACGCGACCCTGTCAGGGAGCATCAGCGATGCCCAGGCGCGTTACAACCTGACCAACCTGTGCAGCAATGGAGTCATCAACCCGGCCGAGGTTGCCGTATTTGCGCAACTGCTCGACAACGCGCATCTGAATCCGGCGCTGGCGATCGCGACAGCCAATGTGATAGCGGTCACGCAAAAACCGCCCGCAACCGACACCGTCAATCCGGAAAATAAAACCGGTCCGCAACCGATGAACCTCGTTTATGCGGATGATTTGCTTGCAGTGCCGGGCTTTACTGCGGAGATGCTCAGCAAGATTAAAGAGTTCGTGATCTTTTTGCCGCGTGCCACACCGGTCAACGTGAACACTGCACCTGCGGAAGTGCTGGCTGCCAGAATTGGTCGGCTTGCACTTGCCGATGCAGTCGCGCTGGTAAAAAGCCGCGACGCGGCCCACTTTAATAACATCGGCGATTTCATTGCGAGATTGCCGTCGTATCTTCGCAATTCCACGTCGGCAAGTCCGTCGACTGTCGAAGTATCGGTCATGACCAATTATTTCCTGGTTAATGGCAAAGTCCGCATGAGCCGGGCCGGGCTTGATGTGCGGGCATTGATCGAACGCAATGATGCCAATACCAAGCTGATCTGGATCAGGGAATATTAGAGTATCTCGGGAGCAAGCCTCCGTCGACACGACGTCAAGGCTGGCAAATCTAATATTTTCATTATGTGCGTTGGCGTACTGAATTTCTTGGGCGGACGTGAGATAAATTCCCGCAATGCGACTTGCGTGTTGCCCGGTTTGATCAGGTTCTAAATTGGCATTGACCGGACTGGTGATCGCGTAAGAGATCGACGTTAAGTGTTCAATTATCTACCCAGTCAAACTGAAACAGTTCACACCGCGCAATCTATTCGTACCCATCATCTTTGCCTTGTGTTTGATAGGTATGCCTGTGCTATCTCGGGCGGACACATAGGACAAAACGGTTGGGATGCCCAAGTCCGTACCTGCAAGCAAGGCAGGAAAAACCTTTCGCAACTGTAAAGGCTGTCCGAAAATGGTGGTTATCCTTTCAGGGATGTTGGTGCGCGTTTAAAACTACCCAGACGGGGATGCGGCGGTTTGTGTCATCTGTATCATTAATTCGTAGATGTAGCGGTACACCCCGCGTTGCAACTGCACGTTGTGCTGGAATTCCTGGTGAAAATGCATGGTTGTCATGCGTAAGGCCGATCCTGCCCCTTGTACAACGGCGTGTACTGGCGACTCTTGCACGCCAAGTGCCAATGGAGTGCCGAGCATGCCCTCACGTCCGACCATGCCGACTTCCAGTGCTTGATGTCCTTCTACCAGTGTAAGCAGAGACAACAGTGTATCAGTCGGGAAATAAACATGATTTATCGGTTCCCCGGGACGGTAAAGTATATCGCCGGAAATCAATATGACCGGTTTAAGATGCACAAGTAGTGACCCATGGCCTTTTTCAGTCAAGCCGGCAAGCAGACTGTTTGCGATAGGTACTCGATTTGCAACAAGCATTGGCAATCCTGTGTAATTTATGTTTTGTTGTGTTTCAATAACTGGCATCGGATAAGCAAGATTGCCTAGATGCCATGAGCCAGTGCGGCTTTTTTTGCACGGCTCCTGATTTTTCAAAAAGTACTACAGCGATATTTTGTTGTATGTGTGCTGGCGCACAATGATTCGACCGAATGTTATTCGGCCAAGTGCCGTCGCAACAGGATTCTTTGCCAAAGTTAAGGGGGTGAGCGAAATTTATGCATATTTGCGCAACCCGGTAAGAAGCTGCTGTTGCAGGTTTGACGCAAAAAATGTGAGCAGGTATCGATATTTTTTTAACGCGCTATTTGTGGTTCGGGCATTTTAACTTTCAGTTCGAACTTGATATTTGCCGTGGTTCACGTCACGATGTCCGAAATGTTTAGATTTTTTACGGCTTGGTTAACGCGGCATAAAAATTCGAATTCCAGGGTGAATCATGAACAAGTCTTTGCTGCTGTTATTGGTGCTGGTCAGTGTCGATGCTTATGCGGGAATGACCAAGTGGATCGATGAGAATGGCCGCGTGCATTACTCTGAAGGTGCGCCGCGCAATGCTGCTAAGGTAGAGCATTTGCAGTTTAAAGACACCCGCAGTGAACCGGCTGCTGATAATCCTTACGAGCAGAAATCTACCGCAGAGATGGAGGAAGACTTCCAGCGCGGTAAGACCGCACGTGAGAATGCAGCCAAAAAAGAAGATCAAGCACGCGCCAACGCTGAGGCCAAGCAGGTTAATTGTATGAACGCCCGCAACAGTTTGCGTACGCTGCAACAGAGTGGACGCACATTCAAGATGGACGAGAACGGTGAACGAATCTACTTGGATGATAACCAGCGTCAGCAGCAGATAGACGCGGCACAACAGGCGGCAGATCGGGCGTGTCGCTAACCATTTGCGCCGAACATCATGCGTTTGGCGACGAATTTTTTGGCGTAGGGCAGACAGTCCAGCGCCGTCAACGCGGCGGCACGCGCACCACTCAATACCGGCATATCGTTGGAAAACAAGCGCACCAAGCTATCGGTGAAACGGATGCCTGCCTCGCGATCGGTGCGGCGTTGCGCACGGTAGGCCGCCAGCATCTTTTCGCTGCCCACGGCAGAGGTCTCGGCATCCAGTATTACTTGTGCCAGGTCCCAAGCATCACGCAAACCGAGATTGAAGCCCTGACCCGCTACTGGATGCAAAGTCTGTGCGGCGTTACCGAGGAGCACGATATGCGGTTGCGGTGTCTGTTGTGGCGCACGCTTCAAGCCCAGCGGGAAGCAACTGCGCTTGGCCGCACTCAGAAAGTCACCGACGCGCTCACCGAACTGTTGCTGCAGGGTGCGCAAGAAAGTCGCGTCATCCCAAAGCAACATCTCTTGTGCGGCCTGATGCGGCGCTGTCCACACCAACTCATAGCCGTCCTTGTATGGCAGTAAAGCTAACGGGCCTTGCGGGGTGAAGCGTTCGTATGCGGTATGCGGTACAGGCGCGCTGCAGGTAATGTGTGTGATGAGTGCACTTTGCCCATAGTCGCGCACTTCGGGAGGATGCTGCGCAGCCAGCAATTTCCCACCGTCCGCCACCACCGCGATACGTGCTTGCATCTCATGGGTTGCGCCGTCCAAGGTGTAGTAAATGCTGGCGTAATCACGATCACCTTGCAGCGCGGTCACTTGCGCACCATACAAAGTGTGCGTCGCTGTGTCTTGTAGTCCAAGATCCAAGGCGCTTTGCAGCGCGGGGTAGGGCAGCACATAACCTAGTTCGGAGACATTCAGTTCTGCAGCCCTCAATAGGGCGCGACCAAAGCTCTTTTGCTGCGAGATGTGTATGGTGCGTATCGCGGAAATATCTTGTATATGACGCCAGACTTTGAGCCTGTCCAACAGCAAACGACTACCGTAAGACAAGGCTAGTGCACGTGCATCCTGACTGGCTGTCTGTGGTGTACGCGCTTCCAATAAACAGATGCGCAAGCCGCTATCGCGCAGTGCCAATGCTAGTGCCGCACCCACCGGGCCGCCGCCGATGATGGCGATGTCGTGCTGCACGTTTGTTTGCCGGCTCATGCTCTGTCCTTCATAAGAGCTTCGATATCTGCCACACGTTTGGGGGCGGCCAGTGTTAGTACTTCGTTGCCGTCATTAGTGACTGCCACATCATCTTCTATGCGTATGCCGATGTTCCATAAAGCGTGCGGGATATTGTCGGCGGGGCGGATATAACAACCTGGTTCGACGGTGAGCACCATGCCTGGTTGCAACTCGCGCCACTCAGTACCAATCTTGTATTCGCCCGCGTCGTGCACATCCATACCCAGCCAATGTCCGGTGCGGTGCATGTAAAACTGCTTATAGCTTTCGGATTCCAATACGGCATCCAAGGTTCCACTACATAGCTTCAGGTCTATGAAACCTTGAGCCAAGACGCGTAAGGCTGCTTCGTGGGGTGCATTCCAATGTTGGCCAACACGCACTTGTGCGATCGCGGCGGCTTGCGATGCCAGCACGATTTCATATACATCCTTTTGCGCGGCTGAAAACTTGCCGTTCACCGGGAAGGTGCGGGTGATGTCGGAGGCGTAACCCTGCACCTCGCAACCGGCATCTATCAGCAAGAGCTCGCCATCTTTGAGAAGTGCATCGTTGGCAACGTAATGCAGCGTGCACGCATTCGCACCGCCCGCGACAATGCTGGTGTAAGCGGGATCGCGTGCGCCATGCCGACAGAATTCATGCAGCAACTCGGCTTCGACTTGATATTCGTAAACACCAGGGCGGGTGTGGCGCATGGCGCGTTGATGTGCGCCGCAGGAGATTGCCGCCGCGCTGCGCATGATGCCCAACTCGTGTGCATCTTTAAATAAACGCGCTTCATGTAGCAGCTTGCGTACATCGCAGACTGCATCGGGTGCACGTATGCCGCTGCGTGATTTTTGTCGCACTTCGCCACGCAATCTGAGGATGCGCGCATCCAGCTCGGCTTGAGCACCCAATGCGTAATAGAGCGTCTCTTGATTGCCCATCAGTTCGATTAATTTTTCATCCAGTTGTGCGACGGGATAGGCGGCATCGAAGCCGAAGGTGGTGCATGCGGCCTCGGGGCCGTAGCGATGTCCATCCCAGATTTCACGCTCCAGATTTTTCTCGCGGCAGAACAGGATGGATTTCGGTTGCGCACCTGCGACCAGCACCAAAGCGGCTTCAGGTTCAGAAAAGCCGCTCAGGTAATGCAGGTCGCTGTCATGCCGGTAGGGATAGTGTGCATCACCGTTTCGCACCTGTTCGGGTGCTGCGGTGAGTATGGCGATGCCGCTCTCCATCTGCGCTAGCAAACGGGTGCGGCGACGTGCGTAGATTTGGGTGTCAGGCGTGTTCATGTCGTAATTGTGCATCAAGTTCGCTCAGACGTTGTGGTGTGCCTACATCTATCCAAGTACCTTCGTGATATTCGCCCGAGACCTTGCCCAGCGTAATCTGCTCGCGCAACAACGGGGCGAGCGGTGCTTTGCTGCCGCGCACGATGTCCTTGAATAGTTCGGGTTTGTATAAGCCTATGCCACTAAAAGTCAGGAGCGGGGATGGTGGATGCAAGATTCGGGATTCGGGATTCGGGGGGGTGGCAGTAATACGGCTATTTTGCAGGGCGAAATCGCCTTTGAGGTTGTGAGCGGGATTCTCTACCAGCACCAAATGCGCCGTGTCGCTGTTGTGCGCCATACGTGCCGCGATCACCGGCAGACGGCTGAAGTCGTAGTCGCAATAGATGTCGCCATTGACCACTGCGAACACTGCGTCACCTAGCAGAGCCGCAGCATAGGCGATGCCGCCGGCAGTCTCCAAAGCCGTGCCTTCGTCCGAGTATTCGATGCGCGCGCCAAGCTGGCGACCATCGCCCAGTGTAGATTCGATCTGCGCGCCCAGATGGGCGTGATTGATAACCAGTTCGGTGATGCCCGCCGCGACCAGTCGCTCGATGTGCCACACAATCAGCGCTTTACCACCCGCTTGCAACAAGGGCTTGGGGGTGTGGTCGGTGAGCGGACGCATGCGTTCACCGCGTCCGGCGGCGAGTATCATGGCAATCAAGGACGAAAGTCCTTGTGCTTGATCTGCGGTTCCAATTCATCCAGTAAGTTGATCAACGGCTTGAGGTCTATGTAACGTGCTGCGGCGCGACGCAGATAGTCCATCACCAGCGGCATGTCTTTGAGGTATCCGTCCTTGCCATCCCGGTGATACAAGCGGGCGAAGATACCCAGCACTTTAATATGGCGCTGCACGCCCATCATCTCGTAGTCGCGGTAGAACTCGCCGAAATCGGCGAGTACCGGCAGGCCAGCTTTGCGCGCCTTCTCCCAGTAATGGATCAGCCAATCCATGATGTCTGCTTCCTCCCAATGCACATAGGCATCTTTGAATAAGGATGCCAGGTCGTAGGTGATGGGACCATAGACTGCATCTTGGAAATCGATGATGCCTGGATTGTTGTCGGCGATGACCATCAAGTTGCGCGAATGATAATCACGGTGCACATACACATTGGGCTGGGCGAGATTGTTCTTGAGGATGCGCAGGAACACTTCTTCCAATTTGGCCGTTTGTTTGTCGCTAAGGGTCACGCCCAGATGCTTGGTGATGTACCACTCGGGGAATAGATTCAGTTCCCTGCGCAACAAGGCATCGTCGTAAAGTGGTAGCGCTCCAGCCTTGCTGGCGAGCTGTATCTTGATCAAGGCGTCGGTCGCTGCGCCATAGAGTCCTGCGGCAGAGCTGTTGTCCAAAGCCTGCAGATAAGTGGTGTTACCTAAGTCTGAAAGGAGCAAAAAGCCTTGCTCCAGATCTTGTGCATATACGTGTGGAACGTGTGCGCCAGCTTGTTCGAATAGCGTGCCAGCATGCAAGAATGGTTTGCAATCCTCGTGTTGTGGTGGCGCGTCCATGATGATCTTGGTGCTGCTGTCAGCGTAAGTGGCGCGGAAGTAGCGACGGAAACTTGCATCAGCTGAAGCGGGTGCCAGAGTGAAGCTGGCGGTAGGGGCCAGGCTTTGTAACCAGTTTTTTAGTTGCTGCTGACGTTGCATAGTGGGGTTCTCTGTAAGGCTTGATGGTAAACTTGCGAAAGTTTACCACCTTACTATTTACTGCGCGTTATGCGGTTCCGTGTCTCTACTCTACTTATCTCGGTGTTTTGTTGCTTCGTGCAGAACGTGCACGCGGCTGGTGCTGTGCCTACAGTTGATTCGTCTGCAGGCGAGGCGGTGCTTGAGGCCGATAGCTTAGTCGGGCAAAAGAGCCATCAACTTGAAGCCACGGGCGATGCGATTCTGCGTCAAGACGGCAAAACGATACGTGCAGACAAAATCATTTACACCCCGGCGGGCCGAAAAGTGGATGCTAAAGGCAGTGTGTTGCTGGAACAGCAGGGCGATCACGTATCGGGTCCCAGTCTGCATATGGATATGGAGAGCGGTCAAGGAAAGATGGAGCAGCCGCAATTCCATTTTCAGGAAACCAATGGCCGAGCGACAGCGACATCCATGGATATCTTGGACAAGCAGCATTACAGCTTGAAGGATGCCACTTATACGACCTGCCCGGCCGGCAATGATGATTGGCAGCTCAATATAGGCAGCTTGCGTATTGATCGTGCCGAGGAAGTCGGTACAGCGCGCGATACTTCGGTCGAGTTCAAAGGTGTTCCCTTCTTGTACACACCCTGGATGAATTTCCCGCTCAACGATCACCGCAAATCTGGTTTCTTATCACCTATACAGGGCAGTACCAGTAAAGGCGGTTTTGAGCTGATGCTGCCATATTATTGGAATATCGCGCCCGACATGGACGCCACCTTGGCGCCACGTTATATGTCTAAGCGTGGTGTGCTGCTCAACAATGAGTTTCGTTATCTGGGCGCCTCATATGGCGGTGAGTTACATGCTGATGTGTTACCCAACGACATCGTGACCAAACGTAATCGTGTGCATTTCTCGGCACAACACAGGCAAAGATTTAATGATGAAGTGAGTTTGTTCGGCAATTTCAACCGTGTTACAGACGACAGTTATTTCCGTGACTTGGGTACGGCGGTGAATAGCTCTGCACAAGTCAACTTGCTACAAGAAGGCGGGTTCAATTACAACACCGATGTTTGGAATAGTATGGTGAAAGTGCAGCGCTATCAGACTCTGCAGGACCCACTGGCGCTGATTGCAGTTCCATATGCGCGTATGCCGCAAATCACTACTAGTGCGGGCCGCATCGTTTCGGATGCTAATCTGGCTTTCGCTGGCGAGTATGTTGAGTTCAGCCATCCCACCGCGGTGAACGGTAAAAGATTGGTGATTAATCCCAGCGTCAGTTATCCGTTGGTAAGTCATCCCGGCTTTTATGTGACACCCAAGCTGGCGATACATAGCACCAAGTATCAGATGGGCGCCAACAATATTGCCGTGATTCCTGATGCAACGCGCACGCTACCTATTTTAAGTCTGGATAGTGGTTTGTCTTTTGAGCGTAATACAAACCTCTTCGGAGGCGAGTATGTGCAGACCTTGGAGCCGCGTGCCTTCTATGTTTATGTGCCTTATCGCAATCAGAACGCCTTGCCCAACTTTGATACGGCCCAGGCTGACTTCAGTTTCACACAGATGTTCACAGAGAATCGCTTCTTCGGAAATGACCGCATAGGTGATGCCAACCAAGTGACATTGGCAACGACAACTAGGGTGTTGTCCGATAGCACGGGAGAAGAACGTTTCAAGTTGACTTTGGGAGAGCGCTTCAGCTTTATCTCGCCACAGGTGTCTTTGCTGACTCCTGTGACGACAACGTCAAAATCAGACGTCTTGTTGGCAGTGGGTGGTCGTTTGACACGTACGCTTTCTTTCGATAGCGAGACCGATTTCGATCCAAATCAGTCTAAGACCCAGCGTTATAACTGGCAGTTGCGATATCGTCCCGAGCCCGGCAAAACTTTCAATTATGGCTACCGTTACCTGAGAAATACGCTACGTCAATCTGATGTCTCGGCGCAATGGCCGTTGGCGCGCAACTGGGGTTTGGTGGCACGCATGAACTACTCCTTCCAGGATAAGCGCATTTTGGATTCGATAGCGGGGCTTGAGTATAATCAAAGCTGTTGGACCTTGCGTTTCGTCGGTCAGCATTACACGACCTCCACACAACAAGCGAATACCGGTTTTTTTATACAGCTGGAGTTGAGCGATCTGATGCAATTTGGCTCAGACCCGCTTACAGTCTTGAGACAAAACGTACCCGGTTACACCAAATCGGTTAACACATCTGCTAATCCGCCGGTGCCTAGCGCACCTTGATATCCCGAAAGAGAATGATGCGTATAAATATTTCACTATTGTGTCTGCTTGCCCTGCTTGTGACAAATGCCCATGCAGAAACTGATGCTAGTGCAGTGCAGGCTACCCAAGTTCAGAGTGCTCAGCCTGCAAGCAAATCGCAGCCTGTACTGTTGGATGCCGTGGCTGTGGTGGTAAACGACGATGTCATCACCCAAGATGAATTGGATGAAAAAGTGACGGCGACCATCAAACAATTGCAAAAGCAGGGTACGCCTTTGCCGCAGGGTGATGTGCTCGAGAAACAGATGTTGGAGCGCATGATAGGAGACAAACTGCAATTGGAGTATGCCAAGCAGACTGGTGTGCGGGTGGACGAGACTCAGCTCGATCTGGCGATTAGTCGTGTTGCCGAGCAAAATAAATTCTCTGGTTTGGCGGAGTTCAGGGCTAGATTGGAGAAGGATGACGTGGACTACGCGAAATATCGTGAAGACGTTCGTAATGAGTTGATCTTCACGCGTTTGCGCGAGCGCGAAGTTGAAAGCAAACTGGTCATTAGTGACGCAGAAGTTGATGCTTATCTGGAGAACAAAGCAAAGATGGGCGATACGACGGAGGAGTTCCATCTGGCGCACATATTGGTGGTCGTGCCTGAACAAGCTAGTGCGGATAAGATCAAGGCGAGTTTGGCGCGTGCGGATGCTGCCTATGCTCAACTGAAGGCGGGCGCAGATTTCGCTCAAGTCGCCGCGGGTACTTCTGATGCTAAAGATGCTTTGAACGGAGGTGATCTTGGTTGGCGCGGTAGTGATCGACTCCCTCCTGCCTTTTTGGAAGTGTTGCATCAGTTGAAGCCGGGCGAGACCACCGAAGTGATGCGCAGTACCAGCGGATTTCACATCCTCAAGCTAATTGCAACGCGTAGTGCAAATGCGCCTGTCGTAATCACCCAGACTCATGCGCGGCACATTCTCATCAAGACCAGCGAGATCGTATCGGCAGCAGAAGCTAAGAAGCGTATCTTGGAAATCAAGCAACGTATCGATGCGGGTGCTGATTTTGCAGAACAGGCTAAACGTTACTCGGAAGATGGCAGCGCGCAACAGGGTGGCGATCTGGACTGGCTGTCACCGGGTCAGACAGTCCCCGAGTTCGAGGCTGCGATGAATAAACTGCAGCCCAAGCAGATGGGTATGGTGCAGTCGCAGTTCGGTTGGCATCTGATCCAAGTGATGGCGCGCAGAGATACTGATGTGAGTGACCAACAGAAGCGTCAGCAAGCACGTATCGCGATTGGCACTTTCAAATCTGACGAGCAATACCAAGACTGGCAACGCCAACTACGCGATCGTGCCTTCATCGAATATCACTTGAACCATCAGAACTGAATATGACTAAATCTCCTTTAGTCATCACATGCGGTGAGCCTGCCGGCATAGGCCCGGATTTATGTGTGCAACTCGCCAATCGAGGGCAGGGCTTGGTGTGTATTGCCGACCGCCATCTTTTACAACAGCGCACCGCACAACTCGGGTTCAGCGTGCAGATACGTGACTACATCGCAGGTGAAACGTCAGCCGAAGGTGTATTGAGTGTGGTTCATATGCCTTTGAATGTGTCGGCCAAAGCGGGTGTATTGGATGCATCCAACAGTGATTACGTGCTACGTACTTTGAGTCGCGCCTTGGCCGGATGTTTGTCGGGCGAGTTTTCGGGCATGGTCACCGCACCTGTTCACAAAGGCATCATCAATGATGCAGGCATCGCCTTCACAGGGCACACAGAATATCTGGCAGAGCAAACTAATACGCCGCTGGTAGTGATGATGTTGGTCGGCGGCGGGATGCGTGTCGCCTTGGCGACGACACATCTGCCATTGCGCGCAGTCCCCGATGCAATCACTGCGCCACTCTTGGAACAAGTGCTGCTCATACTGCATCGCGATCTTAAATGCCGTTTTGGCATCAAGACACCGCGTATTTTGGTGGCGGGCCTCAATCCGCACGCCGGAGAGGGTGGCTATCTGGGACGCGAAGAGCTGGATGTGATGATGCCTGTGTTGGATAAGCTGCGTACTGCAGGGCTCAACGTCGGCGGGCCTTTGCCGGCAGATACGCTGTTTACGCCGCATAAGCTTGCACAGGCAGATGCCGTGTTGAGCATGTATCACGATCAAGGTTTACCCGTGCTCAAACATGCAAGTTTCGGTCAGGGTGTAAATGTTACTTTGGGTCTGCCCATCATCCGCACCTCGGTCGATCATGGCACGGCGTTGGACTTGGCGGGAACGGGTAGGGCCGATTGTGGCAGCCTGATGGAGGCGATCAAAGTCGCAAATGAAATGATCAAGAATGAAATATCTGGGCTTGACGTATGAGCGGTCATAAAGCCAAAAAAATGTTCGGCCAAAATTTCTTGGTCGATCAAAACATCATCGCCGACATCGTCGCGTGCATACATCCTGAAGCTGCTGACAATATGGTGGAGATCGGCCCCGGCTTGGGTGCGTTAACGCGCCCCTTGCTTAAAAGATTAGAGCGATTGCATGTGGTCGAAATCGACCGCGACATCATCGCGCGCTTGGAAGCCGATTACCCGCAAGCAAACAATAACGTTAAATTGATGATAAATGCAGGTGATGCATTGGAGTTTGATTTCGCCACTTTGCCCGCGCCATTGCGCATCGTCGGCAATCTGCCATACAACATCTCTACCCCGCTGCTGTTTCATTTTGCCTCGTATGCAAAGCGCATCACTGACATGCACTTCATGCTGCAGAACGAAGTGGTCGAACGTATGGTCGCGGAGCACTCCACGCCCGCTTATGGACGGTTGTCGGTGATGCTGCAATACCGCTTCGCGATGGAAAAATTGTTGGATGTGCCGCCCGCGTCTTTCCGCCCCGCACCCAAGGTGGATTCGGCGATTGTGCGTATGATTCCTTTGCCGCCCGAGCACATATTGGTTCGTAATGAGAAGGTGTATTCGGCGGTTGTCAGCACTGCCTTCGGCCAGCGCCGCAAGACATTGCGCAATACCTTGCGCAGCTATCTTGATGAGGCGGCATTTGATGAGTTGGGTATAAATCCGCAATTGCGCGCTGAGAATTTATCGGTCGCGGACTTTATCCGAGTGGCGAATTATTTGGGTGACAAGCAGTCTTGATTGGACAAAGCTAAACAAATTAATTTGCAGCTGTCCCAAGTTTGGTTTGTATCAGCTCGATCTTGTAGCCATCTGGGTCATCAACAAACGCAATTACCGTGTTGCCATGCTTCATGGGCCCAGCTTCGCGGACAATTTTGCCACCACGTTGTTTGATTGCGGCACACGCCGCATAGGCATCTGTAACCTCGATGGCAATGTGGCCGTAGGCATTGCCCAGTTCGTAGGATTCCACGCCCCAGTTATGGGTGAGTTCAATTACCGCGCCGTCATCTTCGCTGCCATAGCCGACAAAAGCGAGCGTGAACTTGCCTTCAGGGTAGTCGTTGCGGCGCAATAGCTGCATGCCTAGCACTTCAGTGTAGAAAGCCAGCGATTTTTCCAAATTGACGACGCGCAACATGGTGTGCAGGATGCGCATTAGATCTCCACCATCTCAAAGTCGTCTTTGCGCGCCTCGCATTCGGGGCATGACCAATTCATGGGCACATCTTCCCAGCGCGTGCCGGGTGCTAGTCCTTCTTCAGGCGCACCGGCGGTTTCGTCGTAAATCCACCCGCAAATCAGGCACATGAAGGTTTTGTATTCGGTAATCGTGTTCATAATAGGGTAAAATGCCAAATTAGCCGCGCATCTTAACATTTCATCTATATGTCTGAATCATTCCCTTTAGTTATGAGTTTTGCCGCCACCGATCCGAGTGGTGGAGCAGGTCTGCAAGCGGACATCCTCACCATCGCCAGTATGGGCTGTCACCCGCTGTCGGTCGTGACCGCAATCACGGTGCAGGACACCAGTGGTGTGGATGATGTGCTGGCCATGGATCCCGAGTGGGTAGTAGATCAGGCGCGCGCTATGCTGGAAGACGTGCCCGTGGCGGCGTTTAAGATTGGCTTGCTGGGGAGTGTGGACAATATTCCTGCCATCGCTGAAGTGCTGGCAGATTATCCGGATGTGCCTTTGGTGCTTGATCCGGTGTTGGCATCAGGTCGCGGAGACGAGTTGGTCGATGATGACATGCTGGATGCGATGCGAGAGTTGTTGATTCCGCAGTGCACCATCGTTACTCCGAATAGCATCGAAGCGCGACGTTTGGCGATTAATGAAGACGACGACAATGACGATCCTAGCTTGGAAGAGTGTGCTAAACGCATACTTGCAATGGGTTGCGAATATGTATTGATTACGGGCACGCACGAACAGACTGCCAAGGTTACCAATACGCTCTACTCGGAGCAGGGTGTGGTGAGTGCCGATAGTTGGGAGCGTTTGCCTGGTATTTATCATGGTTCAGGTTGTACTTTGGCATCCGCAATTGCTGCTTTGCTGGCTCAAGGGGTGGATGTGCCCGAAGCGGTAAAAGAGGCTCAGGAATATACTTGGCAGACACTCCATTCAGGTTTCCGCCCGGGTATGGGGCAACACATCCCAGATCGCCTGTTCTGGGCCCGTAGCGAAGAAGATGATGATGCAGAAACGCAAGCGCTGGTCAATTGAGGGCCTGTACGCAATTACGCCGGATGAATTAGATACGGCGGAATTGTTGCGCAAAGTCAGGCTGGCATTGCGTGGTGGTGCGGAAGTTTTGCAGTATAGGAATAAATCCGCCCATGCCGAACTGCGCCAGGAACAGGCGCAGGCATTGCGATTGTTGACGCGTGAATTTGCAGTTACTTTTATCGTCAATGATGACGCGAACCTTGCTTTGTTTGTTGATGCTGATGGGGTACACCTCGGCGGGGACGATGGTAGCGTGGCAGAAGCCCGTCGGTTGTTAGGTGAGTTCAAGCTGATAGGCGTGTCTTGTTATAATCGGCAGGATTTGGCGATACAGGCTGAACTTGATGGCGCGGACTATGTCGCCTTTGGTGCCTTCTTCGTTTCAAGCGTTAAGCCTAATGCAACCGTCGCAAGCTTGAAGGTACTGGAAGAGGCCAGTAGCAAGATCGCGCTTCCTATCGTCGCGATAGGCGGTGTCACGCATGAGAATGGGGCACAATTGCTAGAAGCTGGGGCGCATGCTTTGGCGGTAATCTCGGCTATTTTCTCCGAGCCAGACATCGAGCAAGCGGCACGAAAATTCGCTGTGATGGCTGATATTTGAATTATTGATTGAGAAACGGAACACAGGGACATGACCACACATAACGAACAACTCTTTATCGACTCACAGAAACTTATACCTGGAGGAGTGAATTCTCCAGTGCGTGCGTTCCGTTCAGTAGGCGGTACGCCATTATTCTTTCAACGCGGTCAAGGTGCATATGTATGGGATGCGGACGGCAAGAAGTACATGGACTACGTTGGCTCTTGGGGCCCGATGATTGTGGGTCATTGCCATCCTGAGGTGGTCAAAGCTGTACAAGATGCTGCCGCACAGGGTTTGGGTTTTGGCGCGCCGACCGCAAGCGAGTTGGAGATGGCGGAACTGTTGTGCAAATTGTTGCCCAGTCTGGAAATGGTGCGTCTGGTTAGCTCCGGTACGGAAGCAACGATGACCGCTATCCGTTTAGCGCGTGGTTTTACAGGTCGTTCACGCATCATCAAGTTTGAAGGTTGCTACCACGGACATTCAGATGGCTTGTTGGTGAAAGCGGGTTCTGGTGCTTTGACCTTTGGTCAGCCTAGCTCGTCAGGCGTGCCAGCAGAGATTGCTGCGCTGACCACCGTTCTGGACTATAACGATGAGGCTGGCTTGGAGCGCTGCTTCGCCGAGATGGGTGATGAGATCGCTGCCGTGATCGTCGAGCCTGTTGCGGGCAATATGAATCTGATCATACCTAAGCCTGAGTTTTTGGATGCGATGCGCAATCTGTGCACCAAGAATGGCGCCGTTTTGATCTTGGATGAGGTGATGACAGGCTTCCGAGTCAGCATGCAGGGTGCGCAAGGACATTACGGCATCAAGCCCGACCTGGTGACTTTGGGTAAGGTGATGGGTGGAGGACTGCCAGCAGCAGCTTTTGGTGGTCGCCGCGACATCATGCAGTGTCTGGCACCTTTGGGTGCTGTTTATCAGGCAGGGACTTTGTCCGGCAATCCGGTCGCGGTGGCTGCCGGTTTGACGACTCTGAAGCTCGTACAGGCACCAGGCTTCTATGAGCATCTCTCACAACTGGCCAGGCAGCTGACTGGCGGCTTAAGTGCCGCTGCTAAGAAGCATGGAGTAGATTTTTGTGCGCAGTCTGTTGGTGGCATGTTCGGTTTGTATTTTAGTAAGTCTGTACCGACCAGCTACGATGAGGTGATGAGCTGCGATAAAGAAGCTTTCAATCGCTTTTTCCACGCCATGTTAGATGCAGGGGTATATCTAGCACCTTCGGCATTTGAGGCGGGTTTTGTATCCGCCGCACATAGTGAAGCGGATATCGATGCGACAGTGGCTGCTGCCGATAAGATTTTTGCGGCTTGGAAATAATGGGACTGTTCTCACAAGCGACGTTCTTTACTACTGTCAATCACTTCAAGGATCTGCCTAAGCATGGCGGTAAAGAGGTTGCATTCGTCGGTAGGTCTAATGCGGGCAAGTCCTCCGCAATTAACACGCTCGCGAATCATGTGCGTTTGGCATACGTCAGTAAAACGCCGGGCCGCACCCAGCATCTGAACTTCTTCTCACTGAGTCCCAGTACTTATTTGGTCGATCTTCCCGGGTATGGTTACGCGAAAGTGCCTCCAGAAAGTAAGCGTCATTGGGAAGCACTGTTGACAGATTATCTGCAAAAGCGAGAAGAATTGTGCGGTTTGGTGGTTATTATGGATTCGCGCCACCCACTCACCGAACTTGACGAAAATATGTTGGACTGGTTCGCACCAACCAATAAGCCAGTACACATTCTGTTGACCAAGTCAGATAAATTTAGTCGTCAGCAGGCAACGTTGACCTTGAGTAAAGTCAAAGCGCATTTATTGGAATACTTCCCGCATTGTACGGTTCAGTTGTTCTCCAGCTTGAAGAGGTCCGGAGTAGAAGAAGCTGAAAAGGTGATTGCTGGATGGTTTGATGCAGAGCCACGCGACTATGAAATAGGTAAAGAAGTAATCAGTGGGCAAAAAAACGCCCCCGTAAAGACGGGGGCATAAAATCTTAACATGGTTAAGATACACGCTCAGGGAGGAGAAACGTGGAATGATTCATCATCATTCACAGTCTCTGATAAGCACTCTCTAGATTAGTTCAAAAATAAATTAATTTTTTAGGAAATTTATGCAGACCTTAGGAAAATTCCCACAAATCCGCATGCGCCGCATGCGCCGCATGCGCCGAGATGCCTTTTCGCGTGACTTGATGCGAGAGCATATACTTACTTCAGCCGATTTTATCTATCCCGTATTCGTGCTGGAAGGGACGAATACAGTAGAGGACGTAAAATCGATGCCAGGCGTGCAGCGTAAAACTTTGGATTTGCTTCTAAAGGATGCTGGCGAGTGCGTCAAGTTGGGTATTCCTATGATGGCGATTTTCCCAGTTATTGATGTCTCACTCAAGAGTTTGGGTGCGGAAGAGGCGTACAACTCTAATGGTTTGGTGCCGCGTGTGGTTGCTGCAATCAAGCAGGAATATCCTGAATTGGGTGTGATGACTGATATTGCACTCGACCCCTACACGAGTCACGGTCAGGACGGACTGATTGATGAAAGCGGTTATGTGATGAATGACGAGACTGTCGCGGTATTGGCTAAGCAGGCTCAAGTTCACGCTCTGGCTGGTGCGGATGTCGTTGCTCCCTCAGATATGATGGATGGTCGTATTGCCGCAGTGCGTGAGGCTTTGGATAGCAAGGGTTGTATACACACACGTATCATGGCGTACTCGGCGAAATACGCATCTAGCTTCTACGGTCCTTTTCGAGATGCTGTGGGTTCTAGTGGTAATCTGGGAAAGGGCAATAAGTATACTTACCAGATGGATCCCGCCAATTCAGATGAGGCACTTTGGGAGGTCGGCTTAGATCTACAGGAGGGGGCAGACATGGTGATGGTAAAGCCGGGTATGCCCTATCTGGACATCGTGCGTCGCGTTAAGGATGAGTTCAAGGCGCCGACCTTCGTTTATCAAGTTAGTGGCGAGTATGCAATGCTTAAAGCTGCTGCTCAGAACGGTTGGCTGAATGAAGAAGCATGTGTATTGGAATCTTTGCTCGCCTTCAAGCGCGCAGGGGCAGACGGAATTTTGACTTACTTCGCTCTGGATGCCGCACGCTGGTTGAAATCGAGTGAGTAATTAGGCTGTTCCGAACATATCGGAGCAGCCTTGTTTAACTGAGCAATAACGCTTCAACTGCGGTTATATCTGCGTGGGTTTCGGGATGTCTGCTGCCGCTGTGGCGTGCATTTGCGGGTAGCACGATGACATGGGTTAGTAATTCGGCCTCGTTTCTAAGAGTGTAGCTAGGGACAGTTTCCTCACGACCTGCTATGCGAACTTTCCATTCCCCATCTTCGAACTCTATGTTCATTTTCAAGAGGAATAACAATACCGCCTTGGCATCATCTGAAAAAAGCATAATGTTGATGTCGGAATTTGCGCCAGCCGTACCGTTCATTACCGATCCGGTTAAGTAGGGGTGAAAGTCAGATAACAAGCGCATTTTGCTCAAAGCTTCGATTCGTAGTTCTCGCAGTACGGAGGGATGGCTCTCGTGCTGGTACAACATACGAAAACTACGCAGTGCGCTGTCTATCTCTTCATTGCTAGGAAGATGGTGAGTGTCGACTGCACCCAGTTGCTTGGCAGCCTTACGTTTGGCATAGGCGTGATCAGTGATTCCATCTTCCGCCATTAATTTGGCAGCTTGGTGAGCAAGTTGTTCACGCATTAAATCTCTGCGGTTTGTGTAATCTTTCGTCATGATAATTAGAACAGTTGGTCTTTGATAACATCGGGCTGTGGAGTCACCGCATCTGTTTCGGGAGATATGATTGCAGAAGGAACATTCTCTTCATAAAAGTACTCGGTACGCGTGCCACTCTCGTCTCTATGGCCAGCATCATCGATACGAACGGAAACAATGCCATCAGGGGGGGTATATGCAGCTTCAGGAACATTCTTAAGCGCCTTGTCCATGTAGGCCATCCAAATAGGCAATGCAGCCCCGCCACCCGTTTCATGATCGCCGAGACTGTGTGGCTGATCAAAGCCTATCCACGATATGCCAACTAAGGTTGGTTGAAAGCCGCAGAACCAAGCATCTATCGCATCACTCGTCGTTCCGGTTTTACCGGCGAGATCTTGTCTACCCAGTGACATCGCACGAATTGCAGTCCCATGCTTTACAACATCCTGCATCATATTAACCATAGTAAAGGCGTTGCGCGTATCTATGACCTGCTCAGCGCCATTGCCAGCGATGATTGGGCTTGCTTGGCTAAGAATATTGCCGCGTGCATCTTCAATGCGATTAATGAAGTACGGGGTGACTTTAAAGCCGCCGTTGGCAAAGACAGAATACCCAGTTAATAATTGCATTGGAGTTACCAAGCCCGCGCCCAAAGCCATAGTAAGGTATGGAGGTATACGATTTGCATCAAAGCCGAACTTGGTTACATAGTCTTGCGCATACTGGGGAGTTATGGATTGAAGAATGCGGATTGAAACCAAGTTTTTAGATTTCATCAGGGCTTGGCGCATGCGCATGGGGCCGTCATACGTGCCCTCATAGTTCTTAGGTTGCCAGGGTTCGCTACCGGTTTGGGTAGCATCAAATTCAAGGGGCGCATCATTGATGACAGTTGCAGGAGTCAAGCCTTTTTCAAGGGCTGCAGAATAAATGAATGGCTTGAAGCTGGAGCCAGGTTGGCGCCAGGCTTGGGTGATGTGGTTGAATTGATTCTTATTGAAATCGAAACCGCCAATTAAGGAGTAAATCGCCCCGTCCTTTGGGTTGCCAGAAACAAAAGCAGCCTCAACCTGTGGCAATTGGCTGATTTGCCAAACATCCTTCTCGTCCTTTTGTAAACGGATGATCGAGCCTATGCGTATACGTTGATTGAGGGGTGAGCGGTTACCTAAAGAGCGCTCTGCGAAACGAAGTACATCTCCCTGAAGCTCGATACGCTCGCCGCCCCTTGCATAGGCAGTTAGAGAGCGGTTAGTAGATGCAACAACGATAGCTGGAATCAAATCACCACTTTCTGAAACATCCTGCAACGCATCCTCTAAGTGCTCGTCACTGAAATCATCATGGAGCTCAGCGAAGCTCTCGGGACCTCTATAGCCGTGGCGACGGTCATAATCAAGAACACCCTTACGGACAGCAACATAAGCCGCGTTTTGATCGAGTTGTTTAATAGTTGTATAAACCTTGAATCCCTGCGTGTAAGTTGCATCACCGAACTTCTCGAACATCTCACTTCTAACCATCTCTGTTACATAGTCGGCATGAGTTGATGACTCAGAAGAATGGTGGGTGTCTAGGCGTTCAATTTGAGCAAGTTTATAGTCAGCATCATTTATGTAACCAAGTTGATGCATACGACGCAATACATATAGTTGGCGCAACTTTGCACGCTTAGGATTGACGATGGGGTTGTAGCTTGAAGGCGCTTTTGGTAGTCCGGCCAGCATGGCAAATTCGGGGATGGTAAGTGCGCTTAGGGGTTTGCCAAAATAGACTTGAGATGCTGCTGCAAACCCATATGCACGCTGACCGAGATAGATTTGATTGATATAGAGTTCAAGGATGGCATCCTTAGGCAGCGTATTTTCAATCTTAAAAGCGAGTAGTACTTCATTAAACTTGCGTGAAAGTGTCTTTTCTTTAGTAAGAAAGAAATTTCGAGCTACTTGCATCGTAATGGTGCTTGCGCCCTGCTTTGCGCCGCCAGAGGTGAAATTGGAAATGGCCGCTCTAACTACGCCCGCGTAATCAACGCCACCATGTTGATAAAATCGGTCATCTTCAGCAGCAAGGATGGCCTCTTTCATGAGGTCGGGCACATTTCCGATTTTGATAAGCGCACGTCGTTCCTCACCAAATTCACCAAGCAATGCGCCCTCCTGTGAATAGATGCGCAGCGGAATTTTCGGGTGATAGTCTGTCAAAGACTCCAAAGAAGGTAGCGTTGGATAAGTCAGAATGACGGCAATGCTGAGTAGTACGAGTGGCAGCAATATGATTGCTGCAATAATCAGCAGCGGTAGCATTAGGCGTCGTGAGAGCATGTGAAGGAATCCCTGCGTGTTGGAATATTAATTATTCAGACAAAAACGTCCGCCATTATATCGGCATAGGGAAATTGACAGCCATTCTAAAAATGGCTTTACAGTTTCTGTAGTTATTGCTAGGATTTAAACCACTTTATTCAGAACAGCTCTAAACGGTCTATGCCTAAAGTAAATTTTGATATCCCCTTGGACTTTCTGCAAACCAAAACACCCCCATTAATTGGGGTGGATATTGGCACATCCTCAGTAAAGATGGTCGAACTGAGTCAGTTGCCTAAAAATGGAGGCTTTGTGGTTGAAAGATACGCCATAGAGCCGTTGCCGAAAGATGCCGTTAGTGATGGAAATATCAACAATCTTGATGCCGTGTCAGAAAGCTTAAGGCGTGCATGGAAAAGATTGGGCGGAAAAATCAAGAATGTAAGTCTTGCTTTACCCGCTGGAGCGGTCATTACTAAGAAGATATTGCTTCCTGCCGGCCTGAGAGAAGAGGACTTGGAATATCAAGTGGAGTCCGAAGCAAATCAATACATACCATTCGCGCTTGATGAAGTTAATCTGGATTTCCAGGTTTTGGGTTTGGCGTCGGGTAATGCAGAAGAGTTAGAGGTGTTGATAGCAGCTTCGCGCAAAGCAAACGTTGAAGACAGGGTTGCGGCAGCGCAATCTGCAGGCTTAAAGGCAGTTGTTGTAGATGTTGAGACTTATGCAGCCGAGTCGGCGTTTGCGCATATAACCGCTCAATTACCAGGTGGGGCGACAGATTTATGCATAGCGTTGGTTGACATAGGCGCTAACGTAATGAATATAAATGTGCTTCGTAATGGTCAGTCTGTATATACGCGTGATCAGCAAATTGGCGGAAATCAATTGACCCAGCAAATTCAGTCAGTGTTCGGATTGACAGTAGAAGAGGCTGAGTCGGCGAAGAAATCCGGTGGATTGCCAGATAACTATGAAAACGATGCACTTTCGCCGTTCCGTCAGAATGTTGTGATGGAAATTGCGCGAGCGCTTCAATTCTTCTTTACATCGTCGCAATACAACCAAGTCGACTACATAGTATTGGCGGGTGGGTGTGCAGTGCTGCCCGGGTTGGATGATGCGGTTGCAACTAAAACGCAGGTAAGTACGATGGTTGCAAATCCATTTGCACTAATGACACTTTCCAGTCGAATCAAGCCAAGGCAGTTGCAGATGGATGCGCCGGCACTCATTATCGCCTGTGGATTAGCTATGAGGAGGTTCGATCCATCATGATAAGAATTAACCTGCTGCCGCATCGCGCAGAAAAGAGGAAGGCCAAAAAAATTCAGTTTATTGCGCTGAGTGCGATTAGTTTATTGGCTGGTGTTGTATTAATTGGATTTGTGCATGCGGTGATGAGCGCGAAAATCTCATATCAAGAGGGAAGAAATGAGTATTTGAATCAAGAAATTTCCATACTCGATAAGCAGATCGCGGAAATTAAGAAGCTACGGGAACAAACAAATTCATTGCTCGCCCGAAAGAATGTTGTGGAAAGGTTGCAAAGTACTCGGGCTGATGTGGTTCACTTAATGGATCAGATGTGCGTATTCTGCCGGATGGCGTTTATTTGAGCACGATAAAGCAATCGGGTAGCAAAATAACAATGGTTGGTTATGCGCAGTCGAATGCGCGTGTATCAACATTGATGCGCGCTATAGAGGACTCTCCATGGTTGGATTCGCCAGCGCTGGTTGAAATTCATGCCTCTAGCGCCCCCGGTGGTGGCCGCATAAGTCAATATACGCTTACGTTTAATCTAACCAAAGATACTGCGGCCAAAGCTACAAATCCGGCAGGGAAAAAGGGGTAGGGTATGATTAATTTTGATGAGCTGAAAAATTTAAACCCACAAGAACCTGGCTCTTGGCCATGGTCGGCTAAGCTGTTGTCTTTTTTTGCAATTTTTGCGGCTACAGTGACCTTGGGTGTATTCATGGATTCGAAGGATCAGTGGGATGTTTTGCAAGTAGCAACAAACAAAGAAGAGGTGCTCAAAACAACTTATCTTGAAAAGAAAAAACAAGCAATTAATTTAGATTTAATAAAGAAGCAATTGATTGAAACTCAAGAGTCATTAGGGGCGTTGCTGAAGCAACTCCCAAATAAATCCGAGATGGATGCACTTTTGACAGATATTAATCAGGCAGGATTGGGTAGGGGCTTGCAATTCGAATTATTTAGGCCTGGGGCGGAAACTGTAATTGATGGTTCGTTCGTTGAGCAGCCAATATCAATCAAAGTAACCGGCAATTACGACGATCTTGGCAAGTTTGCTAGTGATATATCTATGTTGCCCCGCATTGTTACTCTAAATGAGGTGGCGATTAATCCGGCAGCAGGGGGATTAAGTATGGATGCAATAGCAAAGACATATCGGTATATAGATGAAAATGAAATGGCTTCCCACAAGAAGCCCGCTGGGAGAGCGAGATGAAGCTTATCTATGCGAGTTTAATGGCAATCATGCTAGTGGGGTGTGGTGGTGAAGAGTTCCAAGATTTGCGTGATTTCGTGAAGAATGCTGGTGCTGATATGCGGGGTAAGATTCCTCCGGCACCCGAGGTTATTCCATATGAGCCATTTGTATACGATAACATCACAAATCTGTCTAATCCATTCAAGCCCCGCAAGCCGGATTTGCAGGCGGGAGGAAAGGTGGGCTTAAATCAGCCAGATCTTGATAGGCCTAAAGAAGCGCTTGAAGAATTCCCTCTTGAGGCGCTGAAAATGGTTGGATATCTGGAGCAAAAAAATGTTGGGTACGCGGTGTTAAGAGCGCCAGATACCAAAATATACAGAGTTAAAGTAGGAAACTACTTGGGGCTCAATTTTGGCAAGATATTAGAAGTTCAGGCTACAGAGGTGAAGTTGAAAGAGATGGTCCAAGATAGCTCTGGTGATTGGACAGAACGTATGAGTACCCTGCAATTAGTTGAGTGATTAGGAGTAAAACATGAGCCAGATTAAAGTCGTATTTAAAGGGTTGGTCGGATTACTGACTATGTTGTTTTCATTCAGCGCGTTGTGTGCCGATGCGCAAAATAGCATTAATGCAATTAGTGCTAGCAATGCTGGCAATGGAACTATCATTCTCAAAGTTGATATGGCTCAAGCCATGACAGCCGTTCCGAATGGATTTGCAATCAACACTCCACCGAGAATTGCTTTTGATTTTTCAAACGCTGTAAACGGCATGAGCAAGTCTGCCCAAGAGATCAATGAGGGAGATTTGAGAAGCCTAAATCTAATCCAGGCTGGATCAAGGACTCGTTTGGTGTTAAATCTGAATCAAATGGCGACGTACGAGTCTAAAATCGAGGGTAATAGCTTGCTGATTACTCTGCATACTCAGTCTAGCTCTCTAAGTGAGCCCGTAAATGGGTCAAAATTTGCAGCAGCCCGATCTGATTCCTCTAATCACGCACTAAGCAACATAGATTTTCGCAGAGGCAAGAATGGTGAGGGCAGAGTGTTAGTCGATTTGTCTGACTCTGTTACGGGTATAGATATTCGTCAGCAAGGCACAAAGCTGATTGTGGATTATGCGAAAACCAGCCTTCCTCACAATTTGCAACGCAAGTTGGATGTTGCGGATTTTGCAACGCCAGTTCAGAGCGTAGACACCTTTGTAAGGGGTGAGAATGTCCAGATGGTTATCGAACCCAAGGGGTTGTGGGAATATTCAGCATATCAAACCGATAATAAATTCATAGTAGAAGTAAAGCCAGTAATTGAGGATCCGAATAAACTCGTAAAAGGAAGTCATACAGGGTATGCGGGTGAAAAACTGACACTTGATTTTCAGAACATTGCGGTTCGTGAAGCGCTGAATGTAATCGCAGATTTTACAAATTTGAATGTGGTTATCAGTGACACTGTGAATGGAAACCTAACTCTACGTCTTAAAGATGTGCCATGGGATCAAGCCTTGGATATCATATTGCAGAGCCGCGGATTAGATATGCGCAAGAATGGAAATGTAATACAGGTAGCTCCTAGGGAGGAATTGGCCGCTAAAGAAAAGATAGATTTGGCTGCGCGGCAGGAAATATCTGAATTGGAAGATGTCCGAACTGAGACATTCCAGCTGAACTACATTAAAGGCGAGGCATTTAAGAAGTTATTGACTGATCCTAACCAGAAGTTGCTTTCAAAAAGAGGAAGCGCGGTATGGGACGAAAGAACAAATCAAGTATTCATTCAAGATATACCAAGTAGGTTGGACGAGGTGCGAAAAATCATTGCTAAGGTTGATGTACCCGTTAGGCAGGTAATGATTGAGGGGCGAGTAGTTGAGGCATCTGATCAGTTCAGTAGAAGCTTGGGTGTGAATATGACCTACAACAATACAACTATTGCTGCAGGAGGACCTCCTGGAGGTGGTGGCATTTCTCAGGCGGGTGTGACTGCTCCAGTGGCTGGAGTAGGTACTGTGACTGCAATGTTGTTTAATGCTACTAATACACGAGTGTTGAATCTACAACTACAAGCACTAGAATCTGATAGCAAAGGCAAGATTATATCGAGCCCTAGGGTTGTGACAGCCGATAAGACTGAGGCCTTTATTGAAACTGGTACTGAAGTTCCATATCAACAAGCAAGTAGTAGCGGTGCAACAAACGTATCATTTAAGAAAGCAACATTAAGTCTGACAGTGACGCCGCAAATTACACCTGATGATAATGTAATGCTTGACGTGAAGATTAATAAGGATTCCGTTGGACAAATCTACAATAATGTACCAAGTATAAATACCAATAAAGTAACAACGAAGGTGCTGGTAGAAAACGGAGGCACTGTAGTAATTGGAGGCGTCTACTCGCAAACGCAAACTAATGGTGCAAATAAAGTGCCCTTGCTAGGAGATATTCCAATTATTGGTTTCTTATTTAAGAGTACTTCGCAGCTTGATAACAAGAATGAGTTGCTAGTGTTTATCACACCAAAAATTCTAAAGGATTCTTTGAATTTGAAATAAGCTGTTGGTGTTACAGATACAGAAAGCCCGGCTAAGCCGGGCTTTCTGTATCTGTAACACCAAATAACAATATGAAAGAATTTCGTAAAATTAGCCATCAAGTAAAAAGTATGAATATCATTTTGGTAGGATTGATGGGATCTGGAAAATCAACCATAGGAAAAGTCCTCGCAAAACACCTGGGCAAAAAGTTCGTTGATAGTGATATTGAAATCCAAAACCGAACAGGAGTGTCTATTCCCCATATTTTTGACATAGAAGGCGAGGTCGGCTTTAGAGAACGCGAGTCGGTTGTAATACAAGAAACGTTAGATGGTTCAAATACAGTTTTAGCGACAGGCGGCGGCGCTGTGCTGAAAGCTGCTAATAGAAAATTGATGAGCGAAAGAGGTATTGTTATATATCTGCAAGCAGATGTAAGCGAGTTGTGGCTAAGAACGCGGGGTGATAAAAATAGGCCATTACTACAAACAGTGAATCCGCAATTAAAACTGAAAGAGCTATTTGCAGAACGTGATCCGCTCTATAAGGAAGTGGCAGACATTGTCATACAAACTGGGAAGCAAAGTGTACATAGCTTGATACTAAGATTAATTGGCAAAATTGATGAATTCATTCAGGGCGATAAAGCAGAAAGCGCAAATATGGAAATTTTAGTGCCAATAAAAGATAGAAGCTATAGTATTTATATAGATCAGGGTTTACTTGGCAATTTGGAATTATTGCTTCCACATATACCTAAAAAGCGCGTTTCCATTGTTACAAATACAACTGTTGCACCTCTTTATCTAGAAAGAGTCACTCGGCTTCTACAGGCTTCTGGTGTTGAATGTGAAGCCATTATTTTGCCAGATGGGGAAAAGTACAAAACCTTTGAATCAATCAATGCGATATATGATTTTCTACTGAAAAACAGGTGTGAAAGAACAACGCCAATAATCGCACTGGGTGGTGGCGTAATTGGAGATATGACGGGATTCGCTGCAGCAACTTATTTGCGCGGAGTGCCCTTCATACAAATCCCAACAACCTTGCTTTCGCAAGTGGATTCGTCAGTAGGAGGGAAGACCGGTATCAATCACCCGTTAGGTAAAAATATGATAGGGGCGTTCTATCAGCCGCAGATTGTACTGATCGATACCTCTACTTTGGAAACCTTGCCTGACAGAGAGCTGTCGGCAGGATTGGCGGAAGTCATAAAGTATGGACTTATACGAGATTTACCCTTCTTGAAATGGATAGAGAATAATTTAGATGCATTGCTGGCGCGAAATGTGGAAGCTTTGAAATATGCAATAGCGAGAAGTTGCGAGAACAAAGCCGCTGTAGTTGGTGTCGATGAGCGTGAAAGCGGGGAGCGAGCAATGCTAAATCTAGGCCACACTTTTGGGCACGCTATTGAATCAGGTATGGGTTACGGGGTATGGCTGCATGGTGAAGCGGTTGCAGCAGGCACAATCATGGCAGCAGATTTGTCGCATCGAATGGGATGGATAAGTGCAGAAGATGTTGTTCGAATACGAGAGCTGTTCAAACGAGCAAATTTGCCTATAGTCGCACCAAATCTGGGTAGAGATAAATACATAGACTTAATGGGTATGGACAAAAAAGTGGAGAGTGGAAAATTGCGCTTTGTACTTCTGAAAGAATTGGGTAAAGCGGAGATAACAGCAGACGTACCATTGCAATATCTGTATGCAACTCTAGAGTCCTGTGTAGATGAATAAGTTGGCCGAGTATGCGGTTACAGAAAAAAATTCACGGGGGAGATGTTTTGCCGAGCAGACCCCGCTTGGGCGCAGCGAATTTCAGCGCGACAGGGACCGCATCATCCATTCGGGTGCATTTCGTCGCCTGGAATATAAAACTCAGGTATTCGTAAATCACGAGGGCGACCTGTTTCGCACACGCCTAACTCACAGTATCGAAGTGTCCCAAATTGCCAGATCTATTGCGCGCTGCTTGCATTTGAATGAAGATCTGGCGGAGGCGGTTTCGCTTGCACATGATTTGGGGCATACGCCATTTGGTCATGCCGGCCAAGATGCACTGAATCTATGCATGAAGGATTATGGTGGCTTCGAGCACAACTTGCAGTCTTTACGGGTTGTTGACTTGTTGGAAGAGCGCTATGCCAAATTTGATGGATTGAATCTGTGTTTTGAAACGCGCGAGGGCATACTCAAACACTGTTCAGCGGAAAATGCAGCCGCGCTGGGCGGAGTCGGAGAGCGTTTCTTGAATGGACAGAGACCTTCATTGGAGGCGCAGATTGCCAATGTTGCCGATGAAATTGCCTATAACAATCACGATGTCGATGATGGATTGCGTTCCGGACTTATCACGCTTGAGCAACTGAATGATGTACCGCTAGTTGCCAACCATTTGCGTCAGGTTAGAAATGAATATCCAAATTTATCGGAACGTCGTGTGATTCATGAAACGATACGACACATGATCAACACCCTAGTGAGTGACGTGATTGAGAGCAGTGAACGCAACATCAAAGAGTACAAAATAGTCAGCTTGGATGATGTTCGCAATGCGCCCCCAATTTTGTCGTTTAGTGAGGAAATGTTTGAGCAGCAACGCACGCTAAAAAATTTTCTGCGCACGCATTTATACCGGCACTACAAAGTAATGCGCATGAGCAATAAGGCGCAACGCATCATTAGCGATTTGTTTGAAGTGTTTATGAAAGATGTAAGACTCTTGCCGCCCCAATTCCAAATTCACGCAGAGGCAGATCGTGCGCGAGCTGTTGCAGACTATATTGCCGGCATGACGGATCGTTATGCGATACGCGAACATAAAAGGATATTCGCGGTCGGGGATTTATCAGAGTCGCTTATATAGAATTGACATTTGCAGAATGGATGGGCTTAATGCGCGTCTTGTTCAATCCATGAACACTTGAAATTCAAACCGATGCTCGATGCAACCATACATTACAGTTTGTTAAAAACATTAGCCGCAAGTCCGCGAGTATCGCAGCGTGATCTGGCGAAAAAGTTGGGAATTAGTCTGGGTAAGGTTAACTATTGTTTGAATGCGTTGGTCAACAAGGGCAGCCTGAAAGTAAATAATTTTTGTACCAGTGATAATAAGCGTGCCTACGCATATTTGCTCACAGCGAGTGGAATAGATGAAAAGGCGCGCCTGACAGTCGAGTTTCTGAAAATCAAAATGCGTGAATATGAAGTGCTGAAAATTGAAATTGAGCAGTTGAGTGGCGAAGTGGAAAAACTAACACCGCAAACTGGCAGTGAACAAAATTTTGATGGATCAATTAACTTGGGCGCGGGGCAGATAAATTGAAACTGATACCAGTAATTTTGTGCGGCGGAGCGGGTTCCCGCCTGTGGCCAGTCTCCCGCGAAACCCACCCCAAGCCCTTCATTCGTCTGGCTGACGGGCAAAGCCTGTTGCAAAAGGCATGGTTGCGTGGGGCTGTATTGCCGAATGTGGCAGAGACCATGACCGTCACCAACCGCGAACTGTTCTTCAAGACCGAAGACGAATACCACGAAGTTGCCGGCATTCCGCACAACAAAGACATCACCAATCGTTTCATCCTCGAACCCTTTGGACGCAACACCGCACCCGCCATTGCTGCCGCCGCACTGCAAGTCGCCGCTGCACATGGTGAAGATGCCTGCCTGCTGGTCTTGGCCGCCGACCATCTCATCGCCGACCAAGCCTCATTCGCACAAGCCGTCGAGGTCGCCATGAAGCTGGCCGCACTGGGCAAACTCGTCACCTTCGGCATCAAGCCCGACATGCCCGAGACAGGTTATGGCTACATCGAAGCCGACGGCAACACTGTCAAACGCTTCGTCGAAAAACCCAACCTCGCCACCGCACAAGAATATGTCGCCTCCGGCCGCTTCCTGTGGAACTCCGGCATGTTCTGTTTCCAAGCCGGCGTCATGTTGCGTGAATTGGCACAACACCATCCCGCCATCCTCGCCGCAACACGTGCGTGCATCGCACTATCGCGTAGCGCCGAAGGCAAAGGCTTCAGCCAACTCGAACTCGATGCGACCGCCTTCAAACAAGTCCCCGACGACTCCATTGACTACGCCGTCATGGAAAAATCCGCCAACGTCGCTGTCGTCCCCTGCGACATTGGCTGGAGCGACATCGGCTCGTGGACTGCATTGGGTGACCTTACCCCCGCCGATGCGCAAGGCAACCGCATCGAAGGCGAAGTCATGCTGCATGATGTCAGCAACTGTTACATCCAAAGCAACGACCGTATGGTGGGTGCGGTGGGTGTCAAAGACCTCGTCATCATCGACACCCCTGACGCAGTACTCGTCGCCGATCGCAATCGCGCACAAGACGTCAAACACATCTACGCCCGCCTCAAAAAAGAAGGCCACGAAGCACACCGATTGCACAACACCGTGCATCGCCCGTGGGGCACCTATACCGTGCTCGAAGAAGGTGCGCACTTCAAGATCAAACGCATCGAAGTTAAACCCTCCGCCAGCTTAAGTTTGCAGATGCACCACCATCGCAGCGAACACTGGATCGTCGTTAGCGGCATGGCTAAAGTCATCAATGGGCAGCAAGAGCTATACATCCAAACCAACGAATCTACCTATATCCCCGCCGGCCACAAACACCGCCTAGAGAACCCCGGCATGTTGCCACTGGTGATGATCGAAGTGCAGAGCGGTGAGTATTTGGGAGAGGACGACATCGTGCGCTTCGACGACATCTACGGCAGGGCACCCCAATGACCCTCACCTGTTTCAAAGCATATGACATACGCGGCAAGCTCGGCGACGAACTGAACGACGACATCGCCTACCGCATTGGGCGTGCCTATGCACAACACCTAGGTGCTAAGCGCGTCGTCGTCGGTGGCGATGTGCGCCTTACCAGCGGCACACTCAAACAAGCCTTGTCGAATGGACTGATGGATGGCGGGGCGGATGTCATCGACATCGGCATGACTGGCACGGAAGAAATCTATTTCGCATCCTTCCATCTCGATGTCGATGGCGGCATCGAAGTGACAGCCAGCCACAATCCCCTGGACTACAACGGCATGAAGCTGGTTGCCCGTGGCGCCGTACCCATCAGCGGTGACACCGGCCTCAAAGCCATCCAAGCGTTGGCCGAAGCCAACCAGTTCACACCTTCGAACAAACGTGGCACGCTGACTCAAACCTCTATCCTTGATCCTTTTGTAGACCACCTGATGACCTACATCGACGCGAGCGCCATCAAGCCGCTCAAACTCGTGGTCAACTCTGGCAACGGAGCGGCAGGTCACGTCATCGATGCACTTGAAGCACGCTTCAAACAACACGCAATTCCCGTCACCTTCATCAAAGTGCATCACGATGCTGATGGCAGCTTCCCCAATGGCATCCCTAACCCCCTGTTACCAGAGAACCGTGCAGCCACCGCCGAGGCCGTCAAGGCGCATCAGGCCGACATGGGCATCGCATGGGATGGTGACTTCGACCGTTGTTTTCTATTCGACGAACGCGGCGAATTCATCGAAGGTTATTACATCGTCGGCCTCTTGGCTGCCGCCTTCCTCGTCAAATATCCTGGCGAAAAGATCATCCACGACCCGCGCCTCACCTGGAACACCGTCGATGTCGTTCAGCAATCTGGTGGTGTACCCATTCAATCTAAGACCGGCCACGCCTTCATCAAAGAGCGCATGCGCAGCGAGAACGCCATCTACGGCGGCGAAATGAGCGCGCATCACTACTTCCGCGACTTCGCCTACTGCGACAGCGGCATGATTCCGTGGCTACTCGTCACCGAACTGTTGAGCCGCAGCGGCAAGCGCCTATCGCAACTGGTGGGCGAACGCATCGCCGCCTATCCGTGCAGCGGTGAAATCAACTACCGCGTCAACGATGTAAAGCAAACTATCGAGCGTATTTTGAATCACTACCTGCCGCAGCATCCGGTTGTGGATCGCACCGACGGCGTAAGCGTGGAATTCCCCGAGTGGCGATTCAATTTGCGTGGCTCGAACACCGAACCGTTGTTGAGATTGAATGTGGAGACTAGGGTGGATGTGAGATTGATGCAAAAAATGACGAGCGAAATTGAAGGACTGCTAAGAGCAAAATGAAAATTTTAGTTATTGAAGCGAGATACTCAAGTAATCTGGTGGAAAGTAAACTGAAATTTCTTTGGAGAATAGTATGGGTAAAAATAAAGTCGCATTGATAACGGGTGTCACGGGGCAGGATGGCGCGTATCTCGCCGAATTGTTGCTGAACAAAGGCTACGAAGTTCACGGTATTAAACGCCGCAGCTCTTTGTTCAACACAGGACGTATCGACCACCTGTTCCATGATGTACATGAAACAGGTAAGCCGTTTTTTTTGCATCACGGCGATATGACCGACTCTTCCAGTTTGTCGCACATCATCCAAAAAGTACAACCGGACGAAATTTATAATCTCGCTGCGCAGAGCCACGTTGCGGTTTCGTTTGAAGAGCCAGAATACACCGCCAACTCAGACGCGCTGGGCGCATTGCGCATCTTGGAAGCGATTCGCATCCTTGGCTTGGCCAAAAAGACACGCTTTTATCAAGCCTCCACCTCCGAGCTATATGGCTTGGTGCAAGAGATACCGCAAAAGGAAACCACGCCGTTTTATCCGCGCAGCCCATACGCAGTGGCCAAACTGTATGCCTACTGGATTACGGTGAATTATCGTGAGGCTTACGGTATCTATGCCTGCAACGGCATCTTGTTTAACCACGAAAGTCCGATTCGTGGCGAAACCTTCGTCACGCGCAAGATCACCCGCGCATTGGCGCGCATCAAACTCGGTCTGCAAGAGTGCTTGTATCTGGGCAACATGAACTCCCTGCGCGACTGGGGACATGCCAAAGACTACGTTGAAATGCAATGGCTTATGTTGCAACAAGACAAGCCGGAAGACTTTGTTATCGCCACCGGCGTGCAATACAGTGTGCGCGATTTCGTGAATGCGGCAGCCAAAGAACTCGGCATGAACATCACTTGGAAGGGCGAGGGTGTGGATGAGAAAGGTTACGACGCTTCCGGCAAGTGTATCGTCGCCGTCGATCCGCGTTACTTCCGCCCCACCGAAGTCGAAACGCTGCTTGGCGATGCCAGCAAGGCGAAGAACAAACTGGGCTGGACACCGAAAATCACCTTCGACGAACTGGTGAGCGAAATGGTGAGCGAAGACTTCAAGAGCGCCGAGCGCGACGAGCTGGTAAAAAAACACGGTTACCCGGCGTTCAACCCGCACGAATAAATCAGCATCAGAACATGAGCAAGATGCATATTTTATTGACAGGCGGCGGTGGCATGGTCGGGCAGAACCTGCTCGAACATCCCGCTATCGGCGAATTCGAAGTGCTTGCGCCGAGCAGACCCGAGCTGAACCTGCAAGATTTCGATGCAGTACAAGCCTATCTGCGTAAGCACAAGCCGGACATGGTCATCCATGCGGCCGGCAAAGTGGGTGGCATTCAGGCCAACATGCGCGAACCAGTTGGTTTCCTGCTGGACAACCTCGACATGGGGCGCAACATCGTGTGGGCATCGCGTCAGGCGGGTATCAAGCGCCTGCTCAATCTGGGCAGCTCCTGCATGTACCCGCGCAACCACAACGAACCCTTGTGCGAAGAACTCGTGCTCAAGGGCGAACTGGAGCCGACCAACGAAGGATATGCCCTAGCCAAAGTGGTCACGGCGCGCTTGTGCGAATACATCACGCGCGAAGATGCAAGCTATCAATACAAGACGCTCATCCCCTGCAATCTGTACGGGCGGCATGACAAATTTGACCCAGTACATTCGCATCTGATTCCGGCGATCATTCACAAGATTAACCAAGCCAAACAGGCCGGACAAACTGAGGTTGAAATATGGGGTGATGGTATGGCACGTAGGGAATTCATGTATGCCGGTGACTTGGCAGATGCCTTGGTTCGAGCCATCAATGAGTTCGATACACTACCAGCATTGATGAATGTCGGTTTGGGATATGACTACACCATCAATGAGTACTACCAAGCCGCAGCCGATGAGATGGGATATACGGGTATATTCGTCCATAATTTGTCCAAGCCCGTCGGTATGGCGCGCAAGTTAGTTAGCACGGAGCGGCAGCAATTATGGGGCTGGCAGGCAAAGAGTACGCTGCGCGAAGGTATAGCAAAAACTTACGAGTATTATTTGAAAGAGAGTCAGTAATGAGTTTCAACTTTCCATTAGCAACTGCGTCCTGGGGTCAAGAAGAGATTGACGCGATGCAGCGTGTCATCGCATCTGGCATGTTTACCATGGGTGCCAATGTGCGGGCCTTCGAGCAAGACTTCGCGGCTTATATTGGTAGTCAGCATTGCGTGATGGTTAACTCGGGTTCATCAGCCAACCTGTTGATGGTGGCTGCGCTGTTCTACACCCAGAATTCGAAGTTGAAACTGAAGCGTGGCGATGAAGTTATCGTGCCCGCCGTGTCGTGGAGTACAACTTACTATCCACTTTATCAGTACGGATTGAAGATTAAGTTTGTCGATATTGACGTTGAGACGCTCAATTACGATCTGGATCAATTGGAAAAAGCGGTAACCGACAACACTAGGGCAATAATGGCAGTAAACTTGTTGGGGAATCCCAATGATTTTGATCGTATCAGCCAAATCATCGATGGGCGAGATATCCTGTTGATGGAAGATAACTGCGAGTCCATGGGGGCAAAACTCAAGGGCAAGATGGCCGGAACATTTGGTGTGATGGGTAGCTTTAGTACCTTCTTCAGTCACCATATTTCCACCATGGAAGGCGGCATGATCGTCACAGACGATGAGGAGCTGTACCAGATACTCTTGTCGCTGCGTGCGCATGGCTGGACTCGTAATCTGCCAAAACACAATCTGGTATGCGGAGAGAAGAGTGACGACCCCTTTGAAGAGTCTTTCCGGTTCGTACTTCCAGGCTACAACGTCCGTCCGCTTGAGATTGAAGGTGCGTTGGGCATTGAGCAAGTGAAACGCTTGCCGATGTTGATCGAAGAGCGACGCAAGAATGGCAAAATGTTGCAAGCGGTGTTGGCTAATCATCCCGACATCATCATTCAACAAGAGATTGGCGAGAGCAGCTGGTTCGGCTTCAGCTTGGTCATCCGGCCTGGCAGCAAATTGACCCGCAAGGCGCTGCTGGTGAAGCTGAACGAGTTGGGTTTCGAGTGCCGTCCCATCGTGGCAGGCAACTTCGCCAAGAACGAGGTGGTGAAATATTTCGATTCAGAAGTGTTTGGCGCGCTGAAGAACGCGGAGCACATAGACCAGAACGGTTTATTCGTCGGCAACCACCACTACCCGATACCCGATGCATTTGCGGCACTTGCGAAATTGTAAGGAGATGAAGATGAAGGCGGTCATTCTGGCGGGTGGATTGGGTACACGGATCAGCGAGGAAACTTCCACGCGTCCGAAACCGATGATCGAGATCGGCGGGCGTCCGATACTCTGGCATATCATGAAGGTCTACTCGGCTCACGGCATTAACGACTTCGTGGTTTGCTGCGGCTACAAGGGCTACGTCATCAAGGAGTACTTCGCCAACTATTTTCTGCACATGTCCGACGTAACTTTCGACATGCAGAACAACAAAATGGAAGTACATCAGCGCAATGCCGAGCCGTGGCGAGTCACATTGGTCGATACCGGCGACAATACCTTGACCGGCGGCCGCCTGAAGCGAGTGGCGGACTATGTTAAGGATGAACCTGAATTCTGCTTCACATATGGCGACGGGGTCGCGGACATCGATATCGGTGCCCTGGTCGCATTTCACAAGCAGCACGGCAAGCGGGCCACCGTTACCGCAGTTCAACCGCCAGGCCGTTACGGTGCGCTGAAGATGGATGGCAAGTCGGTGCGCGGCTTCATCGAAAAACCGCAGGGCGATGGTGGCTGGATTAACGGGGGCTTCTTCGTGTTATCGCCGGAATGCATCGGTTTGATAGCCAATGACAGCACATCGTGGGAAGGCGAGCCGCTTAGCAAACTGGCCTTGCAGGGTGAACTGATGGCTTACGAGCATAACGGCTTCTGGCAGCCGATGGACACCCTGCGCGACAAGAATCAACTGGAAGAGCTGTGGCAAAGCGACAAAGCGCCGTGGAAGGTGTGGAAGTGAGCCCAGATTTCTGGCGCGGCAAGCGCGTCTTCCTGACCGGGCACACAGGCTTCAAGGGTGGCTGGCTTTCGCTGTGGCTGCAGTCCATGGGTGCCGAAGTGTATGGCTATGCACTCAATCCGCCGACCGATCCCGACATGTTTTCGGTGGCGAAAGTCGCCGAGGGGATGGTGGCCAGTGAGATTGCGGATATCCGTGATGCCGACAGTTTGCGCTCAGCGATGCAGGCTGCCCGTCCGGAGATTGTGTTCCATCTTGCCGCTCAGCCCCTGGTGCGCTACTCCTATTTGCAGCCTGTGGAGACTTATGCCGTCAACGTAATGGGTACCGTATACCTGCTGGAAGCGGTGCGTGCGACACACGGCGTGAAAGCAATCGTGAACGTGACAACGGACAAATGCTACGAGAACCGTGAGTGGGTCTGGGGTTATCGCGAGAACGAGGCGATGGGGGGATTCGACCCCTATTCCAGTAGCAAAGGTTGTGCTGAACTGGTGACCTCGGCCTACCGCCAATCTTTTCTGGAGCCGGCAGGGATCGCATTAGCGAGCGCGCGCGCCGGCAACGTCATCGGCGGCGGAGATTGGGCAGCAGACCGTTTGATACCAGATTTCCTCAGAGCCATGGATGCCGGCACCATGCTGAATATCCGCTCCCCGAATTCGACGCGCCCCTGGCAACATGTGCTGGAGCCGCTGTCCGGCTATCTGACGCTGGCGCAGCGCCTGTATGCCGAAGGCAACCGGTATGCCGAAGGGTGGAATTTCGGGCCGGGCGATGAAGATGCGCGTTCGGTTGGATGGATCATCGAGCAATTGGCGGCGATGCGTCCGGACATAAAGTGGCAATGTGACCAAGCTCCGCAGCCACATGAGGCGAATTTTCTCAAGCTCGACAGCAGCAAGGCAAAAAACAGGCTGGATTGGCAAACACGCTGGGATCTGCGTATGGCTCTGCGGCAGACCCTGACATGGCATAAAGCTTGGCGGGACGGCGAAGATATGCGTGCAGTCACACTGGCGCAAATCGTCGAATATCAAAAAACGGGTAAGAGCTAAGAAAAATGGCACGATTCGAATTCATCCCCACACCGCTGGCCGGCCTGATGCTGGTACAACGCACAGTGATCGAAGATCAGCGCGGCTTTTTGTCGCGTTTCTTCTGCGCCGACGAGTTTCGAGCCGCCGGCCTCGATAAGCCAATTGTCCAGATCAATCACACTCTGACGAGAAACCGGGGTACCGTGCGTGGCATGCACTTTCAGTATCCGCCGCACGCCGAGGTCAAACTGGTGAGTTGCTTGCACGGCGAGATATTCGATGTGGCGGTGGACCTGCGGCGTGACTCGCCCACTTACCTGCACTGGCACGGTGTGTTACTCTCCGCGCCCAATCGCCAGAGTTTGTTGATACCGGAAGGGTTTGCACATGGATTTCAAACACTGACGGAAGACTGTGAATTGATTTATTTGCACACGGCCGCCTATCGTCCGGAATCCGATGGCGCGGTGAATGCCGCTGACCCGAGGCTTGGTATAGCGTGGCCGCTTGCGATCACGGAGATCTCGGAACGGGACCGTAACCATAAATCAATAGAACAGGATTTTCAGGGAATCGTTTTATGAAATGTCGCCATTGCAACACCGAATTGACCTTGCCGCTGGTGGATCTGGGTGCTGCCCCTCCGTCTAACGCCTATCTCACCAAACAGACTTTGCAGGCACCGGAAAAGTATTTCCCTCTGCGTGTGCTGGTCTGCACGCAGTGCTGGCTGGCGCAGACAGAAGATTATGCCCAGGCAGACGAGCTCTTCAACCATGACTATGCGTACTTCTCCAGTACTTCGACCGGCTGGGTGGCGCATGCGGCGAGATATGCGGAAAAGATGATCCGCGAACTGCAGCTTGGTAAAGACAGCATGGTGATCGAAGTCGCCTCCAATGACGGCTATCTGCTGAGGAACTTCGTGGCGGCCAAGATACCGTGTCTGGGTATTGAACCGACCGCCAGCACGGCGGATGCCGCCGAGAAACTCGGCATCGCGGTGATGCGCGAGTTCTTCGGCGAAGCGCTGGGCAAGCAACTCGCCGCCTCGAACCGGGCGGCTGATCTGATCGCCGGCAACAACGTCTACGCCCATGTTCCCGACATCAACGACTTTACCCGCGGATTGAAAGCCGCGCTGAAACCGGGCGGGACCATCACGCTCGAGTTCCCGCACCTGATGAGGCTGCTCGAGTCCACTCAGTTCGACACCGTGTACCACGAGCACTTCTCGTATCTTTCCCTGTATTCGGTTGAGCGAATTTTCAGAGATGCGGGACTGCGGATCCGCGATCTCGAAGAACTGCCGACCCACGGCGGCAGCTTGCGCATCTACGGTTGCCATGCCGAGGATGCTCGCCAAACCACCCGAACTGTCGGGGCGATGCTGGCCGAGGAAGCTCGGCGCGGCATGCAGTCGGCGGCTGTTTATGCCGGCTTTCAGGCCAAGGCGGATCGCGTCAAGGATGACCTGCTGGCTTTCCTCATCGAGCAAAAGCGCGCGGGGAAGAAGGTCGCCGCGTACGGTGCAGCCGCGAAAGGCAACACATTATTGAATTACGCAGGAGTCAAACCCGATTTGTTGCCTTTCGTCTGCGATGCCGCCGCGGCCAAGCAGGGGAAATACATGCCGGGCAGCCGCATTCCCATCCGGGCGCCTTCCGCACTTATGGAGCAACGCCCGGATTATGTGGTCATCCTGCCCTGGAACATCGCGGAAGAGGTTAAACAGCAGAATGCCCGCCTTGCCGAGTTGGGCACAAAATTCGTCACGGCAGTGCCGCATCTGGTGGTGTCATGATCGATATCCATCCCGACGCCAAGATATCGGCATTGGCGGATATTGAAGATTCAGTACGCGGCACCCGTATTTCTGTCGGGGCGCACTCGATGATCGACAGTTTCGTCAAGATCAAACCTGCTGGAGGCAGTGGCGATGTAGTCATTGGCATGCACACCTACATCAATTCTGGCTGTGTGCTATATACGGGCAACGGGATCACGATAGGGAACCACGTCGCCATTGCGGCAAACTGCACGCTGGCCCCGGTCAACCATGCATATCGGGAAAGATCGAAACTGATCAGTGAGCAGGGATTTTTGCCCGGCAAGGGCGGAATCCTCATTGAAGATGACGTTTGGATAGGCGCCAATTGCGTCATCCTTGACGGGGCGATATTGCGCCGGGGCGCAGTGGTTGCGGCAGGCACTATCGTGCGCGGGGAGCTGGCAGCTTACGGCATCTATGCCGGATCGCCGGTAGAGTGCAAGGGGATGCGCCAGTGAGATGCACCGTACTGGGTGGACGCGGCTTCATCGGGCAGAGTCTGGTACGCCACCTCGAAGCCGAAGGGTACGAGGTGTGGGTGCCCGAAAGGGACGACAGCAGCGTCTTTGAAAAGCCTCTCGGGCATGTGTTCTATTGCATCGGCTTGACAGCGGATTTCCGTTCTCGCCCTTTCGATACCGTCAGAGCCCATGTGGCGGTACTGGCGGGGATACTGGAGAAGGCGTCCTTCGACAGCCTGCTGTATCTTTCCTCGACCCGCGTGTATGCGAGATCTGAAAGTACTGCGGAAGAAGGAGCGTTGCCGGTATTGTCCGCGGATCCATCCGACCTCTACAACATCTCGAAGCTGATGGGAGAGTCGTTGTGTCTGTCTTCAGGCAGGGCCGGAGTCAGGATCGCGAGGCTCTCAAATGTCGTGGGGCCGTCCATGGGGTCGGATAATCTGGTTGGTCATCTGGTCAAGGAGGCACGCTCTGGCAAGATCCGGTTGCGGACGCATCCCGCTTCCGCGAAGGACTACATCTTCATCGATGACGCCGTAGGTATGCTCCGGCGTATCGCCATGCAGGGGCGGGAGCGAATCTACAACGTGGCCAGCGGCGAACAGATGGAACACCGGCAATGGCTGACTGCACTCAGCGGCTTCACGGGCTGTACGGTGGAGGCGGATGAAAATGCGCCGTTCCAGTCGTTTCCGGTGATCGATGTGGGAAGAATGAAAAGAGAGTTCGGATTTGAACCGACACCCGTTTCTGAAGTGGTACAGCAACTGTTGAAGAACCTGGATACATTTAACTAAATACAAGGGGTGAACATGAGTCAAGCGAATCAATTTGAACAGGAACGACGCGAGCGGATTGCCGGTTACGGCACCGACAGTGCATTGCAGGAGCAGTCGCTCGCCTGGGTGCGCGAGTCGATGCAGCGCATGTACGTCTATAATTTCGACTGGCTCGGCCGCCCTATCATCCAGTATCCGCAGGACATGGTAGGGATGCAGGAGCTGATCTGGCAGGTCAAGCCGGACCTCATCATTGAGACCGGGATCGCGCACGGCGGCTCGCTGGTTCTCAGCGCTTCCATGCTGGCGATGCTGGATATGTGCGATGCGATCGAGCAGGGCAAGACCATCGACCCGAAAGTATCGAAACGCAAAGTGCTGGGCATCGATATCGATATCCGGCCGCACAATCGCGCCGCCGTCGAAGCGCACCCGATGTCTTCCCGCATCCAGATGATCCAGGGTTCCAGCATCGACACCAAGACCATCGAGCAGGTGCATGCCATCGCGGCGAACTACTCGCGTGTGATGGTGTGCCTCGACAGCAACCATACCCATGATCATGTGATGGGGGAGCTCAACGCCTATGCGCAATTGACCAGCGTGGGCAGCTACTGCGTGGTGTTCGACACATTTGTGGAAGACGTGCCGAAGGACTTTTTCCCGAACAGACCCTGGAATCCGGGAAACAACCCGAAGACCGCGGTATGGGAATATCTCAAGGCGCATTCCGGGTTCGAGATCGACAAGAGCATACAAAACAAGCTGCTGATCACGGTGGCGCCTGACGGATATTTGAAACGCGTTCGTTAAGTGCCGCCGGCGCACTGAAGATGTCGCTGAAGAAGAACGTAGTCGCCAATTTCCTCGGGCAGGGCTGGACCGCCCTGATGGGGCTTGCCTTCATCCCTGTGTATATTGGCTACATGGGGATAGAAGCGTGGGGTCTGGTCGGGTTCATGAGCATGTTGCAGGCCTGGCTCACACTTCTCGACATGGGACTCACCCCTACCCTGAGCCGCGAAATGACGCGGTTCCAGGCGGGAGCCGGCAGCACTCAATCCATGCGTGATCTGCTGCGTTCTCTGGAAGTCATTTACGGGTGCATAGCTGTGACAGTGATGGGCCTGATATGGTTGGCCTCCCCGTGGATAGCCGCGAACTGGCTGAGTGCAAGCCAACTGTCGGGCCAGTCCATGGCGCAGGCGATCGCGATAATGGGCCTGGTACTGGCGGCGCGGATGGTCGAACAGATCTATCGCGGAGCGATCCACGGCTTGCAGCAGCAGGTCTGGCTGAACGGGGCGCAAAGCATATTGGCCACGCTTCGCTGGGCAGGGGTGATCTGCGTACTGGCCTGGATATCGCCCAGTGTGGAGGCGTTCTTCTTGTGGCAGGGATTCGTTTCCGTGCTGTCGGTTTTCGTTCTGTCGCGCAAGACATACAGCTGCCTGCCACCAGCCGCGCGCAGGGCACGCTTCGACATCGATGCGGTCATGGGCATTCGCAGTTTTGCCGGAGGGATCGCGGCGACCACATTTCTTGCGCTGCTGCTGACCCAGGTGGACAAGCTGCTGCTGAGCAAGCTTGTCACGCTGGAAGAGTTCGGCTATTACACCCTGGCGGGGACGGTGGCCAGCGTTCTGTATTTCTTTACTTCTCCCATGGTTACTGCAGTTGCGCCACGGTTGACAGAGTTGGTCACAAGATCGGAACCAGCGGCGCTGGTCGACACTTATCAGCGCGCAAGTCAGGTATTGGCCGCCGTCCTGGTTCCTGCGGCACTGGTGATCGCGGCGTATGCAGAGCCCCTGCTCTATGCCTGGTCGGGGGATCCCGCTCTTTCGCGGCAGGTGGCACCGCTGCTGGTTTTGCTGAGTCTGGGTACCTTGTGCAATTGCTTCATGCACATCCCGTACATGCTTCAACTTGCGCACGGCTGGACGGGTTTTGCGCTGCGCATGAACATCGTGGCAGTCGCCTTCATCGTCCCTGCGGTCTGGCTGGTGGTACCGAGCTACGGGGCGATCGGCGCGGCATGGGTGTGGCTGATTCTGAATGCGGGCTATGTGTTGATTGGTATCCACTTCATGCACCGCCGTCTCCTTCACGGGGAGAAATGGCGCTGGTATCTCGAGGCCATCTTCAAGCCGCTGTCCGTTGCGGCGGTTGCCGTGCTTGCGCTCCGGCGGCTGGTTGACCTGCCGCATGATCGCGTGTGGATGGCTTTGGTGCTGGCGATGATCCTGACCGTCGTGATGGTCGCGGTGCTCTGGAGCGTACCCGCATCGCGAAAATTCATCCAACACCAACTCAAGTCGCTACAGGGGAAAGAGAGCAATGTCTGATTCTCAACCGGCAGTAAACACTGCCGCGGATATTCCGCAGTACCCCATTCCGGCGATCAGCATCGGAATGCCCGTTTACAACGGTGAAAAATACCTGCGCGAAGCAGTGGATTCGCTGCTGGCGCAGACCTTCAGCGATTTCGAACTAATCATCTCGGACAATGCATCGACAGACGCGACCGAATCGATCTGCCGCCAGTATGAGAAAGCAGACCGCCGCATACGCTACATCCGGCAGCAAGAGAATATTGGCGTTGTCCGTAACTTTCAATTCGTGCTGAGGCAGGCAGGCGCGCCTTATTTCATGTGGGCGGCCTGCGATGACAAATGGGAGTCGTGCTGGCTTGAGAGGATGCACGAAGCGACCGGTGAAGACGGGGTGGGGATGGTCTTTGGCGAGGTCGCCCACATCGATGAGAACGGCGCCGAAACCGGACATCCGGCTAGCGGAGTTTCCTTTGACTATGGCGGTGCTGATTGCGCACTGACGCGAAGGCTCCGGTTCTATCTCGAGTACGAGCGGTTGGGCAAGGCCAACTGCATCCATTCCCTGTTCGTCAGGGAGCTGACGGGGCGACTGGACTTCATGCTGTCCGAAATGGCAGGCGGCAACTGTCCTTACGATTACACGATTATGTATGATTGCCTCAAGTACAAGAAGATCAGGCAGGTGCGACAGGCAACGTTCCTGAAGCGTGTGCATGCGGCAAGCGCGAGCGCGAGCCACGGCATCAAGGCCCTGAAGCTGGCCGATCTTCCGAAAACGGCAGCCCGGCTGTTGTGGCCTTTCCCGCCGAAACTTGTCAGGGGCTATCTGCGATATTCCGGGACGCAGGAAAAGGTTCTTCTGCTATTGCTGTTGCCGTTGAAACTGCTTGCAGCATACCGGTTCCGGCTGCGCCAACTCAGAGGCGGCTAAGTGCAAACTTTTCATGGGATGAACATTCAAGTGCAGACAATTGGAAACAGACATGGTGATCGCTAACATCATCGGCGGGTTGGGCAACCAGATGTTCCAGTATGCGGCGGCGCGCGCGCTGGCGCTGGAGAAGGGGACATCGTGCAGTCTGGATGTCTCCGACTTTGCCAATTACAAGTTGCATCAGGGTTTCGAGTTGCAGCGCGTCTTTGGCTGCCCCTTGCCGAGCGCGAGCAGCGCCGAGGTCCGGGCCGTCCTGGGCTGGCAATCGTCGCCGCTCATGCGCAGGCTTCTGGCAAAGCCGACCATGTCCGCGTTTCGCCGCCGGGGTCTGGTGATCGAGCCCCATTTCAACTATTGGCAGGGCCTCAAGGATGTGCCGGAGGACAGCTACCTGATCGGCTATTGGCAATCGGAAAGATATTTCCGCGATGCCGCGCAGACGATAAGGGAAGATTTTACATTCAGAAACCCCATGAGTGCACCCAATGCCGCGCTGGTGGAGCAGATCCGCCGAGTTGATGCGGTCAGCCTGCATGTGCGTCGCGGCGATTATGTGAGGAATCCGAAGACTACCGCGAATCACGGATTGTGTTCCTTGGACTACTATCAAGCTGCGATTCAATATGTTGCCGAGCGTGTTGATGCGCCCTTTTTCTTCATTTTTTCAGACGACCCGACATGGGTCAAAAACAATCTAAAGATAGAATTTCCGTGTCAATATATTGATCACAATCAAGGCGCGGAAAGCTATAACGACATGCGTTTGATGAGTTTATGTCAGCATCACATCATTGCCAACAGTTCGTTCAGTTGGTGGGGGGCTTGGTTAAATCCGGGTATCGATAAGATTGTGGTTGCCCCTCAAAAATGGTTTGCCAATGCGAATGATGTGAGCGACCTTGTCCCGTCAGAGTGGATCAGAATATGAGTGGTTGCGTGTCAGTTGAAGGTGGAGGTGTAACCACTCTGGTTATCGGCGGGGCTGGGTATATTGGTTCGTACTTAGTACCCAAATTGCTTGACACTGATCGGCGCGTTACAGTAATTGGGCGGAGAAGTAGCCCTCTGTACGAAGTGCCACTAGGCGCGAGTTACATACAAGGGGATTACGTACACCGAGAATTTCTTTGTGGATTGTTGGATAAACATCAAGAAGTAATTCTTCTGGCGTATTCGTCGGTACCCAATACTTCATTTGAGGATCCCCTGAGTGATCTTCTGCAGAATCTTCCGCCTGCTGTGCAATTATTTGAAGAGATGGCCAAGCGGAAAATGAAGCTGGTATTAGTGTCATCAGGTGGAACAATATACGGGGAAGCACAGGTGCTACCCATTACCGAAGAACATCAAACTAAGCCCATTTCACCATATGGTGTGACGAAGTTGACTCTTGAGCACTATGCCCATCTTTATTCAATAACCCATGGCTTGAAGTATGTATGTGTTCGACCGTCGAATGCCTACGGAGTAGGGCAACGTCCATTTGCGGGGCAAGGATTTATTTCAACAGCAATGGCACATGCAATGCGTGGAGAGTCGGTACGTGTATTTGGTGAGCATGGCGTAATCCGTGACTACCTATACGTTAGCGATCTAGCTGCGGGCATTACAAGTGCACTGTTGTTTGGCGGATTAGGAGCGACCTACAATTTAGGCTCAGGCAAGGGCGTATCCACTCGTGAAGTGTTAGATGCGATGGCGCCATTGATGCGAGAAATTGGCTATACCTTGAGAGTCGAACATTTGCCTTGGCGTCCCTTTGATGTGAAGGCGAATATTTTGGACGCATCAAAGTTAACGGCCGATACAGATTGGATGCCAGTTGTGAAATTTAATGATGGTTTGCGAATGATGCGTGATTGGCTAAAGGGTTTGGAGTGAGCGAAATGAAGCTAACCAGCAGCCCGCTCGCACGAAGTGCGGAGCTTACAGTTGCAATGCCAATCTACAATGCGGGTAGATTTTTGCGTGCGGCAGTTATGTCCATCGTCAAGCAAACATATACAGACTGGAAACTAATCATCATAGACGATGGCTCAACGGATAGTGCATTAGAAACAATATCGGATATCAATGATTCAAGAATCGTTGTTTATCAGGATGGGTTTAATAAAGGATTGGCTGTCAGGTTGAATGAGGCTATTGATATCGCGGACGGAAAATATTTTGCGCGTATGGATCAGGATGATATTTCATATCCTGAAAGGTTCATGAAGCAAATCCAGGCATTTAAATCAAATCCTCAACTGGACCTAGTGGCTACGCGCGCTGTGACAATATCTGAAGACGACCAGCTATTGGGCACACGTCCATACGCATTGACACATGAAGAAATTTGCAGCGCTCCTTGGCGCAGCTTTTATTTGCCGCATCCAACTTGGATGGGGAAATTAGAATGGTTTCGTAAGTATCGCTATGCAGAACCCGCACCATATTTTTGTGAGGATCAGGAGTTATTGTTGCGAACTTACACACAAAGTACTTTTGCAACTTTAAACGAAATTTTGTTTGCTTACCGAGTCAGAGATGCTGTCAATTGGGTAAAACAAAAGCGAACAAGAGTTGCCGTATTGAAAATGCAAATACACCGATTCTACGAAAGGAAGCAAGCCTTCTTTGCTCTGCTCGCAGTGTTGGTTTGCGTGGGCAGAATGATGGATGACTGGCTTCAAAGTAAGAGCTGGTCTTTAGGAAGACAATATGCCAATCAGGCAGTTCGTGCACGATGGGATGAAGTAATGAAAGATCTGCATGCTCGCTAAAATTGAGAAGCTGAGAATTATGAGCAATATGTCAGATAAATTTGATGCTAGATAAGATGAACACAGATGAGCTTGATTCAACGTGGAGGCGTGGTCGGTCCATCCCGATAGCCTTTCTACTCTGGGTAATCTATTTCTGCTACGCGATTTGTGCTGCCTTGGTATTTCAAAAGGTACTGGTTCCACTCGTCCCATCATTGCACGCGATTGGTGGATTGGTGGGTGATGATGCCATCTATTTTGATTCTGTAGCGGTCAAGATGGCAGAGCAAATAAATTTGAACGGATGGGGAGGTTGGCAGCTTTATCCCGCACAAGGGGCTGCGGGGAATGTGGGGATATTGGCAGCGCTATATGCCATCTTTGGCCATGATCCCACCCTGATCCTTCCTGTTAATGCATCTATTCATGCATTGGGTGGAGTGCTTATTTTTCTGCTTGCACGCGAGCTTGCCAACAAAGACTCTGTCGGTGTGTTGGCGGGGATTATTGCGGGCAGCTTGTTTGTACTTTTTCCTTCATCATTGAATTGGTATGGTCAGTTGCATAAAGACGGCTATGCAATAGCGGGATTCTTGTTGATTTTGTTGGTATGGATAAAGGCCTTGTGTAGGTCTGGCAACGAAGTGGTTTGGGTCAAGTTGTTTCTTGCTCATCTTGCCGGCGTGGTGCTGATTGCTTTGGTAAGACCATACAATTTGAAGTTGATGTTGGTCGCTTATTTGGTAGGTTGGGTGTTGTGGACCTTCATCGCAATATTGCGCCGTCGAGCTGGGTTTGATTTGAAATTCAATACCTTTTTGATCGTATCGGCAGCCGTGTGTATAGGCGGGATAGGCGCGGCGGGCTATTTGGGTGCGGATAGCAATAGCGAACAAGCTTATGCGAGCTTTAATGGAACTGGAAAACCGTGGAAATGGCAGGATACCCCGTGGGTTCCAGATAAAGTTGAGCATTACGTAGAGCTTGCAGCCCAGACTAGGGGATATTTGATCGATTATGGTATCAGTCAAAATGCCAAATCAATGATAGATGTCGATGTAAAGCCACAGAGCATTGTGGAGGTTGTGGGCTATTTGCCACGTGCTTTGCAGATATCGCTTTTTGCACCATTGCCAAATACATGGTTTCAGAGTCTCAGTTTAATGCGACTAACAGCGGTTGCAGAGACGCTAATCTTCTATATTTGTTTTGTGGGGCTACTCCTGCTTTTTCTATACGAACGCAAACCCGCGACATGGGTAACCCTATATTTTGCTACCTTCATGATGACAGTCGTTGGTTTTACGATTGCCAATATGGGAACGCTGTACAGAATACGATATGCATACCAGTTTGTATTTTTGATGCTGGGCGTACTGGGATGGATAACTTGGCTTGACCAGTCGGGACGATTGCAGAGATTTAAGCAGTGGTTAAATCTATCGACTATTAGTGCTTCTGCGGCAGCCAAAGAAAATAATTCCATCCGACGTAAGGAGGTGCTTGGCAGTGGCGTGATTGTGATGGCATTGACCTTGTTTTGTTTCGTCGGATTTTTTGTCCGCGACATTATGATGGCTCATACATTTGGCTTGGGTGCATCGCTGGATAATTTCTTTATTGCATTGCTGATTCCGATGTTTGTGGTTACGGTCTTGGGTTTGCCTCTAGGTGCTGTCTTTGTCCCAACTTACTTGGAGAAAAGAGAGAGAGATTCAGAGGCATCAGCCAAAACATTCGTCACTAGCACTACAACATGGATAAGCATGGCTTTATTCATAGTCTGTATCGCACTTTATTTGACAGGTCCGGCATTATTTCCGTTACTGGGACTTAAGTCGGCAAACCAAAATTTAACTGAACTTACAAAACTTTTTGATCTGGCTTTGCCAATACTGCTTTTCAGCGGATTAGTGATTATGGGCAATGCTGTTCTCAATGCTAAAGGTCGCGCCGTATTGACGAGTTCCGCTCAGTTGGTCGTTCCGGTTTCAGCGATTGTTGCATTGGTGTTTTTCGGGAAAGAGTACGGCATCAAATCGGTTATGTATGGCATGGTTGTAGGACAGCTGCTCAATCTGGCGGTGATTCAATACTACCTAAAGCGGCAACAGGTGTCTCTTTGGCCAGCGGGGCGCTATTTGAATGCAAAGAAATGGTTGAGTGATGGAGGGAGTTCACTATTGGCCCAGTATGTGCCATTGATTGTGTCGGCATTTTTTATCAGTGCTGCTGCACCAGTGGCAACGGTGCTTGCAATGTCATTACCTGAAGGTGCCGTTTCTGCCTTTAACTTGGGAAACAAAGTGGTGCTATTTGTTACAAGCTTGGTGGGCACCGCAGTTTCTACTGTGATGTTGCCGTATTTCTCCGCAATGGTGAGTAAAAACAACATCATCTCGGCGAGACGAGAGCTCTCGCTCTTCTTGTTATTTGCCACATTTATAACGATACCCTGCAGTGCAATAATTTATTTCTGGGCTGCTCCCATCGTTCATTACATCTTTGAGGGGGGGGTAATGGGTGGAGATGCGGTGTCAGAAGTTACCCGCGTGATGCAATTCTCTATTGTGCAGCTTCCCTTCTTTGTTTGTAACGCCTTGTTGTTAAAGTTTGCGACAGCGACAAAACATGTACTAGCAATCAGTGTGGTAGCTTTTGTGGGTATGGTCGTCAGCATAATTGCCAGCATGATATTGATGAGGCATATGGGGGTTGCTGGGATAGCACTTGGGATGACCGTTTCAATGCTGCTATCGACTATATTGCTGGTGCTCGTTCTTGTCAGGTATGGGCATATAACGGGATTGGATGCACTGGTAATGTTATTAAACTGGTTCTTATACATTACCCTGTTGATCTGTATACATTATGCAAGTACGCCCAGTATCGTTGTTTCACTCATGGCATATGCAACTCTGTTGGTTGGATATGCCAACATGCTGTTAAATGAGAGGCGCTTGGGTATAAGGGACCTTAGGTGAAAGAGAAAATTTGCATCGTTGTATCTAGCCCTATGACGGTTAATGCTTTCCTGCAGCAACCCATCCTTGGCTTATGTGAGCAATATGAGGTCTACGTTGTGTCAAATATAAGTCATCAAGGTGAGTTAAACGAACTTGGGGACGCGGTAGTGTCAATACCGATTGCGATAGAGCGGAAAGTAAAACCATGGCGCGACCTCGTTGCGCTTTGGCAATTGCTTGCGTTATTCAGGCGTTATCGATTTAAGTCAGTGCATTCCGTTACTCCCAAGGCGGGACTGCTTGCCATGATCGCCGCATATTTTGCGGGTGTCGAGATTCGTATACATACCTATACTGGGCAGGTGTGGGTCACGCGTATGGGGCTATCCCGATTCTTATTGAAATTTTTGGATAAAATGATCGCCAAATTCGGCACATATGCGCTGGTTGACAGTTATTCGCAGCGACAGTTTCTGATTGCTGAAAGCGTATTGGATGAAGCCAAGTCGGGCGTGTTGGCGATGGGATCGATTTCGGGCGTGGATGTGGTTAGATTTTCTCCCAATGAAGCTGCAAGAAATCGTATTCGTGCCGAATTGGGGGTGGCGGATGATGAGGTGTTGTTGTTGTTTTTGGGTCGGTTGAATCGTGACAAGGGTGTGTTGGATTTGGCCGCTGCCTTTGCGGGCATGTGCGCTAATCATCCGCATTTGCTGATTGTAGGGCCCGATGAAGAGCAGATGACGCAACAGATAGAATCGCTAACTACGGGTTGTAGGGAATACGTACATTTTGTAGGCCACACGTCTCGGCCCGAAGAATATATGGCCGCATCGGATGTGCTTTGTTTGCCCAGTTACCGGGAAGGGTTTGGGAGTGTGGTTATCGAAGCTGCGGCAGTCGGTATTCCTGCCATAGCTTCAAGGATCTACGGCCTGACAGACGCGGTAAAGGAAGATGAGACAGGCTTGCTGTTCGAGGCCAAAGATGTTGTTGGTTTGCGTGCTGCTATGGAACGATTGGTTATCGACATTGCGTTCAGAACTGAGTTGGGAAGGCGCGCACAAGAGAGGGCAAGACGCGAGTTCTCCGGCCAAAAGTTGACCGATGCTTGGCTTGCGTTCTACAAGGCAAGAGTATGAAGCGCCTATTTGATGTTCTGGTAGCCCTGTTGATGCTGTTAATGCTGTGGCCGGTAATCGTGCTTGTGGCAATCCTAGTGAGGATAAATCTGGGTGCACCGGTGTTATTCAAGCAACAGAGGCCGGGATTCAATGGCAAACCTTTTTACATATACAAATTTCGAACCATGCTGCTTACGCTCGATGGGGAGGGAGTGTTACTGCCCGATAGTGAGCGCATGACGCGTTTAGGTACGACCTTGCGCAAGCTGAGTTTGGATGAACTCCCACAGTTGTTCAATGTACTTAAAGGTGAACTCAGTTTGGTGGGGCCGCGCCCCTTACTGATGGAATATCTGCCGCTATATGATGCGACTCAAACACGTCGTCATCTGGTCAGACCGGGAATAACGGGCTGGGCCCAAGTGAATGGTCGCAATGCGATCAGCTGGGAAGAGAAGTTCAAGTGTGATGTCTGGTATGTCGATCACCAGTCCTTCTGGTTGGACATGAAGATATTGTGGCTTACCGTCAGAAAAGTGATTCATTCAGAGGGTGTCAGCCAGACTGATCACGTGACGATGGAGAAATTTCGCGGCAGTGGTCGGGGGAGCGATGGTGCCTAATGAGATGAACAAGCCCGCCAGGGCGCTATTGATGTTCGGTGCAAGTGGCCACTCTAAGGTCATTATTGATCTGGTTGAGAAGGGCAGTGAGTACTGCATTAAATGGTTGGCGGATGATAACCCCGAGCTCAAGGCAACAAACGTCTATGGCTACAAAGTGCTGGGCGGGAAAGATGAGTTACAGCATGTTGTGAGGATTTTTAAGGGTGCTTTGGCAGTTGTGGCAATTGGCAGTAATCGGGCACGCGCTAATGTGGCGGACTCGTTGGTTGCCCAAGGTTGGGAGTTGACCCCCGCACTCATACATCCTTCCGCACAGATTGCACGTGGTGTGACCCTCGATGCAGGGACGGTCGTCATGGCAGGTGTAGTTATCAATTCGGACTCACATATCGGTCGTAACGTTATCGTGAATACGGGCGCGAGCGTGGATCATGATTGTGAGATCGGTGATGCTGTGCACATTGCCCCTCACGCAACTCTATGCGGTGGCATCACCGTGGGGGCGGGTAGCCTGATAGGGGCCGGCGCGGTTATTTGCCCTAATCTGAATATAGGAAGCAATGTCACTGTGGGAGCGGGTGCTACAGTGATAAACAATGTGGCGGACAATTCAATTGTGGCGGGTACGCCCGCAAGGTTAATAGGAAAAGCATGAAGAATCGAAATCAATCACCCAACATGACCGATCTGCTATTTTCAAAATGGCCGACTTATGACGAGGATGAAATCGAAGCGGTCAATGAAGTATTGCGCTCTGGAAAGGTGAATTACTGGACCGGAGAGCAGGCGCGACTCTTCGAGCAGGAATATGCCGCATATGTGGGTACTCGACATGGTATTGCATTGGCAAATGGTACTGTTGCGCTAGAGTTGGCCTTATATGCGCTGGGAATTGGCGCGGGTGATGAGGTAATCACCACCAGTAGGACATTCATCGCTTCAGCGAGTGCGGCAGTGATGCGCGGTGCGATTCCGGTCATCGCAGATGTGGATCCCGTTAGTCAAAATATCACTCTGGCAGAGATCGAGCGGCTAGTAAGTCCACGTACCAAGGCCATTATTCCTGTTCATCTGGCTGGCTGGCCATGCGAGATGGATAAAATTATGGAGTATGCCAATGCCAAAGGCATCAAAGTGATTGAAGATTGCGCACAAGCCCATGGTGCAAAGTATATGGGCAAACCTGTCGGTTCTTTTGGGCATGCCGCAGCATTCTCATTTTGCCAAGATAAGATCATTTCCACAGGTGGCGAAGGTGGGATGCTGGTAATCAATGACGAAGATGCGTGGCAGAAGGCATGGGCTTATAAGGACCACGGGAAAAGTTATGACGCTGTTTATAATCGAATGCACCCCCCGGGCTTCCGCTGGATACACGATTCGTTCGGAACAAATTGGCGGATTACCGAGATGCAGTCCGCAATCGGTAGATTGCAACTGCAAAAGCTAGATAATTGGATCCGCGCTAGGCGCAAGAATGCCGCCTTGTTGCTGGCAGGATTGGCAAACACACAAGGACTGCGCCTTACTGTGCCTCCCTCAGAGATTGAACATGCTTATTACAAATTCTATGTATTCGTTAGGCCTGAAGAGTTGAATGAAGATTGGAGCCGTGATCGCATCATGCAAGAGATCAATGCTGCCGGTGTGCCTTGTTTCAGCGGTTCGTGCAGTGAGATATATTTGGAAAAAGCCTTTGCTACATGCGCCTCGCGACCAGCACATCGCTTGTCTGTAGCGCAAAATTTAGGTGAAACCAGCCTGATGTTTTTGGTGCACCACACCTTAAGCGTATTAGCGATGGAAAAGACTATTTCAACTATCAATGCAGTGATGGCTTCTGCAACTCGTAAGCAGTGAGTGAATTCGGCCTAGTCTACAACTACTTGAAAAATTAGGCCAAGATGGAGGACATTGCTGACAGTACCTCATCTACCGAGGGAGATGCGAGCACTCCTCCCAAGTTTTTAGATGTCGCACTCAAATATATGCCGGTAAGCTTTGGGTCGGTGGCGGTATAAAGACCGATGGAAGGTATATTTAAGGCTGCCGCAAGATGCGCGATGCCTGTATCTACTCCCACGACTGCATAAGCGCCGCTCAAGAGTGATGCGACTTGTGGCAAGTTTAATTTGGGCGTGAATATGGCATTGGGGACGCGTTCTGCCAATCTGACTGCACGAACACGTTCTGCTTCGCTGCCCCAAGGGAATACACTAAGTATTCCTTGCTCCAGTAATCGTTTACCCAGTTCTATCCACTTGGCTTCTTCCCATAACTTATCATCGCGGCTGGTTGCATGCAGCATGACCACATATTGGCCAGCCCTTAGCCAATCCGGCTTTTCCATGACAGGTGGCTGAATGCCGAAATCTGCTGGTTCAGACAGCCCCATATTCAACGCGAGTGAGGCAAGCTGGCGATTACGGTCTACCGCATGTAGTGTGCGCGCCACTTGGAAAGTTCTTTTATAAAAGAGTGATGCGAGTGGTTCGCGGGCGCTTTGCCAGTCATAGCCGCAGTGCACACCATGTGCAGAGGACATCAATAATCCACTCTTGAAGAGTCCCTGCGTATCAATTACGAAGTCATAAGTTTCAGCTGAGAGAAAGCATCGGAAAGCTCTTATCTCCTGCCATGTGGAGGCACGAAACAAATTGTGACGCCAGCGTCTTAACGCCACAGGAATCACCTTGCGGACTTTGGAATGTAGCTTGGGTAATGCGGAAAAGCTCTCTTCCACCATCCAATCGATTTGAGCATCCGGGTAGCAACGGACGATATCGCTGACAACCGGAAGATTATGGATGACATCTCCTAGCGATGAGGTCTTGATCAGTAGGATGCGTAAGGGTGTAGACGAAGGCAAAGTGTATTGGGAGTCGTAAAAGGGTTACATTTTAATGGAAGTGATGCTGCGATAGGAAGCGTCTCAATACAGGCAGTAGCAAATGATAGAATGCCGCACCCACATTTTCGCAAGCAAAATATGTCACATTACCCACCCATGATTTCGGCCTTAGTTACCTTGTTGTTGACGCTATTTTTGTCGCTGAACAAGGACGGTACGATACAAGACATCACTGTAGAAAATGCACCAGATACCAAGCCTGTCCCCAACGTGGGCGGGGTAGGTATTTTGGTGGGTGTGTTGGCAGGGTGGTCCATGCTGTTGCATGAATTGAATCTCTGGGTAGTACTCCCTATGTCAGCTTTGTTCGCCGTGTCTCTGATGGGTGATATGAAGGGATTAGCTCCAAAGAAAAAACTGATCGCGCAGTTCATTGCGGCAATATTGATGATATTGGGTACGGGCCTAGCATGGTACTGGTGGTTGCCGGTGTTGCTGTTCATCGTGTGGATGACTAATCTGTATACCTTAATGGACGGCGCTGATGGCTTGGCGGGCGGTATGGCGATGTTTGGTTTTACCATGTATGGCTTTGCAGCATTGAGAAGCGGTGCAGTAGCGGGCGAGGCCTTCGCAATGACTTGCTTTACAGCCGGAGCGGCAGCGATGGCCTTCTTGTACTACAACTTCCATCCTGCCAAAGTATTGATGGGTGAGGCGGGCTCTATTCCTTTGGGCTTTCTTTCGGCAACTCTGGGTGTGCTGGGATGGTCGCAGGGATATTGGCCCTTTTGGTTCCCGGTGTTGGTATTCTCCCCCTTCATCATAGATGCTACCGCTACGCTGCTAATGCACATGCGTCGGGGAGCGTCGCCCCAACAGCGATCGAGCGGGCATTATTATCAGCGTTTATTAGAAAGTGGATGGAGTCACCAAAGTACGGTGATACTAGAATACATCCTGATGTTTTTTTCTGGCGCTTCAGCCATATGGGGTCTAAGTCAGGACAGTGCCATGCAAGGCAATCTGCTGGCCTCATGGGGAGCGGTCTATATCGCGCTGTCAATGTGGGTAGATAAACGCTGGCGCAATCATCAACAAGAAAGCCGATAGTTATGTTGCGAAAATCAAATAGTCGTACTTTGTTGGCGATGTCGCATGATCTCGTTGCAACGATATTGGCTTGGGGTATGGCCTATATTTTGCGATTTAACTTTGAGTTGCCGCAGGAATATCTGGCTGAACTGAAGCACACCGTAATCTGGGTGGTGATATTGCAGCTAACGGTGTTCTGGAGATTCGGTCTTTATAGGGGTATCTGGCGTTATGCCAGCTTGCACGATCTTCGTCGTATCGTGCTGGCGGTGTTGTTGGCCGCAGCTTGTGTGCCATTCACATTTTGGATGTTCCGTACAAGTGTGGTCGTTCCACGCTCAGTCTTGGTATTAGATCCCATCTTACTGGTCATGCTTATGGGTGGTAGCAGGTTGTTCTATAGGTATTGGAAAGAAACTCGCGGACGATCTAAGTTCAAATTGGCAGCTGAACCCGTGTTGGTGTTGGGTGCGGGTGATGCAGCAGTAAGCTTATCAAAAGATCTAAGCAAGAATCCCGCATGGCAATTGGTGGGATTTCTGGATGACGACGCCAATAAGAAAAATTTTATCTTGAACGGCATCAAGGTAATGGGTGATTTGGAAAGTTTGGATTACTGGGTCAAGCACTACAGCATCGAGAAGGTCATTATTGCGATGCCTTCCAGTTCACATCAGCAACGTCAGCGCGCGATAAAAATTTGTCAGGCCGCAGGTGTGCAGGCGTTGACCGTCCCTTCTTTCGACGATTTGATGAGCGGCAAGGTGGGTGTTTCGCAATTGCGCGCAATCGAGTTGGATGATTTGTTGGGGCGCGATCCAGTCAGTTTGGATAAAACCGGTTTGCAAGAACTATTGGCTGGCAAGGTTGCGATGGTGACAGGTGCAGGCGGTTCCATAGGCTCAGAATTGTGCAGACAGATTGCTATCTTTGACCCAGCAACATTGGTGTTGTTTGAACAGAGTGAGTTCGCTTTGTATACGCTTGAACAGGAAATCAGGCAGACCTTTCCAGGACTGAATTTCGTTTGCATCATAGGTGATGTGCGAGATGCCGCGCGTGTCGCGGAGGTGTTGCATATCTACAGTCCTTCCGTAGTGTTCCACGCTGCTGCTTACAAGCATGTGCCTATGATGGAACAGAACAACACTTGGCAGGCGATACGTAACAATGTGCTGGGTACATGGACAGTGGCGCATGCGGCACAACGCCAAGGAGTCGCCAAGTTCGTATTGATCTCGACCGATAAGGCAGTCAATCCAACTAACGTCATGGGGGCTTCCAAGCGACTTGCCGAGCTGGTGTGTCAGGCACTACAACCATCAGGCGGTACTCGTTTCGTGATGGTACGTTTCGGCAACGTGCTCGGTAGTACAGGGAGTGTGATTCCAAAATTTCGTGCTCAGATCGCGGCAGGTGGGCCCATCACCGTGACTCATCCAGAAATCACACGTTATTTCATGTCTATACCAGAAGCTGCGCAACTGGTTTTACAAGCAGGTTTGATGGGGCAGGGCGGCGAGATATTCGTGTTGGATATGGGGGAACCCGTCAAGATAGTTGATTTGGCAAAAGAGCTGATACGACTCTCTGGCATGGGCGAAGAGGATATCAAGATTGAATTCAGCGGCCTACGTCCTGGTGAGAAGTTGTACGAAGAGCTCTTGGCCGACGATGAGCAGACGTTACCTACCCCGCATCCTAAGCTTCGTATCGCACAAGCGAATCAGGCAGATGCAGCATGGTTGACGCGTCTGTTGGAATGGACGGCGGCGACTTCCAAGCCCGATGTTGAGGTGCGTGAAGACTTAACTGGCTGGGTACCCGAGTATCAACCCTATTCCGAGGGCAAGGCCGGCAAATGAATCTGAACCAGGTATTGCAACGCAAACTGATGCCGCATCTGCGCAACAGCGCAGCGATGATAGGGTTGACGGTGCCAATTTCAACAGCCCTTGATAATCTATTCCTAGCTATCGTGCTGTTGGCATTGTTTTTCAACGCACCTGCAATATGGAGGATCATTTCAGATAACCCAGTCGCACGCGCTGCGCTCATGTTGTTTGCAATGTTGAGTGTCGCGGTGACATACGGAGATACGCCTGTCAGCGAGTCGCTAGGCATACTTGGGAAATATATCGACTTGGCATTCGTACCTTTGTTCATGTTGATGTTCGCCGAAATACGAACGCGCATCTTTGCTGAACGCGCGTTTATAGGCGCGATGGGTCTGACGTTGTTGTTTTCATATCTCTTGGGATGGCATGTGATAGGCGTACAAGATTGGATGAGCACGATGGCGAGTGCCGATAATCCAGTCATATTCCATAGTCATATAACTCAGAACAATATGATGGCTTACGCGGCATTTTTGGCCTTGTTGAAAGTCAGAGATGCTTTGAATAGCCGATTAAGATTTACATGGCTGCTGTTCGCGGTGCTCGCGATTGTGAATGTGTTGTTTATGGTGCAAGGTCGCACCGGCTACGTCATATTGCTTGTTTTGCTGTGCTGGTTCGCTTGGGGCAGTCTTTCGCGTTATGCTCAACAGCGCGGCAAAGTCTGGGGCTGGCGGCAAGGTGCAATCGTTTTGCTTGCTGCTTGCTTGGTGGTCAGCGGTGCTTATCTTTCGTCATCGCGTCTGCATGAAAGGGTGAGCCTAGTCGTGCAAGAGGTTCAAGCATGGCAGCCTAATCAAGAGAATCAAGGATCGTCTGCAGGCACGCGTTTGAATTTTTACTACAATGCGGTACAAATCTTTGCAAAAAATCCAATTCTAGGTGTGGGTACGGGGGGCTTTGAGGCGGCATTTACTCAGCAAATTAAGGATACAGATTTACTCACGACGCCTAATCCGCACAACGAATACCTATTGATTGCCTCACAAACCGGCATTTTGGGTTTGGCATTATTTTTGTATCTGTTTTATACCATATGGCAAAACGCGCCGAGATTAGACAGTCACTATCTACAGGATGCGGCGCGTGGACTGGTGCTGGCGTATGTGATTAATTGCGCGCTCAATTCGGCCATACATGATCATGCCGATGGCTTGTTCTTCGCTTGGATGGCAGCGCTCCTGTTCAGTCAATTAAACGCCAATCGGCATGCCTAAACTCTCAGTCATCATCATTACCAAAAATGAGATCCAAAATATTCGGGCCTGCTTAGAGTCCGTCTCTTGGGTAGATGAGATCATCGTGGTCGACTCGGGTAGTGATGATGGCACTGTAGACGTTTGTCGTGCATTGGGTGCACGCGTCTATGTGCATGATTGGCCGGGTTTCGGTATACAGAAGAATCGCGCGCTAGCTTACGCGCAACATGACTGGGTATTGTCACTTGATGCGGATGAACGTGTGACGGTTGAGGTACGCACTGAAATCGAGTCGGTGATAAACGCTGGCAAGGATGGCTATTACCTACCAAGATTGTCGCAATTTTGTGGCCGCTTCATCCATCATTGCGGTTGGTATCCAGATTATGTGTTGCGTTTATTCAAACGTACTCAGGCGCGCTTTACTGAAGATTTGGTACACGAGCAAGTGTTGCTGCAAGGCCCAAGTGGCTATCTGAAGGCGCCGTTGCTGCACTACACATATTTGAATGCAACGGATGTAGAACGCAAAACTGTGCAATATGCGACGGCAGGAGCTCAGCAAAGTTATCTGCGCGGCAAGCGTGCTCATATATGGGACGCGCCATTGCGTGGCGCTTGGGCATTTATCCGTACTTTATTGCTACGGGTCGGTTTTTTGGATGGTATCGCAGGCTATCGTATCGCCTGTATGAATGGCCGAACCACTTATTTGAAGTACCGGATGTTGCGTAGCCTCGCGCTAAACGATTAAGACAAACGCCGCTTCAAGGCACTCCTAAAGACCTCTCTGCGCAGTTCACTTGTATCCTCGGGCTCCGGCAAATTCATCGCAGTCGCGAGCTGACCTCTGCGCAGGTAATAGCGATCAAAAACGGACTGTCGCAGCCCCCATTTGTGCAGGAACATCTTGCCGCCATCGTTCTTCTTGACCTTGCCGGTCGATTTGCATTGGAAGTGATAGACCAGAGAATCTCCCACACCCAGGAATACACGGCAACCTGCATGCCAAAGTTTCATGGAAAAGTCATTGTCACTACTCATGCCGGGGGAGAATTCGCTGCTGTAGCCGCCCACCTTGTGCCACCAGCGTCGGGTCACCAAGGTGGGCGGCCAGGTTGCACCCGCCCAGTCAGGCTTGTTGTATGTTTTGAGTTCGGACAGCAGTGCGGCCTCATCAAACTGATCAGCTTCCGTGCCGTAGTTTCTGACGATTACGCAGGGATTGCCGGTATCGCGCGGCTCTATCATGGTGCCCGAAAGCATGAATAGGTCGGTATCTAATTGTGCAACCTTGGCAAGCAAGGCCGTGTCCCAGCCCGGGCAGCAATACATATCATCATTTAGGTACAGGATGTAATCTTGAGTCGCATGCATTGCCGATTCGTTTACCGCTAGGCAGATACCTATATTCTCAGGTGAAGCAGTGTAAGTGATGCCCTGCTCTTTTACCCAAGCTAATGAACCATCGCTACCATCGTTTACATGGATGATGATCTGATGTGGATGAGCGGAATTCTCACGGATGCTACGTACGCACAATTTGAGCAGTTCCAAATTATTCCAAGTGGGGATGAGGATAGAGAACATGGGCGGCCTATGAAGTGAAAGGTTTACGAGCACGGAGCAATACATTCTGCCCGCTAAGAGGTCTGCTTGTTTGAGCACGTTCTTCTGCTAACTCTTTGCGGTATCCCCATTTCAGCGCTTCAAATTCTTCCAGCCAAGACAATTGCTTTTGCTCGCGGATTTGACGGCTGACACGATATACCACGGCAGAACCGGCAGAGTAACTACGCGCTTCGTCGATATTGAAGCCCGCGCGTTGTGTCAGTCTACTCAAAGACGCTACGGAGAATAAATGCAGATGACGGGGTGCTTCCCAGCCACGCCAGGCAGGACCGAATTCAGCCGCACCTATGCTTTCGACGTTGGGGGTGGTCATCACCAACAGTCCGCCGGGTTTCAAGATGCGCAAGCATTCCCTGAGTGTCGTGAGCGGGTCATATAAATGTTCTATCGTCTGACTGAGAGTAATGACATCGTAGGTGTCAGCCTGCAACTGGCAATGAGGGAGGTCGCCTACATAAGTCTTGATGCCGTACTTCGACGTTACCTTGGTTGTAGCCTGTTCATCGAAGTCGGTTCCTTCGACCGACCAGCCACGGCTTTTCATACGTCTTAGGAATCGGCCACCACCGCAGCCAACATCCAAGAGCTTGCCATTTGCTGCGCCCGTTAACGTCATGAAACGCAGCGCATCGGCATCGCGCTTCAGCCCGGACTTCATCCAAGTTGGCAGCAGCACGAGTTTTAGTAATCGATGCGCGAGGCTGAGTGTGGCTTTAGCGAAACGCGCGCCGGATTTTCGGGTATGCGTGTGGTAACTGGCATAGGCTTTCCATAATTCCTCGGGGGGCGGCGCCGGATCCAGCCAGCAAACTGCGCAGTCAGGATTGCCACAACGTTGGAAGCCCCATACTCCTTCGAGGTTGCCGTCCGGATCAGAGATGCCCGTTTGTAAGACACTCCCAGTAGCACCACAAAGATCACAAAGGTGTTTAGGTTGGCTTGCTATAATTGCCATTTTGCAGTTTCGATAGAGCTGTTGATTAGTCGCATTCTAAACGACCCCCTTTGAAATATTAGATACAGAATGAAAATTATTCACATCGTTCGACGATATGGTCCAGTGGGTGGCATGGAGCGCTATGTTTGGGAAACAATCCTTGAATTGGCAAAGCGCGGCCATGAGCAGACGGTGATTTGTCAGCGATGCCATGTAGAGAAACCAGCGGGTATAACAGTAGTTGAGCTGGGTGATATGGCAATCCGCCCGCGTTGGGTGGGTTCGCTACGCTTTAGCTACCGTGTTTCGCAGTGGTTCGCGCAGCACCCGCAAGCAGTCGATACCATCGTGCATAGTAATGAGCGGGTGAATGTACAACACATCAGCTCGATACACGGCCCGCCGTTTGCCAGCGTGTTGGACAAACCTTGGTGGAAGCGCATCTCTTTGCGCGTGGTGATGCAATTATTTTTGGAGCGGCGCGAGTTGCGTAACGCACGGCTGATTGTGGCCAACGCACCCATCATCAAACAACAGTTGGCGCATTACTATCCGCAATTTGCCCACAAGCTCACAGCTCCCATCGTGCCGGGTGTGGCGGCAGGTGCGCAGCGCGCAGCGCGTGTTGTGCCAGCCGATGGCGGCGTGATTGGCTTTGTGGGATATGAATGGAAGCGCAAAGGATTGCGTTTGGCGGTTCAGATTGTAGAGAAGCTGCGCCAGCTTAGGCCCGAGGTGCAGTTATTGGTGGTCGGCACTAATGCTGCTGAGATAGAGCCCTTGTTTGGTGCTTGGGAGAGTGGATATGAATTGATGGAGTGGTGTGAACAACCACCCTACGCTGATATTGATGTGCTGCTACACCCCGCATCTATTGAGCCATATGGTATGGTCATCTCAGAGGCTATGGCGGCACGGGTACCAGTAGTGATATCGGATGTTTGTGGTGCAGCTGAGCAAGTTCATACAGATTCGGGCACGGTACTTTCTTTACACGCAGATTTAGAAGATTGGGTTAAGGCGGTCGATGCACAATTGTCGCGTACCGACCTGCCGCCGGCATATACACATGGTTGGGATAAGGTCGCCGAGGAAATGGAAATGAATTATCGCAAACTTGAACGGACAATAAAATGACACGGGTCGCCTCCCAATATTCAAGCGCCCTCGAAAAGGCTGTGATGTTGCTGTTGCTGGTTTATCCCGTACTCATGTTCAGGGTAAATGGTGGCATGAATGGTGTGTTCATCATCATGCTGCTGCTGTCATTGCTGGTGTTAATTGTGCGCCCCAAAGATGTGGCCGAGATAACATGGAATAAGGATTGGTCCTATTACGCATACGCAATGGCCTCCATGACAACGGCAACCCTATTGAGTCAGGTGGCGAATGATCAATATGGTGCACATGTCTATGATGCGATATCGCGCTACTGGTTAGGTATTCCAGTATTTTTACTTCTGCAGCGCATGGAGCTCAAAGTTTTCGAAACATTGAAATATGCCTTCCCTGCCGCTGCCATCATAGGGTCATTTTGGACGCATGAGGTCGTGCCAAGTCGATATGGGATAAAGGCTTTAGATTTGATACATTTTGGCGATTTCGCATTACTACTTGGGGTTATGTCGTTGATGGCTGTAATGCCCATCTCTCGTAAGCTTAGGTTTGTATCAGTATTGGGTTGGTGCGGATTTATCGCGGGCGTTGCAACTTCATTCGCATCAGGATCACGGGGTGGTTGGCTCGCCATTCCGGTGTTCATTGGGATATTCATCCTATACAACAAGCCCAAGAATCTGCTTCGTACAGTATTAAGCACGACAGTGGCCGCCATCGTTGTTGCAACAGTATTGTTCACAACCGTCGCATCATTTAACCAGCGTGTCGTTGAAATGGTGGAGGATTTGAAGGTGGTCGGGACAGATAAGCGCGATACTGATACCGGAGTGCGATTGCAACTGTACGGAGCAGCCATCGAATTATTCATACAAAATCCTATCTTTGGAGTCGGTCCAGAGGGCTTTACTTTAAACATGCAACCGATGCTTGAGGCGGGAAAACTTACGCCGGGAGCAGCCGAATACGGGCACGGTGAGGTCCATAACGATCTCTTGGCCAAAGCGGCGGGCTTGGGCATCTTGGGCGTAATTGCACAACTGGTGACTTATTTCGTACCACTGTTGTTGTTTTGGCGTGCAGCCCGTTCTGAGGATCGAATCATCAGGCAGGCGGGTCTTTTCGGGACATTATTTATCGCTGGTTTTTTTGTCTTCGGCTTCACCGTGGAGTTCTTGACGCTAACGCTGGTGACAGCGTTCTATGGATTCACGATAGCCGTGTTTTTAGCACTCTGTTACAACATCCACCATCCAGCAAATCAAGGCGGCAAGCATGTTTAGTATTGTGATACCCAGTTGGAATAACCTGCCCTATCTCAAATTGTGCGTAGAGAGTCTGCGCAAACATTCCAAATTTGAACACGAGATACTGGTTCATCTGAATGATGGCTCCGATGGTTCATTGGCGTGGGTACAAGCGCAGGGTCTCAAATATACGCAGTCTGCCAAGAACGTTGGTGTATGTCTTGCACTGAATCATGTGGTCGCCCAGGCGGGCCGTGATTGGGTGCTGTTCATGAATGACGACATGGTTGCTGCGCCCGGTTGGGACCAGGCCTTTATAGCAGCGATAGACTCTGTTGACACCGACCTCGCTTTGTTTTTCGGTACGCTGATACAGCCTGAAAACGGTGGCAATGGGATCATCATCAAACAGGATTTTGGTCGCACACCTGAGCAGTTCGATGAAGCACGCTTTCTTAAGGAATATAAGCAGGTCGCATACCCGGACAAGCAGGGAGCTGCCTCGCAACCGACACTATTTCACAAGAAGTGGTGGGATATGGTGGGGGGCTATAGTTTGGAGTTCTCGCCGGGGATGAGCAGTGACGACGATTTGCTGATGAAATTTTGTGTCGCAGGTTGCAGGACGGCACGTATCGTCGGCGACAGTCGCTTCTATCATTTCGGTTGCGCGAGTACTGGGCGTATCAAACATAATTTGGGTGGACGGATATTCGTGATGAAGTGGGGTATTACGCAGATCGAGTTTCATCGCAGATACCTGCCGTCACTGGGTAGTGCCAACGGCGGGGTCACTGCCGGCAATCCCTACAACTGCGTGCGCGGTACCTGGTTGGGTAAGTTACGCCGCGCTGGTTATGCCTTGCGATACAACTACCCACTGGAAGATATAGAAGCATGGGATGCGATGCCGGGCAAGGGCGATTGGACGAAAAGCGACTAGCGTGCCGTTTGCATGGCTTGGTAGATGGCCTCACCCATCATCAGGTATCCCGTGGGTGAAAAGTGCGTGTTGTTGGCCGGATATAGATCTATCGTCTTTTCTCGGATAGCTTGCTGCGTCATTGCCAGCAAGTCAGGCGCATTGAATCTAGCGTGTGCCTTCTGCCAGAACTGCTTGTCATTGTGCAGGTAGGCAGTTGTTTTGTTCGGGACGAAAACCCAGATCGTAGTAAATCCCTGCAACCGTGTATTCAGCAGTGCGATATTTTCCAGTGCCTCATTAGCAATTTCCTCCGGTTTATCGTAGGACAAGAACAGCGCATCTTCGCAACTCGCATGGCTGAATAGCTGACAACCATCTGGCACGCGTGCCATGGTGACCTCGTTAGGTAGTTGCCATGATTTGAAATCGCTGTTGCCACTCAGCTTTTCGTATTGCCAAGCGTGATAGCGGGTCTCTATGCCCGTTGATAGCTTTCCGGAATAACTACCTTGGTGCACATCAAATGACGCATGCGGGGGGTAATGCTGCATATCAGTCGTTGCTAGCAGGTGGTAAACCATTTTTTCGCAGGCTTTGGATTTTGCCAAATCACTGACCAGATTGCGTTCTATGGATTCAATGATGAGGTATTTGCCCTTGAATCCTTGGGCGCGCAACCAAGGCGTGAAGTCCTCGCATATCCCGCGCATACTCTCCCAAGATTCCGTGCGTACTTTTAAATCTCGTTTAGTCAGTGCTGTTTGCCATAATCTGCTTTCAGAGAAGCTGTCGCCTATGATCAGTACATCGGCATCTTTCATTGCCGCCTGTTGCATCAGCTTGATATCGATCTTTGGTTGGGGCTTAGTCCAACCAAATTGTGCTTCGGGCAACAAGGCCATGCGCGTAAGTTCGCCCTCGAACGTGGCAAGTGGCAGGAAATAAAATCCTATCGCTCCATATGCAAGGATGGTGGTGGTAACTAACAGTGAGAAAAGTTTTGCGTTCTTCATGTTCAAAACTGGAAATAGAGGAAGGGGCTGTAGCTGCCAAACTGATCGATTGCGATATACAGGGCTACGATAATAAAGACCCATAGTAATACCGATAGCGCCATGCCTTTATCGATGAATCTGACCTTGGTGGAGTTGGGTAGCAGGAATACCCACAGCAAGCCGGGTATGAGCAAACGTAACAAATCCCGGCCCGACAAATTCGTCAGCACCAGCAGATTGCCATGCACGACAGCATCGAAGCTGATGGGTCTTGCCGCGACACCGTACATCGCTTTGAGCATTATCATTGCCTGGGTGATATCCGTGGCGCGGAACACGACCCATGCGGAGACCACTGCAAGGAAAGTGATTGCACCGCCCGCCAGCGCGCCCAACCATCCCGGCACCCAGCGCAAATATCTTTCCGCAATCAACTCCCGCCACAAGTGGTTGATGGTTAGATAGAGCCCATGCAATGCGCCCCAGACGATAAACGTCCAGCCAGCGCCGTGCCATAAGCCGCCCAACAACATCGTGACCAATAAATTGAAATAGCGGCGAAATTTACCCAGTCTGTTGCCGCCCAAAGGAATGTAGAGATAGTCGCGCAGGAAGGTGGAGAGTGTGATGTGCCAGCGTCTCCAAAATTCGATGATGCTGGTTGCCTTGTAGGGTGAATTAAAGTTGATTGGCAGGCGGATGTTGAACATCAGCGCGATGCCCAATGCCATGTCGGTATAACCGGAAAAATCGAAATAAATCTGCAGCGTGTAGGCCAATGCACCAGACCATGCTTCATAGACGGTCGGTAAAGTGCCGGTGGCCGCACCCAGTTGTGTGCCATCGAAGATGGCGGTGGCGAAGGGGGCCAGGTTGTCGGCCCATAGTACTTTCTTGCATAAACCGAGCGTGAACAGGATCAAGCCAGTCGCGACATTATTCCAATTGATACGATAGGTCATGCTTAATGCAAACTGGGGCATCATGTCTTTGTGATGCAGCACCGGTCCCGCGATCAGATGCGGAAAATAAGTGACGAACAAGGTGTAGTGCATGAAGTTGAATTCTTTCACTTTGCCCTGATAGGTATCGACCAGAAAGGCAATCTGCGTAAAAGTGAAGAAGGAGATACCCAAAGGCAAGATGACATCTTTGATCTGCCAAGTCGTATCGGTTACTAGGTCGAGGTTGCTGACGAAGAAATTCGCATACTTGTAATAGCCCAGCATACTTAGATTCACCGTAATCGCCAGTATCAGTACATGCTTTTTGCTAAGTTTGTTGGCAGCTGCATCGTATCGTCCCAACCAAAGTCCAAACCCATAATTGCCGATAATGGATAGCATCAGCAGGCCTACATAGATCGGATTCCAATAGCCGTAGAAGAACAGTGAAGCAAGGGCGAGCCAGGTTGCGGCATAGACGTGACTGATGCGCGCAAGTTGAAAGAAGCCCAGCAAGGTGAGCGGCAAAAAAAGGAAGATGAAGCCGTAAGAATTGAATAGCATCGATTAGACTCTAGGGGCTGTGAAAGGCGGAAACAAATGAAGAGTGTTGGGTTTCATCTGAATTCTATTAAAATCTGATACGCTATTTTACAGATAAACACTTGGGTAACGTGATGGCTATCTACGCGATAGGCGATGTGCAGGGCTGCTATACAGAGCTGAGACGGTTGATGGACAAGATCGCTTTCGATCCTGTGCATGACCAGCTTTGGTTCGTTGGTGACTTGGTGAACCGTGGTGCGGAGTCACTGGCAGTATTGCGCCTGGTGCGTTCATTGGGCGAGCGTGCGGTCACCGTGCTGGGCAATCATGATCTGCATCTGCTCGCTGTCGCTGATGGTGTCGCTAATGCGCACCCGAGTGACACGCTGGATGAGATCCTGACAGCCTCCGATTGCGCGGAACTATTGGACTGGTTGCGTCACCAGCCATTGATGCATGTGGATGGCGAGCATGTGATGGTGCATGCCGGTTTGTTACCTGCCTGGACGGTCACTCAAGCGCGTGCGTTGGCAGCTGAAGTAGAGGTGCACCTGCGTGGCAAAGCGCATAAACAGTTCTTCGAACATATGTATGGAAACCAGCCCAATGCTTGGGACGAGTCCTTGTCTGGCTACAAGAGGCTGCGTGTCATCACCAATGCCTTCACGCGCATGCGTGTGTGCACCGCAGCAGGTGAGATGGAGTACAAGTTTAAGGGTGAAACTCACAAGATACCGTCGGGCTATATGCCTTGGTTTGCGGTGCCCGAGCGCGCCAGTGTCGATGCCACAGTGATCTTTGGTCACTGGTCGGCATTGGGATTGGTGGTACAGCCGAAGCTGATCGCACTCGATACCGGTTGCTTGTGGGGTGGGCCACTAACTGCGATACGTTTGTCAGACCGTAAGATATTCCAAGTCCCTTCCGAGAATCCGATACGGGCTGAGCATGGTTAAGCTCGTTACGGCCACACAGGATATGAATTGTTTGCGTCGCACTGCGGCACGCAGCCTGTATACGCTAGTACTGTTCCTGTTGTTGCCTTTCATCTTCATCAAATTGCTATGGCGAGCAAGGTTGCAACCGGAATATCTGTGGCATGTGGGTGAGCGCTTTGGTTTTTACAAGGTGCGCAGCGAGTTGCCTGTGATTTGGTTGCATGCGGTATCGGTGGGCGAGACGCGCGCCACGGTCAGTCTGGTCAACCAGTTGCGCCAGCATTATCCGCAGCACCAGATACTGCTGACGCACACCACGCCCACGGGTCGTGCGGCCTCGGAACAGTTGTATGGGGACAATGTCATTCGCGTCTATCTGCCATATGACTATCCCTTTGCGGTGCGCCGCTTTCTGCGTCATTTCCAGCCCGAACTAGGCTTGCTGATGGAGACAGAGATCTGGTTCAATTTGATACGCAGCTGCAAGCGTGCAGATATCCCACTGCTACTGTTGAACGCACGCATGTCCGAGAAGTCATCCATAGGCTATGGCCGTTTCAATACACTGACACGTGAGGCGCTACAGTCATTGAGTGCAGTCGCGGCTCAGACTGAGACGGATGCGCAGCGCCTGATAACCTTGGGTGCGCAGCAAGTCAGTGTGATGGGCAATTTGAAATTCGATATCGTACCGCCGCGCGTGATGCAGGAATTGGGTAGGGTGTTGCGCGAGCGCTTTGGGGAGCATCGCAAGGTATTTCTGGCCGCCAGTACACGTGAAGGTGAAGAGGCACTGTTACTGGATGCATGGAAGGCGACAGATACCCTGTTGGTGATTGTTCCTCGCCACCCGCAACGTTTCAACGAGGTGGCCGAGCTCATTAACAAGCGCGGCTTGATGATGCAGCGACGCAGCCAGAGCGAGGCAGTGCCGCCGGATGTGCAGGTGGTACTGGGCGACAGCATGGGCGAGATGTTCGCCTATTACATCGCGTCCGATCTGGCTTACATCGGCGGTAGTCTGCTACCCTTTGGTGGTCAGAATCTTATTGAGGCCTGCGCAGTGGGTACCCCGGTGTTGATTGGGGAGCATACATACAATTTCGCTGAGGCCACTCGACTGGCGGTGGATGCAGGTGCGGCCAAGCGTGTAAAGGATGTTGAGCATTTGGTCGCGCTGCAGCAGTCGCTGTTGCACGATGCCGCTGCCATGCAAGAGATGCGCGGTCAGGATCTTGCATTCGTCGCAGCGCATCAAGGCGCAACAGATAAAGCTATCCAACTCATCGCCTTATGCCTTACGGGTGATTATTAAATTCCCCATACAGGTCTACATCAGCGTGCGTTAAAGCATGAATAGGTGTACTTCCTGTTCATTATTCACGGCATAGCCGTGCCCATTCCCCAATAAACTGCCATTGTGTACAGAACCGCGCCTTACTTCCCCGTACTGTGACGCAGGCTGTTTGTCGCTATTGTGGTCTTATCGATGAAACTAAAACTCAAGATCAATTTGTTGATGACAGCGATATTTGTCGTCTTCATGCTGATTACCTGGTATCTATCAGAACAATTGATGGACAAGGTGAATCAGCGCTGGGGCGAGCAGTTCGCTGCACAGCAAGTGCAATTTGATAAATATCGCACTCTCTCCCCGTTGATACGAGAGATTGGGAAGGCGAGGCAGATGGCCGCCGATCCAAGCATCATTGCGATGGCGCTGCATGAGCAGGATGCGAAAGTTAGAGCCAGAGGTATTGCGACGCTGGAGCATTACCGTTTGGAATTCCGTGAGCGAAATTATTTCGCCGCCTTTGCCGGCACCGGTGATTATTTCTTTAATGATGCAAATGACCTTTATAAAGGCAAGCAATTGCGCTATGTGCTTTCGCCCAATCACAATGCGGACAAATGGTTCTATGCCACGTTGCAACAGGGTAAAGACTATCAGGTCAATCTCGACCCTGATGTGCACCTCAATTTGACCAAGATATGGATTAACGTATTGATCAAGAGCGGTAATCAGATACTGGGCGTCGTTGGTACAGGTCTCGATTTGGAAGCGTTCCTCAAAGAAACCGTGAGCAATACCCACCCGGGCATCAGCAATCTGTTCATCGATGGCAGTATGGCAATACAGCTATACAACGACGTCAAGCTCATCGATTACATGACCATTGCCAAAGATGAGGGTATGCGCAGCAAGGTTGATGTATTGTTGACCAATCCGGAAGACGTGAGAGAGCTTAAGTTGCTGATGGAAAAGTTGGCCGCGACGCCGGGCAGCAGTGCTTCAATGTGGGTGGATTTTAGAGGACAGCGGCAATTGATGGGGGTTTCTTATCTGCCCGAGATCGGCTGGTACGATCTGACTTTGTTACCCAAGCCCCAGTTACAACTTATCGCGAATCTGGGTTTGCTACCCATGCTGTTTGTGGGTGCGTTTTTGTTGGCCTTGTTGGCAATGGCAGCGGCACTCAGGCGCTGGGTGCTTAATCCGGTTGCCAGCCTGCAAAATTCTATTGATCAGTTGCAACAAGGAAATTTTGAAGTGACGGTTCCGTCCAGAAACAGCTCCGTAGAAATGAATGAATTGTCTCGTTCGTTTGTGCGTATGGCGGGGTATGTGCGCGACACCAAACTCGGGCTTGAAGCCACGGTCAAAGCACGTACCGAAGAATTGCTGCGATTGACCGAAGTGGATCCGTTGACGGGGTTGCTGAATAGACGCGGCATGACTGCGCGTTTCGAAGAGGAGATTGCACGTCAATCCAGGTTGGGTGGGACATTGGGCTTGCTGTTGCTTGATCTCGATTACTTCAAAGTTATCAATGATCGTTATGGCCATGCGGCTGGAGACTTGGCACTTTGCGAAGTTGCGAGGATGATTGGCAGCAACAAGCGTGGTTATGACCACGCCGCCCGTTGGGGAGGAGAAGAGTTCTTGGTATTGCTGCCCGATTACCCGCGTGACGACCTGCTGATTGTTGCCGAAAGATGAGTGAGGCCCGCTTTTATGGACGGGCAAGTTGATGGTAATTTATCAACTTGTTAGGAGAACCCATGAAACGTATACCCCGTCGTATTTTTACGGAAGAATTTAAAAGAGAAGCCATTAAGCTCGTGACCGATCAAGGT
>DAIDMQ010000012.1 GCA_027448945.1 Gallionellaceae bacterium
GTCGGGCTAAAGCCCGACCTACAACGCGACCAACAGCATGCTCTACCTACCAAGGTCATCGCTCATCAGGGACATGGCACGCTGGACGCATTTAATCCCGATGGCACGGTGAGCATCACCCACGAGGCCATATCCACACTGGGTTGGCCGGGTATGACTATGGATTTCGCGCTGGCGAATACATCCTTGGGCAAGGACATCAAAGTCGGAGCAACGGTAGATTTTGAGCTCGTCGAGCGCGCTGAAGGCGAATGGGTGATCACCAAATTACAAGCCGCGCACGGAGGACATTGAGATGCTCGCCAAACTCATAGATTGGTCCGGACGCAATCGTTTTCTGGTTTTGCTCGCGACCTTGTTTATCACCCTGGCGGGTATCTCCGCGCTGGTGAAGACGCCGCTGGATGCCTTGCCCGATCTGTCCGATGTGCAAGTCATCGTGTATACCGAATACGCCGGGCAGGCACCGCAAGTGGTCGAGGATCAGGTTACCTATCCGCTCACCACGGCAATGCTGGCGGTGCCGAAATCCAAAGTGGTACGCGGCTTTTCATTCTTTGGCGCGTCTTTCGTATATGTGATCTTCGAGGATGGCACGGACATTTACTGGGCACGTTCACGCGTGCTGGAATATCTCAACAGTATCGCCGGGCGTTTGCCCAAGAATGTCTCGCCGCAACTGGGCCCCGATGCGACGGGCGTGGGTTGGGTATACCAATACGCGGTGTTGAGCGAGAAACATAATCTCGCCCAGTTGCGCAGCATGCAGGATTGGTATTTGCGCTATCAACTGACCAAAACGCATGGTGTCGCCGAGGTCGCTTCGGTGGGTGGTTATGTGCAGCAATATCAGGTGACCGTAGACCCTGTCAAGCTGCGCGCTTATGGCATCCCGCTGGCGAAGATTTCGCAAGTGATACGCGACAGCAATCGTGATGTGGGTGGTCGCGTGGTGGAGATGGCTGAGACCGAGTACATGGTGCGCAGTCAGGGCTATCTGCATGGCATGGTGGATATCGAAAATCTGGTGGTGAAGGCGGAGCGCGGTACGCCGGTGTTGCTGCGCGATGTGGCGCATGTGGCGCTGGGCCCGGATGAACGTCGCGGCCTGAGCGAGCTCAACGGTGAAGGCGAAGTGGTGTCCGGTATCGTCATGGCGCGCTTCGGACAGAACGCCTTGGAAGTCATCGCCAACATCAAAGAAAAGATTGCGGAAATTTCCGCCGGCTTGCCCGATGGCGTGAGCATCAAAGCGGTATACGACAGGTCTGATCTGATACACCGCGCGATCGCCACACTCAAGCACACGCTGCTTGAAGAAGGTGTCATCGTCGCGGTGGTTTGTATGCTGTTCCTGATGCACGCGCGCAGTGCACTGGTCGCCATCGTGATGTTGCCTATAGGCGTGTTGATGGCCTTCATCGCCATGCGCGCGCTGGGATTGAATTCCAACATCATGAGCTTGGGCGGCATCGCGATTGCCATCGGCGCGATGGTGGATGCGGCGATTGTGATGATAGAGAATGCCCACAAACACTTGGAACGGCTTGGACAGCAAGCCTCCGCAGTCAACGCCGCAGACGCGCCGTATTCGCAGCGGAGCGCTGCCATCCTCGCCGCCTGCAAAGAAGTCGGGCCGTCGCTGTTCTTCTCCTTGCTTATCATCACCGTGTCTTTTTTGCCGGTGTTCACGCTGGAAGCACAGGAGGGCCGCTTGTTCGCGCCGCTGGCCTACACCAAGACCTTCTCTATGGCGGGTGCGGCTTTGCTGTCCGTCACGCTGGTGCCGGTGCTGATGCTGTTGTTCATACGCGGCAAGATCATCAAGGAATCGGAGAATCCGTTGAACCGTTGGATGATCGCGGCTTACAGGCCGATGATAGAGACGGTGCTCAAGCACAAGGCGATGACCCTGGTGGTCGCTGTGTCGGCACTGGCACTGTCTGTCTATCCCGCGTTGAAGCTGGGTAGCGAGTTCATGCCCACGTTGAACGAAGGCACGCTGTTCTACATGCCCGCATCACTGCCCGGCATGTCGGTGACCAAGGCGGCGGAGTTGTTGCAGACGCAGAACAAGATCATCAAGAGTTTTCCCGAGGTCGAGAGTGTCTACGGCAAGGCGGGACGCGCGCAGACCGCTACCGATCCCGCGCCGCTGGAGATGTTCGAGACCGTCATCAACCTCAAGCCGCAAGAGCAATGGCGAGCCGGCATGGATACCGACAAGCTGATTGCCGAGATGGATAAGGCCTTGCAATTTCCCGGCGTGGCAAACTCGTGGACGATGCCGATCAAGGCGCGCATCGACATGCTTTCCACCGGCATCCGCACGCCGATCGGCATCAAGGTGTTTGGCAAAAATCTCGACGAGATGGAGCGTTTAGCCAAGCAGATCGAAGCCGTGGTTAAACAGATACCGGGTACCAGTAGTGCTTATGCCGAGCGCATCACCGGCGGCTATTACCTGAACATCGAACCGGACCGGCTGGCGTTGGCGCGCTACGGGCTGACCGTGGGCGAGGTGCAGGATGTCATCGCCACCGCGTTGGGCGGCGAGAACGTCACCACCACCGTGGAAGGACGCGAACGTTTCGGCGTGAACGTGCGTTACCCGCGCGAGCTGCGCAGTTCGCCGGAACAGATAGCTCGCGAAGTGTTGGTGAGCACGGCTGACGGGGCAATGATTCCGCTCGGCCAGTTGGCTACGATTCGTATCGAAAAGGGCGCGCCCTCGATACGCACCGAGAACGCCTTGCTTTCGGCTTACATTTTCGTCGATATACGCGAACGCGACATCGGCTCTTATGTTGCCGAGGCACGCCGTGCGGTGAACGAACAAGTGAAATTCCCGCCCGGTTACTACGCCACTTGGAGCGGGCAGTTTGAATACATGGAACGCGCCGCCGCGAAAATGAAAATCGTGATTCCGATCACGCTGCTCATCATCTTTTTGCTGCTGTATTTGAATTTCGGGCGCATCACCGAATCGCTGGTGGTGATGCTGTCCGTCCCATTCGCACTGGTCGGCGGCGTATGGCTGTTGTGGTTGCTGGACTACAATCTAAGTGTTGCAGTGGCAGTCGGATTCATCGCCTTGGCGGGGGTGGCGGCGGAGACGGGTGTGGTGATGCTGATTTATCTGGAAAAGGCGTGGCAGGACGCGCAAGCGCAGTGTGTCCATGAAAACCGGACAGCGAGCGCGAGTGATTTGCAAGCCGCCATCATGCACGGCGCGGTCGAGCGGGTACGCCCCAAGATGATGACCGTGGTGGCGATCATGGCGGGCTTGTTGCCCATCTTGTGGAGCAACGGCACAGGCTCGGAAGTGATGCGCCGCATTGCAGCCCCGATGGTCGGCGGGATGATCTCCTCGGCGGTGCTGACGCTGCTGGTGATACCGGTGATCTACGCGCTGATTAAACAGCGCGAGCTGTAGTAAGCGTGATTTTTTAATTTTTTATTGGAGAAAACGATGAAGCGTTTTATAGAAATTTTAGTCTTGGTGGGGCTGTTTACTGCAACAAACGTATTTGCCGTGGGGATTCAACGGACCGATGCAACAGCAGTCACGCTTTACAAAAGCCCAAGCTGCGGCTGCTGTGAAAAATATGTGGATTACTTACGCGAGCAAGGTTTTGTGGTGCAGGCAATCAATCAGTCTGACATGAGTACGATTAGAAAGCGTTATGGCATGGCGCATGCAGCCAGTTGCCATACCGCGTTAATCGATGGTTATGTGGTCGAAGGCCATGTTCCGGTACGCGCTATTCGCAAATTGCTGCGCGAGAAACCCGCCATTGTAGGCATCAGCGCGCCAGGCATGCCGCAACATGCGCCAGGCATGGGTGAGGAAATACCGGGCAGCTTAACCATTTATGCGATTCCCAAAGGCGATGCCAAACCAACCGTATTTTCAGTGGAATAAAGCAAACATGCGATTTTATTCAGCTCATCGAGTTATTTTTAATCAATAGGAGACGCGTAAATGTTAACAATCATTCCCACAGGCATTTTTCCCGCTGTGATTATTCCCAATGTGCATCCTATGCTGGTGCATTTTCCGATTGCGCTTATCAGTGTGTCGGCAATTTTCCATCTGTTAGCCAAGCTGCTGCAAGGCAAGCCACGTTTTGCTTCGACTTGCGCGCTGCTCGCTCACAGCACCTTGTGGTTCGGTGCGCTAGCGGCCATCCCCACCGCTATTTTTGGTTATCTGGCATTTAACAGCGTGAACCATGACGATGCAGGACATGCCGCCATGTTGTTACATCGCGCTTGGGCATTGGTTACGCTAGGCGTGCTGTTGATGCTGGCTGGTTGGGATGTCTGGCGCAATAAAGTGGATGCGCCGCCTGCCACCGCGTTTATCGCCGCCGTGTTGATTGGATGGGGCATGCTCGGTATCACCGCATGGCATGGCGCAGAGCTGGTGTATCGCCATGGCTTGGGCGTACTGTCGATGCCTGCCGCCGCCCCTGCTGGTAACGCACCTGAGCATCAACATCAACATGAACATGAGCATCAACCTGAATCCGCAGCATTGCCTGCTAGCGATGCGACACCCGCAGCGCAGGCGAAGGCTGCCAGCCTATCTGCAATGTTGTCTGCATCTGGTGTAGCAAATAGCAGCGCGTCGGCTGGTCAAGCCAAACATTCTCATGCGCCTGGCACTATGCTACATCGTGATTAGCGCGTCCTTAATGGGTGCAATTCGCTACCTGAAAACTCACGTTTTATGAGTGTCTTGATTGAGTGATTCATAAGTGATTTATGAGTAGTTTTTGAAAAGGAGTATTAACGTGAAGCAAAATTTATTGAAACAGCAAGCCTTGTTAGTCAATCCAACGCGGCGAAAATTTTTGCGCGGGATGGTGGTAGGCGGTGTGGTAGCTGGCTTATCCCCTTGGGGAAATCTATTAGCCGCGTCTGCAATGCCCAGCAATAACAGTCAAATTTTGCGCGGTACAGAATTTGATTTGACGATTGCACAGTCACTAGTGAATTTTACGGGTAAGCCTCGCTTGGCTACAACTATCAATGGCAGTGTGCCAGGTCCTACTTTGCATTGGCGTGAAGGGGAAACAATCACCATCCGCGTGACCAATCATTTGCAAGAGTTCACCTCGATACATTGGCATGGCATTTTGTTGCCCTATCAAATGGATGGCGTGCCAGGCTTAAGTTATAAGGGCATCGCGCCAGGCGAAACTTTTACTTACACCTTCAAAGTGCAGCAATCGGGTAGTTATTGGTATCACTCGCATTCGGGTTTTCAAGAGCAACAAGGCATGTATGGTGCGATTGTGATTGAACCTGCGGTCAAAGATGAATATATCGCGCAACGCGACTATGTCATTAGCTTGTCTGACTGGTCGGATGAAGATCCGATGCGTGTATTCAAGAACCTCAAAACGCAAAGCAGCTATTACAACTTCAATCAACCCACCGCCTTGGATTTTTTCGATGATGTGGCAAAAGAGGGCTGGGATGCTGCCGTTGGCAAGCGGAAAATGTGGAATGAAATGCGCATGAATCCCACTGATTTGGCCGACGTTTCGGCGCATACCTACACTTACTTAATGAACGGTACAACACCCGCTGCTAACTGGACTGGTTTATTCAAACCAGGTGAGTCCGTTAGGTTGCGTATTATCAATAGTTCCGCCATGAGTTTTTTTGACTTGCGTATTCCTGGGTTAAAAATGACCGTGATTCAAGCCGATGGACAAGCAATCGTTCCGGTTACCGTTGATGAAATTCGCATCGGCGTGGCAGAAACCTATGATGTATTGGTTACGCCTCGTGATGAGGTTTATACAATTTTTGCTCAATCCATGGATAGAACTGGTTATGCCTGTGGCAGCTTGGCGCAACAAGCGGGATTAAGTGCTGCGATTCCTGCGCTAGATAAACCTGAACCCCTGACGATGGGCGACATGATGGGCGATATGAGCGGCATGGATCACAGCGAGCACGACATGGCCGGCATGAGCGATAAAAAACCGATTCAGGTGCGTCATGCTAAGACCGAATATGGCCCTAGTGTGGATCAGCGCGTCGATACGCCGCGCACCAATCTCGACGATCCTGGCATCGGGCTGCGCAATAACGGTCGCCGCGTATTAAGTTATGCAGATTTGCGTAGCCTGCCAAACATCATGGATACACGTGCGGCTGAACATGAAATTGAGTTGCATCTCACCGGCAACATGGAGCGTTATACCTGGCAATTCGATGGACTGGAATTTGGCCAGTCTAGCCCAGTACACTTTCCTTATGGCAAGCGTATTCGCGTGGTATTGGTCAACGACACCATGATGAGTCACCCCATGCACTTACATGGCATGTGGAGTGATTTGGAACATCCGGACGGCGGGGTGCAGGTACGCAAACACACGATCATCGTGCAGCCTGCGCAACGCATTAGTTTTTTAACCACCGCTGATGCGCAAGGTCGCTGGGCTTGGCACTGCCATTTACTGTTCCATATGGATGCGGGCATGTTCCGCGAAGTGGTTGTGGCCTAAGTAAATCATGGAGAAAAAAATGCATCACAAAAAAATTTTTCAGGCACTACGACTGACTTTTGTAGCAGCCTGGATAAGCAGTGGTACGGCAATGGCTGCTGAGGTCATGTCAAATATGAACCATAAGCAGCATCAGCATGAATTATCTAAATCCGTTACTCAAACGCCAGATGGGTCGATGCCAGAGATGAGGCATCATGGATCACGGCAAGATGCCCCGAAAATTTCAACTTCAACGGATAGCGTTGAATCTGCAACGCTGCGCGATCCACATGCGTATTCAGATGGCTATGATTTTGGAGCTATCCCGCCGCCGCAAATGGCCGACACCGCTTACATGGGTCGCTTGCTGGTGAACCGTTTTGAAGCCATGCAATCAACCAATAGCACAGTACAGGCTTACGACTTACAAGGTTGGTTTGGCAAAGATTACAATCAAGTGGCACTCAAGGCTGAAGGCATAATCAGTGGCGGAAACATTCAAGATGCGCGCACCGAGCTATTGTGGCAAAACGCCGTGGCGGCTTACTGGAATTCCCAATTGGGCGTGAGAATCGATAACGGCGGGGGCGTGCAGCGCAACTGGCTGGCTTTAGGGTTACAGGGTTTGGCACCGTATTGGTTTGGGATAGATGCAACTGCTTATGTGGGTGATCGTGGGCAAGTAGCGGCGCGTATGTCGGGCGAATATGAGTTGCTCATTACCCAAAAATTAATTTTGCAACCGCGCCTAGAAGCGACTTTGTATAGTCAACAAGATGTCGCAAGAGAGCTGGGTGCAGGATTGTCCAGCATGTTGGCGGGGCTGCGCTTGCGTTATGAAATACAGCGTAAATTTGCACCCTATATCGGTGTGGAGTGGAGCGGTAAATTTGCGCAAACTGCTAATTTAGCGCGTGCGGCAGGTGCGCCAGTGAAACAGATGAGCCTGGTAGCGGGATTGCGTTTCTGGTTTTAAGTTTAGCGCGTGGCGCTAATGATAGTAGTAGGTGTAGTACCTGCTTAAGCATGTCGCCTAAGCAGTTTTTTTATAAGGAGTTACACATGAAAAAGCAAACGTTAATGGTCGCAATCATCGCCTCGTTGTTGAGTTTTCCTGCATGGGCAGAAATGCCAGCGGACATGAAAATGCCAGCGGAAAAAATGGAGCATAAGCAAAAGATGCAGCATCACGATCATTCAGTAGAGAAGGGTACATTGCCCCCTAATCACAACCATGAACAAAAAAGTGAGGCGAAACTTGTCGATAAAGATGGCAAGCCCATGCAAGCCCATGACCATACTAAAGACAGACACTAAAAGCTAATTTGCTGTGGGTAGTGTGATGTGCGGTAGTGTGAACTGCCGCACATTTCCTAATAAACGGAGGATGTTATGAAAAAGCAAAAAGGCGAAATGATGATTTCGGTCATGGTAGTGATGATGGTTGTCGCGTGGGCGTGGAGTGACCATCTAGGAATGGGACACATGGGTATGGGGCATGCTAGCCATCAATCGTCAGAGGCTAGTCAGGGTCATCAGCAAAATGAAAAGACTGTGACGGATGCCAAGCCAGCAGAAGTGAGCGAGCAATATGAGCACGGAAAATAACTTCCGAGAACGGAGCTGCTAAATGTCTGGAAATGAAAGCAAGCATGGGCATTTGTGTTCATGCCAAGTCTTGAGCGTGGCTGTTACAGGCAGCCTTAATCGCTGTGGATTTGACTATTTCCGCAACGTGTTGCAAAAACGTTGGGTGATGAAATGTAATCATGGGCATCTTGGGGGTGTCGAAGCGTCTATTGAGACTAGTTACGAAGCCGTCGTTTTGCCAGATGCTAATATCGTAGTGACAACCAAGGGCGGTGAATGCAAATAAATATGAAAGCGGCACAACTATAGTTCTTTGCGATGTCGGAGGGCATGATGAAGAAACAGTTATATATCGCGGTGGTGTTGCGTCTATTGTCAGCGTGGTTGTTGCTGTCCGTCTTGTTGGGTAGTGCAACATTCTGGTTGGAGTCCACGCGAGTCGATAATTTCGTTTTTGATTTGGCTAGCAGCGCAGCGGCACACTTTACTCAAGCGACCAGCGCGGAAGTTTTTAACGGTCAGGCAGAAAAACACAGGGACAACATTCAGGATGCGTTGCATCAATCTCAGTTTGTCGCTATTCGGCTCTATGCCGAAAATCATTCGCTCTTGCTTGAAGCGTGGAAAACTCAAGAGCCGATATTGCGCTCAACCCTAACTGCACACTCACATACTTTCCCAGACCAGACTGAGAGGCATTTCAATAAGGTTCAAGTCGGCGACGAGCTTTATATTCAGGTGCTGATTCCCCTTGTTTCTGCTGAACAAAAAACCTTGGGTTATTTTGAAGGTGTCTATCAATTAGCTGCGCCAACTCGAGAGGCGATTTCTCATCGTGTCAGGGATGCATTGCTGTTGGTGTTACTCATCGTCTCGGTAACCAGCATGGCTCTTTACCCAGTCATAGTCTCACTCAACAAAGATAGTGTTCGTCTCTCGCTTGCTTTACTGGATAGCAATATCGAACTCATGCAGACCTTGGGAAGTGCGATTGCTAAACGTGATTCAGATACTGATGCGCATAATTACCGAGTGACGCTGTACGCCATCAAGCTGGCGGAAGCACTCAAGCTCACGCATCAGGAAATTGCGACATTGATCGCGGGTGCTTTTTTGCACGATGTAGGAAAAATCGGCATACCCGATTCGATTCTGCTCAAACCCAGCAAGCTGGATGTCGCTGAAATTGCAATTATGAAAACACATGTGTCGTTAGGCGAGGACATCATTCGCGAGTCGCAGTGGTTGACGCAAGCTCGTGATGTGGTTGCATTTCATCATGAAAAATTCGATGGGACAGGTTATTTGCGTGGTTTAACAGGCACAGAGATTCCGCTCAATGCACGACTGTTCGCGATAGTCGATGTATTCGATGCCCTTGCGTCTAAACGCCCTTACAAAGATGCAAAACCCATTGCAGACGTGTTGGCGATATTGAAAGAGGGCAGGGGGACACATTTTGATCCAGTGATATTAGATGTGTTTCTTGGAATCGCTGTTGATTTACATCATCAACATTCAGCAGCAGATTCGGAATGTTTGCGCAAATGTTTGATACGCTCGATACATACTTATTTCTAAATCAGCGCGAAGAATGTCACGCTGCTGTTTTTTAGCGTTTATGACCGTAGTCTGCGGGATGCAGCTAAATTAAAAAACCGATTGTGCGGCAATACCGATGCCAAAATTTGACGTGCTTTTCGTGAGTCCTTTGTCCAAGAAAATCTGAAAGCCGCTCCCTTTGATTGTGGTGTTGTAGTTCCATGCAAGAATAAAATCTACGGGGGCAGTTAGTCCTGCTTGTTGAGCACTCGTACCAGATAGCATTGCAGTTAAAAAATTTACGGGACTCACATCAGCATAAGAAACGCCAGCTTTGTATGTCCATAAATTTTGCAAGGCATAGTTGCTGGGTTTGTCCACTTTACGGTAACCCAAGCTGGCAAAAGTGAATAGCATGGAGTCATGCACTTGTTGAAATTCCACGCCACCCTCGTAGTCCTCTTTACCTGTTCCCAAGCCCGCAGACTGTGAGGCAGTAGCGAATTTTATTTTTCCATACATGGTAGGCGTGATATTTGAAATGGGCTGAAAGGCGTAGCCACTTTCTAACCAAACATCGCCCAATCCATTGACGTTCTTGGTTTGCTTTGCGTTGCCGTTTGTTATTGCTCCTGCGGAAACAATCGCACCAGCGGGTAAATTTTTAATCGATAAATACGGAACGCTGAGTTTGAAAGTGGTATCGCCATCTTTATATTGGAAGTAGGTCTCGTCATAAACTATTTGTATATTATTGTTTGTGCCGTAGTTGCCTTGGAACGATGACAAAGAGTTGCCGACAGTAACCTCAGTCGCCGCCATTGTTGATGCGATACTGAGCGGCAGTAAAGCCAATGAAAAAATGATTTGACGCATGAGGTTTTGCATACCGTGTCCTTAGTAAATAAATTTTCTGCTCGCTTATGCAATAGACGAGCAGAGGAAAAGTGCTTAGTGCGAATGTTCTGCGGGAGCTGGGGCTTTGCTTGGATTAGTCACTTCCGCTGTTTTTTGGTTGTCGGGTTTGTTGGTGTCGCTAGATTTTGTTTCTGTGCTTGCTGTGTCATGGTTGCCGTGCATAGCCGCCATCATTCCCGGCATGGCTGCCATCATGCAACCGCTTAAGGTGGTCGCCGCGAGTATCGTCAATAAAGTAATTGTTTTTTTCATGTTGTCGTCATCCTAAAATTTTTTGGTAAGTGGGCTAAATGCCCTGCATCAAAACGCGTCAAGCGTCCTTGGCGCGCGACTTTGCAATTACATGCCAGGCATTTTAGCGGGTGCAGCCATTGCGGGTGCTTTGGGTGCGGCAGGTGCCGTCATGGCAGGTGCTTTTGGCATGGTATTAGGCATTGCCATCATCGGTGTTTTCGGCATTGCATTGACATTGGGCATTGCCATCGCGGGTGCTTTTGGCATGGTGCTAGGCATAGACATGTTTATGTTGCCTTTCATGTCTGTTGAAGGTTGCATTGTTGTTGGTTGCTTGTTTGCCTTATTGCTTTCGGCAGTTTCTGCATAAGTATTGGCACTGGCAAATGCAGCGATTAAGGCCGTCAGGATTAAAGTTTTTTTCATGAGTATCTCCAAATTGATAACTAAAAATGTGTACTGGTAATACACAGCAGCTTGAAAGCCAATCTGCCCGAATAATTATAGTGGTAAAATTTACCACGTCAAGTGTGATTTTTTACCACTTATTAAAAAAGACGATATAATTACAACAAATTAAGACACTATCAATTTTTAACTCGTCTCTTTAGGAACACAGAATTACGATGAATGCCGCCCTCAAATCAGCACTACTTGCCGTGCTACGCCCACTTGTTCGATACCTCGTCGGACAAGGTTGCACCTATGGCACGCTGGCTGATTTGCTAAAAATGGTTTACGTCGAGGAGACTATTCGTCACTACAAATCGACGGGTGGACGGTCTCTTACCGATAGTCATCTAACCTTGATGACGGGGATACATCGGAAAGAAGTTAAACGTTTGCGCGAGATGCTGGCTGAGCAGGGTATAGATATAGCACTGAGTGCGGATGCTAATGTCGCGGCTAAAGTCGTTGCCTTGTGGGGTACTCAATCGGGATTTCAATCTGCCGATAATCTTCCGCTAGCCTTGCCTTTGCGAGCCGCCGATGGTTTGGATTTTGAAACGCTAACGCGACTTGCCAAGGCTGATATGCGACCTCGTGCCATATTGGATGAGCTGATTCGTGCTGGCGTGGCGCAAGTCGATGTGACTGACGGATTGATACGGCTGATGCGTATGGCTTATGTGCCAGATACGCCAGAAGATAAGCTAGTATTTTTCGGGCAAAACATAGGTGACCATCTGCAAAGCGCAGTACACAACATGGAACAAAGCACGCCATTCATTGAGCGCGCGTTATTTTTTGATGCCTTGCCGATAGAAACGCTAGACACGATAAAACCTGAACTCGAACAGATGGGCAGTCAGTTGCTGATGCAAGCACATGAAATCGTCAGTAGAAATGAAGCTGTTCATCAGCCTGCCGCAAATGCCAATCAATACCGTATGCGTTTTGGCGTGTATTACTATCAAGAAAAAAGCTCTGATGAGGTTAGCAAATGAAACGGTCGCTGCGATTTAGTAAGTTTTTTTTCGGATTTATATTCTGCTTATTCTTGCTCGGACAGCCACTCGTTTTCGCTGTGGACGGTATAGGTGGAACTGGCAGCCCGCAAGATGGTATAGGTGGAACAGGATTGATTGATATTGGATTCATTCAGCGTTTTGGCAGTATTTTTGTTAATGGTACGGAATACGAACTTGATTCAAACACGCAGTATCTAGTGGATGGAAAGGTGATGCAAGCTGTGCAGTTGCGCACAGGGGATGCTGTGATGGTTTCCGCTCATAGCGTTGATGGACATCCTTATGCACAACAAGTGCGAATTGAACATGCAGTTGTCGGGGTAGTAGAAAAAATTGATGAAGACGCACGCAGCCTTTCTGTACTCGGGCAGTCGATAGTGTTGGCAGAGGGTGCGCAAGTTCAGTCCACACAGGGTGTATTGCTGAAGCTCTCAGAGTTGCATCTAGGCGATGTGGTTGGTGTGAGCGCGCTAGCCACTGGTACTAATAGTTGGTTAGCTTTCGGTGTGCATCTGACTGAAGGAGGTGCCGCTATCAAGCCGAGTGAAGCTGTTCAGGTGGTGTTGCGTGCCAAAGTGGATAACATCAATTTTACTCAGCGTACTGCCATTGTAAATGGCGTGTCATTGCAGCTACCTACAGCCGTACTGTCCGAGCTGCGTGCGGGTGAAATGGTGCGCTTGAGCGGAATGCAACAAAACGGACAGGTGCATTTTTTACAGGCTCAACCTTTAATGGTTTTACCTGCGGTGGCTAATGTGCATATATCGGGATTGATTTTGGCTGACGGTCAAAATTTGAGTAGCTCGATTGGGGCTATCTCTTTCGCTAGTCCGCTATCTCCGACTCAGAGTTCGTTAGTATTGGTAAATGCCATTCCAATCCATTCGGGTTTATTGGATGCTCAGCATGTCCAAAATCAAATCAATCCGATGACCGTCAATCTGCCGAGTACGCTCCAGCAACATCCATCCGTGACGCAAATGCAAATGTCATCAGGGATGTCTGCGCCTAGCTCACCCCATCCTAATACGCCTATGCCAGCGATGAAAGTTCCGATGATACAAATGCCCTCATTTCATGCGCCAGTGATGCGGCGCATGTGATTCGGCAAAGTAATTTTTAGTGACACTGGAAAATAAAAAACCCCGCCGCAGCGAGGTTTTGTATTGGTGGGTGATGACGGGATCGAACCGCCGACAATCGCCTTGTAAGGGCGGTGCTCTACCAGCTGAGCTAATCACCCGAGAGGCGCGCATTATAGTGAGCCGAAAATAAAACGCAAGAGGGTGGCGAAATATTTTTCATTCCGGTTATTTGCGCGGTGTTTGTCGGGTTATGGCGGGCTTCAGTCACTGATATTGCGCAAGGCATACTTGCTTGCGATGGGTTGCGGGGCGGGCTGAAGTTATATCCTTTGTGCCGCATAGGCAAAATCCGTAAAATGCGCGCCTTCAATTTGTTTCTGGCTATGTCATGACCACACGTACTCGTTTTGCTCCCAGTCCTACCGGCTATCTACATATTGGCGGTGCGCGCACCGCGCTGTTCTCTTGGGCGTACGCGCGCAAGTTGGGCGGGACGTTCATTCTGCGTATCGAGGACACTGATCTGGAACGCTCATCGCAAGAATCTGTGCAGGCGATCTTGGATGGTATGGCGTGGTTGAACCTGGGCCACGATGAGGGGCCGTTCTATCAGATGCAACGCATGGACAGATACAAGGTGGTGTTGCAGCAGATGTTGGATGAGGGCAAGGCGTATTACTGCTACACCACACCTGCCGAGTTGGAGGCGATGCGCGAGGCGCAACGTGCCAAGGGTGAAAAGCCCCGCTACGACGGCACTTGGCGCCCCGAGCAGGGCAAGGTTTTGCCGACTCCGCCGGCGGATGTCAAGCCGGTGGTGCGGTTCAAAAATCCCGCGCACGGTGTGGCGGCTTGGGACGATATGGTCAAAGGCAAGATCGTGTTCGAGAACAGCGAGCTGGATGATCTTATTATCGCGCGCCAGGACGGCACGCCGACTTACAACTTCTGTGTGGTCATAGACGATTGGGATATGGGTATTACGCAAGTGATACGCGGTGATGATCACGTCAACAATACACCGCGTCAGATTAATATTCTCAAGGCCTTGGGCGCGACCCTGCCGCAATATGCGCACGTGCCGATGATCCTCGGTTCGGACGGTGAGCGTTTGTCCAAACGTCATGGCGCGGTCAGTGTGATGCAATATGAAGAAGAAGGATTCTTGCCCGAAGCCTTGATCAATTATCTGGCGCGTCTGGGTTGGTCGCATGGTGACGAGGAGATATTCTCAGTCGAACAATTGGTGGCATGGTTCGATCTGGAGCACATCAGCAAATCCGCTGCGCAATTCAACCCGGAGAAATTGCGTTGGCTAAACCAGCATTACATCAAGCTCGCTGACAATCAACGTCTGGCAGCATGGGTGAGCAAGCATCTGGCCAAGTGCGGTGTGACGGTGGGCGATGTGCCCGCATTGACTGATGTGATCGCGCTGTACAAAGAGCGTGTGGCGACATTGGTGGAATTGGCGAACGAAGTGGCGGTGTACTACAGCGACGTGCAGCCTGCTGCGGAATTATTGGAAACACATCTGACAGCGGAAGTGTTGCCCGCGCTGCGCGAGCTCGCCGAGCGTTTTGCGGACATCGCTTGGGAGGCACCCGTGGTCGCCGCGACCATCAAGGAATTGTTGGCCAAACACAATCTCAAGATGCCTAAATTGGCGATGCCGGTACGTGTGATATTGGTCGGTCAAACGCATACGCCATCGGTCGATGCGGTGATTACGATGTTCCCCAGAGCCCTTGTGCTACAACGCTTGCAGAGATATCTGTAAATAGTTTAAAACTTTCTTTACAAGGTAGGGGTGCATCACTATAATGCGCGCTCTTTCGAGGTATGAGGGGGTATAGCTCAGCTGGTAGAGCGCTTGCATGGCATGCAAGAGGTCAGCGGTTCGACTCCGCTTATCTCCACCAACGGAGCAGTATTTGTAGTATCGCAGTCCCCATCGTCTAGAGGCCTAGGACATCGCCCTTTCACGGCGGTAACACGAGTTCGAATCTCGTTGGGGACGCCAGACAAACAAAAGATGCCGAGGTCGCGGGCATCTTTTTTATTTAGTTTTAGTAGCACGCAGTCCCCATCGTCTAGAGGCGTTAAAATCTCTCGCGCTGCTTACGGACCAACCAAGCTCATCGCCTCCAGCGGCCCCTACAATTCGAAAACCAATTTTTTCGTTAGCTACCATATTCCCTAGTGTGATATCACCGAATGACGACGACG
>DAIDMQ010000013.1 GCA_027448945.1 Gallionellaceae bacterium
CAACCGCAAGCGACAACACTCAACACTGAGCTACAAGTCACCCATGCAGCATTTAGATGACTGGCTCACTGCTCAGCAGCATGAGAAACTGGTAGCATGAAATCCGTCCTTTGGAAGACGAAAAACCGAGGGAAGGTCATACAGGGCTAAACACGCGGGTAAGAATCGTTTTGCTTTGTGGCATAAGCCCGGTGGCGAAACTTTCGTTTCAGATTGGCAGATTTAAATTTGCATCGGCTTCTAGCAGTACCCGCTTAAAGTCTTGTTGTATTCGTGCCAAGCCTTGGGGTGTGGTCGCCTCGAAGCGCAGCACTATCACTGCAGTGGTATTGCTGGCACGAGCCAAACCGAAGCCGTCTGCGTATTCAACTCTCAACCCATCCAGGCTGATGATCTGCAACGCATCTGTGAAATGAGCTGAATTCATTAGACCTTGCATCAGTTGATGATGCTCATCATCGTTCATCTGGATATGTAGTTCTGGTGTGCAGTACGCATCGGGTAATGCATCAAGTATCGCACTGGCATCAATCGCGGCGCTCAATATCTCCAGCAAGCGTGCGCCCGCATATAGGCCATCATCGAAGCCATACCAACGTTCTTTGAAGAAAATATGGCCGCTGACTTCACCTGCAAGCAAGGCTCCTGTCTCCTGCATCTTGGCCTTCATCAAGGAGTGTCCTGTCTTCCAGAGTGTTGCCTTGCCACCGTGGCTTTCTATCCATGTATACAAGTTACGCGTGGATTTGATATCGAAAACGATTTCCGCACTCGGGTGGCGACTCAGCACATCTGCAGCGAATAACATCAGCAGCCTATCCGCATAGATGATATTGCCGGACTTGCTAACGACACCTAAACGGTCCCCATCGCCATCAAATGCCAGACCTATTTCACAATCACCCTCATGCAAGATGTGCTTTAGGTCTTCCATATTCTCCGGGCGTGACGGGTCAGGATGATGGTTGGGGAAGTGGCCGTCCACTTCGCAAAATAGCTCCACCACTTCACAACCCAGATTCCGATATAACTTTGCGACATAAGCTCCCGCTACGCCGTTGCCGCAGTCCACTGCGACACGCATAGGGCGCTGTAGTTTGACATCCGAAGTGATGCGATTGAAGTAAGCATCACGGATGTCATGTTGAGCGTAGCTTCCCGTCCCCTGCGTGAGTTTGCCCTGCTCGATCCTGACGCGTAGTGACTGTATGTCATCGCCATAAAGGGTTAAATCGCCCAAGACAATCTTGATGCCATTATAGTTGGGCGGATTGTGACTGCCGGTGAGCATTGCGCAGCAATGGGTCTCGAGTTGGTAGGCTGCAAAATACGTCATAGGCGTGGTGACGCAACCGATGTCGATTACATTGCAACCGCTGCTCTGGATACCCAGTGCAAGCGCTTGCAATAGTTCGGGGCCAGACAAGCGTCCATCGCGACCTATGACCAGCGTATGGTAGCCGCGTGCTAGTGCTTCAGAACCTATGGACTGTCCTATCAGTTGCACCACATCGGCACTCAGCGACTGGTCGACCTTGCCGCGTATGTCATATTCCTTGAATAGCTTGCGGTCTAGCGCATCCATCATGCAGTAATGCCAAGTTGTTCGAATGCTTCCCAAACCGACTCTGGCGTGAGTTGCATCATGCAGTTGAAGTGCCCCAGCGGACATACACGCTTGAAGCATGGGCTGCACGAGATGTCGATTTTGATGACCCGCGCTTGCGGAGACAGGGGCGGAGTGAATTGTGGGCTGCTGGAGCCGAACAAGGCTAGCAGGGGTTTATTCTGGGCCGCTGCCAGATGCATTAAGCCAGAGTCATTGCTGACAACCACTGTCGCACTTGAGATCAAAGCTATTGCATCTGCAAGATCGGTCTTACCACATAGATTGACGCAGACATCGCCGCTCAATTGAACAATCTGTTCCGCGACGGGTTTATCTTTGCCCGAACCTATCAGCCAAACCGCAAAGCCTTTTTCTACAAAACGCTGTGCTAGTTGTGCGTAATAGTTCTCGGGCCAACGCTTGGCCGGACCATATTCTGCGCCGGGACAGAATACCGCGACTGGTTTGGATAAATTTAACTCAAGCTTGTTAAGTGTCACATCTCGCTGGATGTTAGATAGGCTGAGTTGCGGGTCAGGTAAAGGTCGTGGGATGTGGCCATTCTTGGCTTCGGCCAAGTAGGCGAATCGCTCCACCATCAAAGGTAGGATGGCTTTGTCCAGGGGACGTGCATCGTTCAGCACGCCGTAACGTGATTCACCTATGAAGCCCGTGCGCAATCGGATGCCAGCGAAAAATGTGACCAACGCCGACTTGAGTGAATTGGGCAGCACGATGGCCTGGTCGTAATGTGCGGCGCGCAACTGTTTACCCACTTGATAACGCAGCTTGAGCTGAAGTGCACCGTGAGGAAAGGGATTGGTGACGATGTTGTCGACTTCGGGTAGCGCGTGCAACAACCCGGCAGTCCAGGGCGGCGCGAATACGTCGATTTGACACTGTGCATGGCGTTGCTTGAGTCTGGCCAGCATGGGCTGCATCAGCATTGCATCTCCGACCCAACTCGGCGCGACGATTAGAATTTTGTACATGATTTGTAAGGTGTTAAAAAAACCACCGCATTTATGCGGTGGTTTTTTTAGTGATGACCTTTAGGGAGTTCGCCCTTGAATTTATAGAGCGTGCCGCAATAAGGACAGCGCGCCTCTCCGCCATGATTCAGCGGAATGACCACCTTGGGATGAGCATTCCACATGCTCATACTGGGCATAGGGCAGCACAGCGGTAGGTCTTTGGCTGTGACTTCGAGATAACGTTGGGTGATGTTTTGTGCGCTCACGAATTTCTCCTTATTACTGCAATTAAACGTAATCCAACCAGTCGGTGTGCTTGGGGTGCTTGCCTGCCACGCAATCAAAATAGGCTTGTTGCAACTTTGCCGTAATCGGGCCGCGCGAACCGATGCCGATGACGCGCTGGTCTAATTCGCGGATTGGAGTCACTTCAGCGGCGGTACCAGTGAAGAAAGCTTCCTCGGCGCAATAGATCTCATCGCGGGTGATACGTTTTTCGATGACTTCTATGCCCATCTCCTTGGCCAGTGTGATGACCGAGTCACGCGTGATGCCTTCTAGGCAGGAAGTCAAATCAGGGGTGTAGAGCTTACCCTTCTTGACGATGAAGATATTTTCACCTGCGCCTTCCGCGACGTAACCATCTACGTCAAGCAAAAGTGCCTCGTCATAGTTGTCGTTAGCAACTTCTTGATGCGCAAGTATCGAGTTGGCGTAGGTCGTGACTGATTTGGCACGGCACATATTTACGTTCACATGGTGGCGAGTGAAGCTGGAGGTCTTGATGCGTATGCCTTTTTGCATACCTTCCTCACCCAGATAAGCGCCCCATGGCCAAGCAGCAACCGCGACGTGGGTCGACAAGGTCTTTGCAGCGATGCCCATTGCCTCCGAGCCGTAGAAGGCGATCGGGCGGATATAGCAGGATTCCAATTTATTCGCGCGCACCACTTCACGATGCGCTTCCATAATGGTCTCTTTGTCGTAAGGCATACGCATCTGGAAGATGTGGGCCGAGTTGAACAAACGCTCGGTATGCTCCTTCAAGCGGAAGATCGCTGTGCCCTTGGCCGCTTTATATGCACGCACACCCTCGAACACGCCCATGCCGTAGTGCAGAGTATGGGTCAAAACATGGGTAGTGGCATCGCGCCAAGGAACGAGTTTGCCATCGTGCCAGATAAAGCCGTCGCGGTCGGACATTGACATAGGGTGCATCCTTAGGAAAATTTGCAAGGGCGCGATTTTAGCTGTTTCCGCCGACTTAAGGAACCACTGTATAGTGGGTTTCGTGGAGTTGATGCTCGGTGAATTTCTGGCATGACAAAATGCACTGCGGGTGTTAGGGATTCGCGTACTGAGTTGTTGCAGTTATTAGTAAAGTGCCTAGGTAATTTGAGTTATTTATATGTCAGCCAATTTAGGTATGATGGGGCCGGCATGGTTCATCAATTTGGATGTGTTAACCTAAAAATGTATTTTTATGAAAACTCTACCTTTCATTACCAAAGAAATGATAGATACGCCTGAAGACAAATTGCGCAAAAGTTTGTTGATATTCGCCTGCGCATTCATGAATTTTGCGGTGGTCTTGTGGCTGGCTATCTATTGGATGATGGGTTTGAATTTCTCTTCCAATGTCCCGCTTGCGTACCAATTGGTTTCTATAGGTTCCTTGGTCATTTACCTCAAGACCAAGAACTTCGAAGTGTTCCGTTTTGTGCAGCTGAGTTTGTTCTTGTTTGCACCCTTTATCATGCAATGGAGTATCGGTAGTTCGGTTTCTTCCAGTGGTGTGATGTTGTGGGCCTTGCTTGCGCCTATCGGTGCCTTGGTTGTATCGGATTGGAAGGAGTCTGTGCCTTGGTTCTTTGCTTATATCGTGATGACTATAATATCCGGTGCGTTCGATTACTTTCTGGGTACGGGGAATGAAGGCAATTTGTCGATGAAGACCATAGGTGTGTTCTTCGCCCTTAATTTCGTAGCCATGTCTTCCATCATCTACTTCTTGGTAAGATATTTCGTGGTCGAAATGGAACGCATCAAGACGCAACTCGATCAGCAACATCAGTTGCTTGAACAAGAGCAGGAAAAATCAGAACGTGTGCTTTTGAACGTGTTGCCCGGGGCGATTGCTGAGCGCCTGAAGAACGATCAAGGCGGGCTGATTGCAGATGGTTATGCCGACGTCACTGTGATGTTCGTGGACTTGGTGAATTTCACCCAACTTACCGAGATGCTGGCACCTACCGAGATGGTCGGACTGCTCAATGATATATTTTCAGGCTTCGATACACTCAGCGAAAAATATGGTGTGGAGAAGATCAAGACGATGGGTGATGCCTATATGGTGGTGGGCGGTTTCGACCGCACTAGGAGTACATACACTTGCGATATTGCCGATATGGCGATGGAGATGCGTGATTTTGTCGCCAACAATCCAAAATTCACAAAATATCATCTGAGTGTACACACAGGTATCGCCACTGGCCCAGTGGTCGCTGGTGTGATCGGCACCAAGCGTTTCATCTATGACCTATGGGGTGATACGGTGAATATCGCCAGTCGTTTGACTGATGAGGCGACCTTCGGCGTGATACAGGTCGATAAAATGACTTACAACCGCTTGCACGATAGTTTTGCCTTCGAGCCGCGTGCCACTGTCAATATAAAAGGTAAAGGCGAGATGGCGATGTACCGCCTGACCGCACGACTGGGCGTGCGCAGTGCTACTAGTACTTCTGGGGAGCATATGTCTTATAACTTCTCGTCACCTTCACCTGCTGCTCCCTCAGTCTGAACCCTTCAACTTACTCCCAGTACCTGATCCCATAGCTGTATGCTGGCTTGAGTGTCTAATAACGTTTTCGCTATACGACAGGGGGTCTGTTGATTCAAACGCATGCTGTGCTGGATCTTGCGAAATGCGCGATACAAGTCACCAGACTTTGCCGCCAACTCAATAGGAATCAAACCTAATTCCCCCGCTTTATTCAAGAGTGCAAGATTTCCTCTATTGGCGCTTAGTTCGGCGTATTTGTGTGCGTGTGCCAATACCAAGTATTGGACGATGAACTCTATGTCTACCATTCCGCCACGATCGTGTTTGATGTCAAACAAGCCGCTCCGGTTGGGGTGTCCGTCATGCATCTTGGCGCGCATCGAAAGAATCTCCTTGCGCAAGCTTACGGGATCGCGCTCCAAACTTAATATCTCCGAACGTATCGCATCAAAATCTTTGCCGATGGTTGCTGAGCCCGCGCTATAGCGCGCGCGCGTGAGGGCTTGATGCTCCCACACCCACGCATGACTGCGCTGATAGTCGGCAAACGCCGCTATACTAGAGACCAATAGCCCGCTTGCGCCATTGGGGCGTAGGCGCAAGTCGGTTTCATAGAGTCTTCCGGCTGAAGTGTAGCTACCTATTACGGTGTTGATGCGTTGGGCCAATCTGGAATAGTTCTCTTGTGCATCCGGATGCTCGTCATCAAAAATGAAGATCAGATCGAGATCTGATTCATAGCCTAGTTCTTTGCCGCCTAATTTCCCATAGGCGATGATGGCGAAATTGGGTGTCTCGCAGTGTTTCTTGCGGGCATTCAGCCAGCATATATCGAGTACATGTTGCAAGATCAGATCTGCAAGGTCGCTTAAATGGTCGCTCAGTGTTTCCAGTGGCAACAAATCTTGTAAATCCATCGCCAGTAAATGGAATATTTGTTCCTGCTGTAGATGGCGCAGCACTTCCATCTGCCGTTCCATATCATCTCCGCATTCTGACAAGCTCAAGCTAATCTTGTCCCCAAGCTTCTGCCAGTCTGGCGGGGAATAGATTTCTCTGGCATCTAGCAACTCGTCGAATAACATTGGGTGCAGGGTCAGATATTCTGCTGCCCAACTGCTGGATGAGACCAGCTTGCACAAACGTTGCAGCGCTACCGGATATTCAATCAAAAATGCCAGATAGGAAGAGCGACGGATGATGCCGTCTAGCAAAGATAATAGGCGCGTGAGTGTGGTATCGGGATCTGTAGCTTGTGCAGCAAGCTTGATGAACTTGGGGATCAGTTGATCAACACGCAATCTACTCAGTTCCGATAATTGTTGATAGCGGTTGCCTGCGCGCAATTGCATAAGGCGTTCGCTGGTTGTACTGACTAGTTGGTAACCTTGCTCGTTCAAAGTTTTTTCCAGGTCCTCTGTCGTCATCCCATCGCGCCACACAGAGGCCTCCTCCGTTTCCATGTTCTGATCGCCGAAGATACTGTCGAAATGCAGATTCACGACTTCCCGATGGATGTCCAATTGAGACAGCAATGCGCCATAGTCGGCATAGCCCATGGCGAGTGCAAGCAACTCTCTATCTTCGTTTGACTCAGGTATGTCTTGGGTCTGCTGGTCGTCCAGATACTGTAACCGATGTTCCAGATTGCGCAGGAAGTGGTAGGCGACTTCTAATCGGGTCACGGTCTCTGGGGCTATCTCGCCATCAAGGCCAAGTTGTTTGAGTACGGTGAGCGTGGGGCGTATACGCAGTTTCGCATCTCTGCCACCACGGATGAGTTGGAATACTTGTGCGGCGAATTCAATCTCGCGTATGCCGCCGGGCCCCAGCTTAATGTTGTTCTTGCGATCCCTGCGCTGCACCTCTTGACGAATTTGGGCATGCAGTTTGCGCATCGAATCAATGGCGCCAAAATCCAAATATTTACGGAAGACGAAGGGCTGGGTCAATTGCATCAACTCGGTTTCGGTGTCATTAGACGGGGGTGAAATGACGCGAGCTTTGATCCATGCATAGCGCTCCCATTCGCGACCTTGCGTGATGAGGTACTCCTCTAGCGCGGCAAAACTCATTACCAACGGGCCGCTGTCGCCATAGGGACGCAAACGCATATCGACTCGAAATACATATCCGTCAGCAGTGGCTTCGTTGATGATGTTGATCAAGCGCCTACCCAAACGGGTAAAGAATTCGTGGTTGCTAAGGGTGCGGACATTTTCTTGCCCTTGGGTTGGCTCTGTCTCGCCATCTTCTGCATAGCAAAAGATCAGGTCTATGTCGGAAGAGACATTTAACTCGCCACCGCCCAACTTCCCCATCCCTATAACAAGGAGTTGTTGCGGTGAACGACTCTGCTCTCCTATGGGTGTGCCATATTGGGCTGTTAATACTTGCATCAGGCATATTTGAGATTGGCACACACAAATCTCTGCAAGCGCGGTCATGGCTTGCATGACTTCTTGCAGATTTGCTAATCCATTAAGGTCGCGAAAAATGAGCTTAAGCATGACCTTCTTACGCAATTGGCGTACCGCCTTAGTCAACTGTTCTTCGTCGTTGATATCTGGGCCAGATGACATCAATAATTGCTCTATCTCGGCTCTGTCACAGGGGGGGGCATAATTGTTAGCCAACCAAGATTGCAAATCTGGTTCTGCCTGCAAGATACGCTTGGCATACCGACTGCATTGCTGTGTTATGTCTAACATGGCTGAGAAATCGAGAGAAACAGTGCGATTATTGTTCATGGTGATGGGCTTCAAGTTAGAATGCTCGGTATATTTTCATTATAGATTCTCTGCTTCAACACGGAGATATTTGTTGACCCCTATACATGTGGAATTCCCGCCCCGTTCGTTTGCTTTGGCATAGTTTCAACTGGCTGACCCGCGTCGCCATCATCGCTGTGACCATCGCAGCGTTGGCCATGGCTGCGGGAATCATCATCCTGCGCTACTGGGTTTTGCCGGACATCGAGCAATATCACGAACAAATAACGGCTTCTTTATCGCGCACCATAGGCAGGCCGGTCACCATAGATAAGATCGCGGGCGATTGGCAAGGCTACAGCCCTAGGCTGAGCATGGCCAATATGGCGATATTGGATGATCATAAAAAGCCCGCCTTGGTATTGCCTAGCATGCGTGTAAGTGTGTCTTGGTTGTCTGTTCTTACAGCTGAATTACGCTTTGCTGATCTGGAGTTTGATAGGCCAGAATTGTTGATACGTAGAGATGAGCAAGGTAATTTGTTTGTTGGCAGTGTCCCCGTGATTGAACGGAAAGGGAGCGATAACAGCTTGGCTGATTGGCTGTTACACCAGCAACATATGGTTGCGCGGAATGCACTCATCATCTGGCACGATGAGCAGCGTCATGCACCACCGCTAGTTTTGGAAAGCGTGGATGTGCGCATAGAGAGTCTGTTTGGCCGCCATCGTTTTGCGATTCGCGCCGTTGTTCCTATCGAGCTCGCCAGCCCACTTGATATTCGTGGTGACTTTTACGGAAGCAGTTTTTCAGAACCGCAAAAGTGGCATGGCCAGATTTTCACCCAACTTGATAAAGCGAACATCACCGCTTGGAGGCCGTGGTTGGGTTTGCCCAAAGAGCTTAGTCGTGGAAAGGGTGCATTGCGGGGCTGGCTGGATGTGACTGATGGACAAGTCTCGCGTGTACAGGTTGATCTTGCGGTCAAGGATGTCGCGACCCGCTTGGGAGAAAATGTACCCGAAATGTTGTTGAGTAGTCTCAACGGTCGCGCAACATGGCATCAGTTAGCCGGTGGTTTTGAGTTGGAGACCAAGGAATTGACCATGCAGGTGGAGAACGGTGTCAGGCTACTCACCACCGATTTATATTTGCGTATATTGAATGCTCTAGATCGCAGGCCGGCATCAGGCGAAATCAGAGCGAATCAGTTGCGCTTGCGTACCCTGGTGAGTCTTGCGAACTTTCTGCCTATCCCTGCCGATTTGCGCGGGGTCCTTGATAGTTATGCGCCTAGCGGCAAAGTCGAGGGATTGAGTGCGAAGTGGCAGGGCTTACCGACAAGTTTGCGTGGTTTCTCTGTCAAGGGTAAGTTCGAAAACATATCCGTGCGACAGGTCGGCAAAATGCCAGCCTTTACAGGCTTGTCTGCCGAAATCGACGGTGATCAAAACGCAGGCACACTGAGTGTCAATTCGCATCAGCTGAATGTAGAGGCACCTGGTGTTCTGCGTGAACCCCTGTATTTCCAGACTTTGACGGCTGCTGTCAAGTGGGGGCGACAAGGTGATGAGTTAAAGGTGGAGGTGCCGGAGTTGTCGGTTATGAACGACGACTTGGAGGGCAAGGCACATGGTAGTTACCAAACGCTGGCGGATTCGCAGGGAATTCTGGATCTAGATGTTCAGCTTACTAAGGCGGATGTCAGGCAGGTTGCCCGTTACACACCTTTGATCGCGGTCAATACAAAATTGAGCGATTGGCTACATGACAATCTGCTAGCCGGTAATAGCAACGATTTTCATTTGCGCATACTGGGTGATTTGAATCACTTCCCTTTTGATAATGACCCTCATGGCAAGTTCGAGCTTAAAGCCAAGGTGCAGGGTGGCGCTGTCCGGTTCGCACCAGATTGGCCGACGATAGAAGGCGCCAACGGTGAGTTTGTGATGGATGGTAAGCGTTTAGAAGTGTTATGTACTGAGGCAAAGACATCGGGTTTACCTTTGCATGACGCGAGTGTGAGTGTTCCGGATATCACCTTGGATGTTCCTTCGTTGCAAACTAAATTGTCATCAACAGCAACCACAAGCGAATTCTTGCAATATATACACAACAGCCCGGTGCGTGGTTATGCGCAAGGTTACACAGATACGATAAATGCTAGGGGTAAAGGCGATCTGGAAGTGAATCTGCGTATCCCTAGATTGGGTGAAGAAGTGGTCGAGCTTCAGGGTGTTTATCGCCCCTACAATAATGAGATCAATCTGGGTGGCAATATACCTATCATGCATAAAGTGAATGGCGAATTGCATTTTAGCGAAAGTGGGTTGGAAACGCGCCAATTAACAGCCCGGATATTGGGTGGTCCAGCCAATGTATATATTAAGACTACACCCAATGGAGCAATCGCCAAGCTCAGTGGAATGAGCAATCTGGATGTGTATGGCGAGGAGCTCAAATTCCCTTTGCTCAATAAATTACACGGGGAAGCTGCATGGACTGCACAGGTCAATGCGGAGAGTAAATCCTTGCTTGTACAGATTGCTTCCGATCTTCAGGGTATCCGTTCCACACTTCCGCAGCCCTTCACAAAAGCCAGGGAAGATAAGCTTCAATTGACCATCGCATTAAAGTCCGGCGCCGCATCCGTTGCTAAAGTTGCTGGCGTAGATCGGCAGATCGAGATCGATGTGGGGGTGGGGACTCTGTTGAGTGCTAAAGCGATACAGCGAACACATAAGGGTGTCGATGTCCTTAAACGCGTGACCGTGAATTTTGGCGGTCAGGGAAAATGGGCTGAGCAGGATGGCATTTGGCTGGTGGGTAGCCTACCTGAACTCTCCCTGCAAGGCTGGGAGGGTGTGCTGGGCTCGCAGGATGCCGCAGCAACTGATGCGATCACGATTGCGGGTGCGGATGTGCTAATCAAAAAATTGACCGGCTACGGCTTTGGTATGAGTGATTTGCATGTCGTCGCTAGCAAGCGCGGAGAAGGTGTGGCTGCTCAGCTAGAAGGGCGGTCGGCCAGTGGTGAGGTGGTTTGGCAACCTCACGGTTACCAAAATGCCACTAAGGTGAGTGCGCACCTTAACAAGTTTGTCTGGCCAGGAGACTTGGTTCTGCCTCCTGGCCCCTCAGAGGTGGTTCAAACTGAAAATGCCTCCCAATTAATTCAACCCGGTAGCCTCCCGACATTGGATGTGACCATCGATGATTTAACCGTGACAGGAAAGCGTGTAGGTCACGTGGAGTTGGCAGGTAATCCGGACGGAGACAGTTGGCGTTTGCGCCGACTGATTTTAACCAATCCTGACGGCAATCTAAGTGGAGATGGTGTTTGGCTAGGTGGGGGGGGAAAGCCTCAAACTAAGGTCAACTTAACCCTCGAAATTGAGAACGCTGGCAGAGTGCTGGATCGCTCTGGATATCCTAAAACAGTTAAAGATGGCAAAGGTAAGCTGATTGCAAACTTGTTATGGCAGGGTGCTCCTGCAGACTTTAATTTGAAAACGTTGGAAGGCTCGCTTAATTTAAATACAGGTAAAGGACAGTTCCTGAAAGTGGATCCAGGTGTCGGAAAATTGTTGGGTGTGATGAGTTTGCAAGCATTACCCAAGCGTATTGCACTAGATTTTACGGATGTGTTTAGTGAAGGATTTCAGTTTGATAGCATCAAGGGCACAGCGCAGATACATCATGGCCAAATGAAGACGCAAGATTTTCGTATAGACGGATCGGCGGCCAAGGTTACGATGAAGGGCGGCGTGAACTTGTTGGATGAGACTCAAAATCTGCGTGTTGAAATTTTGCCCAACATAGGCAGTGGCGTCTCACTTATCAGTGTATTCGCAATCAATCCTATATTCGGTGTATCTACATTTGTGGTCGATAAATTATTGGGAAATCCTCTCGATAAGTTGGTATCGTTTGAATACAATGTAAGCGGAACTTGGGCTGATCCTACTGTGGTTAAGTTGGCGCAGAAGCCAGTATCCTTCAGTATCAAGGATGCGACACCTGAGTAAGTTTGATGCTGTGCCAGCAATTTGCGCACCCCCAATGTTCAATGAATTCATAGTACAGAAAGCTCATCATGTCCGAAGGAAATAACACTCAGCAACGTATCGCCGCACAGGTAAATGCATTCAAGGTGGCCGCTATACAAATGGCTTCTGGGCCGAATGTCACAGGTAATTTGGGTGAAGCACGCAGATTAATCGCCAAAGCTGTAGAGCAGGGTGCCAAGCTAGTTGTCTTGCCTGAATTCTTCGCCATTATGGGATTGAATGATATGGACAAGGTCAAGGTTCGCGAGCAACCAGGGCAAGGCCAAATACAAGATTTTCTGAGTGAAACTGCGCGGCATTTCAAGATTTGGCTGGTTGGCGGCTCTATTCCTCTGGCGGGCAGCACCCAAGATAAAGTATTTAATAGTTGCTTGGTATTTGATGAGCACGGTAAGCAGGTTGCACGGTATGACAAAATCCATTTGTTTAACTTGGAGCTGGGTAATGAAAACTACCATGAGGCCAAGACCATAGAGCCAGGCAATCGAGTGGTAGTGGTGGATAGTCCTTTTGGTCGCATCGGTTTGGGGATTTGCTATGACCTACGCTTCCCTGAGTTGTTTAGAGCGATGAAGAATGTCGACATCATCGTACTTCCATCTGCCTTTACCGAAACGACAGGCAAGATGCACTGGGAGATTCTAGTTCGTGCTCGCGCAGTTGAGAATCTGGCTTATGTAATTGCATCTGCGCAGGGCGGCTATCATGTCAACGGTCGTGAGACTCATGGCAATAGTATGGTGGTTGATCCGTGGGGGCGTGTTTTAGATAGATTGTCACGCGGTTCAGGTGTGGTGATTGCCGAAGTCAATCCTGCTTATCAATCAAGTTTACGCTCTAGTTTGCCAGCTTTGTCGCACCGCACGCTGCATCAATGTTAAGTTAAGGAATACTTTGAAGACAGTAATTCAAGCAGCATCCCTATTCACCACGGCACAGCAAACCCTACTTGCTCCGTACGCCCTTGATGCAGGGCGTATAGAGCAAGTGTTCGCCAATATGATGGCGCATCGCCTTGATTATGCTGATTTGTATTTCCAATATAGCCGTGCTGAAAGTTGGTCTTTGGAAGAAGGTATCGTTAAATCTGGGAGCTTCAATATCGATCAAGGCGTAGGGGTGCGTGCCGTCAGCGGGGAGAAGACGGCTTTTGCGTACTCGGATGATATTAGTTTGAATGCGCTAGAAAGTGCCGCCCATGCCACGCGTGCAATCGCGCGACAAGGCGGCACTCAGTCGGTGCCTATCATGAAGCAGGGTACTCGCCGCGACATTTATCTTCCGCATGATCCTATTGCCAGTCTTAAAGACGCAGATAAGGTTACTTTATTGGAGCGTTTGGAAGGCCATGCGCGTGCAATGGATAATCGTGTCGTACAAGTGATGGCGAGTCTGGCGGGAGAGTATGAGGTTGTGATGGTGGCGCGTCATGATGGTTTGATGAATGCGGATATACGCCCATTGGTGCGACTTTCATTGCAAGTTATCGTGGAAAGTGGCGGTCGCCGCGAACAAGGCTCTGCTGGTGGCGGCGGTAGATTTAGCTATGACTACTTTGATGACGAAATCCTGCGTCGCTATGCGGCTGAGGCAGTTCATCAGGCGGTGGTGAATCTTGATGCTGCGCCTGCACCGGCGGGGAGTATGACAGTAGTGTTGGGTAATGGTTGGCCAGGGATACTTTTGCACGAGGCTATAGGTCACGGGCTGGAGGGTGATTTTAATCGTAAGGGCAGCTCGGCCTTTTCGGGGCGTATAGGTGAGCGCGTCGCGGCCGAAGGCATTACCGTGGTCGATGATGGCACTATCATTAATCGCCGCGGCTCCTTGCAGATGGATGATGAGGGGAATGCAACGCAGTGCACTACGCTTATTGAGAACGGCATACTTAAGGGTTATCTGCAGGATAGTCTTAATGCACGTCTGATGGGTGTCGCCCTTACCGGAAACGCTAGGCGAGAGTCTTATGCGCATATTCCGATGCCACGCATGACAAACACCATGATGTTGAATGGCGATAAAACGCGTGATGAAATAATTTCTTCAGTGAAGCATGGTTTGTATGCAGCTAATTTTGGTGGTGGACAGGTTGATATCACGAGTGGCAAGTTCGTATTCTCTACGACTGAAGCCTACATGATAGAGAATGGCAAAATTAGTTATCCAGTCAAAGGTGCCACCCTAATAGGGAATGGCCCCGAAGTTTTGACGCGCATTTCTATGGTGGGTAACGATACGGCGCTAGATTCAGGTGTTGGTACATGTGGCAAGGAAGGCCAAAGTGTTCCCGTAGGTGTGGGTCAGCCTACACTCAAGATTGATGGATTGACTGTGGGCGGTACTGCTTGAGCTCTGATACATCAGTGAGTTACAAGAAAATTACAGAAAGCTATTGACGTGAAGGATGGTGTCTGTAGAATGCGCACCTCTTCGCTGCCAAGGCAGCTGCTCTTTAACAGAATAGAACGAACAATTGACGAGTGTAGGTGCTTGGTTTTTTTGGGCATTTGCCATCTTAGGGTGGTGAGTGACTTTAAAAATATAGTAGCAACTTACAC
>DAIDMQ010000014.1 GCA_027448945.1 Gallionellaceae bacterium
CGTTTTTGGTCACGCATTCGGCATTCCGTAGAGATTCTTGAAAGCGCGCTGCATTATTTTAAGCTCGACGATAAACGCCATATTCCATGTGGCCATCTTTCCATGGGCTGGCAAAAGCGCGTAGCGCTGGCGCGGTTGATGGCGTGTTATGCGGAATTATGGTTGCTGGATGAGCCAATGGCGAATTTAGATGAAGATGGGCAGATATTGGTGACCAATCTGATCAATATCCGCACTTCGCAAGGCGGCATCGTTGTGCTTTCCAGCCATCAACCACTCATGCTCTCGGCGGCATGTGAGCTAGATATTAGGGATTACCGCCCATGCTAAGAGCCATCATCGCACGTGAAATGACATTAGCATTCTGGCACGGCGGCGGTGTCTGGGCGACACTGGCATTTTTTATTATTACGGTGACCCTTTTTCCCTTTGCCCTGGGGCCAGAAAAAGAAGTGCTGCATGATGTAGCGGTTGGGGTGATTTGGATTGCGATGCTGCTCTCTGCCATGATGGCACTGCCACAGCTTTTTCAGCGTGATTATGAGGACGGCACATTAGAGCAACTGCTTCTGCAACCGGCTATGCATGAAAAACTGGCCTGTGCCAAAATGCTCTCGCATTGGATTATTACATGCCTGCCGCTTATTATGGCTGCACCTGTATTGGGGTATATGCTGCATTTGCAAGGTGAGGAAATTGGCCGTTTGGTACTCTCTCTGATGGCTGGTTCGCCTGCTATAAGCGCGATTGGCGTATTGGGAACAGCGATTACCCTCGGTTCCAAACGCATTGGCACTATGCTTGCGGTGCTGATTTTGCCTTTATATATTCCCGTATTGATTTTTGGCGTGGGAAGTGTTGATCTAGAAGGCATCCGCGCTTTCTTTTTGCCACTAGGGATTTCATTTTTAATGACGCCGATCAGTATTTTCATCAGCGCGGCGGCATTGCGGATTGCGGTGGCGGAGAGGTAAATACTGGATTGACAAGCATGCTGTGCTGATTTGATTGGCGTTGTTGCATGGCTCCTCGTCACTGCGAGGAGCGCTAGCGACGTGGCAGTCCAGGGCAGGGGCGGATTTCGGAGTCCATGGATCGCCGCGCTGCGCTCGCGATGACGAAAGATATGTTGTCATACGCCGACTTGATCGGCGTATCCATCATAAACTATAGCTATATATTTTGGGGATGGATTCACCGATCAAGTCGGTGAATGACAAGAAAAAACATAGTTGATGGCAATAGGGAATAAATTTCTATAGTTGATATTTTTGTGCTTCCTGTTTATAAGAAAGAAATATCGATGATTATAAAAAGTGGGGATAGAATATGACGGTATTAGAAAACGAAACCTCTACAACGCAACCTGAAAGCGGGTTTGGACGTTTTTGCTGTAAAATTCCTTTGATACGGCGTTTTACAAAAACAGCAGGTGTGATTAGCGTATTGCGCCTTTCTGGCGTGATTTCTGCTAGCGGTGGCCTTATGAGCCGTGGTGGTTTATCGCTTAATGACCTTAATTCTCAAATCGAAGAAGCCTTCGCGCCGAAAGATTTAAAAGCCGTAGCCCTGCAAATCAACTCTCCTGGCGGCTCGCCAGTGCAATCAGAATTAATCTTCCGTCGCATCCGCCAATTAGCAGCTGAGAAGAATGTGCTAGTGCTAAGTTTCGTAGAGGATGCGGGAGCTTCGGGTGGATATTGGCTGGCTTGTGCAGGCGATGAGATTTTTGCATCGGAGTCATCCATTGTTGGCAGTATCGGTGTAGTATCGCATGGTTTTGGATTTGTGGAAGCTATCGAAAAAATCGGTGTAGAGCGCCGTGTCTATACACAAGGCCAAAATAAAGACCTGTTAGACCCATTCCAGCCATCCAAACCTGAAGGCGTAGCGGTACTAAACCAGGCGATGCATGATATCCACGAATCCTTCAAAGCCATGGTGCGCGAGCGCCGCGCTGGCAAATTGAACCTGGAGGAAGAGCGTCTCTTCAGTGGTGAATTCTGGACAGCCAAAACAGCGCTGCCTTATGGTGTGGTGGATGCGATTGGTGATATGTATAATGTGCTGCAAGAGCGCTATGGCGACAAAATCGATATCCGCAAAATCGAAAGCAAAAAAGGCTGGCTCAAACGCAAATTCAATATTGCCAATCCTCTAAATGCCAAAGAAATCGCACAAGCTGTGGTAGATGTGGCAGCAGAGAAGGTGAGCTGGGCAAAGTTGGGGATGTAGTTTAGGATTCGGGATTCGGGATTCGGGATTCGGGATTCGGGATTCGGGATTCGGGATTCGGGATTCGGGATTCGGGATTCGGGATTCGGGATTCGAGGGGCGGGGGCTGGTCTCCGCCTTTTTTGCGCCCAGTACTAAAGTCATTGCATAAGTGAATATGAAAAAACAGATTGCACTCAAAATTGATGTGGACACCTATCGCGGTACACGCGAAGGTGTGCCGCGTCTGGTCGAAGCACTACAGCGCCATCAGGCGCAAGCCACTTTCTTCTTCACTTTGGGGCCGGACCATATGGGGCGCGCCATCAAGCGGGTGTTCCGCAAAGGCTATCTGCAAAAAGTCTCGCGCATGTCTGTGGTCGAACATTACGGCATCAAGACTTTACTCTACGGCACATTGCTGCCCGCACCGGATATCGGCCAGAAATGTGGCGACATCTTGCGTGCCACGCGGGAGGCCGGATTCGAGGTCGGTATCCATTGCTATGACCACATTCGTTGGCAGGACTCAGTGGTCGGCAAGGATGAAGCTTGGACATATAAGGAATTACAGCGTGCCGTCGATCGTTACAGCGAGATTTTCGGAGACGCACCGCGCGCGCACGCGGCAGCCGGGTGGCAGATGAATCGTCATGCCTTGCGTGCCATGCAGCGCAAGGGATTCTCGTACAGCTCGGATACGCGCGGCACACATCCTTTCATTCCGACCTGCAATGCGGAGATCATTGCTTGTCCACAACTGCCGACCACGTTGCCGACACTAGACGAGTTGGTCAATCGCGATGGCATCACGCTAGATAACATCGCTGATCACATGTTGGCTTTGACCGCTGATAGCGAGAAATCACAGGTCTATACGCTGCACGCTGAACTGGAAGGTGGGAAATGGATGCCCATCTTCGAGAGGCTATTAGAGGGTTGGCTGGCACAGGGATATGAGCTGGTTTCCATGCGGCAATACCTGGCTAGTCTGGATATCAGTGCTTTGCCACGCCATGAAGTGAAGATGTTGGCATTAGAAGGCAGGGTGGGTTTGTTCGCATCACAAGTGTAGTTAAAGCCTGGATTAAGTCGCTCGTTTCAATCATTTGACTTAATCGTTTGACTGAATTATTCTGCGCCACCTTTTTTGATTGGATGGCGTGATGAGTACTATAGCTAAAGCTGTCTGCCCTTTGATGCAAGCCGCACAAGGTTGGTTCGGTTATAAGCCCAACAATCAGGAAGAGACTCGCTGGCGTGTGTTACAGGCAGCGTTGGAAGTATTTTCCGAAGTGGGTTATCACGCCGCAACCACGCGTGCGATTTGCAGTCGCGCCCAAGTTAATCTGGCTTCCATCCATTACCATTTCGGTGATAAGGCGGAGCTATACCGCGAGGTATTCCGTTTGCCATTTCTGCGCGATGCGGAAAAATTTTTCCCCTTGGGCATAGACAACATCCCACTGCAGGAAATGTTGCAGGTCTTTTACGAATCTTTACTCCCCTTGCCCAAAGAAGCAGATCCCATGTTGCATCTGTTCATGCGCTTGCATGCGCGTGAAGAGGTTGAGCCTAGCGGTGTGTTGGGAGATGCGATGGCCGGCGCGATACGCCCCAATCACGACAGGTTGGAGGCGATGTTGTGCCGCGAATTGGGATTGAAGAAGCCTGATCTGGAGCTACAGCGTTTGAGTTTTAGTTTGGTGGGCTTGGGTATGATTTATGTGCATAGCGGAGGTACGGTGGAGCATCTCGCACCGAATCTTTTGCATGGCAAAAATGCCCGCGTAACGATGGTATCTAGATTGGTGGAATATGCCGTGGCTTTGATCGCCTTTGAGCGCAAACGCCGAGCGTTGGAACACAAGGAGAAAAAATGAGTATGCGTATGTTGTGTGGCGCAATGAGTGTTCTAGCCTTGAGTGCTTGTGCAGTAGGGCCAGACTATCAGCGCCTTGGATCAGCGCCGACGGAGTGGCATAGCACACTCCCTCATGGTGGCAAGCTGGAGGATCTGAACCGCTGGTGGGAGCAGTTGAACGATCCATTGTTGACTGCCTTGATCAATGATAGCGAGAAGACCAGTCCCAACTTGGATATGGCTTTGGCCAAAATCAACGAGGCACGTGCCAATGTAAGTGCCAGCACGGGCATCTATTATCCCAGCCTGTCTGTGGGGGCGAGTTCCACCCGTAGTCGTATGGCATTCGGCAGGCAAGTGATCTTGCAGACCAATAACAAAATCGGTTTCGATGCGAGTTGGGAGCTGGATTTTTTCGGCAAAAACCGCCGCACAGTCGAAGCAGCGCGTGCCAGATACGACGCCAATGACGCAGCTTGGCATGATGCGCGTATCTCACTCGCCGCCGAGGTTGCGGATGTCTATGTGGAACTGCGCCAGTGTGAAGCGAGTTTGACCTTGGCCGGGCAAACGCGCCAGTCACGCAGCAGTGTGCTGGCACTGACTGACATCAAAGAGCGCGCAGGACTAGCATCGGCGATGGATACGGCACGCGCACAAGCGGGCGCGGCAGATGGAGATTCCGCTTATGCTGCCAAGCAGGGGGAGTGTGCTCGCGTGCAGCACAGATTGGTCGCGCTTACCGGTATTGCACAGGAGGAGTTGCAACAACGCTTGTCATCCCAATACGGGCATATCCCGGTTCCGAACGATGTGGACGTGAGCAGTGTCGCCGCACGCGCCCTGAGCCAACGTCCCGATGTGGCGATGGCGGAGATGAATGTTGCTGCAGCCAGCGCTGACATCGGTGCCAGCAAAGCCGCGTTATATCCCAGCCTGACACTGATGGGCTCGGTAGCGAACAACCGGATTTCGCAAGGCGGTCAAACAGCGAATGTGCCAACTTGGTCATTCGGCCCCGCCTTGACCATCCCTTTATTCAGCGGTGGGCGAGCCAGTGCTTTTGTTGATGCTGCACAGGCGCGTTACGACTTTGCCCTGGCCAACTATCACAAGACCGTGCGTGAAGCTGTGCGCAACGTTGAAGATAACCTGGTGCGTTTGAATGTGGCGAACGAACGCTCACGCAACGCGCACACGGGACAACAAAGTTACCAGCATCTATACGCGGCCACTGAGGCTCGCTACAACGCGGGATTGGCGAATCGCGCCGCGCTGGAGGATGCGCGGCGCGCCAGCTTGCAAGCACAGGATAACGCCGCAGCCTTTGAGCGCGAGACGGTCTCCGCCTGGATCGCTCTGTATAAAGCTTTAGGCGGTGGTTGGCGGTCAGAAGGTGAACAAGAACAAGCAGCAGTTAAGCAAACCGGGAGTGCATCATGAGCAAAAAAGGATATGTCTTATTGGTCGTCATCTTGATGGTGGTCTTTGCGGTGGTCGTGTTGCGAGGTGGCAAGAAATCTCAAGCGGTCGCCGATGAGGTCAAGCCTGCATTGACTGTGACGACGGTGGCACCCGGCACAGAACAATGGCCGCAACAGGTAAAGGCCGGTGGTTCGGTATTGGCCTGGCAAGAAGCCATCATCGGTGCCGAAGTCGGCGGTGCACGTTTGGTTGAAATGCATGCCAACGTGGGCGACCGAGTCAAAAAAGGTGAAGAATTGGCGCGTTTGTCAGACGAGACACTTGCTGCGGAAATGCAGCAACAACAAGCCTCATATGACGAAGCCAGCGCACGCTATAACGAAGCCGAAGCCAATGCGCAACGCGCCATGAAGATCAAAGATTCGGGCGTGATGAGTGCGCAGGAGTTGCAACAGTTCGTCAACGGTTCGGCTATCGCCAAGGCACAGATGAATGCTGCAAAAGCACGCTTGGAGAGTGCGCGTTTGAAGGTGCGCTACACCCATATCGTCGCGCCCGACGATGGTCTGATCTCGGCACGAAATGCGACGCTGGGCTCGGTCTCGCAGCAAGGGGCTGAAATGTTTCGTCTGATCCGCCAAGGCAAGCTTGAGTGGCGTGCCGAGTTGACTGAAAAGCAGATGTTGCAAGTACGCATAGGCCAAAAGGTGGCGGTGCGTGCGGACAAAGATAGTGTGCAAGGTGTGGTGACGCGTATCGCACCCGCGCTCGATAGCAACACGCGTAACGGTTATGTCTACATAGCGATCTTGGACAACAAGAATCTGCGTGCCGGTATGTATACCGAAGGTGAATTCGAGCTCGGCAAATCCGATGCGCTGACCATCCCGCAGAAAGCAGTGGTGATGCGTGATGGTTATGCTTATGTCTACAAGGTGGGCAAGGATAGCCGGGTATCGCAGATCAAAGTTGTCACGGGGCGTCGCCAAGGCGAGCGCATAGAAGTGACGGGTGGCATCACTGCGGATGCGCAGTTGGTCGATAGTGGGGCGGGATTCCTCAACGACGGCGACATGGTACGCATCGTCACAGAAAAACCCAAGGCGGCAAGCAGCATGTCGTTAGAACTGAAATCACGGAGCTGATATGAATCTTTCCGCTTGGGCGATACGTAACCCCATCCCATCTATCCTGTTGTTCATCATGCTCACCTTGGTGGGCTTGGGCAGTTACAAGGCGATGATGGTGCAGGACTTTCCAGATATCGAATTGCCGGTAGTGACCATCACTGCGAAGCTGGAAGGCGCAGCACCTGCGCAGATGGAGACCGAGGTCGCGCGCAAGATTGAGAACGCGGTCGCCAGTCTGGGGCAGGTCCAGCATGTTTATGCCAACATCACCGATGGTTCGGCGCTGGTCTCGGTGGAATTCAATCTTGAAAAAGATGTCTCCGAGGCCGTGAATGATGTGCGCGATGCGATTAGCCGTATCCGCTCTGAGCTGCCCAGTGATATGAAGGAACCCATCATCTCCAAGGTGAATACTTCCGGACGCCCCATACTCACCTACAGCATCGCATCGGATCGTATGGATGAACAGGATCTTTCTTGGTTCATCGATAACGATATTTCCAAAACACTGCTGGCTGTCAAAGGTGTGGGCAAGGTCTCGCGCATTGGTGGTGTGGATAGAGAGGTGCTGGTCGAGATCGACCCGCTCAAGTTGCAGGCACTGAATGTCGCTATCGCCGACATCTCACGCCAGATCAAAAAAGTGCAGCAAGAATCTTCCGGCGGCCGCACTGATTTGGGTGGTGCCGAGCAAGCGGTACGCACCTTGGCGACAGTGAGTAGCGTGGCAGAGTTGGCCGCGATGGACATCGTGTTGCCGGACGGCAGACATTACCGGCTGGATCAGTTGGCGACAGTGCGGGATGGCAATATGGAGCGCCGCTCCTTTGCCGCACTGGATGGTCAATCCGTCATCGCCTTCGAGATCACACGCACCAAGGGTAGTAGCGAGGTGACGGTGGCTGAAGCGGTGCGTCAAGCGGTGGATAAACTCAACGAAGAACATGGTCACATGAAGATCAGTGAGGCCTTCGACTCCGTTGCGCGCGTGCAGGAGAACTTCGAAGGTTCTATGCATCTGCTGTATGAGGGCGCGCTGTTGGCGGTGTTGGTAGTGTGGTGGTTCTTGCGTGATTTCAGAGCCACTTTCATCTCGGCAGCAGCCTTGCCGCTTTCTGTCATTCCCACCTTCATCGGTATGCAATATTTGGGCTTCACGCTCAACACGGTGACACTGTTGTCGCTCGCTTTAGTGGTGGGTATCTTGGTCGACGATGCCATCGTCGAGATAGAGAACATCGCGCGCCATCTACACATGGGGAAATCACCGTTCCAAGCAGCGATGGAAGCGACCAACGAGATCGGTCTGGCAGTGGTTGCAACCACCTTCACGCTGGTATCTGTATTCTTGCCGACCGCATTCATGGCGGGTATACCGGGCAAGTTTTTCAAGCAGTTCGGCTGGACGGCAGCCCTGGCCATCATGGCCTCGCTGGTGGTGGCGCGCTTGCTCACACCGATGATGGCAGCGTACATGCTCAAGCCCGATGTGCAGGAGGAGAAGGACGGTAAGTTGATGACTTGGTATCTGCATAGTACGGGTTGGTGTTTGTCGCACCGTTGGCAGACCATGGTATTTGCTATCGCATTCTTCGTTGGCTCCTTGATGCTGATTCCTCTGTTGCCGAGTGGCTTTGTGCCGCCAGCGGATCGTGCACAGACTCAGGTGACCTTGGAGTTGCCACCGGGCAGTACGCTGGAGGACAGCAAGGCCATCGCCGAGCAGGCGCGTACTTTGTTGATGCAGTTGGCGGATGTGAAGCAAGTGTTTTCAGCCGTAGGCAGGGGCGCGGGTGGCGACCTGTTTTCGGCCGGTGGCGAGGCCGATGTACGCAAGGCTAACCTCACGGTGAAACTCACTCATCGTTCCGAACGCAAACTCACCCAAGGTGGAGTAGAGAAACTGATACGCGATAAATTGCAGGTCTTGCCGGGTGTGCGCATCGCCATCGGTATGGGCGACAACGGTGAGAAGTTGCAACTGTTGTTGAAGAGCGACGATGCAGCTTCCCTGACCGATGCTGTGCGTGCAGTGGAGCGTGAAATACGCACCATCAAAGGCATCGGCAACGTAACCTCGACTGCCAGTTTGGTACGTCCCGAGATCAGCATCAAACCTGACTACGCACGTATGGCCGATCTGGGTGTAACGGCAGAGAGTGTGGGTGAGGCCGTGCGCATCGCGACCGCTGGTGACTACAGCGTGGCACTGGCGAAGTTGAATTTGCCACAACGCCAAGTTCCCATTCGTGTGTCCATGCCGGACTCGGCGCGTCAGCACATCGATGCGCTGTCACGTCTGCCAGTGCGCGGCAAATCTGGCAATGTGATGTTGGGCAATGTCGCCGACATCAGTGTGAGCAGTGGCTCTGCCCAGATCAGTCGTTTGGATCGCAGTCGAAACGTCGCCATCAACATCGAGTTGAATGGTAGACAGTTGGGTGATGTGCTCAAAGAAGTGAACCAATTGCCCACTTTAAAGGTGTTGCCCAATGGTGTTAAGCGCGCAGCTTCCGGCGACGTTGAGCGTATGCAGGAGTTGTTTGGCAGTTTTGGTTTGGCCATGCTCACGGGCGTGATGTGCGTCTACATCGTGCTGGTGCTGTTGTTCAAAGATTTTTTGCAACCTGTCACCATCTTGGCTGCCTTGCCCTTCGCTTTCGGCGGCGCTTTCGTGGCATTGCTGGTCACGCACAGTAGCTTCTCTATGCCTTCCTTGATCGGCCTGCTGATGCTGATGGGTATCGTCACCAAGAATTCAATTCTGTTGGTGGAGTACGCCATCATGGCGCGCCGAGACTTTGGGATGAATCGTTTGGAGGCTTTGCTGGATGCGTGTAACAAACGCGCACGACCGATCGTGATGACTACTATCGCAATGGGTGCGGGTATGTTGCCGATTGCGATGGGTCTGGGTGCGGACCCCAGCTTCCGTATGCCGATGGCGACTGCGGTGATAGGCGGCTTGATCACTTCAACTATCATCAGTTTATTCGTGGTACCGGTGGTATTCACTTTCGTCGATGATCTGACCGAGAAATTCAGGGACTTGCTGCACTTGAATCGGGATAAGGGAGTGTTACTGCAATAAATATCCGTTGCGCATGATCCAACGGTATGCAGGTGGGGATGGGCTAAATATTCCGGGATGCTTGCTGATAAGTTGTTTGTGGTGCTGTAGTATTAGCCCCAAATTGACATAGTAAGAAGTCGTATGCGTCTCCCAATTTATCCCAGTATGAGGTCTTATGCTTAGAGGCAGATTGCATTCCAGATTGTTATTTCTGCTCAAACCTGCAACTGCCGCACGCATCGTGCTGTTCGTTGCGGCGCTCGGTTTGGCCGGACAACTGTTGGATATCAACTTGTCCAAAGTGTTGGTATCCAGTTATCCGGCCATGTCCATCAGCACGGTATTCAGCTTATTCGTATTGGCAATGGGCTTATTATTTGCCGCCAAACTAGATAACAGTTTTATAAATCGTAAACGCGGCATCCTAGTGTCCGTACTGATGGTTGAAGTTTTAGTCATATTCAATCTATCGCTGTACTTATCCGGCTTGCCTGAAGTCATGCACACGGATATGCCCGAGCTGTTTGTTGATGCACTGCGGGCATCTTCGCCTTATACCTTGGTTTGCGTCGTATTTTTGGCGGCCAGCCTATCTCTGCAAGTCGACGGTAAGCTCACGCGCCGTGTGTGGAGCGGCCAACTCATGGCACTCGCCGTACTCGCCATCACTTTTCTGTGTGCTATTGGTTATCTGTTTTCGGTAGCTGTCTTGCATCCTGTCAATCAGGAGATTGGCATGGCTATTCTGAGCCTGGCCGGACTGACGCTATTGGCGATAGGGATGTTGAATCTGCACGTAGAACAGGGCATACCTGCACTTTATTACGGCCAGGTATGGGCAGTAAGTTGTTGCGTGAACTGTTGCCCAAACTATGCCTGTTGATACTTGCCATCCTGTTCATCGGTGCGAAGTTTTACTCGGGGGTGCTTTCGGGTAAAACCATCTTTGCGGTAATTTTCATTCTGATCTTTGTTAGCACCGCTTATGCACTATGTATCGCGGCGCGGAAGTTGAACCTTGAAGAGGATGAGTTGCTCATCCAACAGGAAAAGTTTCAAGCTTTGTTTGAAGGCAATCCGGACGGCGTGATTGTAGTGGATGATAAAGGCAAGATCGTGCAGGTGAATCAAAAGGCCGTGTGCCTGACCGGCTACACCTCCAGTCAAATGGAAGGTCAATCGGCCGAGTTTCTAGTTCCCCCAACATTGCGACATGCCCATAAGCGGAAAAGGGAGGACTTTGAGCAACATCCGCAACCACGCACTATGGGGAGTGATTTAAAGATTTATCTTGCCTGCGCGGATGGTAGTGAATGTCCAGTTGATATCTCTATACGACCTGCGGTGATCTCGGGCAAGAAGATGAATATCCTGTCGATACGCGATCTCACAGAGCGCAAGTTGATAGAGGAGCAGATGAAAAAGCTCGATCATGATGCTTATCACGATCCGCTGACCCAATTACCCAATCGACGTCTGAGTCATGATCTGCTGCAATTGGTATTAAGCCGCGCCCAACGCAGCAAGCGTGAAGTCGCAGTTTGTTATTGCGATTTGGATGGATTCAAAAACGTCAACGATAGTTTTGGTCACTTGGTAGGTGATGCTTTGTTGGCAGAGGCTGCTAAACGTATGTTGGCCTGCCTGCGAGGTGAAGATTTCGTGGCCAGACTGGGCGGAGATGAATTTTTAGTTGTGCTCAGCGAAGTCTCGGGCCGTGAGGCTATCACCACGGTCGTCAATAAACTCATCGCTAGGGTTGCACAACCATACTTGCTCAATGAACAGATTTGTAATGTTACTGTGTCGGTAGGGGTGGCAATCTATCCTGAGCATGTATTGTCTTCCAGTGAATTGATTGCGCGTGCGGATGTGGCTATGTATGAAGCAAAACGTGGAGGCAAAAATCGATTGAATTTTGCCTGATTGGGCAGCTTAGAACCCGCTGATGGATTTTAGATCGAAGCCCCATTTGCTTGGGTCTTCGATGCTGGCGATAGCTTCCTGTGATTTACTCAAATCTATCATTTCGGGCGCGAAGGGTTCATTTGACTTGGTGGAAAAAAATGCTTTCACCAATGGAGCGAGTAAACTCTTGTCAGATTGTTGTACCACGACAGCGAGCTTTCCATTCTTGAGTTTCACGAGTGTGCCGGAGGGGTAGATGCCTATGGTTTTGACGAAGGCATGGAACACTGTCTCATCAAAGTGACCGTCCTTCCATTCTGCCATCTTGCGTATGGTCTCGGCAGGTTCCCAGCCATTTTTGTAGCAGCGGTTGGAGGTAAGCGCATCGTACACATCACATACGGCACCCATGCGCGCATATAGCGACAAAGCATCACCAGAAATACTCTCAGGATAGCCTTTGCCATTCACTTTCTCGTGGTGATGCAGACAGACATCAAGTGCGACTTGGTTCGCACCCTCCGATAGTTTTAGGATCTCCCAACCTTTGCGTGGATGTGTCTTGATGATCTCGAATTCTTCATCTGTTAGTTTGCCCGGCTTGTTGAGTACATCGGCAGGTATCATCATCTTGCCGACATCGTGCAATAGTCCCGCGATACCTACATCTTTGATCTGTTTGTCGTCCAGTGCTAGTTGTTTGCCCAGGGCGATCATCAAGGCGCAGACCGCGACGGAATGCAGATAAGTGTAATCGTCGACGTTCTTCAAACGTGCGATATTCAGAAAGGCCTCAGGATTACGTGATATGGAGAGGTTGATCTCATCCACCAAGGGTTCTGCATCGCTGATCTTAATAGCATTGCCCATGCGAGCCTCTTGAAACATGGAGTGCACCGCTGCTTTGCTTTGTGATTGCAGCTTGCGCGCACGATCCAATTCGTCATGCATGCTGACCTTTGGTATTGCTTTGCCCTTGTTAATTGGGATGTTCTTGAGGGCGTGTTCTATCTTCTCTTGCTCATCTTGCAAGGAGACAATCTCTGATTGTTCAAGGATGTCCAAGCCCTTGTCGGTATCGATGTAGACCTCTTGTATACCGCAGTTTTGTAACGTGTTGAGATCTTCCTGGCGATCTAGTAAAAATGATTTTTTCCAGAAAGGATGGTCCATCCAGCTTCCGCAAAGCTCTTGTATATACATCCCCAGGCGGATTTTTTTTGTAGGTATTTTTTTAATCATTTAGGTCGTATCAGCCCGGTGATGTTGTAAATAAATATTAGCGAAAGATAAAAATTAATCTGGATTGATGTAAATTGGTCGTGTTGGTTTTAGCACTGGGCGGGTAGCGGCCCAGTCGTCAAATAGAATACTTTCATGGTATGGGCAGTTGAATTTTTCTATACCTTGGAAAACATCCGTAAAAAGCGTCTATTTCGAGTTATCCACTGACGCATGACGTAAGCTCGTTGTTACGCGGAATCAATTTTAGGAAATAACATGATAGAAACCCTCACCATCGTCACCATCACATTATTGCTGTTGTCCTATTTTCGCCCCGGCAAGACTGAGCCTTTGGAAAACCCGTTGACCATTAACAAGATTGGTAAGTTTTCGGCATTGTTGGCACCCAAGATCAACTTGGCCCAACCTTTGTTGGACAATATGTCCGCCAAGTTGGATGTGCAGCAAAGGAATGCCGGCAACTCACGTACTCATTATCTGGCGGTGCTGGATAAGGATGTGCGCGCACACGGTTCGGACCATTATCTGCTGGCGATGACGCTCTTGGATGGTATGTTGTACTTTCAGGCGACCGCGCCTGTTAGCGGGCAAGAGGATATAAAAACCATCACTGCCTTTGCACAAACGGAATTGAGCAGACACCAGACCGGCAATGTCTATGAGCCAACTGTGGATGGCACGTTGATGGAAGCCTTACAGCTTGCCGCTACAGAACGTGGTGCGGTTGTCTCTCTGATCGGTTGATGTATGGCTTGGTGAGTGGTTTATGAAGGAGTCTGTGTTTTTCGAGATGGAGTTCTTATTGTTGATCGCCTCTTCGGTGGTTATCCCTGTGGCCATCTATTTGTTTCTGCTAAAAATACGTGCAATCTCCCGATTCTCAGTGCTATTTTTCGCTTTGATCCTGATTTTGCTGTCCGGTGCGGACGTCTATCTACTGCAATCGCTGGCGCAACATGCAAAGACGACTTTGTCGGCTTTTGATGACAGGTTGTTCTCATCTGAACTGTCCATGGCGCTTTACCTCATCCCTATTGTATTCGGTGGTATAGGCGTGAATCTGGTATCGCATGTCTTGGTGGGACACTTGAACGAGGCTGAGCGCAGATTCGACTCTGAGCATCCATCCCGTAAGCGTGATGAGGACTAGTTGGCTCGGTTGATAGCGAGTCGTACTTGTTGTGCAAGTTGCTCAGAGAAACAGTCGATCTCTATTTTGTTCGGTGTGGAGCGCAACCAAGTGATCTGCCGTTTAGCTAACTGACGCGTTGCGGCTAAACCGGTTGCCAATAGTTGCGCTTCGTCGATCTCACCTTCCAGATATTGCCAAGCCTGCCGATATCCCACACAACGCATGGATGGCAGTTCGGGATTCAAGTTGTATTTAGCTCGCAGTTGACGCACTTCATCCAGCAATCCGTGTTTCACCATCTGTTCGAAGCGTGTCGCAATGCGCTGATGTAAAGCGTGGCGGTCACCAGGCATGAAGGCGATATTGAGCACATCGTAGGGCAGTACGACCCCGGCCTTGTGTAGTAAGTGTTCCGACATCGGCTTGCCAGTGAGCTTGTATATTTCCATTGCGCGTTGTATGCGCTGAGTGTCGTTTGGTGACAGACGTGCGGCGGTAGCTGTATCGACAAGCGCGAGCCGGGCATGCAGATACTGGATTCCATGTGTTGCAATGATCTCATCTAACTCTGCTCTGACTTCGCGATCGGCAACAGGCAAGTCATTCAGTCCATTTGTCAGGGCGCGGAAATACAACATCGTGCCGCCCACTAGCAAAGGAATCTTGCCGCGCGCCGTGATGTCCGCCATCAGTCTTAGCGCGTCGTTGCGGAAAGTAGCAGCCGAATAACTCTCGGTTGGATCGATGATGTCGATGAGATGATGCGGGGCGATTTTTAACGTCGCCGCATCCGGCTTGGCTGTGCCAATATTCATATCGCGGTATACCAGCGCTGAATCTACACTGATCAACTCTACTGGTAATGTCTGCGCCAGTTCTACAGCGACCCCCGTCTTGCCACTGGCAGTTGGTCCCATCAGGAAAATCGCGGTAGGTAATCGATTCATGCCAGTTCCTTGTTACGTGTCTCTTTCATCACTAATATCGCCGCCACACTGATACCCGCCGCCACCGAGATATAGCCTCCAACCCAAGCGAGGCCGCCGTGCATCACTAATTGCTGAGCGATATAGGGGGCAAGCGATGCGCCTAATATGCCGCCCAAATTATAGGCTGTGCCCGCACCCGTATAGCGTACATTGGTCGGGAATAGCTCGGGCAATAAAGCACCCATGGGCGCGAAAGTCGCACCCATCAGAAACAGCGCGATACACAGATAGGCGGTGATCAGCCAAAGTGAGCCGCTGCCCAACATGGGCGCGAGTAGGAAACCCGACAGACAGGCAGCAACACCGGCAGTGATGAGTACGGGCCGACGACCATATTTGTCACCAGCGCTGGCAGCTAGCGGGGTGGCGGCTGCCATGAATAACACTGCGACACATAACATCATCAGAAACTGTGGGCGTGGGATATGCAAAGCACTTACACCATAACTCAGTGAGAACACTGTTGCGATGTAGAACAGTGCGTAACACATCACCATCGCCAAGGCGCCAAGCAGTAAGGGTTTTAGGTGATGTGAGAATAATCGCAACAGCGGAAATTTGACGGGTGTATGTGCTTGCAGGGCCTGTGCAAACACGGGTGTCTCGGTGAGTTTGAGTCGTACATAAAGGCCGACGATGACTAGGGCCGCGCTGGCGAGGAAAGGAATGCGCCAACCCCATGTGCGAAATTGTGCATCATCTAGCATGAACGACAACATCAAAAAACTGCTTGTTGCCAATAAAAATCCAACCGGTGGGCCGAGTTGCGGAAACATGCCGAACCAACCGCGTCTGCCTTTAGGTGCATATTCCGCCGCCAATAAAGCCGCCCCGCCCCATTCGCCACCGAGTCCGATTCCTTGACCAAAACGCAATAGACACAGTAGCGCAGGCGCAGTCCAACCGACCATCTCGTAACTGGGCAACACGCCGATCAGCATGGTAGAAATTCCCATCACCAACAACGATGCGACCAGTGTCGTCTTGCGTCCGACGCGGTCGCCAAAATGCCCGAACAACAACGCGCCTATCGGACGCGCGAGAAAAGCGATGCCGAAGGTCAGAAAAGCATTCAAGGCTTGCGTCGCCGGATCGCTGCTGGGGAAGAACACCGACCCTATCACCATCGCTACAGCGAGACCATAGATGTAGAAGTCGTAGAATTCGATGGCCGTGCCGATGAAGCTCGCGAAGGCGATGCGATATAGGGATGGGGTTGAATGGTGAGTCATTATTTAGTTGTTTTACTGCCCACGCATAAACATCTTGTCTAGTTCATTGAGTGAAATTTGAAACCAAGTCGGTCGTCCGTGATTGCATTGGCCTGAGCGTTCGGTGAGTTCCATTTCTCGTAGTAGAGCGTTCATTTCAGTGACGCTGAGTACGCGGTTGGCGCGGACTGCACCGTGGCAGGCCAGTGTACTGAGCAATTCGTTGCGGCGTTCGGTAAGGACACGGCTGGCGCCGAATTCGCGCAACTCATTTATTACTTCACGTGCCACTATTTCAGCTTCGGATTGTTTGAGCATCACCGGCATGGCGCGCACGGCGAGCGTGGTGGGCGAGATCGGGGCAATGTCGAAGCCGAGTTTTTTGAGCGCGTCCTGACTGGCTTCCACACTGGCGATGTCCAGGGTGTCGGCATAAAAACTCACGGGAATGAGCAGAGGCTGTGTGGCGATCTGCTCGGCATCCAATGAGGTCTTGAGTTTCTCGTACACGATGCGTTCGTGCGCAGCATGCATGTCGACCACAATCAGCCCTTGTGCGTTTTGCGCGAGGATGTAGATGCCCAATAGTTGCGCGAGTGCGTATCCTAGCGGCGGAACGTCGTTGCTGGGAAGGTTAAAGGGGGAAGGGTGAAGGGCAGAGTCGAACGCGCGGTTCTGAAACTCCCCTTCTCTGTTCGCACTTGTCTCTTCTCGCGGTTCTGTTTGCATCGTCCAAACTTGATATGCGGCATGATTCTGTCCGATACCTAAGCCTTGTTGTGTCGGGTTGAATGTCGCGTGCTGTGTGTTCGTAACAGGTGCGGACTGCGCGGGGATGGCTAAGGCTTGTTGCAGGGTGTGGAAAATGAATTGGTGTATGCCTTGGCTTTCGCGGAAGCGTACTTCACTTTTTGCCGGATGCACGTTCACATCAACACCGGACGGAGGCATGGTGAGGAAGAGTGCATAAGCCGGATGGCGCTGGTGGTGCAAAATGTCCTGGTAGGCGAGTCGCAGGGCGTGACTGGCGACCTTGTCGCGCACGAAACGGCCATTGACGAAAAAATATTGTGCATCGCGCGTGGACTTCGAATAAGCGGGTAGGGCTGCATAGCCTTCCAGACTGAGTCCTGCGGCTTGTCTTGATACGCCGACGGCTGCATCGCCGAACTCTGTGCCTAACAACATCGTCACCCGCTTCAAACTATCTTGCTGTGCAGGTAATTGCCAGATAGTGCGACCATTGTGCTGCAGTGAGAAAGCAACATCGGGGCGCGATAGGGCGATGCGTTTGAAGGCCTCTTCGCAATATGCGTATTCGGTCGCCTCAGTCTTGAGGAATTTACGGCGAGCGGGTGTGTTGAAGTACAACTCGCGTATCTCTACTGTTGTGCCCAGGGGATGACTAGCGGGTATTGCCTCGCTCAGTTGACCGTCTAGCGCGCTGACTTGGCTGGCGTGCACAACGTCGGCGGTACGACTGGTGAGCGTAAGCTGAGCGACCGCCGCCATACTTGCCAAAGCCTCGCCGCGAAAGCCCATGCTGGCAACACTTTGCAAATCGTCCAGTGAGGAGATTTTGCTCGTGGCGTGGCGCATCAAGGCGAATTTCAACTCATCGCGTGCGATGCCGTGTCCGTTGTCGCGTATGCGCAATAATTTGATACCGCCCGCGTCGAGTTGCACCGCGATGTCGGTCGCGCCCGCATCCAGGCTGTTTTCCAACAATTCTTTAAGCGCGGAAGCGGGTCGTTCGATGACTTCGCCGGCGGCGATTTGATTGATGAGGAGATCGGGGAGTAGTTGGATGGTTGGCATGAAGCGAATTATAACGGATGAGTCTAGCCTGCCTGGTCTGATAATGAGCGAGATCAATGCCACGCTGCAGGAAGCTTTATGTAATCACGGCGACTTTACTTGCACCCTTGTTGCTAAGGATAAGGAAGACAAGCTACGGAGAGTTGTTTCCTGGGTCGCCGCAACACTACGTACTACTGCAAGCTCGTATATAATCGCCGCCAATTTGTAGAGGGCATCGGGTTGAGACTCGGTGTTTTTCAAGTGTATTCGAAAGAGGAGGAGCTTCATGCGTATAGGAATCCCTGCGGAAACGCTTGCTGGTGAAAAGCGCGTTGCCACTGTGCCTGAGGTCGTTGAGAAACTGATCAAGCTGGGTTTTAAAGTTTCAGTCCAATCTGGTGCGGGAGATGCTGCGAATTGCAGTGACGATACTTACCGTGCTGCTGGCGCTGACATCATCGAAGGTGCCGCCGAGTTGTGGGCTGATTCCGACATCGTTTTCAAGGTGACTGTCCCAACCAGTACCGAGGTTGAGCTGATGCGTGAGGGTGGAGTCTTAATCGGTTTCATCTGGCCCGCGCAAAACCCGGAACTGATGCAGCAACTGGCCGCGAAGAAAACCACCGTGCTCGCCATCGACGCATTGCCGCGCATGTTGAGCCGTGCTCAAAAGATGGATGCGTTGACCTCGCAGGCGGGTGTTGCGGGCTATCGCGCAGTCATCGAGGCGGCCAATGTGTTTGGTCGTTTCTTTAACGGACAGATTACTGCCGCTGGCAAAGTGCCACCGGCCAAGATATTCATTGCGGGTGCGGGTGTGGCCGGTCTGGCCGCAATCGGTACTGCTGCTGGTTTAGGTGCCATCGTGCGCGCCAACGATACGCGTGCCGAAGTGGCCGACCAAGTCAAGTCGTTGGGCGGCGAGTTTGTGAAGGTCGAATACGAGGAAGAAGGCGGCGGTGGCGGCGGTTATGCCAAGGTGATGAGCGAAGGCTTTTTGCAAGCCCAGCGCGAGATGTATGCCAAGCAGGCACGAGAAGTGGATATCATCATCACTACCGCGCTCATTCCCGGCAAGCCTGCACCCAGGTTGATTACTGCTGAAATGGTACAGGGCATGAAGTCGGGTAGTGTCATCGTGGATATGGCGGCTGAGCGGGGCGGCAATTGCGAACTGACCGAGCCGGGTCAGGCGGTGGTGAAACATGGCGTGACCATCGTCGGTTACACCGATCTGAATAGCCGTTTAGCCAAGCAGTCTTCCACGCTGTACGCCAATAATTTGTTCCGCCTCACCGAAGAGTTGTGCAAGACCAAGGACGGCATCATCAACGTCAACATGGAAGACGATGCGATTCGTGGCTTGACGGTCATCAAGGACGGTGCCATTACTTGGCCTGCCCCTCCGCCCAAACTACCCGCGGCTGCAACCAAGCCTGTTGTCGCCAAGGCGATAGCGCCTGCGCCAGCACATGGCGCGCCCAGCGCGCCGATGTCCAGTACTAAGCTTGCCGTCATGTTCGGTGTGGCAGCGTTGTTTTTCTGGGTGATCGGTGCTAACGCACCGGCTGCCTTCCTTGGCCACTTCACTGTTTTTGTGCTGGCCTGCTTCGTCGGCTATATGGTGGTGTGGAACGTCACCCCTGCCCTGCACACGCCGCTGATGAGCGTCACCAATGCAATCAGTAGCATCATCGCCATCGGCGCGTTGGTTCAAATCGCGCCGCCGCTCATGGGTGTGGGAGTGCCGCGTCCAGATGATTGGATACGCTGGCTGGCGATGTTTGGCATCGTGCTCACTTCGATCAACATGTTCGGCGGATTCGCCGTTACCCAGCGCATGCTGGCGATGTTCCGTAAATAAGGGAAACCATAATGATGTCTGCAAGCTTAGCAACAGCCGCTTATATCGGGGCGACCATTCTATTCATCCTGAGTCTCGGCGGTCTTTCCAGTCCGGCGACTTCGCGGCGCGGTAATATCTACGGCATGATCGGCATGACCATCGCTGTGCTGGCAACGGTGTTCGGCCCCAGAGTTTCAATGGCCGGACTGCCGTGGATTATGGTTGCAATGCTGGTTGGTGGTAGCGTTGGCCTGATTGCTGCACGTACGGTGAAGATGACGCAAATGCCGGAACTGGTTGCACTGATGCACAGCCTGGTTGGTTTGGCTGCCTGTCTGGTTGGTTTTGCGAACTACATCGATCCGGTGGCTGCAGCCAATTTGACCAGTGCCGAGAAAGCTATTCACGAGATTGAGATATATATTGGCATTTTGATTGGCGCCATTACCTTCTCCGGTTCCCTCATTGCTTTTGGCAAACTATCGGCCAAAATTGGCGGCAAGCCTTTATTGCTGCCGGGTCGCCACGTCATGAATCTGACGGGCCTTTTGGTGGTCATCTACTTTGGCGGCGTGTTCATGCATGCCGAGTCGGTGAGCGCAGGCATGATCGCACTTGCAGTGATGACCGTGATTGCGTTGCTGTTCGGTATTCACATGGTGATGGCTATCGGCGGTGCCGATATGCCAGTGGTGGTTTCCATGCTCAACAGTTATTCCGGTTGGGCTGCCGCCGCTACGGGCTTTATGCTAAATAACGACTTGTTGATTGTTATTGGCGCGCTGGTGGGTTCTTCCGGTGCCATCCTGTCATACATCATGTGTCGCGCGATGAACCGCAACTTCATCAGCGTGATTGCGGGTGGTTTTGGTACGGGCGGCGGTAAGGCTCCGGCAGCCAAGGGTGATGCCCAACCGGCAGGTGAAGTCGTGTCTATTAGCGCAGTTGAGACAGCCGAACTGTTGCGCGAAAGCAAGAATGTGGTCATCGTGCCGGGTTATGGCATGGCAGTCGCACAGGCTCAGCACACAGTTTATGAAATCGCCCAGTACCTACGCGAGCATGGCGTCAACGTGCGCTTCGGCATCCACCCAGTGGCAGGTCGTATGCCGGGTCACATGAACGTGTTGCTGGCTGAAGCGAGGGTGCCATACGATATCGTGATGGAGATGGACGAGGTCAATGCTGATTTCCCGGATACCGATGTCACCTTGGTGATTGGCGCCAACGACATCGTGAATCCGGCGGCGCAGGAAGATCCGAACAGCCCAATTGCCGGCATGCCTGTGTTAGAAGTGTGGAAGGCTAAGACCTCCATCGTGATGAAGCGCAGTATGGCTTCAGGTTATGCGGGCGTGGACAATCCACTTTTCTACAAAGAAAACAACCGTATGTTATTTGGTGATGCCAAAAAGATGCTGGAGGAAGTGTTTGTTGCGTTGAAATCGTAACTAAACATAGTTTCTTCAGTAGTTATACGGGAGTCATGTCTATCCGGCATGACTCCCGTTTCTATGGAAGCTCCGCAAAATTTTGTGTAATGAGATGAAATGTTTCATGTCTGAGCATATCCGGAGAGAAGACGAATATTATGCGGCCACAAACGGGAAAAGTTATCTAGAGGCAAACTGGTAACAACATTAACTTGGGATATCTATCATTCGTTAGGGTTTAGATAATTCCAAGCTCGGGAGTGTGTTTCCCTTATGCATCATTGCTCCCAAAAAATGTTGTACTTGTTTATAGAACGCGCTGCCGTAAAAAACTTTGCAAGTTTTACTAAATATAGTTTGACGAGTTAGATGTAACTCTTTATAGTGCTGGACTTCGCTGACGCGGGGTGGAGCAGCTCGGTAGCTCGTCGGGCTCATAACCCGAAGGTCATAGGTTCAAATCCTGTCCCCGCAACCCAAGCTTCATAAGTCACGAAAAAAGATTCAAGATTCTTAGCGTTTGCTTCTTCGCTAAGAATCATCAAAGAGTCGCTTGACAGTAAATTTTTACTCTCTATAATGCGCACCTCTTCGCTGCCAAGGCAGCTGCTCTTTAACAGAATAGAACGAACAATTGACGAGTGTAGGTGCTTGGTTTTTTTGGGCATTTGCCATCTTAGGGTGGTGAGTGACTTTAAAAATATAGTAGCAACTTACAC
>DAIDMQ010000015.1 GCA_027448945.1 Gallionellaceae bacterium
AATGGTTATGCCAGGCGATAACGTCAGCATTACTGTGAATCTGATCAACCCGATTGCGATGGAAGAAGGTCTGCGTTTTGCGATTCGTGAAGGCGGTCGTACTGTCGGTGCCGGTGTTGTTGCAAAAATCATCGAGTAAAGTATTAAATTGATGATGAGTGGCGTGCGAGTATTCGCTGGTCGCTCATTGTTGATTGCTGTTTCTATAGGCCAGTAGCTCAATTGGTAGAGTATCGGTCTCCAAAACCGAGGGTTGGGGGTTCGAGACCCTCCTGGCCTGCCAAATTTAGTCAGTAAAAGTTGATCGGAATGGTTGTACATGGCAGATAAAATTAAATTGCTTGTAGCCTTCTTGTTGGTTGTAGCCGGTATTGCCGGCTATTACTCTTTGCAAGAGAGTGCGGCTGTATTGAGGTTGGCTTCGGTGTTGGTGGGCTTGGCTGCGGCCGGTCTGGTGGCATGGATGACTGCGCCTGGTAAGCAATTCTTTGTGTTTGCGCAAGACTCTATCGCGGAAGCTAAGCGTGTGGTTTGGCCGACCTGGAAAGAGACGTATCAGACTACCGGTATCGTAATTTTGTTTGCGATTACGATGGCTTTGTTTTTGTGGGCTGTTGATGCGAGTCTGATGGTGATGGTTAATAAACTGATGGGACGGGGCGATTGATGGCCAAGCACTGGTATGTTGTTCATACGTACTCTCAGTTTGAGAAGAGTGTTCAGCGTGCGCTTACTGAGCGTATCGCGCGTGAGGGGATGCAAGAGCAGTTCGGTCAGATACTTGTTCCTGTGGAAGAGGTTGTCGAGCTCAAAGGTGGTCAAAAAAGCATCAGTGAGCGCAAATTCTTTCCCGGCTATGTGTTGGTAGAGATGGAGATGACTGATGAAACTTGGCACTTGGTGAAGAGTACCGCCAAGGTGACGGGTTTCTTGGGTGGTTCGGCAATGAAGCCAACGCCTATCACTGCCAAAGAAGTGCAGAACATCATGGATCAGATGCAGGCTGGGGTTGAGAAGCCAAGGCCTAAGGTTCTGTTTGAAGTGGGTGAGTCGGTTCGTGTTAAAGAAGGTCCGTTCACTGATTTCAATGGTTCTGTTGAAGAAGTTAATTACGACAAAAATAAGATACGTGTGGCAGTGACCATTTTTGGTCGTTCTACGCCTGTTGAGTTGGATTTTGGCCAAGTAGAAAAGGCCTGAAAAGCGGGAAAAGTAATTGGGGAACGCGTTCTGCAAATTTTGCAGGAGCTGTTTCCCAGTTGCTATTTCCCATGTTGGGGAGAGGCGTGCCGCTTCGTTAAACCCGTTTAGTTAGGAGTAAGTAACATGGCAAAAAAAGTCATAGGCTATATCAAGCTGCAAGTACCAGCTGGTAAAGCAAATCCGAGTCCACCGATTGGTCCTGCATTGGGTCAGCGCGGTTTGAATATCATGGAGTTCTGCAAGGCGTTCAATGCGCAGACTCAAGGTGTAGAGCCAGGTTTGCCTATCCCAGTGGTCATCACTGCGTTTGCGGATAAGAGCTTCACCTTCATCATGAAGACCCCGCCAGCAACCATTCTGATTAAGAAGGCTGCCGGTATACAAAAGGGTAGCAAAACACCTCATACGGAAAAAGTTGGTAAGTTGACTCGCGCCCAAGCGGAAGCGATCGCGACTACCAAAATGCCTGATCTGACTGCTGCTGATATGGATGCTGCTGTGCGCACCATCGCTGGTAGCGCCCGTAGCATGGGTATCACTGTGGAGGGTATCTAATATGTCTAAACGTTATAAAGCTATCGCAGCCAAGATTGATCGCAACAAGCTGTACGCTGTGAACGATGCATTGGCATTGGCTAAAGAAACTGCTGTTGCAAAGTTCGACGAGTCTATCGATGTTGCAGTGAATTTGGGTATTGACGCACGTAAATCGGACCAGCTGGTTCGTGGTTCGGTAGTTCTGCCTAAGGGTACTGGTAAGACTGTCCGTGTGGCTGTATTCGCGCAAGGTGCCAAAGCTGAAGATGCTAAGGCTGCCGGTGCAGATATCGTTGGCTTTGAGGATTTGGCTGAAACAATCAAATCAGGCAAGATGGATTTTGATGTTTTGATCGCCAGTCCAGATGCAATGCGTTTAGTAGGTCAATTAGGTCAAATTTTGGGTCCACGCGGCCTGATGCCTAACCCTAAGGTTGGTACGGTTTCTGCTGATGTTGCGGGTGCGGTTAAGAATGCCAAGGCGGGTCAGGTACAGTATCGTACAGACAAGAACGGTATCATCCAGTGCACCATCGGTCGTGCATCATTCGCGCCGGAAGCGCTGCGTGAAAACTTGTTGGCGTTGATTGATGCGCTGAACAAGGCTAAGCCGGCTACTTCTAAGGGCGTGTACCTGAAGAAGATTTCGGTATCTAGCACCATGGGGGCGGGTATTCGTGTTGAGCAAGCTAGTTTGTCTGCTTAAGTAAGGAATTGCCGACCTGGCGAGAGTTGGGTTGGCGCAAGTTTTGGAGTGCTGGCGTGTATGCAGCATCCGAGACCGCTGGTGCAAAGGGGGTGGTAGACCTGGCGCTTAATTTCCCGAGTAATCGGGTTGCCCGCGTAGATGGTGTGCCCGCGAGCAGGAATCGTAAGTTCTCCTAGCTCAAGGTCGCTGTTGTGAACGATGGGGTGTGTGTTGTATGCATCCCGGATAATGGAGGATGACTTGAGTCTCAATCTGCAAGAAAAACAAGCGGTAGTAGCGGAAGTCAGTGCACAAGTTGCGCAGTCTCAAACTATTGTCTTGGCAGAGTTCCGTGGCATCGCAGTCGCTGATATCACCACTTTGCGTGCTAATGCGCGTAAATCTGGTGTGTATTTCCATGTGTTGAAAAACTCATTGGCGCGTCGTGCGGTTCAAGGTACTCCTTTTGAACCACTGGCTGAAAAGATGGTAGGCCCGCTTGTGTATAGCATGAGTGCGGATGCTGTTGCTGCGGCCAAGGTGGTATTCGATTTCGCCAAGACGAATAGTAAGTTGGTGATTAAAGCCGGTTCTATGGCTGGTTCTGTTATGTCTGCGGAACAAGTTGCTGTATTGGCTGCTACACCAAGTCGTGATGAGTTGATTGCTACATTGATGGCTACCATGAATGCTACGACTGCAAAGTTCGTACGTACGATGGCTGCTGTTCGAGATAGTAAAGAAGCTGTCGCTGCTTAAATTTTTGAATAATTGTATTTTAGGAGAACAAAATGGCTGTAACTAATGCTGACTTGATGGACGCAATCGCTGGCATGACTGTGCTGGAACTGTCTGATCTAATCAAACAAATGGAAGAAAAATTCGGCGTTTCTGCTGCTGTTGCAGTTGCGGGTCCTGCTGCTGGCGGCGGTGCTGCTGCAGCTGCCGAACAAACTGAATTCACCGTGATGTTGACTGGCGCTGGCGACAGCAAAGTTAACGTGATCAAGGTGGTTCGTGCAATCACTGGTCTGGGTTTGAAGGAAGCTAAGGATCTGGTCGATGGCGCACCAAAGGCTGTTAAGGAAGGCGTATCCAAGGCTGATGCTGATGCGGTTGCAAAACAACTGATTGAAGCTGGCGCAACTGCTGAAATCAAGTAAGTCGTTGTGATGTAAAAAGGCTGACGGGAAACCGCCAGCCTTTTGCCGCTTGTAGAAGCTAGCGGTCAAGAATTCCGTTTTCGTATTTCTTGTCCCCTGTCTTTTAGTCGTAGAACAACTGAAAAGTTGGACTGTGATGAAACTTCGTTTTCCCTTAATCGTGGAGATTATATGAGCTACTCTTTTACTGAAAAAAAACGTATTCGTAAAAGTTTTGCCAAGCGAGTCGGCGCTCTGCCGGTTCCGTTCCTGCTGTCTACTCAGCTGGAATCCTTTGCCGACTTTTTGCAAGCTTACACACCACCCGATCAGCGTAAGAATTCTGGCTTACAAGCAGCATTCAACGGCATTTTCCCTATCGAAAGCCACAATAAATATGCGCGTTTGGATTTTGTCAGCTACACATTGGGCATGCCGCCTTTCGATGTTAAGGAATGCCAGCAGCGTGGCCTGACTTACGCATCTCCTTTGCGCGCTCGTGTACGTTTGACTATCTTGGATAAAGAGGCATCCAAGCCTACTGTCAAAGAGGTGAAAGAGCAGGAAGTCTACATGGGCGAAATGCCTTTGATGACCAATACTGGTTCATTCGTTATTAACGGTACCGAGCGCGTAATCGTGTCTCAGTTGCACCGTTCTCCAGGCGTGTTCTTTGAGCATGACCGCGGCAAAACCCACTCTTCGGGCAAACTGTTGTTTTCGGCACGTATTATTCCTTACCGTGGATCATGGTTGGATTTCGAGTTTGATGCTAAAGATTACGTATATTTCCGTATTGACCGCCGCCGCAAGATGCCTGTCACGATCCTGTTGCGCTCTTTGGGTTATAGCAACGAAGACATTCTTAAGATGTTCTTCGAGTTTGATGCTTTCCAGTTGGGCAAGAAGGGTATTCAATTTGAAGTGGTTGCAGATCGCCTGCGTGGCGATGTTGCGCGTTTCGATATCTTAAATAAGGCAGGTAAGGTAATTGTTGCCAAGGATAAGCGCATCACCGTGCGTCACATCCGTGAGATGCAAGCTGATGACATCAAGAAATTGGCAGTGTCGGAAGACTTCCTGATTGGTCGCGTATTGGCGACTAATGTTGTTGATAAGGACAGCGGTGAAATCATCGCCAACGCCAACGAAGAGATTACTGAGGCTTTGCTGCTCAAGTTGCAAGAAGCCGGTATCGCCAAGATTCATACCCTGTACACCAATGATTTAGATCACGGCACATTCATTTCTTCGACATTGCGTACAGATGAAACTGTAGATCAATGGACTGCACGCGTAGCGATCTATCGCATGATGCGTCCCGGCGAGCCGCCTACCGAAGAAGCGGTAGAAGGTTTGTTTAACGGTCTGTTCTTTAGCGAAGAGCGTTATGATTTGTCAGTTGTAGGCCGTATGAAGTTCAACCGTCGCGTAGGTCGTGAAGAGTTGGTGGGATCTCCTATCCTGTCTAACGATGACATCGTTGCCGTGGTGAAGATTTTGGTTGAGCTGCGCAATGGTCGCGGTGAGATCGATGACATCGATCACTTGGGTAATCGTCGTATCCGTGCAGTAGGTGAGTTGGCCGAGAACCAATTCCGCGCCGGTCTTGCTCGCGTAGAGCGCGCAGTCAAGGAGCGTCTGGGTCAAGCTGAAGCCGACAATCTGATGCCTCACGATTTGATCAACGCTAAGCCTATTTCGGCGGCGATTAAAGAGTTCTTCGGTTCTAGTCAGTTGTCGCAGTTTATGGATCAAACCAATCCATTGTCTGAAGTGACTCACAAGCGCCGTATCTCCGCATTGGGCCCAGGCGGTCTGACCCGTGAGCGCGCAGGCTTCGAGGTGCGTGACGTACACGCGACTCACTATGGCCGTATGTGTCCTATTGAAACGCCTGAAGGCCCGAACATCGGTCTGATCAACTCTTTGGCTTTGTATGCACGCACCAATGAGTATGGTTTTATCGAGACACCGTATCTGAAGGTTGAGAACAGCAAGACAGTTGAGCAAGTCGACTACTTGTCAGCAATTGAGGAAAGTAAGTACACCATTGCTCAGGCAAACGCCGAGTTGGATAAGAAGGGTCATTTTACCGACGAGATTGTTTCTGCGCGTCAGCACAACGAGTTCGTATTGGCGACACCTGACAAACTTGACTACATGGACGTCTCGCCTTCACAGGTGGTGTCTGTTGCGGCTTCATTGATCCCATTCTTGGAGCACGACGATGCGAACCGCGCGTTGATGGGTGCAAACATGCAACGTCAAGCTGTTCCTTGCTTGCGTGCTGAGAAGCCGTTAGTGGGTACTGGCATCGAGCGTACAGTTGCGGTCGACTCGGGTACAACCGTACAAGCTTGGCGTGGAGGTCGCGTGGATTATGTCGACGCTGCGCGTATCGTGGTACGTGTGAACGACGATGAAACAACACCCGGTGAAGCAGGTGTGGATATCTACAACCTCACCAAGTACACCCGTTCTAACCAGAATACCAATATCAACCAACGTCCACTGGTCGTCGTGGGTGACGTGCTGGCACGCGGTGACGTAATCGCCGACGGTGCATCTACAGATATGGGTGAGTTGGCGTTGGGCCAAAACATGCTGGTCGCGTTTATGCCATGGAATGGTTACAACTACGAGGACTCGATTCTGATTTCCGAACGTGTGTTGTCGCAAGATCGTTTCACTTCCATACACATCGAAGAGTTGACAGTAGTCGCCCGTGATACCAAGTTGGGTGCTGAAGAGATTACGCGTGACATCCCGAACTTGTCCGAAGTGCAGCTGGGTCGCCTGGATGACTGCGGTATCGTGCACATCGGCGCGGAAGTGGTGGTAGGTGACGTTTTGGTTGGCAAGGTCACGCCTAAGGGTGAGACACAGCTAACGCCAGAAGAAAAATTGCTGCGCGCAATCTTCGGTGAAAAAGCTTCCGACGTTAAAGATACAAGCTTGCGCGTGCCTGCCGGCAGCTCTGGTACGGTCATCGACGTGCAAGTATTTACTCGCGAAGGCCTGCAGCGTGACGCGCGTGCGCAGCAGATCGTCGACGACGAATTGGCACGCTATAAGAAGGATCTGGCTGACCAGATGCGTATTGTGGAAGCAGACGTATATGCGCGTTTGGAAAAGTTGTTGCACAACAAGGTTGCTAACGGTGGTCCTAAAAAGCTGGTTAAGGGCACCAAATTGTCCAAGGAGTACTTGCATAGCATCGAGCATTTCCATTGGTTCGACATTCGTGTGGCAGATGACGATATTGCAGCTCAATTGGAGCAAGTCAAAGACGGCTTGGCGCAGAAGCGTATTGAATTTGATGCCGCTTTCGAGTTGAAAAAGAAAAAACTGACACAGGGCGATGAGTTGCAAGCCGGTGTTCAAAAGATGGTCAAAGTGTATGTGGCAGTTAAACGTCGTTTACAGCCAGGTGACAAGATGGCGGGTCGTCACGGTAACAAGGGTGTGGTCTCACGCATTGTTCCTGTGGAAGACATGCCATACATGGCAGACGGTACGCCAGTTGATGTGGTACTAAACCCATTGGGCGTTCCTTCCCGTATGAACATCGGTCAGATTCTTGAGACGCATTTGGGCTGGGCTGCTAAGGGTCTGGGTAAGAAGATCGATGACATGTTGCAAGCCAATGCCAAGATCACTGAAGTTCGCAAATTCCTGAACAAGATCTACAACCACCAAAATGGTCAGACTGTGGATCTTGAGGCGTATAGCGACGATGACATCATCGAGTTGTGCCGCAACCTGCGCAAAGGTGTCACATTTGCAACGCCGGTGTTCGACGGTGCAAGTGAGGAAGAGATCAAGTACATGTTGGAGTTGGCAGATCTGCCAACTTCCGGTCAGACCACTTTGCATGATGGTCGTACGGGTGAAGCATTCGACCGCAAGGTTACAGTGGGTTACAAACACGTACTGAAGCTGCACCACTTGGTTGATGACAAGATGCACGCTCGTTCTACCGGCCCATACAGCTTGGTTACACAACAACCGTTGGGTGGTAAGGCGCAGTTCGGTGGTCAGCGCTTCGGTGAGATGGAAGTCTGGGCTCTGGAAGCATACGGTGCGGCATATACCTTGCAAGAGATGCTGACGGTCAAGTCTGATGACGTGACTGGACGTACCAAGGTCTATGAAAGCATCGTCAAGGGAGATCACAAGATCGATGCCGGCATGCCGGAATCTTTCAACGTGGTGATCAAAGAGATTCGTTCTCTTGCGATCGATATGGATCTGGAACGTCACTAAAGTTAGGGAGTAGGTCGGGCTTTGGCTCGACTGAGTGCCGATGTCGGGTCTAAACCCGACCTACCAAGCAGATTTAGGAGTCATACATGAAAACATTGTTAGATTTGTTCAAACAAGTCACTCAAAAAGAAGAATTCGATTCGATCAAGATCGGTCTGGCCTCTCCGGAGAAGATCCGTTCATGGTCATATGGCGAAGTTAAGAAGCCTGAGACCATCAACTACCGTACCTTCAAGCCAGAGCGCGATGGTCTGTTCTGCGCCAAAGTATTCGGTCCGGTCAAAGATTACGAATGCTTGTGCGGTAAATACAAGCGTCTGAAACATCGCGGTGTGATCTGCGAAAAATGTGGCGTTGAAGTCACACTGTCCAAAGTGCGTCGTGAGCGCATGGGTCACATTGACTTGGCATCCCCGGTGGCACACATTTGGTTTTTGAAGTCACTGCCATCACGTTTGGGTATGGTGTTGGACATGACATTGCGCGATATCGAACGCGTGTTGTATTTCGAAGCATATGTTGTTACAGAGCCTGGCATGACGCCTCTGACACGCGCCCAGTTGCTGTCCGATGAAGATTATTTGGCCAAGACCGAAGAATACGGCGATGAATTCACTGCTTTAATGGGTGCTGAGGGCATTCGTGCACTATTGAGCAATCTGGATGTGACCCAAGAAATTGAAAATATCCGTGCTGAATTGGCTGCGACTGGTTCCGAAACTAAGATCAAAAAATACGCCAAGCGTCTGAAAGTGTTGGAAGCATTCCAGCTGTCAGGCATCAAGCCACAATGGATGGTGATGGAGGTGTTGCCGGTGTTGCCACCGGAGCTGCGCCCGTTGGTACCTTTGGATGGTGGTCGTTTCGCGACTTCAGATTTGAATGATCTGTATCGCCGCGTGATTAATCGTAATAACCGTCTGCGCCGTCTGCTGGAATTGAAAGCACCTGAGATTATCGTGCGTAACGAAAAGCGCATGTTGCAAGAAGCGGTCGATTCATTGTTGGACAATGGTCGTCGCGGTAAAGCGATGACTGGCGCTAACAAGCGTCAACTGAAGTCGCTTGCTGACATGATCAAGGGCAAGAGCGGTCGTTTCCGCCAAAACTTGCTAGGTAAGCGTGTCGACTACTCCGGTCGTTCCGTGATCGTGGTTGGTCCTCAGCTGAAACTGCATCAATGCGGACTGCCTAAGAAAATGGCTTTGGAATTGTTTAAGCCATTCATCTTCAGTCGCCTGGAAGCGATGGGGCTGGCTACGACCATCAAGGCAAGCAAGCGCATGGTGGAAGCAGAAGAACCGATCGTATGGGATATCCTCGAGGAAGTGATCCGCGAGCATCCTGTGCTGCTGAACCGTGCGCCGACCCTGCACCGTCTCGGCATCCAGGCGTTCGAACCATTGCTGATCGAAGGCAAGGCGATCCAGTT
>DAIDMQ010000016.1 GCA_027448945.1 Gallionellaceae bacterium
TACCATGATCATGTACGCAAAGATTCGGCGGATGTATTTCCGCGACAAGCTCTCCATCAGTGAGATTGCAACAAAGACCAGCCTATCTTGGAACACCGTCAAGAAATGGATAGGCACGGTACAAAGCTCAGACGTTAAATATCGCAGGAAGCCAGCCGACACACTCTTAAAGCCATTCGAGGATGGATTACTGCTAGCCCTCAAAGCGGACTCGCATCGCCCCAAGCGGGATCGGCGCACCGCGCTGATATTGTTCAAAGACATTCAGAAACAAGGCTTCACGGGTCACTACTGCCGCGTCACCGAATTCGTTCGCAACACATAGGGTAAATCTGCAAGTGGGACGAACTGTATTTGAGTGAGGTTGTACGTGTCAATGCTATTAGCGGAAATGTCGCTTATTCTAAATCTGAGGGGGGCGACTTTGAAGCTATTGCATTCAATTTTACGGATGCGATGCCGACCCGAAAATTTGCATTTCAAACACCTCATTGTTGGCGTTATTTACCCAAGTTAATCCCAAAAACAGCCCTCAAAATTACGCACTTCACCCAATATATATCGAGCTAAAACCCATTATTTATATGGCAAATTCACAGTGTATTCCCATCGATTTCACAAAATTACTCCATGAAAAATCAATCAATCTCACCTTTTTAATCGCGATTTATTACCCACTTTTATCTCACTGAATATACCGCAAACATACCCCAAATATCCCGCAAATATACCCCATCACCGCAATAAATTCTCTGGGCAGGATGCCAGTTGTCCGACATCGCTTACGCTTTTGTCGGACAACTGGGAGTTTCGCTCGCTAAGTCTGCTCCGCATCCTGTCGCAATCGACTCAGGGCTACGCCCCGAGACCCCAACTTCAACGCGTCCTAATGTCGGCGCAGCCTCTCTCGACTTATATTTTTATTTACGGCAGGAATAAACGTGTTTTGCAAGAACACGGGGGCATTAGGAGCAACCAATGCAAGGCCATGCTCGACTACTCATCGCCCCAAAGACTGTTGTCGTAATGACTCATAAAGCTGCGCTGGGCCGAGCAGAATGTCTTTCAGTCCGCCGCGCACTCGTTCCGAATCGAGTGCCTGCTTGCTCATCGTGCCATGCGCAGACAGCGCATCCATAATCGCGTTCATCAGCTCATTCGCCAGATCAGGCGAGTTCGCAAACTGCTCTTTGGTGTTGCTGTTAGCCTGCTGCACCAAAATGCTCGACTCCAGTAGCTTGCCTTTGAGGACGTGGTTCACGTAAATCAGTTTGTCATCGTCGCTCAGTTCACCGTTGAACAAATCGTTCACCTTCGCGATGATTTCAGCGAGGTAAATCTTTTCCTTTTCTCTCACCTCGCCGCTGCCTGTTGCGGTTATGGGCTCTAACTTGGGATATTCGCCATTCACAAGCGGCAATGCTCGTTTGCCCTGATCTTTCAGCTTGTGGTGTGTCATCACGACCTTGGATAAATCGACACCCTCACGCTCGCGCCCGAACTCCAGCAACGGCAGCAGCCGCTTGAAGAAAGTTGCACGCTTCTCGATGGCGGTATTGCCGTAATCAAAAATTTGCGACAGGAAGGCATATAAACGCTGGAACGCGCCCAGATTACTTTTGAACAGCAGCAGTCCCTTAATCTCGTCCAGCGCAACTTGTTCGGCGTTGGCATCTTTGATTGCGGCGGCGGCTTTTGCAGCTTCCATCGCCGCCTTGTATCGCTTGAGTAGTCGATCGGCGACGGGTTCAATCGCGGCAGAAAGCTCGGCTTGGCTCGCCTTGGCATTCATCTCCACCATCACCACGCGCTCTACTTCGTTATCGTCGTAATGCCCCTCGGCATCGAGCTTGGCGCGCAGGTCATACACCAGATGCGGATCGGTCACGTCCTCCAGTTCCGCTGTCTCGAAATACGTCTTGAATGCAGCCAATACCTCATCAGGATCGTTCACGAAGTCCAGCACATAAGTCGTATCTTTGCCGGGATGCGCGCGGTTCAGGCGCGACAAGGTTTGCACCGCCTGTATGCCCGCCAGCCGTTTGTCTACGTACATGCCGCACAGCAAAGGCTGGTCGAAGCCCGTCTGGAATTTATTCGCTACCAACAAGATTTGATATTCGTCCGTCACAAATGCTTCGCGCATATCGCGCCCGCGCAAATTCGGGTTGAGCATCTTGCTGACTTCGGTGTAGGGAGCGATGCCAGACTCTTGATCGTTCACTTCGCCTGAGAACGCGACCAGCGTGCCGATTTTGTAGTCCTGAGATTTGATGTATTTCTCTATCGCCAGTTGCCAGCGCACCGCCTCAATGCGGCTGCCAACCACCACCATCGCTTTGGCTTTGCCATTCAGCAACGGCTGCACGTTCTCGCGGAAATGCTCTACCACCACTTGCACCTTCTGGCTGATGTTGTAGGGATGCAAACGCACCCAGCGCATGATGCCTTTAAGTGCCTCGCTGCGCTCCACTTCTTTCTCGTCCCACTCGCGTCCCTCGTTGGCGAGCTTGAACGCCAGCTTGTAGGGCGTGTAGTTCTTCAGCACATCGAGGATGAAGCCCTCTTCGATAGCTTGGCGCATCGAATACACATGGAACGGTGCGGGCAGATTGTCCGCGCTGGCAGGAAGATCCGGATTTGGACGGCGACCAAACAACTCCAGCGTCTTGGCTTTAGGCGTGGCGGTGAAGGCGACATAGGTGATGCCCGCGATATTGGCGCGCGCTTCCATCTGTGCGGCCAGCAAATCTTCCGTGCTCACCTCGCCGCCATCTTGCAACGCCTGCATTTCCTCGGCGGACAACACCGACTTCAACTTGGCTGCTGCCGAGCCCGTCTGCGACGAATGTGCTTCATCGGCGATTACCGCGAAGCGTTTGCCCTCTGTCGCCGCCAGCTCCTGCACCGCCTTTAGCGCGAAGGGGAAAGTCTGGATGGTGCACACCACGATTTTCTTGCCGCCGGACAAGGCTTGCGCCAGCTCGCCGCTCTTGCTTTGGCTCTCACCCTTGATGCTCGCGACCACACCCGCCGTGCGCTCGAAATCAAAAATTGCTTCCTGCAACTGCGCATCCAGCACATTGCGATCTGACACCACCAGCACCGAATCAAACAGCTTCTGGTGCTGCGCATCGTGCAAGTCGGCGAGGAAGTGCGCCGTCCACGCGATGGAATTAGTCTTGCCCGAACCAGCCGAATGCTGAATCAAATACTTGCCGCCTGCACCTTCTGTCAGCACGGTCGCCAGCAGTTGGCGCGTCGCATCCAGTTGGTGATAGCGCGGAAAAATTACCGAGGTGATTTGCTTTTTGCTGTCGCGCTTGGTCACCAGATAACGCCCGATAATTTCCAACCAACTTTCACGCGCCCAAACATGTTCCCACAAATAAGCCGTGCGATGTCCATTCGCATTCACCGGGTTACCCGCCGCGCCGTGGTCGCCTTGGTTGAACGGCAAGAACGTGGTCGCTGCACCCAGCAAGCGCGTCGCCATCATCACCGCACTATTGCTCACCGCGAAATGTACCAATGCCCCGCGCGGAAAATCCAGCAACGGTTCGGCGGCATTCTGTCCTTTAGGTTTAGGGTTGCGGTCGAAACGATATTGATCCACCGCGTCTTCTACTGATTGTGTGAAGTTGGATTTCAGTTCCACCGTCGCCACAGGAATGCCATTGAGAAACAGCACTAGATCAATCGCGTTTTCGTTGTGCAACGAGTAGCGCACCTGCCGCACCACACGCAGACGATTCGCCGCGTACTTCGTTTGTAATTCAGGGTTCATCGCCAGCGCGGGCTTGAATTGCGCAAGCTGCAAAGGCTGACGCAAGCCCAACATTTCCACCCCATGCCGCAACACATCCAATGTGCCTCTATCGTCCAACGATTTACGCAAACGATCCTGCAACACCGCTTCCGCCGCCGCGCCGTGGCTCTTGCTCAACGCCTCCCATGCCTTGGGCTGTGTGGCTTGCACCCACGCGATGACATCAGCAGTAAACAAAGCGCGAGCGCGGTCATAGTTGGCGTAATCGCCTTCGGCATATAACCAACCCTGCGCCGCAAGATGCGCGTAAATGTCGTTTTCGAATTCGATTTCTCGATGCAGATTACTCATTATGGAACCCTCTCACGCCAAACCAGATCATGGGCATCACACTCAAGTTGCTTTGCCAGCTCAATTAGGCCGAACACCTCAACATCATCTATCTCAAGCGTAGTCATGATTTCAGCAAAGGTTCGGTCATCCGCATTCTCAAAATGCCTCACAAGATATGCCTCCACCCCTTCAGTTTTCGTATGCTGGTAAAAGGTGCCTAGTGCCGGATACCTAGCACCATTATTTGTTAGCGTTACCCACGCCTGTTTCTTATTTTTACCTTCAAAAAGATTTTTCCACTTTGAGAGATAACGATTAGATTTTATTTCTTTGGCTTTCTGACGGGAGGTCTTAGCCTCATTTAACAGGCGAACATATTCAGCTTGGGTTCGTTCGCTAATCCAAAATTGCACGATGCTTGGCAAACTAGAGCGGTAGGAATTTTCACTGAAAATAACATAGTTAGAACGGCAAGCCTCGCAGTCCATGTGCATTGAGGAATCGGTTCTATTCCAGTCATCCATTCGATCAGTAATTGTGTAGGTACTCTTGCCGCAAGGGCAGGGATGCTTGGCTGTGGACATTTCTTCCCAACTCATGCAGCCTCCATTTCGGGTGCGCTGTGGCGCACATCAATCTTACCCGACACCGCTGCCGAGATCAGCGCGCTGCGGCGCTCTTTCAACAACGCTATGCCGCGCTGCGCTTCGGCGGTGAGGGCGTCAAGTTTGGTGGTTTCGATATTGAGGAAGGTGGCGATAGCGGTCTGCTCTTCGATTGGAGGAACAGTCACTGAAAGATTTTCAATAACACCCATGCCTATGTTTTGCTGCGTTCCAAAACTCCAATTCAAGGTAACCGCTTCTTGAAAGTTTTTTGAGCGCATAAAGTTCAGAACAAAATACGGCAACGATTCCTGTCTGCACCGAATTACTGCAAGGGGTGACCAGATATTGAAGTCAATATCCGTTTCCACAATAGCCGTCACACCAGTCGTTGCACCTGATTTGACCATGTAAATATCGCCGACTTGTGGCCGATACTTCTCCGAGTATCGCAAGTGATCTTCTTCAGAAATGTACCCACGTATCTTTTCAAAATTGATCTTGCCAGAAGATACAGCTTCAGCCGATACAAACGGAACTCCTTCATCAGGAAAGTTTGGTGTCTCGTGCGGACCATCCGTAATCGGAGTGGAGACAATGTGTTTTATGGCACAAACTTTCCAATGCTCGGGCACATCGCCCAGCCATTCGATGCCGGAGTCCTTGAGCTTCGCGTTGGGGTTGAGACCCTTGGTGACAGCGTGGGAGATGTCGGCCTGTCGCTTTTCACGGAGGAGCTGAATCAGCTTCTCCTGCTCCGTCACCAGCGCGTCAATCTTCCCCGTCTCGCGGTCTAGGAAGGAAGCGATAGAGGATTGTTCTACTAGACTTGGCAGCGGTATTCCCAAATTTTCTATGGAATATTTTCCGAGCGCATAGCGAGTCATTCCAGTTGCTTCTATTTCAAAAGCAACCTCTACATAGCGCGATTTGAAAAGATGGTAAAGATAGCCGCCATTGATTCCTGCGCGTGGTCGCAACAATGCGAGGTGATAGCCACAAACCAAATTTGGCAGAACTTCTGCTACATGTGCTGGAATCCCGATGTCCCTTGGGTCTTCTGAATCCTTGGTGATGATGACATCATCAACCTCAAGACTGAGGCGGCGAATTTGCTCGGGGCTGGCAGTCGCTGCCATGAATTCGATGCTCGAATCTATATGTTCGTTTTTATATACGTCGGTGTAGTTGCACAGCAGTACAGATGGTTCATCTTCAACTGTGTGCTTGTCTATATTGCTCAGGCGAACATCAACGGCGTATTTGAGTGGACTTATTTCCCAATGCCCCGGCACTTCGCCCAGCCACGCCACGCCGCTGTCTTTGTATTCGGGATAACGCGGGAGACTCATAACGCCTCCTCCCAAAGAGGCAGGTTTTTCCAGTTTTTAGGAAATCCCATTACGTTTACGGATGCCTGCGGACATGTGTCAAGCAGCGTTATCAACTTGTTGCGCCAATTTGATTCTGGGTTAATGACACGCAGCATATAAGCCAACATAGCAAGGCTGTTATACAGCCGTCCGTGTGCATCATCATCTCGATTAAACACGCTAGCCAGTTCCGCAGGTTTTTTGCTTGGCAGTCGCATTTTTACAGTAAGGCGACGATTCCAGATGCGCCCATGATGTGCGCAGTGATTGCGCACAATGGTTAAGTGATGCAGGAAGGAGACCAACACCAATTCATCTAACACGTAAGTATCAGCAATTGCCTGGCGATCATGTGGTTTACGCAAGTTTTGTATCCACCGCGACAAATGCCCGATAGACATCAGTTCACACGATACCCAAATTGGCGGTGTCGCCAAGTGGTTGTAGTTTTCCTGATAATGTTTGGCAAAAGTTTCATGGCTGCGTTGGAACTCCTTGTCCAACTCATCGCAGCAACGCTTCCATGTGTCCTGCCGATTAAACAGCGAGCCATCGTGGTGTGCAAAAACGCCGTAATTTAATGAAAGATAATTTGCCCAGCGGCAACGCAAGGAAATTTCAATATGTTCGATCGCGTCAAGTAAAAGCAAACGTAGTGCGCGGTCAAACTGATAGGTAGCAATGACATCAGAAAACTGAGTATCTGCGCGGAATTTATGCTCACCACTTGAGCTGGTTAACTCATAAGGTAACCAATAGGCACGAAGCCGATAGTAGTTTATGTGCGTTAGATAATGAGTGGCCAGATCACGATCTGGGATCACCATGCCGCGCTTAGTAAGGAGCTTGATCTGATCGGCTACAGAGAGGGGTGGTTTGTGGAAAGTCATACTTTTTCGACCCCACAAAAAAGTAACCCGCCTGGTGCGCATCGTTGAGAGGCGTGGCGGGTGTTGTTGGCGCGGATTATACATAGCAAGGAAAAATATGCAAATTTCCTTAGCATATTTTGCGCTGCATTTTGTGATGGAAAATTCATCGTAGTTTTTACCACACGTTTTTTATACGAAAAAATCATGCCGAAAGCCCCGCTATCATTTCTTTAATTCTATCGGTGGTGAGCTTGAGTTCCGCATCAATCTCCGCCAATTCGCGCGGCGGCTGAAAGACGTAGAAATGGCGATTAAATGGAATCTCGTAACCGACTTTGGTTTTGTCGTGGTCTATCCACGCGTCAGGTGCATGAGGCAGCACTTCGCGCTTGAAGTAAGTTTCGACTTCTTCAGAGAGCGGCACACTTTCGGTATCGCGCAATGACGAATCAGACTGTGGCTTACCCTTAGATTTTCCCTTCTCACCCACAACAGCTTTGCCTTGCGCATCTTTAAGCGGACGTTCGACGGTGATAGTGCGATAGCCAAAGTCGCTGTTATTGAAAATGCGGCTGATAGGTTTGCCGTCCTTTTCTGCTTCGAGAAAATCGCCAAACAAGCGCGTGATCTCGGCGATATGTTCGTCACTCATTTGCTTGCGTTTGCTGCCCAAACTCTTGCGCATCTTTTGCCAGAAATCACTGGAGTCAATGAGTTGGATTTTGCCTTTACGCTGTGTTGGCTTGCGGTTGGAGAGTATCCAGACGTAGGTGCTGATGCCCGTGTTGTAAAACATGTCGGTGGGCAGACCGATGATGGCTTCGACCAAATCATTTTCTAGTACATAGCGGCGGATTTCAGATTCACCTGAACCCGCACCGCCCGTGAATAAGGGCGAACCGTTAAGCACAATACCGAAGCGGCTGCCGCCATCCTTGGCGGGGCGCATCTTGCTGACCAGATGCAGCAAGAACAGCAGCGAACCATCCGACACACGCGGCAAGCCGGGGCCGAAGCGTCCATTAAAACCTTGGCTTTCGTGCTCTTTGCGAATTTCTTTTTCGACCTTTTTCCACTCCACGCCAAACGGCGGATTGGACAGCATGTAGTCGAATTTCTTGTGCAGGTGTCCGTCGTCGGACAGCGTGTTGCCCGGTGTGATGTTGCCTACGTCCTGCCCTTTGATAAGCATGTCGGCCTTGCAAATTGCATAAGACTCGTCGTTGAGTTCTTGCCCGAACATGGTGAGCCGCGCTTGCGGGTTGTGTTCTTCCAGATACTCGCCCGCGATGGACAACATGCCACCCGTACCTGCCGTCGGATCATAGATGGTGCGCACCACGCCAGGCTTGGACAACATCTCGTCGTCTTCAATGAATAGCAGATTGACCATCAGGCGGATGACTTCGCGCGGAGTGAAATGCTCACCGGCAGTCTCGTTGGAAATTTCGGCAAACTTGCGGATTAGCTCTTCAAACACCAAACCCATCTGGCTATTGCTGACGGTATTCGGATGCAATTCAATCTGTGAGAATTTTTCGCAAACTTGATAGAGCAAGCCCGCTTTGGCCAGGCGCTCGACTTGAGTGTGAAAATCAAATCGTTCGAAGATGTCGCGCACGGCAGGTGAGAAAGATTGGATGTAGCTGAACAGGTTTTCGCGGATGTGATCCTGATCGCCCATCAGCTTTTTCATATCCAAAGCCGAAGTGTTGTAAAAACTCTGTCCTGCTTTGCGCAACAAGAAAGGCTCAGGATTCAGCCCAGCTTTTTGTTGCTTATCGAATTCGGCAAGCACAGCGGGCTTGGTGGTTTCGAGAACACAGTCGAGACGGCGCAACACAGTGAACGGCAAAATAACTTTGCCGTACTCGGACTGTTTGTAATCACCACGGAGAAGGTCGGCGACCGACCAAATGAAGGACGAAAGTGCTTGGTGATTCATATGCCTCAATCAAATTTCTTAACCGCCGCATTCTGAGGGCTACAGCACTTCGACGCAACAAGCGAAGCACACAAGAAATACCACAACACTCAATGCAGAACCCGCCCCACCTCGGCATGACCTATCGCACCCTCCCGATTGCCTCTCTTCGGTATCCACAGGCAAGCCACTGCATCACCAGACTGTATGCGCTTGGCAAAAGCATCCTCAACCAAAAACGTGACCCGTCTAAAATAAATATCCACACAGGTCTCGCTCAGTGTTCCCTGCCTGCGCGGGGATGAATCGCCCTAATCCGATTCCACCTACTTCGTTTTTTTCTCTATCTTGCGACGACTGCGAACTAGCTTGGCAAAGTCACCGACCATCCCCACAACAAAAGCGCGCTCGGCTTCATCAAGTTCGCCCAGCAATTTTTCCAGCAGCAGCGACTGATCTGGCTTGCGTCGGGAAGCGGGACTCAACAACGATTCAACCGTGCAGTCCAGCGCGTCCGCCAATGAAAAGAGGCGACTCAATGATGGCGTGATACTGCCAGTTTCGATTCTGGACATACTCTCTTGCTCGATGCCCACTCGTTCTGCCAACTCCCCCTGCGTTAATCCCAGCGACTTGCGACGTGCAGCAATCAACACACCCACTGATTTTGCGAGGTTCTGGTGCTTGATATTCGGCTGACTTTTCACCTTGCGACTCCACATCATTTGATGACGTAAAGTGTCGTTTCATTAGTCGCTTGCAAGAATGATTCATAATGCCATAAAATGATGTGTTATGTCATATTCGTGGCATTCTTTTGGAGAATTTATGAACTCGCATTCTGCTGCTCTCATTTCCGTCACCGCCAAACAATCCATGTTGAAATTTTCTAAGCGCGCAATCGGGTTAGCGTTTGTGATTAGCCTTGCAGCTTGCTCTACCGAGCAGTTGCATAAATTCAATCAAGACCTTGCTGCACTGAATGGAGGATTGGCAGACAACAGCAGTCCAACAGCGAAGCCAGGAACGATGGCAGTCAACGCCCCCAGCACCGATAAAACCGCACCCACTAAATTGATAGTGCCAAACGATACGCGCACCAAAGCCGCAATGGATGCCGCACTACCTAACGTCAAAAAAATATTGGCGATACACCAGTGCGTTAAGGTGGATGAGGGAATGTTGCAACTGAATTACTACACAGTTTCTGGTGTGAGCATCAGGGCTTACGGGAACTACCCAGACCACCAGTGGTTTATGAAATATCACGACAAAAACAAATGTGTGGGTGTACAGGCAATTGATAGCTGGACGATGCCCGCGATGAATGCCTTGCAATTCCGTGCTGTTTATTTTGCGGAAGACAGCGGCGAGACGGTGAATTTTGGCTATCTGATGAAAAAAACCGAAGACGGTTCGTGGAAGCTTGAATCTCTTGAGAAGACTAGCTAATTATCAAAATCAGGTAAACCACACATCATGTTTCTAGCCCGCAATACGCCCGCCTTCGTCATCAGCTATTTGGTGCTGATGATACCGACCTACATCCTGCCTTACTTCGGCTCTAACTCCTCGCTGGTCAATGCCCTCAGTGTGTCGCAGGGCATGGGCATGTTGCCGCAATGGTGGATGCACATTTGGTTCTTGGTCATGTTGACCCTGCTAGTCTGGTTGCGCGGCAGCGTTATCGACAAGGCTTATCTGCCCGTATTTCCGGTGATCGCAGCGATTTTCGACATGACACCGGGGCTAAGCATGATCCCGATGATTCCGACGGTGATGCATCTGGTCGGCATCATTTTGGGGGCGATGGGCGTGGTCGTTTTGGCAACGGAAGAAGCGGCAGTCAACAGAGAACTGTTGCTGGGACGCAAAGCAAAAATCGTGGCGGGAATTGCCACTTTGCTTGCTATTGGTGGCAGCACTTTGTTTGTCACTACCCTAACATCGGGGCATCACAAACCGTCCGCAACGGTGGCAGAGAAATTGGTGAAGCCCGCGATTGCGCAAGCTCCGGTAAAGGTCGAGGAAGTTAAACCGCAAGCCACACCGGAAGAACTCGCGGCTGAAACACCTGCCGCCGCGCCCGCAATGCCCGCGACACCAAGCCACAAGCATCACAACGTTGCACATGATTCCGTATCAACTACGACAAGGTCGGCTAAATCCGAAAAACAGTCTGTCCGATATTTAAATTTGAATGACTGAGTATTTTCAATAGCGCAATTCAAATAAGACAAAGGCAATGAGCGTATACAAAAATACCTTGTAACTCCTGCGCTCAAAGGGCTGCAAGGCTTTAATGCAACAAGCGCAACGCAACAAGAACCACAACACTCAATGCAGAACCCGCCCTACCTCAAACTTCCCCATCGCACCCTCCCGATTGCCACGCTTAGGTATCAACACACACGCCACCGCATCACCTGACTGTATCGCCTTAGCAAACGCATCCTCAACCAAAAACGTAACCCGTCTAAGATCAATATCCACTCGCTCCGCAAGCAACTCACTGCTGCCCTTATCTAGAGCAATCTGTTTACCTGTTTTCATACGCAATTTTTCTGCGACGCTTTTGATGATGCGCAGACGTTGCTTAGCATCAGGAAGTGGCACGTTAAATATCTCGCAACGCGACAACAATGACGCAGGCACACCAGCAAGGCTATTGGCCGTCAGCACAAATATCACTTTGCTGGCATCAAACTGCATTTCAAAGAATTCGTCCTTAAAGTTGCGACCCGTTCCAGGTTCAAGCAAATCCAACAACACCGGCAAAACAGGACAATTTGAATCACGGATCTTATCGACCTCATCAATCACTACAACAGGTGATGCAGACTTTCCTGTTGCTAGTAAGGCAATCAATGCACCTGGCCGAGCTGCTGTCCAGGTTGAGTGTGAGCCAGTCAGTTGAAAGCCACCCTGTGCGCCACCCGCACTGATTTTTTCCATAGGCACGCCCAAGGACTCTGCAAGCTGTGTCGCCAAGTACGTTTTGCCAATCCCCGGTTCACCCAGCAACAAAATGGGCGTAAGGTGGAAATCTTGCGGCTTCATACAGCTAGCCAACACCAGTCCTGTTTCTAAACGGTTTATAGGTTCAACCAGATTTTCAAAGTTGTGTTTTGCTTCGCCTAATTTCACTACACCTTTTTTTGCATTGGGTATCGCACGATAGCCGTCGTTTATCTGTGCAGCCTCAAGAATCGAATCACAACCCGTTTTTTTCTCCTGCTTGATTGAGTTCAATAGGGTCATGGCATTTTCCAATGATTCAGGATTGAACACTTGTACGCTGTCACGCGGTTTCTGTTTTTTTCTTCTAGGAATGTTTTTTGGCGCATCAAGGACCGCCTTCCAATGAATGTATGACCGCTTAACCAGCATGTCTGCTCTGCCACTTTCCAGACGCTCGAACTTCTTCTCGAAACGATCCAGCCAATCTTCTGCAACGTGTCCTGTAAAGATAGGGCGATTGTTTGGGAAAGATTGAAGTATCTGCATTGCCGAATCCCATCTAGGGTCAACAATAAGCTCCAACATATCTTTGAACATGCCGCTTTCCTTATCAACAGACACTTGCATCGCAACGGCGATGAATAGGTTTGTTGAAAACTCTCGTGTTGCTTCATCCATGAGGATGCGCGCTTTCCCTAGTGTCCTCGATGCCAACGCAACAGCATCGTCAAAGGCGTAAGACGTTCCAATGCGTATGCAGGCAAGGTCAAAATTATCTTCCATGTTCTTCTCCAAATATTCCATCAGGGGTGGCATCAAGAAAATCGCGGTGATGTGAAACGGCGCATTAATAGTTTCTTGAAGTGCGCATATTGAGTCACGTCCTCACGCATTATGCAAGCAGTTTCGGAAATAAAGTGAATTTTGCATAGCGGTCAAATTCTCAGAATGTTATTGTGAGGGCGTGATGAAATAGTTTTAAGGATTGCGAAGTGACTGAAGAAGCTACAGAAGAAAAGAAGAAACGTGGGAGGCCAGCAAACCCCAAAGGGGCGATTTCGGCTGTTGAGCGTCAGGCGACCTATCGTAAGAACAAACTGAAAGAGGGAATTGAGCTCAGCATATTTTTAACGCATAAGCAGGCGGCCATTTTGCGCGCGGTATCGAAGAGGGCAGGGAAAACTCAATCGGAGACGGTTGGGGAGTTGCTTGAGAATTCTACCCAGATCAGTCCCAACACAACAATTTGATTGAGTTTTCCTGTGTGTTTAACGACCGTCCTTTTTTTATCGGGCGTTTGCGAAAGCTGAATGCTGGAAACGCCATCTTTGTATTTCACTGTGATTGATTGTGTAGCATCACCAATTGGCGGCGGAATAAAGTGCAAGGCGTATCTGCCGCGACCAAGGTGTTGAGCAAATCCAAAGTCGCTCTGGTCACTAACATCAGACGCAGCGATAACTTTACCCTCATAGCTCGTGTTGCTATCTGCACTGGGAATAACAAATTCAGCTTGCGGATCGAGGGATAAAATCTTTTTTCGTAAAATCTCTTCTATAGGCGTGGCGACCGTGGTCGGCGGCTCTTCAATAATGATGGGTTCTGACTTGGGTACGACAGGTATCACATCGAGTACAGTTTCAATCTTATTCAATGCACTGTTTCGTGCTACGCGGTGATTCGCAATCTCAACTTGCAACTCAGGGTTGAGGATAATCAGCCCCAATTCATCAGCAAGACGCGCCATCCTCGCTGTGAATAGAGGGTCATTACCAGTCAGCGTTAGTCCTTTGCCGAATTTCTGTTCGGCGTGCATCAGTGCTAAGCAAATCTCTTCGTCGGTAACCAGCACCTTGTCAAAGGTAATGCGATTGCCGCGATCCGTAAAAATGTGCTCACCATACATATCAAGATAATTGACATTGCCGTTACCAGTGACGCGCCATTTGATTCCTGCGTATTGGGCTAACAACGCATCAACTTCGAAGGGACGCATATCATGGATGTGCGAGGAACGAATTGCATTTTCATGGCGCTCATTATTTAAAAGCCGGCTCATCAGCTTCGCGAAATGTTGCTCATCAGATTTGAGTCGAACACCTGCTTCGACGAATTCAGACGAATCAATTTCTATCGTATGAGTTTCATTGAGAGTTGCTTCATACGATTTTGCATCACGCTGCGCCTGATACACGATGCCGCGTAAGGCTGACAATGCGGCCTGGTCACCCAGCTTGGCCTGTTCGTGCAACCATACACGCCAGCCAAGTGGCATGACGCGCGAAAAAGATAGTTCCCGCATGTGCGCTTGAAAAATACTCTCAACCTTAAGTTTTTGCTTAATGGCTCGACTGTGAATAGCTTCCAATGGAAATATGCGAGATTTTATGTCGTGCAAAAAATCACGTTTCAATGATTGGCGCTGCTGCTTGGATTCAACACGAATCGTCGCCAACAATGCACTACGCTTAGCTCTAATGGCTTTAACCTGTTTAAGATATTCAATATCGCCTTCGGCAACCATATCCTGGTACCGATTGAAACGACTCCGCAAATCTGCACGCGCAATGGCTCGCGCTGCTTTACGCTCCTCGCGTTTCAAGTTGTCTCGCGCATAACGATTTTTAGAGGTGGAGTTTGACTCGACAATAGCGTCAGAATAGTCTGTGCCAACATCCGAATTATTGTGTCCAGCGAATGCCAGATTACGTTTTGATTGATTCTCTGGGTTTAATTCTCGCATCTCATCAGCATCAACCATGTTCAATTGTTGGTTGCGCGCCCAAGGTGGAACGCCTTGATCAAAGCTACTCTTGAGAAATGTATTAACCTTCTGGTGGATTTGTAAAGGATTAAACACGGTCATATTTGGGACGACACAATTCATGACTAGATCCGTGTCATCATCGTCTGTAGACGGAAAAGAAGTAATATCTTGAAGCAACTCGGTTTCATTAGTCGTGAATGCACCCCAACGCGCTTCTAGCTCATATCGCTTTAGAAGGCGCAGTCCTCTGCTGGCAGGAAAATATAAAACCTCGCCTGAATCAGCAGATGTGATTTCTAATCGTAAGCCGCCGCCCGTATCGAGTAGGCCAATTGAATAATTTTCTAACCAACGGTGCAAATCATGCCAATTCTGTAATGTTGGTAGTGCTCGCTTTAATGCTTTTGATACGTCTGATTTAAGCCAAGCCATGAGGCTGTCTGGGTCGTGCCATGCAGGCAATACTGAAGGCGATTTATGTAGTACATTTTTAATGATGGATTTATTGCCGAGCTCATCCGATTGCACGATAAAAATACCATTATCGTTTGACCACCCGTGCTTGATTTCACTTTCGCGTGCCGCTCGGTGCAAAGTTTTAATTGACCATTCCAAATGTTGCGAACGAAACGTTATAGGGTGAATGCGATTGACTGCGACATGACAATGTATGTTGTCTGTATTTGAATGTATAGCAACCACGGATTGATGCTCACCAAGTCCTAGAGACTGGAGAGCATGATTTGCCGCATCAAAAATAACGTCGTGATGCGGACTTTCGTGCTCCGGCCAACTGAGAATGAATGTAAAAACGGGATCCTTGCATCGTAAATTTCGTGAAGCGACTGCGTTCATTTCTGTTGCGGCGAATTCAAGTGCGCAGATTTTGTTGGTTCGAATGGCAACGCATTTTTCTTCAGCGGTGAGCACATCTTTTGTGGCTGTTGCGTAATTCAGAATGTCACTGAATAAAGAGTTAGCAAGCTGATACTCCTTAGACTTATTCTCTAGAACATAGGCGACCAAATCACTAAACGGTTTAGCGTGATTTGATCGATGTCGGCGTTGGGGTGGAATGTGGGGAATCATAATGGTGCAATCTCACACAGACAATATGTATCTGATAAAAAATCCAGGTGAGAAATAGTCATTTATCTATTCTCATCATTGCATCGAGCGCGCTTTGGATTATGGGTTGCCACAACGCTTCAGGCGGAGGGTGTCCATTTTCTAAAAAACTAGCGTGAATCGAGCGTATTGCTGCGACACATTCGATCAGCGCCACAATTATAAAAGCGTCAATCTTAATTTCCGTTTTTTGGTTGAGAGTGGCTCGGCGAATGAATTCGCTGGGCGTAAGGTTGCGGGCTGCTGCGGAGACGCGAATGGTCATAGCTTCTTCTCTATCAAAACGGACAGAAATTTTTTCTGATTTTCGATCCTTCGTTGTGCATGCCGTGAAAGCTTTATTGATTTTCATTGGACCAGACAAATTCAACTCCAAACTTGCGAGAGGCGCGAAGTTGATTTTTAGTTAGGTTAGATAATTTAATTGAGTGGTAAGTCCGAGGGTTAATGCGATTTGCAATTACATGGCAGTGAGTGACTGTCGATTGAGTATGTATCGCGACAACAGCCTGATGATCTTCAAAGCCGAGATAATTGAGTACAGATTCAGCGACATCGAATATATTCTCAGTTAGTAGAGTTTCAGAGTCTGGCCAAGTGAAAGAAAAGGCGAAAGCGGGATTGGGACAGCGCCTATTTTTGCTTGCCACCGCATTCATTACGACAGCAGATGATTTGGGCGAAAAATAAGTGTACGTTCTAACTGAAATGCAACGCCCTGCATTATTAACAGCATCGATAGCCCTTGTTGATTGGTAGTTAAGAACCTCAGCGAACGGGGATCCTATTAACACGAATGTGTCATCAAGCAAGATTTGACTGATGAGGCTTGTAAATGGCTTTTCTAAAAGTTCTTCGGCACTAGAGGGAATCTTGGCAGTCATATTTATGCTCCTTTGGTGTTTTGGTTAATAAATTTTCGATTCGAATTCAATGTCAAAACAAGTTCTCTTATTTCTGCATCCGAATGGCCTGCTATTCGATATGCATTGAGGTTAGCGACCTCGTTCTCCGGCCATCCAACAGCCCGCTGGCCAATTCGGACCGGAGCGGTGAATAATCCTTGCTGTATATCCGCGTAATGTGAACTACGTGATCGCCCTCGAATGCGGAGTACTTCAGGAAGTCGTAAAATTTTTTGTGACATGTTAAATTTCCCAAGCGTTATCTTCTGGTTATTGCTGTCGACACTTTAAGTTTCTAAAACTTGGCAAGTTCAGCTGTATTTGGAGTTGGAGGAAGCACAATTTCCTAGCTCCAATTGATTCGCTGAGTCGTGGATTTAACTCGCCATATCAAAACGCAAGGCCACTCTGCGAACGATTTTTTTGCACGTCGGATTAGAATTTCGGTCAATTCACTGGCTTGACGTAAAGCTAGGCTAAAGCCATCAGCAAATCGATCCGGTAAAGCTGTCAACTGCGCTAGCAAAGAAGGTAGACCCCATTTTTGCGACAGGAATTCTTCAGTTTTCATTTTGTTACCTAACGTGTAATTATTGTGTGTGCATTAAACTACACCACCAATAATATGTAGACTACCTAGTGTAAATTTAGTAGCCTTCGCTATTGGTATACATGTTTGCGTTGTAAAAACTATGGGAAAGCAATCACCTAAGCTGGCAGAAAATAATGAGAGCGTTATTTCTCTTCTGAAATACATACAAAAACAATCTAACAAAACTCAAATTGAAATTGAGAAGCAATTTGTCGATAAATTAGGTGCCCCAGGAAAGCAATGGTCTAGATGGGTCAATGGACATAGACTGCCAAGATTAGAGGTTGTTAAAAAGATGTTTTCTTTTGCGGTAGATAAACTGATTTCTGGGGCATGGACTGAAAATGGTGAGGAGGTTAATTGGTCTAATTTGTATCAAATTACCGTCATTGAACCTAAGGTGTTATTTTTGTTAAATCACAGAGTGGGGTTAGCTATTGCGTACCGTTCTTTAAATGCCCCCACCATTATCACAGACCAAAAAATCCGAGGTATAGAGGCGGGTTACTACATTCCATCATTAGATGAAATTGAAAAGTTATTTTTTACTGATGCAATTAATCACGAAGTCGCATTGAGTCGCGTTGATAGGCTTGTGACCTGTAAGAACACGGAGGAATTAAGCTCCGTTGGAATGCTACTTAAAGATATAGAGAGTTGTTTTGGTATAAGCGATCACGACAAAATTGAAAGCTCAAAATTTTTTAGGCGTTGGAATATTGTAGCTGATGAAAGTTATGATTGGGCCGAACAATTACTTCTTAAAATGCAAGATGATGTGGGTGTACTTGAAAAAATTTCTAAACGTCTTATTTCAGTAGGTGGTGGTCTCTCAGACGATCTATTTTTTGAAGAAGCCAAAATTGGCAACACAATCCTCCAAAGTGCAAATGATCTACAGAAAAGGATAAATCAAATATCGACTATGAGTCCTGCCGAAAGGATTATTTGGAAAAATGAATTGTATTATTTCAATGTTAAAGCCCAAGGGTTAGACGGATACACAAAATCCAAATATATGTGTGTTTGCGAAACATTGGAAATTGATTATGGCGGCAGGAATGTTCGAGAGCTTCATCTAAATAAGTTTCTCCCAATTATTTAGATTTGAGAGCAGGCTGGTCTAAATCATTAAGCAAATCTTCTTCACGCAGGTTGCGTGTAAACCCTGAGCATCTGCATGCTCTGGTGCCCAGAAAACAGCCAATACCTTTTAATCGCGCGATATTTATAGCCATAGTTTCTTGCTATCCCATCAGAGCTGAAATTTGAAGTTAGAGCATTTTAATGATGAAAATTTGGGTCCTAGCAATTTTCTGGTTTACCCCTGAGTTTACCCCCGAGCGAAATTTTGAAATAAAAAAGGAGCTAGCCGTTAAGCTAACTCCTTGTTTATATTGGTGCGCCCGAAGAGATTCGAACTCCTGACCCCTTGGTTCGTAGCCAAGTACTCTATCCAGCTGAGCTACGGGCGCGTGTAAATTGTTGCCTTGGCGGAGAAGGAGGGATTCGAACCCTCGATCCAGGTTTATGCCCGGATGCTCCCTTAGCAGGGGAGTGCCTTCGACCACTCGGCCACCTCTCCGAAGGCCGCGCATATTAATGGATACCTGGTTCTAGGTCAACAAAAGAGTGAGGAATATTTTACATACTGGCTAAGGAAACGCTAAACAAGTCCCGAAACTGCTTCAGTCCCTCTTAATATCAGGCGCTATGAGTATTCAAGAATACGTATATGAGCGATTTGTTCAGCTTTTCTTCTTGACCACGAATGGATGGGCGTGTCTGCTCAGAATGAAGTCGGCAATCAGCTTGAACCAAATGGTGAGCCCGGCCATGGCGCTCCAAGTACTGTAATCGAAAGTCGCTGAGACTACACCGTAGATCGTTACAAGCAATGTCACGGCAGCCAGTAGATTGATGGCCAATGTGTAAGGTGCATATCGTTCTGCATTTTCAGGAGGCTGCCCGCGTTTGAGGGCGACTTCAGAATAGTCACGTTTGATCGCGATGCGCCAAGAACGTCTGAGCCAGTAAAAGGAGATCGGAAATAGTGCGATGAATAGTATCCATGTCATCGCGATGCTGATATCAAAAACCATGTGCTCTCCAAGAAAAAACCCCGCCGGGTTAGGGCGGGGTCAATGTTACAGATAAATCAAACTATTTTAGTGTGCACCGTCTACAGCTTTAGCGCCGCGTGGGGTACGTACACTTTCAACCAAGTGCTGGATGTGCTCCGGTGGTTCTGGAGTGAACTTGTCTACCAAGAAAGCAACCGCGAAGTTGACCAACGCACCCACTGCACCAAATGCTTCCGGCGTGATGCCGAAGAAGCTGTTAGGGCCGCCTATCATGTTCACGAAGTCAGTACCTTTGATGAAGAAGATACCCTTGTGTGCGAACACGTAGAACAGTGTGATACTCAGGCCTGCCAACATACCGGCGATAGCACCTTCTTTGTTCATCTTCTTGCTGAAGATACCCATCATGATTGCCGGGAACAAGGAGCTCGCCGCAATACCGAAGGCCAGCGCAACCGTACCCGCCGCGAAGCCGGGAGGATTCAGACCCAGATAGCCCGCAACGACGATGGAGCATGCCATGGCGATCTTGCCTGCCACGAGCTCGTTCTTTTCGCTGATATTCGGATTGAAAACACCTTTGATCAAGTCGTGCGAGATGGCGGATGAGATTGCCAGCAACAGACCTGCGGCCGTCGACAACGCAGCGGCCAAACCACCCGCGGCAACCAAAGCGATCACCCAGTTGGGCAGCAATGCGATCTCGGGGTTAGCCAACACGATGATATCTGGATTGACAGTCAGTTCGTTACCCTTCCATCCTGCAGCTTCAGCCTTGGCTATAACGGCTGTGTTCTTGGTACTGTCGTTGTAGTACTGGATACGTCCGTCGCCGTTCTTGTCTTCGAATTTCAACAAGCCAGTCTTTTCCCAACGTGCCATCCAGTCTGGACGCTCTTCGTATTTGATCTGTGAGTCGTGTGCATATGGGTCCGCGTTCTGCATCACGACGCCGGGTGTCATCGTGCGCAACAAATTCATTTTGGCCATTGCACCTACTGCTGGTGCAGTCGTGTACAAGATCGCGATGAAAACCAAAGCCCAGCCAGCAGAAGAGCGGGCAGCTGCAACAGTGGGAACGGTGAAGAAGCGCATGATGACGTGAGGCAGACCCGCTGTACCGATCATCAGGGACAAGGTGTACACGAACATGTTCAGTGTACTACCCGCCGTTGAGGTGGTGTACTGACCAAAACCCAAGTCGACCACAATAGTGTCCAGCTTTTGCAGCAGGGAGATATCGGAGCCAGCCAGGTTCGAACCCAAGCCCAATTGGGGGATAGGATTACCAGTCAGTTGCAAGGAGATAAAAATTGCAGGAACTGTGTAAGCGAAGATCAGAACCCAGTATTGAGCTACTTGTGTGTAGGTGATGCCCTTCATGCCGCCCATAACAGCGTATACAAAAACGATACCCATACCGACATACACGCCAGTCTCACTTGAAACGCCCAAGAAGCGTGAGAATGCCACACCCACCCCGGTCATTTGGCCAATCACATACGTCAGCGAGGCTGTCAGCAAGCACAGCACAGCTACGGTAGAAGCAGACTTGGAGTAGTAGCGGTCGCCAATGAATTGGGGAACGGTGAACTTACCGAACTTACGCAGATATGGTGCCAGCAACAAAGCCAGCAACACATAGCCACCTGTCCAGCCCATCAGGAACAGACCGCCACCGTAACCCATGTTGGAAATTAGGCCCGCCATGGAGATGAAAGATGCGGCCGACATCCAGTCCGCCGCTGTCGCCATACCGTTTACACGCGGGCCTACGCCACCACCTGCGACGTAGAACTCACTGGTGCTGCCTGCGCGGGCCCAGAAAGCGATACCAAGGTAAAGCGCAAAACTCAGCCCTACGACCAGGTAAATTGTTGATTGCAGTTCCATGTTATCCCCTTAGTCTTCGTGTACGTCGAATTTACGATCAATCTCACCCATCTTTTTGGCATAAACAAAAATCAAAGCCACGAAGACATAGATAGATCCCTGTTGGGCAAACCAAAAGCCCAGTGGATAACCGCCCAGATGTATGTTGTTGAGTATGTCGGCAAACAAAATGCCTGCGCCGAATGACACTAAGAACCAAATTGCCAGGATCTTGGTCAGCAAACCCAACGTGGCCTTCCAATAGGCCTCGCCGCTTTTGTCCATTGTTATTCCCCTTTATTATTGACGTAATATTTTCGAAATGTCGGTGTCTCGAAGTGATGAAATGAGACGCGAGGATTGTATATCAGCCGGATTGAAATAATCGACTATAAATCGCCTATATCCTGATAGTTGGCATGGATATGAGCCTAAATCTCGTTTTTTGAATGCCGCAACTCACGTTCCAAATCGCGTAATGCATGGTAATTCAATCTGCTAGCGTTGTTACATTGCGCCACGAGTAGTAGTTGAGCAGTTGCTAATGCATCTGCGAGTGCATTGTGGCGACTGTCATTGATGATGTTGAAATGACGAGTCCAGTCATCAAGGACGCGGTGGGTATACATCAGGGTGGGGAATCGTGCCGGCATGACATAGGCCAAATCCAACCAAGTGTGCTTGAAATTAAAGCCCAGATAAGCCTTCATCGCCTTGCGTATCATGGTCTCATCGAAGGTGACATGAAAGGCAACCAGCGGGTCTTTGCCGATGAACTCAAGAAAATCTAGCAATGCATCTGCCGGCAGAACGCCCTCGCGTTGAGCGGAGCCTGAGATGCCATGGATGAGAATGTTGTCATGGTTGCTGCTGGTGGACTGTTGCAATACGACGGAGTAACTGTCGCTTAGCACGATGCGTTGGTCCACTACGGCAACCGCTCCGATGGAGAGCAAAGTGTCCGTGATCAGGTTGAGTCCCGTGGTTTCCACATCAAGCACCACACAGCGCAGCGCGTCACGCAATACAGGGAGTGCTTGCCAAGCTGCCAGACGCTCAGTTTGCTTTGCTGTCAGTTGTGCCCTGGGTGCCAGCCAGCGTTGCAAGATGCTTTTCAAAGTTGGTAGTCCAGTGCCAGCTTGGCTTGGGCCTTGCGCGCCTGACGGAAGGCTTCTTTGAGGATACGCCGGTCGAGTTCGTTAAGCTGCTCGGGGTCAAGTAGATTGTCGAGTTCTTGAACCGTTGTATTGGTATTTTTACTGACTTCATAGTGGTGGCGCAGGCGCAACATCTGAATGAACAGAAAGGCGTTGATCCAGCCTTCGATTTCGGCTGCCGGGATGTGGGCGACCACGGCACTCTGGCGCAATCTTTGTACGGTGCTGGTGGATGTCACGCCGGTAGCGAGACTCATGATGCGCGCCGCATCGACAAAGGGTGTCAGGCCGTTGAATTTGAGGTCGATGCGATCCGTTTCATTGAGGACGAAATCGCGCACCAGGCCTAACGGCGGACGATTGCGTATGGCATTTGCGGCCATTTGGTGCAAAAAACGCTGGTTGCCGCGCGTCAACTGCGCCAACCAGTTGCGCAGTTGCTCGGCGAGTTTGGTTTGTCCAGCCAGCGCACGAAAATCGAAAAAAATGGAGGAATGCAACAGACTTTCTGGTGAGCCCCTGTCCACCCATTTGCTGAAGACCGCACGCCATTCGTCCATGGACAGACACCACTGCGGATTGGACGCCATGATGTTGCCCTTGCATAAGGAAAAACCGCAACGCGCCATCGCGTGATTGATACGCAGGGCGACGGGAAGGAGCTTGCCGCGTACCTCATCGACAGTCATGCCCTCTGGTACGGTGAAGATCAGGGCATTATCCTGGTCGGTGTTCAAAGTCTGTTCCAAGCGACCGCCAGAACCCATTACCAGCCAGCACAGTCCCTCATATATTGGTGTGTCGCACAGGCCTGCTGCATTGCACTCGAGTTCAATCAGTCGAGCTGAGAGCAAATCGTTGAGCGTGGAGATGAATAAGGTTAGCTGTTCGGGAGCAACGCCCTGAGCCATCATGTTGTGTGTCAAGGTGCGTATGTCTTTACTTAAGCCGACAAGTACATCGATGTTCTCGGCTTTGCGTAATGCGCCACTGATCTGGCGCAAGCCGACGCGTTGCAGAGAGAATAAATCGCGTTCCGACAAGATGCCCAATAGCACGCCGCCATTGTCGCAGACCAGTACGTGACGGAAACCCTTGCGCGCCATCACCATGGCTGCCTCATAAGCGAGCGCATCGGGGGGCAGTGTTGTGGGAGAGTGGCTCATCACCGCAGAGATGGGTTGGTCGGTTGCGATGCAGGGTAGGACGACGCGACCAAGCAGATCATTCAGGGTGAAGATGCCTAAAGGTTTGTTGCTGGTATCGACGACTATCATGGAGCCGACTTGCGCATCACGCATGGTCGTCAGTGCGATTTGTATGCTGGTGTCTGGCGGACAAGTGACAGGGGTGCGGCGTATCACATCCGCCAAGGTGGTCGACATTGATTGTTGTTCGCTGGCCGCCTGCGAGAATTTTGCTTGCATGGCCTGATTGGACTGATCGAACAAAGCCGCAATACGACGGGTGCAGAAATCCTTGAATACCATCGATAGCCCAAGCAGCGAATGGAAATCTGCCACGTCGAGTTCGAAGCAGAAAACGTCGGTAGTCGCCCTGTAAGTCGCGGATACGGCACGTGCGGCGAGCAGGGCTCCAACGGGGAAGCTTTCACCCTCGTGCAATTCCATCACGGCATCTTCGCTGTGACGCTCGCCCTGCACCATGCCCTGTTTGATAATCAGGAATCTCGTGGATTTACCCTGCGCAGGTTCGAGTATCACTGTGCCTTTAGGATAGTAGGCCAAACGTAGTCGCTCTAGCAGCCAGATTTGATGGCCGGTCTCCATCCTGTCATAAGGTGCATGTGCGGTGAGAAAAGAAAGCTGTGAGATGTGAATCGCGCTCAATGTAAGGCCTCCGATTGGTATCTTCCTAATATTATAACGATGCGTTCAATCTCGTCGGAATGAAACTTTTGGCTTAAGCCCAAGGCCGGGTTGTTAAGTGTGCAGCTCGCGCTGACTTGCTTGTTTTAGGCTCATGGTATTGGGTTATACTCCGAACGTTTTGGACAAACTTGTACGGTCTGTCATGTCACCCAATCGACTCTTCCCAAGCATGGCTGTATTGCTGTCGATAGCCACATCTAGTGTGCTCGCCGAGAGTGAACAGGATTTTCTGCAGGAATTTCCGGTGGTGCTTAGTGCATCCCGCTTGTCGCAGCCGCTTTCTGAAGCGCCTAACGCGATGACGGTGATAGATCGCAACATGATAGTTGCGTCCGGCTTCCGCAATTTGCCAGATGTGTTCAGTCTGGTTCCGGGCATGTATGTAAGCTATTACAGCGGAGCCCAGCCTATCGTCTCCTATCACGGCTCCACAGATCAGTATGCACGCGCTATGCAGGTCTTGATTGATGGCCGCAGTGTCTATATGCCCCCACTTGGCACTGTTGACTGGGCCGGTTTGCCGATCACTTTGGATGACATCGAGCGCATAGAAGTGATACGCGGTCCTGCGGCCGCTTCCTATGGCGCGAACTCTGTGCACGGTGTGATTAACATCATCACGCGGGACGCGGGTGCGATTAAAGGCACCAGGGTCGCGGTGACCAGGGGTAATAAAGGTGTCAATGATGTGATCGGCCAGTTCGGCCATAACGGTGAGCGCTACGATTACCGCATGACCATGGCGTATAAAGCGGATAACGGCTATGACGACCGAACCGCGACACATTTCCCCAGCCAGTCTGCGGCGGACATGAACAATAGCAATGACAGCAATCAGGCACGATTGCTGAACTATCGCGGCAGTTTCTATCCGGATAGCACCAATAATTTTGATGTGCAGTTGGGTGTTAGCCGCGACATCCAGGGCGTAGGTTATTGGGATAGTCATGCACAGTTGAACCCGTTTCACGACCTGATCACACTGAACAGCTTTTAGCAGTTGAATTGGTTGCACCAGCTACAAAATGAATCTGAACTCAGTGTGCGCATCTCGCATACGCGTAATGCCTATCAAGAAAATTTCAATGTGCCTGTGTTGGGTGTGGCCGTGCCGATTGCCAAATCGCCGAGTGCCGATCGCACCGCCTTGGAGGTGCAGCATACTGTCAATCTGACGGTGGACAATCGCCTGGTTTATGGATTGCAACATAGTGTTGAGCAGGCATATAGCAACGTTATTGTTCCGATGAATGCGCCGGCCAGTTTTATTCATCAGATTGATGTGCGTTCTACCCGCGTGTTTATGCATGACGAGTGGCGCTTCACACCCAGGTTGATCACCAATGTGGGTGGCATGTATGAAAATGACGGACAAGGCGCGAAGAGAGTCTCGCCACGGGCGAGTTTGAATTTTCATATCTTGCCCAAGCAGACCGTGCGACTGGGTGCTTCGATTGCTTACCGCACACCCTCCCTGGCAGAAAACTACGGCACGTCAGCGCTGAACTATCAGGTTGGAGACAAAATAATCGCCGGTTCGACATCTTTGCATCTTAACTCCGAGAAGATGTTGTCGCGTGAAATCGGATATCTGGGGGAGTTTGAGGATTGGAATAGTACTGTGGATATGCGGGTGTTCCGGGATCAGTTCAGTGGTGCGATCTACCCGACCAATGTGTTTTTTAGCAATGGGTTGTCAGGCGAATACGACGGTGTAGAAACCACGTTGAAGCATAGTTTTTCGCCAGGGGCACAACTGACGATCAATTATGCGCACGAATTGGCGCGCAGCAATATTGCCGCATTACAGCCCGCAGGAAACGACTTGCTGGCAGCCAGCACGCCCATGAATACTGTCAGTGCGATGTTCGCGCACAATTTGGATAATGGCATCTCATACAGTATCTCGTATTATCAACAGGGGCAGTTGCAAGCCTTCGACCGTGGAACGACAGATATGCAGGGGATGCATAAACGCACGGATGTGCGCTTGGCTCAAGCCTTTAAAAATCTTGCCGGTTTGAAGGGCGATATCGCCTTGGTTGTGCAAAATTTATTCCAAGACAATTACACCGAATATGTTGCAACCAGTGTGTTTGATCGGCGCGCTTACGTGACACTGAGTTTGCACTGGTGACCTTGGTGATTATGGTGTTATCTTAGACGCCTGTCTTTACGAGATATCCTCATGTCATTTCAGAATCCAAACCTCGAGCAGATACGTGCATTGTTGCACTCGGTAAAACGCGTTGCGGTACTGGGATTGTCGCCAAATACCGCGCGTCCCAGTTTTCGGGTTGCCAGTGGTTTGCAAAGTCGCGGCTATCAGATCATCCCGGTGCGTCCCATGGTAGATGAAGTGTTGGGTGAGCGCGCCTACCCAGATCTGGAAAGCTTGCCGCAGCTGCCTGACATCGTGGATGTGTTCCGGGCCTCTGAGCATGTGAGTGCTATTGTCGACAGCTGCATCACGCTGGGTATCAAGAAGCTGTGGTTGCAAGATGGCGTGATAGACGGGAATGCCGCCTTGCGTGCGCAACAAGCAGGCATAACAGTCGTTATGGATAGATGCATGTGGCGTGATTGTGTACAGCTTTGCGGGGAGTTGGAAGGTAATGATTAAACAACGTTGTGCCTGGGCGGGAGATGATGCGTTATATCAGCGTTACCACGATTTGGAGTGGGGCGTGCCTTTGCATGATGATGACAAACTATTCGAGTTCCTTATCTTGGAGGGTGCGCAAGCGGGATTGAGCTGGATCACCATTTTGCGCAAACGCGAGAATTATCGTGCCGCTTTCGATGGTTTTGACGCAAAGTGCATTGCCCGCTATACCCCGGCTAAAATAGAATCACTGTTGCAAGATTCGGGCATTGTGCGCAACCGTTTGAAAGTGAACTCCACCGTGCTGAATGCGCAGAAATTCTTGGAAGTGCAAGTGGCGTTCGGCAGTTTCGATGCCTACATTTGGCAATTCGTAGGCGGCAAAACAATACAGAACACGCGACACAGTTTGGCGGATATACCGGCCAGCAGCAAAGAGTCGGATGCCATGAGTAAAGATCTGAAGAAGCGCGGCTTCAAATTCATAGGGACTACAATCTGCTACGCCTTCATGCAGGCGACCGGTATGGTCAACGACCACACCGCAGAGTGTTTCCGCCACGGACCATTGAGCAAGAAAGGATAGGCTATGAAATTCACCAAAATGCACGGTGCGGGTAATGACTTCGTCGTCATAGACGGGGTACGCCAATCAGTGAATCTGACCCCGGAACAACTGCGCTTGCTGGCTGATCGCAATTTCGGTGTGGGCTGCGATCAGATACTGCTGGTCGAAAAAGCACAGAGTAAAGAGGCGGACTTTCGCTATCGCATCTTCAATGCGGATGGCGGTGAGGTGGAGCAGTGCGGTAACGGTGCGCGCTGTTTCGTGCGTTTTGTACATGATCAGAAGTTGACCGGTAAGCGTGAGATTGTGGTTGAGACCAAGAGTGGTTTGATCGTGCCCAAACTGGAGGATGACGGGCGCGTCACAGTCAACATGGGCGCGCCCATTTTTACCGCAGAGCGCATACCGTTCACAGAGGGTACCGGGCAAGTGAGCGAGCCCTTGCAAGTGGGTGATGAAATCGTGCATATCAGCGTTTTATCCATGGGCAATCCGCATGCGGTGCAGGTGGTCGGCGATGTGGAAAATGCCCCCGTAAACAAGCTGGGCCCGCTCATCGAACGTCACGAACGTTTTCCCAAGCGCGTCAATGCGGGTTTCATGCAAGTGCTAGACAGGCACAGTATCAAGCTGCGTGTATATGAACGCGGTACCGGCGAGACGCTGGCGTGTGGTACGGGCGCTTGTGCGGCAGTGGTGGCCGGAATACGTCTGGGCTTGGTGCAAAGCCCGGTACATGTGCTGACACGTGGCGGTTCATTGAGCATCGCCTGGGATGGGGTTGGCCATCCGGTGATGCTGACCGGCCCCGCAATCACCGTATTTAGCGGTGAGATTACCCTATAAGGAGCGAGTATGAGAGTAGAAGACGTAGCGCAATATCTGGAAGACAATCCGCAATTCTTCGAGTCGCATATCGATAGCCTGTTGCGTATCGCCATCCCCCATCCTCATGGCGGGCGCACCATCTCGTTGAGTGAACGCCAGTTGTTGGCATTGCGCGAAAAGAACAAAGAGTTGGAAAAGAAATTGCATAATCTGCTGCAGTTCGCCAAAGAGAATGACGCCTTGCAACATAAGGTGCACGAGTTCATCGTCGCACTGTTCGCCGCGCGTGATCTGGGTACGTTGCGTGACATGGTTCCGCATTTGCTGAGTGACATCTTCAATGTTCCTCACAGTGTGCTGCGCTTGTGGGAAGTCAATCCACCCAGTGCGGAGACGCTAGCCTTTGCAGACGCGCAAACTCAGCCCGTGTGCTTGCATCATGCCGCGCACGACACGGTCACATGGTTCGGTGAGAGTGCCCCGCAACTACGTTCCTACGCCTATATGCCCTTGCATGCAGGCAGCGATACAGTCGGTTTGCTGGTGCTTGCCAGCCCAGACAAGCAACGTTTCTATCCCGAGATGGGTACGGTGTTCTTGCAACGCATCGCTGACGCGGTTGCCAGTGCCTTGCATCCTCATTTGCAACCATAACGTGAACGATACCGGCCAGTCTGATAACTTTGCCGTGGCGGCAGGCAATCAGCGCTATCTGGAAGAGTATCTTGCCTGGTTGCGTTTCGAAAAACGCTATTCTGAATTGACTGCGGAAAATTACGCCCGTGATCTGCAACGTTTATTCGAATTGAGCGGGGATATGCCGCTGGATACGCTCAAGGTTCACCAGATTCGGCGTTATATCGCGCAGCTGCATGGACGGGGATTATCTGGCCGCTCTTTGGCGCGGATGCTATCTGCTTGGCGTGGATTTTTCGCTTATCTGATGCGTGCACACGGGCATGGTGACAATCCCTGTGTAGGATTACGTGCCCCCAAAACGCCTAAGACTCTACCTCAGACACTGTCACCGGACGAGGCGGCGCGTCTGATGGAGATACCCGGTGACGATGCCGCTGCGATACGCGACAAGGCGATGATGGAATTACTGTATTCCTCTGGTCTGCGTCTGGCCGAGTTGGTTTCTTTGGAGCAGGCCGACATGAATAATGCCTTTGTCGAGCATGAGATACGCGTGACCGGTAAGGGCAGCAAGCAGCGTGTGATCCCCTTGGGTAGTTATGCGATCAGCGCACTGCAGGCCTGGCTGGCGGCGCGAGCGCAACTGGCGACTCCGGATGAGACGGCATTGTTCGTCGGTCAGCGCGGTTCGCGCATCTCGCCGCGTGTGGTCCAACTTCGTATGAAGGAGTGGGGCATCAAGCTGGGCATTAACAGCGGTGTCCACCCACATTTGCTGCGGCACTCTTTTGCGACACACGTATTACAATCCTCGGGCGACCTGCGTGCGGTACAGGAGATGTTGGGACATGCCAGCATCTCCACCACTCAGGTTTATACTCATCTGGATTTCCAATACCTCAGCAAGATCTATGACTCGGCGCACCCGCGCGCCAAACGTAAATCCTAAGCACGGAGCATCGCTTCGTTGACCGGATGAAATTTTATCGCCTTTAAATACTATGATTGAAACCAAATCCCGCAAGCCACGTAACGAGCAAGGGCGCTCCCGCGCCGGTAACCGCGACTTCCGCAAACGCAGACCGCAACAAGAGAATGCCGCGCCGCGCGTTTTGACTGCGCCACGCAGTGGAGATTCCTATGCGGAGCCGACCATCGTGTTGGGCGAGGGGCGCGAACGCGCTTTACAGCGTCGCCATCCCTGGGTGTTTTCTGGCGCGATTGCACATGTGGATGGCAAACCCGCTAACGGTCAGACCGTGGCGGTGCGAAGCGTGGCGGGTGAGTTTCTCGCTTGGGCTGCTTATAACGCTGGTTCGCAGATCACTGCACGTGTGTGGTCGTGGCGCGAGGATGAGGTCATCGATGCTGCATATTTCCAACGCAAAATCACCAATGCGCTCAATGCGCGCGACTCGCTTTCCATGGCTAGGGACAGCAGTGGTATGCGTGTCATCCATGCGGAATCGGACGGACTGCCCGGCCTCATCGTGGATAAGTATGGTGATGTGCTGGTGATGCAGATTGGTAGTGCGGGCGTGGAATATTGGCGCGAGACCATCGCCGATGTGCTGCAAGTGGTGTGCAACGCTGGCTGTATTTATGAGCGCTCGGATTCCGAGTCGCGCGGTTTGGAGGGATTGCAAGAACGCAACGGCGTGATGCGCGGCACTTTGCCCGCGCAAGTGGAAGTCGTCGAGCACGGTTTGCGCTTTAAGGTCGATGTGGCGGACGGACAAAAGACCGGCTTCTATTTGGATCAGCGTGATAACCGCAAACTCACCGAGACCTTGGCGCACGGTAAGACCTTGCTTAACTGTTTCTGCTACACCGGCGGCTTTTCGCTCTATGCGCTGCGCGGTGGCGCAAAGTCTGTGCTATCCATAGATGCGTCTGCTGAAGCATTGAAAATTGCCGAACATAATCTGGGTGTGAACGGATTGGATGCGAGCGCAGCCGAATGGCAGTGCGATGACGTGTTCCAAGCACTGCGTAAATTTCGCGATCAGGGCAGGAAGTTCGATTTCATCATTCTCGATCCACCCAAGTTCGCGCCTACTGCCGCTTTTGCCGAAAAAGCTGCTCGCGGCTATAAGGACATTAATCTACTGGGTTTCAAGCTGCTCAATCCCGGCGGTTTACTCGCCACCTACTCTTGTTCGGGCGGCATCTCTGAAGACCTGTTCCAGAAGATTATCGCGGGTGCGGCACTGGACGCGGGTGTGGATGCGCAGATCGTGCATCATCTGCATGCCAGTGCGGATCATCCTGTGTTGTTGAGCTTCCCCGAAGGTGCTTATCTCAAGGGCTTGCTGTTGAAGATTACGTAGGGAAACGCTGGATACGTGTCTGCGCCCCGTGCGCCTTGCACTGCATCCCGCTCGCCGACTGATTCGGCGTTTTCGTGGGTATTTTTAAACGCTTATTTTGTATCAGAACCCGAATTCCAGATTTGATATGTGTGGGTTGCGCAAGTAATGCCCCAGATGCCGATCAGTCTGGGTGGTGTGATTGATCAGCCAGTCTATCAAGAGCATGCGGATTCGAAAGGTCACATAGGCTGATTTGGCCGGCGTGTTAGCAATCTCCTCGCACAGCAAGGTGTAATAGCGTAGAAATGCTGCGTGTTCCTTCTTGTGCTGATCGGCAAAGGGATATTGTGTCTCCGCCATGATCTGCTCTTCCTGCTTGAAGTGCTGCGTCATGCCCTCTCCCAGGGTATTCAGATCTGATTGCACCTGTTGCATATCACCTGCTTGGTAGGCATCTGAAAGTTGGTGCATCTTGCCCAGCATCTCGCGGTGTTGTGCATCGATCTCGGGTATCTCGACAACTAATTTGTCATTCCATTCTGTGACCTTATCCAGCTCATCGGAGTCCTCGTGCGAGCCGTGTGCGAGATAGTGTTCGCAACGATGCACGTATAGACTCACGACACTATCTTCCGGTGCGAGACGGTGACACTGCAGGAACAGCTCTAATGCGCGTTCTATCTTGCGCAAGTGATAGCAAGCGACTGCCTCGCCGAACACGGGTTGTATCGTCGTTTTGGCGTTGCGCAGACGTTCGGGGTCGGCGTCATATACCTCATGTACCGATTGGGGATGTGTTTTGCCTTTGACATGAATCCGGTCTATCAAGCGTATGCAGTAATTCGAAGCGTTCTCTAAGCCGTATAGGGTGTGGTCGCTAATCAGTAGCGGTACCCCGTAGACCTTGGTGGCGGTCTCCAGGCGCGAGGCAAGATTGACGGTGTCACCTATGGCAGTCGTGTCCATGCGATTTTCTCCGCCCACCGTGCCCAGCATGGTGATGCCGGTATTCAAGCCTATACCTATCCCGATAGGGAAATAACGTGCACGGTGCCGGCCTTGGTTGTAGCGTTCCAGACTGAGCAACATGCCGATCGCAGCCCGCATCGCATCATCAGTGGTGCCTGCAAACAAGGCCATGATGCCGTCCCCCATGAACTTGTCGACGAAGCCTCCGAAGCGAGCGATCACCGGCTCCATCACGCTCATATAGGAATTCAAAAATCGGAAGTTGTCATCAGGTGTCATGGACTCGGACAAGCTGGTGAAGTTGCGAATGTCAGAGAACAGTACGGTGAGCACTTGCTCGGTGTGCTGGCCCAAGCGCGCATGCAGTATGCTGTTCGCGCCCATTAAAGTCATGAATTGCACGGGCACGAATTGGCGATACGCGACCTCGGTCAATGCCAGCTCGGTCTTGGTGCGCTCATGCGCAGCCCGCTCGGTTTCGAGCTGGCTGCGCAATTCCATTAACGCATGTTGCTGTGTGCTATCGACCATCTAGCGCATACCCGTAGCGGGAGAGACTCGCAATATAGCCGTTATCGCACCACGTCAAAGTGGCGGATAAAGGGGAAATACCTGCGCTTATTGCCGGCTGATGAAGGGCTTTACACCCAACTTCCCTTGCAATTTTTCGGCGGCTGCGCGCGCTTCATCGGCGTTGTCGTAGGTGCCCAATCTCACTCTGACCATATCGTTCTGACGGTGCAAGCTGAGGGTCTTGGCGCTATTGCCGAGCTTATGTTGCATCTTGTTCATGTATTGCCTGGCGCTGCCATAGCTCTTAAATGCACCGAGTTGCAGATATACCTTGCCCGTGATGGGCGCAGTTGTATGTTCTGATTCAACGACTGAGGCGGGTGCAGGCTCGGGCAATGGGGTCGCGATGACGGTGCTTTCCATCGGTGTGCTCTGTACGACGGGCGCAGGAGCAGCCGGAGCGATGACAGTGTCAGGCGCCAGACTCTCCACTTCGACTTCGCCACTGCCCGCACCCAAGATGCCGAGTTTGTGCGCGGCGGTGTAAGAAAGATCGATGATGCGGTCATGCATGAATGGACCGCGGTCGTTCACGCGCACGATTACAGATTTGTTGTTGGACAGATTGGTGACGCGCGCATAGCTGGGAATAGGAAGCGTGGGGTGGGCCGCACTCATCGCATACATATCGTAGGTCTCGCCTATGGAAGTGCGTTGACCATGGAATTTTTTGCCATACCAAGAAGCGATGCCGCGCTGTTTGTATTTGCCGACTTCGGTGAGCGGGATGTATTCCTTGCCCAAGGCCTTGTAGGGGCGATTGGCATAGCGGTGTAGCGGTTCTGCTTTGGGTACTGCATCGGGGGTGTCATCGATGTTGGCCGGTGTGTTGGCATCCGGGCCGTCACCGGCAAGATATCCACCTGAACTGTTGCTTGTTGGGGGTGTCGTTTCGCTGCGTTGCGGAGTGCTGCTACAAGCAGCGAGCAGCAAAGTGGCAACAGCCATCAGGGCGAGCTTTTGATTCATGTTCTTTCCTTATGTCTTGTTGAGTTTTTGGTGTGTCTCTATGCTCATCAACATGCCGAAGCCGAGTAATAAAGTGAGCATCGAGGTGCCGCCGTAGCTGACGAGTGGCAAGGGAACACCCACGACAGGCAGGATGCCGCATACCATGCCCATGTTGACGAAAGCATAGGTGGCAAAAGTGAGCGTGATGCTGCCCGCCATTAGGCGCGTGAAATAAGTGGATGCGCTGGCGGTGATCATGAAGCCCCGCCCGATCACGAATAGATACATAGCCAGCAGGATGACCGTGCCGATCAGGCCGAACTCTTCAGAATAGACAGCGAAGATAAAGTCGGTGCTGCGCTCCGGCAGGAAGTCCAGATGAGTCTGGGTGCCGGCCATGTAGCCCTTGCCGAGCAAGCCGCCTGAGCCAACTGCAATCATGCCTTGTATGGTGTGGTATCCCTTGCCGAGTGCATCCTGCGAGGGATCTAGTAACATCATGATGCGGTGACGCTGGTACTCGTGCAGCATGTTCCACATGATGGGCGCGCTGGCAATGGCCGCGACCGCCATGCCCCCCATGATGCGCCAGCTGAGACCGGCAAGGAACAGCACATAAAATCCGCTCGCAGTAATCAGTAAGGCGGTACCCAGATCGGGTTGGCGCGCGATCAACGCGACTGGCACGATGAGCAAAAGGGCGGCAATCAGGTAATTTTTCCACGTGAGTGTGGCTTCGTGTTTCTCAAAATACCAAGCCATCATCAAGGGCACGCCCACCTTCATTAATTCTGATGGTTGTATGGTGCCTACACCGATATTGAGCCAGCGTCTTGCACCGTGGCTAATCTCACCGAACAAGGCCACACCAATCAATAGCAACAATCCCAAGCTATAGACGGGCAGCGCGGTGCGCATCAAATAGTGCAGTGGCAGGTTGGCGACTATCCATAGAAAGGTCAAGCCGACCAATATGTTCACGCCTTGGCCTCCCAAGCGCAGCCAACTGCCATCAGTTGCGCTGAACAGCACCATCAAACTGGTAAACATCAGCAAGGATAATCCCAACATCAACATCGGATCGATGTGGGCGGTGAAGCGTTGCCAGAGTTGTCGTTTAGTCATGGGGGGCGTCCTCTTCATCTGGCAGATCCGCGAGCGGAGTAGGTATCTTGCCGAGTAGGTAATAGTCCATGACTTTGCGTGCAATCGGCGCCGCCGTGCCGCCGCCATGACCGCCGTTCTCAGCCAGCACTACCAGCGCAATCTTGGGTTGTTCCGCAGGCGCGAAAGCGATGAACCAGGCGTGGTCACGGTGACGTTCATCGATCTTGCTGGCGTCATACTTCTCACCTTGCTTCATGCTGATGACCTGTGCCGTACCGGTTTTACCCGCGATGTGATAAGGCGCGCCCAGGGAGGCGGCGACCGCGGTACCTCCAGGTTGCGTCACCGCGACCATGGCGCGTTTGACCAGATCGACATCAGCCGGATCCAGCTTCATGTCGATCTCCGGTTCGACTGTGATGACGCGATTCTCGCCTGCGCGCGGGCTGCGGATTTCACGAACAAGATGCGGGCGATAAGCAATGCCGTTGTTGGCAAGCGTGGCGACCGCATGCGCCAGTTGCATGGGAGTCACCAAGCTATAACCCTGTCCGATACCCACTGAAACTGTATCTCCCGGGTACCACTTCTGGTTGTAACGCTTTTGTTTCCATTCCTGCGAAGGGAGTAAGCCGGAAGTTTCGCCTTCCAGGTCTATGCCAGTTTTTTTGCCAAAATCGAAGCGCGATAAAAATGCATGGATATTGTCTATGCCCAACTCGGTAGCGAGTCCGTAATAGTAAGTGTCACAAGATACTACGATGGATTTGAACATATCCACCATACCATGCCCACCCGCTTTCCAGTCCCGATACTGGTGGCTACTGCCGGGCAGTGTGTAATAACCGGGGTCGCTGATGGTGCGACTCGGTGAACGGATTTTGTAATACAAGCCTGCCAAAGCCATGAAAGGCTTGATGGTCGAGCCGGAGGGGTATTGTCCTCGTAGTGCGCGATTGTTAAGCGGGTGGTCGGGAGAATTATTCAATTCATCCCAGCTTTGCGTATCAATGCCATCTATAAACAAACTCGGGTCATAGCCCGGTTTGCTAACGAAGGCCAGCACTTCACCGTTTGTCGGGTCTATGGCGACCAATGCGCCGCGATAGTTGCCAAAGGCTTGCTCGGCGATTTCCTGGAGCTTGGCATCTATGCTCAGCACTAGTGTATTGCCGGATATTGGGGCCGTGCGTGACAACAAGCGAACTGCGCGGCCTGCAGAGTCGACTTCTACTTGTTCTATGCCCGTGGTGCCGTGCAGTTCGTTCTCGTAACTTTGTTCGAGGCCGGTCTTGCCTATGTAGTCGGAACCGCGATAGTTGGCGGCCAGATCATTTTCTTCGAGTTGATCGACATCAGTCTCGTTGATGCGGCCGATATAGCCGAGCAGGTGCGAGGCCTTGTCGCCAAAGGGATAATCACGCAACAAACGCGCCTTGATCTCTACCCCGGGGAAACGGTATTGCTGTGCGGCGAAGCGTGCGACTTCCTCATCGCTAAGTCGATTGCGTATCACCACGGATTCAAGGTTGTGACTCTCGGCCAGCAGCTTTTTGAAGCGCTTCTTGTCGCGCGGCGCGATCGGAACCAGTGCGCCCAGTTCCTCTATCGTCGCATCTGTGCTGACCGGAACCTTGTTTGGCGTGATCTCCAGTGTGTAACCCGAATAGTTGTGCGCCATCTCTACGCCGTTGCGATCCAGTATCAGACCCCGATTGGGTACGATAGGTACGATGGAGATGCGATTGCTTTCCGCCAAAGTCTGGTAGTAGTCGTGCCGCCAGACTTGCAGATAGAGCAGGCGTAGCAGCACTATGGCAATGAGGGTTAGAGCGAACACCACACTGACTGCCAAACGCAGGCGGAAGTGGAAAATCTCCTTAAGATGGTTTTTTAACTCGACATGCCGTTTCATCAGCGTTCACGGCTCACACGTATCTGGCGCAAAGCATGCAGGGCGAGGCTGAGTGGTATCCACAGCAGGGTGGAAGTCAAGCAACCCAAGAAGTAGCCCCATACCACATCGCCGTCTACCAGCCAGTGCACTGATGCATAAACCGTATAGGACAGCACGAATAGTCCGAACACTTGTGTGGTCTGCTGGCGCAGATCAAACATCTGCAAACGACGGTGCAGCACCACGCCGCCGAAGGCCAGCAGGGTGTAAGTCAGTGCGTGCTGGCCAAACAGACTCGCATCCGCCACATCGGCAAAAATACCCACTGCCCAAGACATCCCGATGCCGATGCGCATCGGCTTGTGCATACACCAATACAGCAACATCATTGCGACAAAATCAGGGCGCAACATCAAACCATAACCATCCCAAGGCAGGCCGTTCAGCAAGAGCGCGATCGCAATAGTCGTAAAGATGAACAAGTTGCCGACGGGGCGTTGGATCTCGGTTTTGGTGGTTGAGCTCAGTCCCATTAGTTTCTCCGTTTTGCCTTTGTGTTCCCGAGCTCCTCGGGGCTAGGTTCTAAAACCGGCATTTCGGGCAACTTTGGCAAAGTGGAGAGAATCAACAGTTGGTGGTTTTTGTCCACGCCGCCCACGGGTAAGCAAGTGATGCGCGCAAAAGGATAGGCGGCATCACGTTCAATTTTGGTCACCTTGGCTACCGCGATTCCTGCGGGATAGACGCCATCTATGCCAGAAGTGACCAGCAGATCGCCTTCTTGTATATCCGAGCTGATGGGCATGTAGCGCAAAGTGAGCTGGCTGGTATCGCCGGCACCGTACACGATGGTGCGCAAGCCGTTGCGCAATACCTGCACGGGGACGACATGATCCTTCTCGGTAATCAAGGTGACTTCTGAAAGCCAAGGATAGACGCGAGTAATCTGACCGACGATGCCGATATCATCCATCACCACCTGGCCGGCTTGCAGTTGTGCGTCCGCACCTTTGTTAATAATAATTTTACGTTTGAATAAGTCACGTTCGGCATAGATGATTTCAGCCATCCGGGTCTGGAATTCGGCCCGTTGCGGGATTGCGACTAATTCGCGTAATTGACGGTTTTCCTGCTGCAACTCAAGCAATAGTGCCAGTTGTGCGGAATCTTGCAGGTGCCGCTCACGTAGCATCTGGTTGTCAGCTTTGAGCGTACTTTGGGCGGAAAAATAATCGTCGACCTGATTCCACATGCGCACCGGGAAGGTGGCCATTGCCTGTAAAGGCGCGACAATCACCGAGAGAGTGCCACGCGCCGATTCCAGATAACGATAGCGTACATCGATGAACATCAGCAGTAGCGACAACACCGTGAAGAACACCAGTCTAACGACCGAGCTGGGGCCGCGATTGAAAAAGCGAAATGAATGGGTGTTGTCTACTAGCATCTTGAGTCGGGCAGGAAGGCGGGCGGGGCAAGTGTCATAATTACCTCCTGCTGACGACTTGGCATAGTATCCAACCTTACTCTGTAGTGAAGATGTTGGTGGAAGTATCCAAGCTCTCTAGCGCACGACCCGAACCGCGTACCACGCAAGTCAGCGGGTCGTCTGCAATCAGCACCGGCAAGCCGGTCTCTTCCATCAGCATGCGATCCAGGTCGCGCAGCAAGGCGCCACCACCGGTCAAGACCATGCCTTTCTTGGCAATATCGGCGCCCAGCTCGGGAGGCGTCTGTTCCAGCGCGATCTTGACCGCACTGACGATGCTGTTCAGTGGCTCTGTCAGCGCTTCCAAGATTTCGTTACTGGAGATCGTAAAGCTGCGTGGCACACCTTCTGCCAGATTGCGGCCGGTGACTTCCATCTCGCGCACTTCCGAACCCGGGAAGGCAGAACCTATGGTCTTCTTGATCTCTTCGGCGGTAGTCTCACCGATCAGCATGCCGTAGTTGCGGCGGATGTAATTGATGATGGCTTCGTCGAACTTGTCTCCGCCCACGCGTACCGAGCCTGAATAGACCGCGCCGCCCAAGGAGATCACGCCCACTTCGGTGGTGCCGCCGCCGATGTCAACCACCATAGAGCCGGTCGCATCTTCTACAGGGAGACCTGCACCAATCGCGGCGGCCATAGGCTCTTCGATCAGCTCCACCCGACGCGCACCCGCATTGATTGCTGATTCGCGTATCGCGCGGCGCTCAACTTGAGTGGAACCACAAGGAACGCAAATGACGATACGAGGGCTGGGGCTAAAGATACCTGCTTTGTAGACTTTGCGGATGAACTGCTTGAGCATCTGTTCGGTGACGGTAAAGTCGGCAATCACGCCATCCTTCATAGGTCGGATCGCGGTGATGTTGCCCGGTGTGCGCCCCAGCATCTGCTTGGCGCCCAAGCCGACCTGCTGGATGACCTTCTTGCCGTTCGGGCCGCCTTCCTGACGGATCGCCACGACAGAAGGCTCGTTTAGTACGATACCTTGCCCGCGTAACCAAATTAGCGTGTTCGCAGTACCAAGGTCGATTGCCAAGTCGTTAGAGAAGTAGCCGTTCAAGAATCCAAACATGATGTGTCCCGTAGTCAAAGAGGTGTGCTGATAAACCCCGTTATGATAACCTATTAGCCTTATTCAAATAAACAATTTGCTATGTCATTAACCACTCAAGACGTTCAAAAAATCGCCAGATTGGCGCGATTGGCTATGAACGATACCGAAATCGAAGCAGCCCGAGCCCAGTTGTCGGGTATTTTTGAACTCATAGAACAGATGCAAGCAGTCGATACGACAGGCATAGAGCCGATGTCGCATGCGCAAGACCTTTCGCAACAATTGCGCGAAGATGTCGTCACGGCGAGCAATGATCGTGAGGCTTTCCAGGCAATTGCACCGCAAGTCGAAGGCGGTTTATACCTCGTTCCACAAGTCATCGAATAATCCATCATGCTCAATCACAGTCTGCAACAACAAGGCGACGCATTGCGCGCCAAGAAGATATCCAGTGTCGAACTGACCCAGCTGTATCTGGATCGAATCGCCACCCACAATCCCGTATTGAACGCTTTTGTTACGGTCGAGTCCGCCAAAAGTCTGGCGCAAGCCAAGGCTGCTGATGCGCAACTTGCCGCAGGTTCGGCGCAAGCGCTGACTGGCATTCCCATCGCGCAGAAAGACATTTTCTGTGCTCAAGGGTGGCGCACTACTTGCGGCTCCAAGATGCTGGACAACTTCATCTCCCCATACGATGCGCACGTCATCACCCAATTCAATAACGCGGGTGCGGTGAATCTGGGCAAGACCAATATGGATGAATTTGCGATGGGTTCATCCAACGAGACCTCGTATTTTGGTCCGGTGCGCAACCCTTGGGATATAAAAGCCGTGCCTGGCGGAAGTTCGGGTGGTGCGGCGGCTGCGGTCGCGGCGCGCTTATGTGCTGCTGCGACGGGTACGGACACGGGTGGGTCGATACGTCAGCCCGCCGCGCTGTGCGGCGTCACCGGGATCAAGCCGACTTACGGCACGGTGTCACGCTACGGCATGATCGCCTTCGCTTCCAGCCTGGATCAGGCTGGGCCGATGGCACGTAGCGCAGAAGATTGCGCGCTGATGCTGAACGTGATGACAGGTCACGACCCACGTGATTCCACCAGTTTGGTGCGCGACAAAGAAGATTACACACGTGAACTGAATAAGCCGTTGGCGGGTCTGCGTATCGGTTTGCCGCGTGAATTCTTCGCCGAAGGGTTGTCACAAGACGTGGGTCAGTGTGTACAAGCCGCCGTCGCCGAATACCAAAAGCTGGGTGCGACCGTAGTAGAAATCAGTCTGCCCAATGCGAAATTGGCAGTGCCGGTTTACTACGTGCTAGCACCCGCCGAAGCGTCGAGCAATCTGTCGCGCTTCGACGGTGTGCGTTACGGCTATCGCGCACCGGACTACACCGATCTCACCGACATGTACGAGAAGACCCGTGCGCAAGGTTTCGGCGAAGAAGTGAAACGCCGCATCATGATAGGCACATATGTGTTGAGCCACGGTTACTACGACGCTTACTATTTGCAAGCGCAAAAGATACGCCGTTTGATAGCGCAGGACTTTACTGAGGCGTTCAAAAAATGTGACGTCATCATGGGACCGACCAGTCCTTCGACGGCTTTTAATTTGGGTGAGAAAGGCGACGACCCCGTGCAGATGTATCTGTCCGACATCTACACCATCGCGGTGAATCTGGCCGGTTTGCCCGGCATGTCCATCCCTTGCGGTACGGGCGCGAACGCCATGCCGGTGGGTTTGCAGATTATCGGCGATTACTTCAAAGAAGCGCAGATGCTCAATGTCGCACATCAATATCAATTGGCGACGGACTGGCACAGCCGCGCACCACAAGGTTTGTAAGGAAATACTATGAAATGGGAAATCGTCATCGGGCTGGAAGTACATACACAGCTCTCTACCAACACCAAGATATTTTCCGGCGCATCGACGGCGTTTGGTGCTGAACCGAATACCCAAGCGGATGCGGTGAGCATTGCCTTGCCGGGGGTGTTGCCTGTGCTGAACAAGGGCGCGGTGGAACGCGCGATTAAGTTCGGCCTCGCAGTCGGTGCGCACATCGCGCCACGCTCGGTGTTTGCGCGCAAAAATTATTTCTATCCTGATTTGCCTAAGGGCTACCAGATTAGCCAAATGGATTTGCCCGTGGTCGGCAAAGGTGCGTTGACCATACAAGTCGAACCACTTTCTGGTAATGCAAAGCCATACGAAAAAGTTGTGCGCATCACGCGTGCACATCTGGAAGAGGACGCAGGTAAGTCGGTGCATGGTGCAGCGCAAAGCATGACAGGCATAGACTTGAATCGCGCGGGGACACCATTGCTGGAAATCGTGTCCGAGCCTGATATGAGTTCTGCTGCCGAGGCGGTATCGTATGCCAAGACCTTGCATTCCTTGGTGCGTTGGATAGGCATCTGCGACGGCAATATGCAGGAAGGTTCTTTCCGCTGTGACGTGAACGTGTCGGTGCGTCGTCCCGGCGAGTCTTTGGGAACACGCCGCGAGATCAAAAACCTGAACTCATTCAAGTTCATGCAGCAGGCGATTGATTACGAAGTGCAATGGCAGATCGACACCATAGAGAATGGTGGCAAGGTGCAACAGGCGACCATCTTGTTCAATCCCGATACCGGTGAGACACGTTCCATGCGCAGCAAGGAAGACGCGCACGATTACCGCTATTTCCCCGATCCCGATCTGCTGCCCTTGGATATTTCGCCCGCGATGATAGAGGCTGTGCATGCCACCATGCCGGAGTTGCCGATCGCCAAGCAAGCGCGTTACACCGATGAGTTTGGGCTGTCTGCTTATGATGCGAGCAGCTTGACCTCCTCACGCGAGATGGCGGAATTTTTCGATGCGGGTGTGGCGATGGTGGGCGCGGCAAATGCAAAGCTGTGTGCTAACTGGCTAATCGGCGAAGTCAGCGCGCAACTGAATCGTGACGGTCTGGACATCGCGCAATGCCCGATTAGTGCAGCCCAATTCGGCGCCATGTTGGCGCGTATCGCGGACGGTACGATTTCAAATTCGGGTGCAAAAGAAGTGTTTCGCGCGCTGTGGTCTGAAGGCGGCGATGCCGATGCCATCATCGAAGCGAAGGGCCTGAAACAAGTTTCCGACAGTGGCGCGATTGAAAAAATAGTCGATGAGGTGATGGCCGCGAATGCCGACAAGGTCGCGGAATATCGCAGCGGAAAAGACAAATTATTCGGTTTCTTCGTCGGTGCGGCGATGAAGGCTTCGCAAGGCAAGGCCAACCCGGCGCAACTGAACGAAGTGTTGAAGAAAAAACTCGCGGGCTGATTTGTGCTTTTCAACTCTTATAGTTTCATCTTGTTGTTTTTGCCGATTACGTTTGTTGCCCAAAAATACAAAAATAGGGTCAGACTCGATTTAATTTACAATTCTTGAGTCGCTCTAGACTTTGCTGCACGACTGTTCTTCGAGGAATGTTGACATGCGCCTGCTTGTTTCGATTCTGCTGAGCTGTGCCCTTTATTGTCCTGCGCTCATCTTCGCCGCCGAGCCGCCGCCGCTGATGCTGGCGAATGTGTTCCATGCCGATGTCCGCCTTGCTGATTATTGGGTCAGCGAGAAATACGACGGTGTGCGGGGCTATTGGGACGGTAAACGTTTGATGACACGCGGCGGCGAAGTCGTCCACGCGCCAGACTGGTTCACGGCGGGTTGGCCGAACACGCCGCTGGATGGCGAGTTGTGGGCGGGGCGCGGGCGCTTTGCGCGCGCGGTTTCCACCGTGCGGCAGATGCAGCCCGACGATGCCGCTTGGCGCGAGATGCACTTCATGCTGTTTGATTTGCCCGCTCATCCAGGCGACTTCACCGCGCGGGATGCCGAACTTCAGCGCGTCGTGGCAACGATCGGGCAACCTTGGGTAGCGCACGCAGAACAATCCCGCGTGAGCAGCCTTGCCGAATTGCGCGCCATGCTGGATCGCGTCGTAAAACTGGGCGGCGAAGGTTTGGTGTTGCACCGCAGCGCCTCGCGCTATCGCGCCGAACGCAGCGATGACTTGCTTAAATTCAAGCTTTATGAAGACGCGGAGGCGCGGGTCATCGGACACTTGCCGGGCAAGGGAAAATACGCGGGGATGCTGGGCGCACTGGAAGTCGAAACCGCGCAAGGATTGCGTTTCAGGCTGGGAAGCGGATTGTCGGATGCCGACCGCCACACACCGCCCGCGCTGGGCAGTTGGGTAACGTATCGTTACAACGGGGTGAACGAGAAGACCGGCATCCCGCGCTTCGCCCGCTTCTTGCGCGTGCGTACCGACCTGATGCCCTAGCACACTTTTTCTTGAGATAAATCGTTACGCAATACGAGGTTGACAGGGGTAAGCGTTCTGGTAAATTTCACGCTCTTTTTCGGCATCCGATTGACTTCTGGTTCTAAGCCCATTGCTGGTATAACCGGACGTGTCGGGCTGAAGCCCGACCTACTGACTGATTGATCTTGCTGTTCGCGGTGAGCTCAAAATAACCACCACTTTTACTGGGAGTTAAGTATGTTACGTGCGTTATTTTTGTTGCTTGCAACGCTGCTGTTGAGTGCGTGCGGGACCAATCCTGTCACGCACAAAACTGAATTTCAGTTCGTCTCGGAATCCAATGAAATTGCTATGGGGCAGAAAAACTATGCGCCTGCCCGCCAACAGCAGGGCGGTGATTACGTCATCGATCCTGAACTGACGGCCTACGTGCAAAGCGTGGGCAATAAACTGGCGGCGGTATCGGATCGCAAGCTGCCTTATGAGTTTGTGGTACTTAATGACTCTGTCCCCAATGCATGGGCGATGCCTGGCGGCAAGATCGCATTCAATCGCGGCTTGCTTTATGAATTGAATAGTGAGGCTGAACTGGCGGCGGTGTTGAGCCATGAGATTGTCCATGCCGCCGCGCGTCATGGTGCGAAAAGTATGGAAAGCGGTATATTGTTGCAAGGTGCGACGGTGCTGGCCGGTGTGGCGACACAAAACACGCGCTATGGAAATTTGGCGGTGGGCGGGGCGCAGCTGAGTTCGCAACTGATCTCCACCAAATTTGGTCGGGATGACGAGTCCGAAGCCGATCATTACGGCATGATCTATATGAAGCGTGCAGGTTACGATCCGACTGCCGCAGTGACCCTGCAAGAAACTTTTGTGCGCCTAAGTAAGGGTAATAAATCCAATTTCATCCAAGGTTTGTTTGCCAGTCATCCACCCTCAGATCAACGTGTAGCCGACAATAAAGCCACGCTGGCCGAGGTGGGTGCGGGCGGGGAGTGGGGGCGTGAGGTTTATGCGGAAAAGGTCAAACACCTCAAGGCGACCGAGGCTGCTTACAAAGACTATGACGAGGGTGTGAAAGTGCTCGCTGCAGGTGATGCCATTAAGGCTGCCAGTCTTGCAAAACAGGCCATCGCCATCGAGCCGCGTGAAGCACGTTTTCAAGAGTTGCTGGGGGATGTGGCACTGTCGAAAAATGACAATAAACTTGCCCTGACTTATTACGACAAGGCGATCAAATTACAGCCTGACTACTTCCGTCCGCATGTGCAAAGCGGTATCGCGTTGAATAATCTGGGGCGCAAAGTTGAAGCGGAAAAGGCCTTACAAGCCAGCAACGCCTTGTTGCCCACCGCCACCAGTCACTTTCTGCTCGGCCAGTTGGCCGAAGGGCGCGGCGATGTGAATGCGGCGATGCAGAATTATCAGCTCGCCTCGGCTTCAAATTCAAATGTGGGTAAGGAGTCGGCGCAAAGCATGCTGCGTTTAGATGTGCCGCTGAATCCGTCTAAATACCTGCGTACAGGGGTGCAAATCGATAATTATGGGAACCTTTATGCGGTCGTGCAGAACCCGACCAGTGTGGGATTGAAGCAAGTTCAGTTCAGAGTGCAGCGCCTGGATCCTGCTAACGGTCAGCCCGTCGCACAAACGCAATTAATCTTATTGCCGGGCGAGTTGGTGGCACAACAGCAGCGTGTAATACGCAGTGGCATACAAGTTGGTAATGCGCAGGAAGCCAGTCTTTATCGCGTGCTCGTCGAGCATGCGGTGGGACTGCCTTAGTTTGGGTGTATCAACGCGATAGGTCGAAGCGCATCACGCGATAGAAATGATAAAAGCAATGCTGTATGTCGGGAGGGCCTTTTAGTGTTTTGCCGCGCCGGGAGAGCGAGTCGATTAGTTTTTTCTCCACATCTTCGCCCCAGAATCCGGGTAGGAACGGTTCCAGACGCGCTAATATCCAGCGGAAGGGCGGGAGGCGGTAAAGCAAGTGGTGACGCGGTGTTTCGCCATATTCGGTGATGAGGACAGAGCCGCCAGGGCGAAGGACTCGCGCGATCTCTTCATACACATGTTGCCGCGCTTCTGCCGGCATCTCATGAAACAAGAAAAATAAGATGACCTGATCGAAGGCGTTATCAGCATACGCGAGCGACTCTGCATTCATGCGGGCGAGATGGCAACGGTCGGCCACATCTTGTGTCTTGCCGCGCGCCAGTTGCAATTGGCCAACAGCCACGTCACACAAATGCACTTCGTTGTCGGTGTGATGCAATAAGGATGGCGTGAGTTTGCCGTAAACGCAGGTGAGTTGCAGCAAGCGTGCACCGGGCTTGTCCTCAACCCTGGACAAGGTCTTGTTCAGTAGCGTGTCGTATTGACCGAACAGGATGGCATTGATGATGGGTTGGTGATCGAAGAACCAGATGCTCTTCTCCCATAGATAAGCCCACCAATAATGTTGTGCCAGATAATCTGGTATGCCGCCTGTCAGGAATTTTTTGTACAAAGGCATGTAGGACCTCAGCCGGGGTGACACACGCTGCAATGGGGGTCGGGTCGCAGTGCAACCTGACGAATGTTCATCTCCAACGCGTCCAGCGTCAGCATGCGCGCATTCAAGCCGGACGCTATTCCCATCAAGAGTTTCAAAGCTTCAGCGGCCTGTATCGTTCCTATGATGCCCACCAGTGGCGAGAACACACCGGTGGTGGCGCAACGCAGCTCCTGCGCTTCGCTATCTTCGGGATACAGGCAGTTGTAGCAGGGGATATCGTCGCGGCGGAAGTCGAACACCGAAGCCATCCCTGAAAACTGTATGGCAGCCCCCGACACGAGCGGTTTTCTCAACTCGTGACAGATGCGATTGATGGCATAGCGTGTGTCGAAGTTGTCTGAGCAGTCCAGCACCACATCTGTTTGTGCGATGAGGGTGCGCAGACGCACGGCATCAGCGCGTTCATTCAGGGGTACATAGCTGATTTCGGGGTTGATGTGGGTGAGGGTGGCGACCGCCGAGGTGACTTTGCTTTTTCCTAGCGCGGAGGTTTGATGCGCGATTTGGCGCTGCAGATTGCTCAACTCGACGGTGTCGTGGTCACACAGTGTGAGTTCTCCTACACCGCTGGAAGCCAGATAAAGTGAGGCCGGAGAGCCGAGCCCGCCGATCCCTATGATGAGTGCCTTGCTGTTGAGTAAGCGCTGCTGACCTTCTATGCCGATTTCGTCGAGCAGGATGTGGCGGCTGTAACGTAGTAACTGACTATCGTTCATGCACACTCATTTGTAGCGGCGCAATTCAGGCGGCGTGGTCTCGTCGTGATCGCCGTGCAGATGCGTGTCGTAAGCGCGTATGAAGATTTCTTTCTCGCGCCGCTTGGTGGGATGGTCTGGCACATCCATATTGTGTAATTCAGTGTCTTCACAATAGTGAACGACCTGGCGGCTGATGCGATTCAACAGGCTGTTGTCCAGCACGAAGCCCTGTTCCACCAGAGCATGCTCCAATCCGGCCATGGTGTAGTGTTCCAAGCTGTAGCAAAGAACTACTGCATCGGGCTTTTCGCCACGGTGTACGACTAAGTCCTCCAGGCCAGACAATAAATGCAATGCTTTATCTACTTGGCCTGCGGGCTCATCGGCGAAGATGAGCTCGCGTTTCTTTTGCATGTCACAAGGGTTGATCATGATTTCCTCGCAGTGTCTCAGCGATCATTTACCGTGCAGGATCTGCATCCCTTTGAGCAGATTCAGAGCCTGGTTCAATTGATAATCGTTCTTGGAGCCAAATTCGGCAGGCGCCACCTTGTTGTCTTCCGGTTTGTCTATCACTTGTGCCTGCTTCTTGCTATCGCCCTTGTCTTCAGCCTGCGTGTCGTTGATTAGATGTTTGTCCAGATCGGCTTCACGCAGACGGAAGGCATTTTCTAAGGCGGTAGTAGAGGGATCTTCCACCAGGATGTCGGGCACGATGCCCTTGGCCTGTATGGAGCGACCGCTAGGGGTGTAGTAACGCGCCGTGGTGAGTTTCACTGCGGTGTTGTTGCCCAGTGGCAAGATGGTCTGTACCGAGCCTTTGCCAAATGTCTGGGTACCCATGATGACTGCACGTTTGTGATCTTGCAGTGCGCCAGCCACAATTTCTGATGCGGATGCAGAGCCGCCATTGACCAAGACCACCATAGGGACACTCTTCACCGCTTCGGGCAGGCCTTTCAAATAGTCGGATTTGCCGCTGCTACGGATGTAATTCTCCGGATTCGCAGTCAGGCGCATCTTGGCATCTTCAGTGCGGCCGTCGGTATAGACCACCAATGCATCTTTCGCCAAGAAGGCTGAAGAAACACCAACGGCACCGGTGAGCAAGCCGCCCGGATCGTTACGCAAGTCCAGAATCAGACCTTTCATTTCGCCTTTATTCTCTTTGAAGAGTTTCTCCAAGGCGCTGGCAAGGTTCTCGCCGGTATGTTCCTGGAATTGGGTGATGCGCACGAACACATAGCCGTTCTCGAGCAATTTCGCCTTAACGCTCTGTACTTTGATGACGGCACGCGTCACGCTGATGACTAGCGGTTTGGGCTCGTTCTTGCGAATGATGGTGAGCAGTATCTTGCTGCCCGGCTTGCCGCGCATGCGTTTCACCGCATCATTAAGCGACAGACCTTTAACCAAGGTGTCATCCAATTTGATGATCAAATCGCCGCTCTTCACGCCTGCCTGGAAGGCGGGGGTATCTTCGATAGGAGAGATGACCTTAACCAAACCGTCTTCCATTCCCACTTCTATACCCAAGCCGCCGAACTCCCCTTGGGTGCTGGATTGCAGTTCTTTGAATGCATCGGCATCCAAGTATGCAGAGTGGGGGTCCAAACCGCCCACCATGCCGTTGATGGCCTGGGTGATCAGGGTCTTGTCGGAGACAGGCTCTACATAATCGCTTTTGATGCGTCCGAATACGTCGGTGAAAGCGCGCATCTCTTCAACGGGGAGCGGGGTAGCCAGCGTGTCTTTTTGCGCGACAGCCGTTAAATGTATGGTCAATGCCACACCAGTGAATAAACCCAGACCTACTAAACCCAATTTTTCTAAACGACGCATGTGTGCTCCATAATTATTTTGCCGCCAGCCACTTAAGGGGATCCAACGGCTTACTTTCCAAACGCAGTTCAAAGTATAAACCAGTATCTTCATTACCGCCGCTGTTGCCTACAGCGGCAATCGTGTCTCCGCCGCGCAACTCATCGCCGACTTGTTTGTAGAGTGTCTCATTGTTGCCATATAAGCTCATATAGCCTTTGCCATGATCCACGATGAGCAAATTGCCGAAGCCGCGTAGCCAGTCGGCAAATACTACCCGACCTGCGGCGATGGTTTTGACCATTTGCCCCTCGGCGGCACGTACAAAGATACCTTTCCACAACACGGTACTATCGGTGCGGGGTGCGCCGAAGCGATTGGTGATGTCTCCTTTGACGGGGATGGCAAGCTTGCCTTTGAGTTGAGCGAAGGGTTTGCCGTCATAACGATCATCGGGCAGCTTATTGTTACTGAAGATGGACGTGGACTTGGGTTGGGCCAGCATCTGCGTTATCTTCTCGACCAATTGGGCTAGTCGATTCTCGTTCTGTTGCAAGCGCAGTATTTCGCGGCGTTGCCCTCTGAGTTGCTGGGATATCTTGATTAGCGTTTGTTTGCGCTGTTGACGCTTTTCCTTGAGGTCGAGTTGTTGGGCCTTCTGCTCGGCTTCCAGTGATTTGAGCGTGGCGCGTTGCTCTTGGGTCTCATTGCTGAGACTGGCGATCTTTTGCAGATTGGCGCGCATGGCATTGAGCCAGTTTGCACGATTGCGAGCGATGTAGTGAAAGTACTCGAGATCGCGCGCGACTTGGTTAGGATCGCGATTGCTTAACAATAATTTTGCGTATTCCTCTTGTCCACCCAGATATTGCTGGTAGAGCAAACGGCCTAGCAACACTTGCTGACCTGTCATATTCTTGCTGAGTTGTCGTTGCTGGGACTGTAATTCACTGAGTTTATGGTCGGCGATACGCTGTTGCTCAGACAGCAAGGCGATCTGGCGATTCACATTGCTGATGGCACGCTCTGATTCACGCAAAGCGTCGGAAGCTGTGGTTTTGGATTCGGTAGTCTTGTCCATGTTGCGCTGCATGGCAGAGATGCGTTGGCGCAGATTCTCCAACTCCGCCTGCTGATCTGCATGCGCACCATGTGTGGTGAGCAGCAAAAAGCACATCAGCAGCAAGCAGCGTGTATAGAGCGTCACTTGAATCGGATTAAGCTTTGCCCGGTCATTTCATCGGGTTTGGGCAGGCCCATCATATGCAAGAGGGTGGGCGCCAGGTCGCGCAACGCTCCCTTTTCTGCGACTACAGCATGGCGCCCGACGTATACGAATGGCACCAGATTTAGGGTATGTGCGGTATGAGCCTGATGGGTGCTGTGATCTATCATTTGTTCGGCATTGCCGTGATCGGCTGTGATGATGACCTCGCCACCTATGGTTTGCATGGCTTTGACCACTCGACCTATGCAGATGTCCAATGTCTCGATGGCCTTGGTCGCCGCTGCCATATCTCCGCTATGGCCTACCATGTCGCCATTGGCGTAGTTGCAGATCATGGTTTGGTACTTGCGCGACAAAATCGCCGCTTCAAGTTTGTCGGTCACTTCAAAGGCGCTCATCTCCGGCTTGAGATCGTAGGTCGCAACCTTGGGTGAAGGCACCAAGATGCGGTCCTCGCCTTCATAGGGCTGCTCTTTGCCGCCATTCAGGAAGTAGGTGACGTGCGCATACTTCTCGGTTTCAGCGATGCGTAGTTGCCTCATGCCCAGCTTGGAGAGGTATTCGCCTAAGGTGTTGTGTATGGCTTCTGCGCGGTAGGCGCACGGTTGGTGGAAGTCCTCGCCGTAGTTGCTCAGAGTGGTGACATTACCCAGCTTGGGAAAATGTTTGCGTGCAAAGCCGCTGAAATTCTCGTCGCTCAGGGCGCGTGTAATCTCGCGGGCGCGATCAGCACGGAAGTTCATGAATATCAGCGCGTCACCATCATTCATGCGCACCGATGATTGGCCGGCAGGGATGACGCTGGTGGCTTGTACGAACTCGTCGTTCTCGTCACGCGCATATGCGGCTTCAAGTGCCTCATGGGCGGTGTGTGCGCTGAACAGTCCTTGTCCTTGGGTCAGCAAATCATAAGCGGTTTCTACTCTATCCCAACGATTGTCGCGGTCCATCGCGAAATAGCGTCCGATTACAGAGGCTATCTGACCCACGCCCAGCTTGTCACATAGGGCTTGCAGGGTCTGTAAAGATGGCTCTGCGCTTCTCGGCGGAGTGTCGCGACCGTCCAGGAAGGCGTGCAGATAGACTTTCTTCAGGCCAGCCTTGGCTGCCATCTCCAGCATGGTATAGATATGGTTTTCATGGCTGTGTACGCCGCCCGCAGACAGCAGTCCCATGATGTGCAGGGCGCTGCCATTGTCCAGGGCGGTTTTGATTGCTGCGCGCAATGCGGTGTTGTCAAAGAATTTGCCTTCTTCTATTTCTACATCAATGCGGCTTATATCTTGGTATACCACGCGGCCTGCGCCGATATTGAGATGGCCCACTTCTGAGTTACCCATCTGACTGCTTGGCAAGCCGACAGCCTTTTCCGAAGCGTCGATTAGGGTGTGAGGGTAGTCGCGCCAGTAGCTGTCCCAGTTGGGTTTATGCGCTGCGGCGATGGCGTTGTAGTCGGTATCTTCTCGATAACCGAAGCCGTCCAAGATAATCAGTAAAACAGGAGTGATGTTCATCAGGTAATATATAAGTAAGCGATAATTTTTAAACAGCGGTATTTTAGCCGAATTCGTCGTGAATTATTTAACACCGAGGTTTATATGCAACATCCCATCATAGATAGAGAGCAGGATATTAACCAAGCTTCGCAAGCAATCAAGGCCATGGCTCACCCCTTGCGCTTGAAGATATTGTGTTTGCTCGGCGATCAGGAAGTCAGCGTGCAAGACATCGTCGAATACGTTGGCACTTCGCAAAGCAATATTTCGCAGCATTTGGCCATCTTGCGTGACAAAGGTGTGTTGGCGACCCGCAAAGAAGCCAATTTTGTTTACTACCGTATCAATGACCCGCGCACATTGAAGTTGGTGGGTTTGATGCGGGAGGTGTTTTGCAGCAACTGAAAGGTTGTTTGATTATATCGAGTATTAGTATATGCTAATACATTGGATTGGTGATTTTCGGGATGGCTAAGATGAAAAACATATGGATGTTTGGTGCCTTGCTGGGCAGTGTGATGTCGGTGCAAGCTGCGGAGCAGTTGGCGGTCGCGCCAGTTGAATACCGCGAGGTCGCACAAACTTATGTCGCAGAGGGTTTGGTAGAAGCGACACGTCAATCAACGGTTTCCGCACAGATATCGGGTCGGGTAAAAGAAATATATTTTGACGTGGGAGATAGGGTCAAGCCGGGTCAATTAATTCTGCGCATAGACGAGCGTGAAGCGGCGCAAGCCTTGGCAGGCAGTCAAGCTCAGTTGGCACAGGCGCAAGCTAATCTGCAAAACGCCAAGTCTACTTATGAGCGCGCCAAACAGATGTTTGCACAAAAATTTATCAGCCAAGCGGCGCTGGATAAGGCTGAGGCGGATTATCGGGTTGCCGTTGCACAAGCGGCCGCAAGCAGTGCGGGCGCAAGTCAGGCTGGCTTGGCGCATGCATACACCGCCGTGATCGCACCCTACGGTGGCGTAGTAGCTTCGCGTCATGTCGAGGTGGGTGAGATGGTGATGCCCGGTAAGCCTTTGATGACTGGCTTTGACCCATCCGAGATGCGCGTGCTGGTGAGCTTGCCGCAATACAAGCTGGCTGAAATCGGCAAGCATCCTGAAGTGATGGTGGAGCTGCCTGCGCTTGGTAAATACATCAAAGCAACATCGACACAAGTCCAGCCTCTGGCGGATGCGCGTACGCATGGGACAGAGGCGCGCGTAACATTGCCACCCAACGAAGCAGGTATTTATCCTGGCATGTTCGTGCGTGCACATTTTGTGATTGGTAAAGCTAAAAAGTTGATGCTCCCCGTGAGTGCGGTGTTGCGTCGTAGTGAAGTGGTTGCCGTCTATGTGGTGGATGACAAGGGCGGCGTTAAGTTGCGTCAAGTACGTCTGGGTGATGTCAGCACAGATGGTGGCGTGGAAGTACTGGCTGGCTTGTCGGCCGGCGAGAGGGTGGCATTGGATCCTATCAAAGCAGGCATGATGGGGAAGTGATCGGTAGTACGTGGCAATAAACAAACTTGGGAGAGTAAAAGAATGGCACATATCGTAATCATGGGCGCGGGTATAGGTGGGATGCCGATGGCGTATGAAATGAAGGAAAAAATACGCAAGGCAGACAAAGTGACAGTGATCTCGAACACCGAGAACTTCCACTTCGTACCATCCAACCCTTGGGTGGGTGTGAAGTGGCGCGACCGCGAGGATATCGAGTTCGGTGTGCGCCCTTACTTGGAGCGTAAAGGGATTAACTTTATATCTACCGGAGTGAAACGTGTCCATCCGGAGAGTAATCGCCTGGAGTTGAATGATGGGTCATTGGTTGATTACGATTTCCTGGTCATTGCGACCGGCCCCAAGTTGGCATTCGATGAAGTCGAAGGGCTGGGTCCGCACGGCGGACATACACATTCGGTCTGTCATGTGGACCATGCGATGAAGTCACATGACATGTGGGATAGCTTCACCAAAGAGCCCGGCCCTATCATTGTCGGCGCTGTACAGGGAGCCTCCTGTTTCGGCCCTGCATACGAGTACGCATTCACCATCGAGACCGATTTGCGTCGCAGACGTATCCGTAACCATGTGCCGATGACTTTCGTGACATCTGAGCCCTACATCGGCCACCTCGGTTTGGGTGGAGTGGGTGACTCAAAAGGTTTGTTGGAGTCGGCGATGCGCGAGAAGCACATCAAGTGGATCTGCAACGCCAAGGTGGATAAGATCGAAGCAGGCAAGATGTTTGTTACTGAGTTCGATGACCTGGGCAAGGAGAAACAAAAGCACGAATTGCCATTCGCTTACAGCATGATGTTGCCCGCGTTCAAGGGTGTGGATGCGGTATTTGGCATCGAGGGTTTGACTAATCCGCGCGGTTTCATCGTTGTCGACGAGCATCAGCGCAATCCCAAGTTCAAGAATATCTACGCGGTCGGCGTGTGTATCGCGATACCGCCGGTGGAGAAGACGCCGGTTCCTATTGGTACACCCAAGACGGGTTACATGATCGAGTCCATGGTGACCGCAACTGCACACAACATTCACTCTGAACTGACCGGTAATCCGCCCACCAGCAAGGCAACTTGGAATACTGTCTGTCTGGCAGATTTTGGCGATACCGGTATGGCATTTGTGGCATTGCCGCAGATTCCGCCACGGAATGTGAATTGGGTGTCATCGGGCAAGTGGGTGCACGTTGCCAAGATCGCGTTTGAGAAATATTTCATGCGTAAGATGAAGCGCGGCACTTCAGAGCCTATGTACGAAAAGCTCACTATGAACGCAATGGGTATTACCAAGCTTAAAGAATAATCAGCAAGTAAATCTGACCGGGTCTATGGCCCGGTCTTCGGCTTTATTTTTATGTCAGTTTAGGAATAAATATGGGTATCTCAGGACGTATCGCCAAACATTTCTTGCATTCGCAAATGACTCCATTGCTGGCCTTGGTCGCAGTGTTGTTGGGTGTGTTCGCGGTATTGGTGACGCCCCGCGAGGAAGAGCCCCAGATTAATGTAACGATGGCGAACGTCATGATCGCCTATCCGGGCGCATCCGCCAAAGACGTTTCCCAAACAGTGGCGACTCCGGCAGAACAAGTGCTGTCGCAAATCGCTGGTGTGGACCATGTATATTCGGTCGCACAACCTGGAATGGCAGTGATTACCGTGCAGTTCAAGGTGGGACAGGAGCATGTTCCTTCGCTGGTGAAACTTTATGACGTGGTGCATTCGCACGCAGATTGGCTGCCTCCGACTTTGGGTGTGGCACAGCCCATCATCAAAGCCAAGGGCATCGATGATGTCCCTGTAATGGCGTTGACTTTATGGCGCGAACAGAATGCTGGCGGCAGTGTGGAGCTGACGCAAGTGGCACATGCAATCGAGATAGATTTGAAGCGCGTGCCTGGTACTCGTGAGGTCTCCACGTTGGGTGCGACCCAGCGCATGGTCAAGGTCGAACTGAATCCGGAGAGCCTGAATGCCTACCAACTCAGTCTGCAAGATGTTCGTAATGCATTGCAGGCATCCAATGTGTCGCAGAATGCCGGCGTGTTGGCAAAGGACAATCGAGAGGTATTGGTACAAACAGGCGGATTCCTGACCAACGCCAGCGACGTGAAGCAGCTTGTGGTCGGCGTGTCTGATGGTAAGCCGGTTTTCTTGCGGGATATCGCCGATGTTGAAGATGGCGCAGATCAGCCTAATAGCTATGTTTGGATGGGTGCCGGCCCGGCGGCGGCCGATAAAGAGATCAAGGCCAAAGGTGAGTTCACCGCAGTGACCATCGCGATTAGCAAAAAACCGGGCTCGAACGCAGTCGATGTGACAGACCAGTTGCTCAAACGTGTGGATGAGCTCAAAGGCAGTGTGATCCCTGCAGATGTGCAAGTCAGTGTCACACGCAACTACGGTGAGACCGCCAACGACAAGGCGATGAAGCTGATCAAAAAGCTGTTGTTCGCCACGGCAGCAGTGGTGCTGTTGGTATGGCTGACGATGGGCAAGCGTGAAGCGCTGGTGGTAGGTATTGCGGTGATGTTGACATTGGCCGCCACATTATTTGCTTCGTGGGCTTGGGGTTTCACACTCAATCGGGTCTCCTTGTTCGCACTGATTTTCTCCATAGGTATCTTGGTGGATGATGCCATTGTTGTTGTTGAGAATATTCATAGACGGCGTGCCTTGGCCACACATCAATCATTGTCTGAGATTATCCCGGAGGCAGTGGATGAAGTGGGTAGTCCGACTATCTTGGCGACTTTCACTGTGATTGCCGCATTGCTGCCCATGGCATTTGTCAGCGGTTTGATGGGGCCATACATGAGTCCAATCCCGATCAATGCCAGCATGGGCATGTTGATATCCTTGGCTGTCGCCTTTGTCATCACACCCTGGTTGGTGTTGCGCTTTGCGGGGCCGCATCATGAGGAAATCAAAGACGAGCGTGATACCGCCTTGAGTCGCTTCTTCCGTAAGCGTTTGAGCCCGTTCTTGAATGGTGAGTACGGCAAGCCGGCACGCCGCAAATTGTGGTTGGCGATATTTGGGGGATTGTTTATCGCCGTATCGTTGGGCGTGGTTAAGTTGGTGATACTGAAAATGTTGCCCTTCGACAATAAGTCCGAATTTCAGATTGTGGTTGATATGCCTACAGGTACTGCATTGGAGCAGACCGGTGCGGTATTGCATGACATCGGTGCATATATGGCGACTGTCCCTGAAGTGACGGATTACGAAGCGTATGTGGGTACGGCATCGCCTATCAATTTCAATGGTCTGGTGCGCCAATACTATTTGCGCAGCGAAGCTAATCAGGGCGACCTGCAAGTCAATCTACGCGACAAGCATCACCGTAATCGTAGCAGCCATGAAATCGCGACCTCTATTTTGGAGCCTATGCAAAAGATCGCAAAGCAATGGGGTGCCAAAATCAAGGTGGTAGAAGTGCCGCCTGGACCGCCAGTGATGTCCCCCATCGTTGCTGAAATATATGGCCCGGATTATGAAGGTCAGCGCAAAGTTGCAGGAAAGGTGCGTGAGCAGTTTGGCGAGACAAAAGACATCGTGGGGATAGATGATAGTGTCAGCGAAGACGCGCCGAAATTGATGTTGCGCGTACTGCAAAGCAAGGCGGCAATGCTGGGTGTCGCACCACGTGACATCGTGGATGCAATCAGTGTGGCATTGAGCGGACAGAACGTCACCTCCTTGCATGACACCAATGCCAAATATGCCCCACCCTTGCACATAGGTTTGGCTGCGGAACGGCGCGGCAATATTGACGAGGTCCTTAAGCTCAAAGTGCATGCGCGCGACGGGGTACTGGTGCCATTGTCGGAAGTGGTGCAAGTGGTAAATATGGAGCGAGATCTTCCTATTTTCCACAAGGATCTGCTGCCAGTGGTCTATGTGTTCGGTGATATGGCAGGCAAGTTGGATAGTCCGCTATATGGCATGTTCGCCATCAATAGCAAGGTCAGTGGTATGGCATTGGAGCAAGGAGGCAATCTGGAGAGTTACTACTTCAACCAGCCCAGTGATCAGTATGCCAGTTATGCGCTGAAGTGGGATGGTGAATGGCAAGTGACTTTCGAGACATTCCGCGATATGGGCATCGCTTATGGCGTAGGACTAATCCTGATATATCTGTTGGTAGTGGCGCAGTTCAAGTCCTATGTGGTGCCGCTCATCATCATGGCACCCATACCATTGACCATCGTTGGTGTGATGCCCGGACACGCACTGTTTGGATCGCAGTTCACTGCGACTTCGATGATAGGCATGATCGCGCTGGCGGGCATCATCGTGCGTAACTCCATATTGCTGGTGGACTTCGTCAACTTGCAGGTGCGCGACGGAGTAGATCTGCAACATGCGGTAATCGCGGCAGCCAGCGCACGAGCAAAACCCATTATTCTGACCGGACTTGCAGCGATGCTGGGCGCGCTGTTCATTTTAGACGACCCCATTTTCAATGGTCTGGCCCTGGCATTGATCTTCGGCATCCTGGTTTCGACCATTTTGACCCTGATTGTCATCCCGGTTTTGTATTACGCAACCCTGTATAAGAAAATCCAGTAAAATGCTGGGCTTAAATTTTTAGGAGCTTCAAACATGAACGCAGAACGCATCATACGTATCGTCGCAGGCAGCTTTGTGCTGTTGTCTTTGGCTCTGGGCGCGCCTGGCAGTCCGGTATTTCAGAATACCAACTGGTTATGGTTCACCACCTTTGTCGGCGTGAACTTATTCCAAAGTGGCTTCACGACTTTCTGCCCGCTCAATAACATACTCGCCAAGTTCGGTATCAAGAGCGGTTCTTGCTAAAGAATTTACTGCAGTCCGTACGCATGACCCGCATCAGTCTGGCTTTAGTCGGACTCATGTGGGTCGTACCTTTTTTGCTGACGACACACGAGTATCCACTGACGACATTCGATCAAGAGTGGTGGACCGCTTTGCTGGGTGTGTCGGCGATGTTTGCAATGGTCGGCAGGGAATTCTGGTCGTCTCCCTCAGTGCCGCGTATTACTCTGCTCCCTATAGGGCTGGTATTCGTAGCGGTTCTGCAAATGGCGCTGGGCAAGATTGCTTATTACGAGCAAGGTTTGCTTTACATACAATATCTTCTATTTGCCGCACTGCTGATGATATTGGGTGCATGGTTGCGACGTAGCGTTGGCCTTGTTCCGCTGGCGCTAACTTTGGCCGCCTTTTTGCTGATAGGCACCGAATTGGGGGCGGCCGTTGGGGTGTTGCAGCATTTTGGCTGGCATACATGGTTCGACTCCTTGGTGGTGAGAAAAGTGTCATACAGTCTGTATGGCAATGTGGCTCAGCCCAATCATTATGCTGATTACATCTCACTCGGTCTGATATCGCTGGGGCTGCTTTTTCAATATGGAAAGCTGAGGTGGTTGCATGTGCTGATTTTGGTCGTGCCCTTGTTGTTTGTGCTGACATTGGCGGGCTCGCGTAGCGCGTGGATATATCTGGTATATGCGACGTTGTTGGCCTTTTTGTATAGTGGCAGAACACTAGACTTGAAAAAGACCAAGTATTTCATGTTGGCCTTGCTGGCAGGGTTCGCATTGATGCATCTGCTGGTGCAACTCCCGTTTTTAGCTGGAGCAGGCGAGGAAACGGATACTTGGCGCCGGCTTATGAATTCAGATACCAATGGTAGTGCGCGACTGTATTTGTGGCGGGAAGCACTGGTGATGTTTCAGCAGCACCCATTTGTGGGCGTTGGCTTTGGTCAATTCGCGCTGCACCATTTGGCGTTGTTGCCTGTCCTGGATGGAGGCAGCTTTCCGGGTTTGTACAATAATGCGCACAATGTCTTGTTTCAGTTGGCCGCAGAGACTGGCTTGTCCGGCTTGTTAATATTTGTTGGCGCGCTACTGCCGTGGTTCTTGGGTTTGCGTTCCGCAACAGCAAAGCATGCAGTGTATTTTTGGGGTTATGGTGTATTGGGTATCATGGCGATACACAGTTTGCTGGAATATCCATTGTGGTATGCATACTTCATTGCAATTATCTCGCTACTGTTGGGCGTGTTTGATGAGAAGCATTTTTCCGTTGAATTGAGATTATTGGGACGTGCCGCGCTAGCATTGATTTTATGCATGGGCATAGCAGTACTATTGCAAACAAAAGTCGCTTACGTGCAGCTGAAGTCAGTCTTGAATATTAAGCAGGTCTCGGCGAGTAATGAAGAAAAAGCGATGCGCATGTATCAAGGTTTGTATGCCTTGCAAGCGGGAAGTATGGTATCTCCGTACGCAAAGTTGTTTTTGGCTGCTTATACGGACGTCAGTCCGAAAAATGTTGATAGTAAGCTCTCTTATAACCAGCAAGCGATGAGTTACATCCCCACTTCGGATATGGTCTATAGGCAGTCTTTTCTATTGGCCCAAGCTGGCCGGATGGATGAAGCAAAAGTATTGATGGTTCAAGCAATCTGGTCCTACCCGGGAAACGGAAATGCGCATCAGAAGTTGCTTGATTTGTCCGAGAAAGACCCCGCGCATTTTTCGGCTCTGCTAGAATTCGCCACCCAAAAAGAACAGGAGCATGCTCGTGCAGTTCGTATTAGATAATATTTTCCCGATTGGAATCGGCCTATTCAGCGGTGTGATGTTGCTGTGGTCTATGTTTGGCAATCGTATCCGTGGCATCAAAGCGATAGATGCACAAGCTGCCCTGCAACTGATCAACCACAAGAATGCTTTTGTGCTGGATGTACGCGAACCAGAAGAATATAAATCCGGTCATGTATTGAATTCCAAGCTGATCCCTTTGGGTAAACTCAAAGAGCGTATGGGTGAGTTGGAAAATTATCGCGATCAAGCCATGGTGGTGGTATGTCGTACTGGTAACCGTTCTGGTACTGCCTGCGTGTTGCTAGGTAAGGCCGGATTTACCCAAGCTTATAATTTGTCGGGTGGCGTAATGGCCTGGCAAAGCAGTAAATTACCCTTGGAAAAGTAAGATGGCCAAGGTTGTGATGTATACCACAGCAGTATGTCCATATTGCATCAGGGCGGAGCAGTTGTTGCAGCGCAAGGGTGTGGAGGACATCGAGAAGATTAGGGTCGACTTGCAACCGGAGTTGCGCCTGGAGATGATGGAAAAGACCGGTCGCCGCACTGTCCCCCAAATCTATATCGATGCATTTCACGTCGGTGGTTATGATGACCTTTCCGCCTTGGATAGAGCAGGAAAATTAGAACCCCTATTAGCTAAGTAAGGAATAACGATGAGTGAAGCAGCCCCGGCACAGGCCATTTTTAGTATGGATAAGATCTACGTGAAGGATATCTCTCTGGAGATACCTCATGCGCCGCAGATATTTTTGGAACGTGAAAATCCGCAGATTGATGTGCAACTGCACAGTCAAGCTGCCGTCATAGAGGAAGGCGTTTACGAAGTCACGGTTACGACGACCGTGACTTCCAAGCTGGGTGAGAAGGTGATGTTCCTGATAGAGGCCAAGCAAGCTGGAATATTCCAAGTGCGTAATGTGCCTAATGAAGAGCTTGAGCCGATACTGGCCGTGATGTGCCCAAATATCCTGTTCCCTTATCTGCGTGAAGTGGTCTCCGACGTCTCTGTGCGCGGTGGTTTTGCACCGGTCATGCTTAACCCGATCAACTTCGAGGCGCTGTACCAACAGCAAAAGCAACAAGCATCAGAAACAACACACTGATGATACCTGGTCTCCGCTTACTTGTGGCAACGCTACTTGCAGGCCTGATGTCTGCGGGTGCTGCGCATGCGGTGGAGTACATGTCTGTGTCGGCGCCGCATGCGATCTTATATGACGCCCCATCACTGCATGCAAAGAAGATGTTTCTTGTGAATCGCCACATGCCATTCGAGACGGTAGTGAGTTTGGATGCTTGGGTCAAAGTAAGGGACAGGTCTGGTGCTTTGTATTGGGTTGAAAAATCCGCACTTACTTTCAAGCGATATGTATTCGCCGTTTTGCCCTTGGTCGATGTGCGCAAAGCCCCAGATTTTTCATCCCCCTGCGTACTGCAAGTTAGGCAACAAGTGGCCCTGGAGTTGCTCGAGGATACGGGTACCGGTTGGCTGAAGGTGCGCCATCAAGATGGCGAGTTGGGGTATGTCAAACACAGCGAAGTGTGGGGCGGCTAAGTTGAATATCACGGTCATGGGGGCTGGCGCTTGGGGCACGGCCCTCGCCATCAATCTGTCTGCCCAGCATAAGGTCACTTTGTGGGCGCGTAATGCAGAGCTGATCGCCGAGATGCAAAAGCAGCACAGCAATAGCCGTTACCTTCCCGATATTGCGCTTCCCGGCAAACTTGCACTGGATGCCAATCTTGAGTCGGCACTAGCCGAAGTGGAATTGGTGATTTTGGCAGTGCCGGTATCGGGATTGCGTGATGCATTGCAGAAGATTGCGACTCTGGATCGCCCTGTAGCGATTGCATGGTTGTGTAAAGGCTTCGAGGCGGTTAGTGGACTGCTGCCCCATCAAGTCGTGGCTGAAGTCCTGCCACAGAGTATCAAGTGTGGTGTACTTTCTGGCCCCAGCTTTGCGCAAGAAGTGGCGCGTGGCTTACCAACTGCACTTACATTCGCTTCAGTGGATGAAGAATTCGCCCGTGTGACCGCGCAGGCTTTGCATAATGCCCGTTTGCGGGTTTATACCAGTTCTGATGTGGTGGGCGTGGAAGTCGGTGGCGCGGTCAAGAATGTGCTGGCGATTGCGGCAGGCATCAGCGATGGCTTGGGCTTGGGCTTTAACGCCAGAGCGGCATTGATCACGCGCGGTTTGGCAGAGATCGCCAGGCTGGGTGTCAAGCTCGGTGGCCAGGCGGAAACATTGAATGGCTTGTCGGGTGCGGGAGATTTGATACTCACGTGCACGGGTGACCTGTCGCGTAACCGCCAAGTCGGTTTACTCCTGGCACAGCAACACACTTTGCCGGAGATACTCAAGCGTCTTGGGCATGTCGCGGAAGGGGTGTTTACCGTGCGAGAAGTACATCAACTGGCACAGCGTTTGGGCGTAACCATGCCTATATGCGATGCGGTCTACCGTATAGTCTATGGTCAGGAACCTGTGGCCACAGTACTTGTTGATCTGCTGAATCGCGCGCCCAACTCGGAATTTTAGGTCACCCCCAGCCTGGCATGCAGCAACTGTTGCCACACCGATCCCTAGCAACTAATCCCTTTGAAGTCGCATTGTCGCCATGCTTCGTAAACGCTGACCGCGACCGTATTCGAAAGATTAAGGCTGCGATTTTCAGGCAGCATGGGTAAGCGTACGCGCTGTGCGGCGGGAAAGTCTGCAAGAACTTCCGCGGGTAAGCCGCGACTTTCAGGGCCGTACAAAAATGTGTCCCCGCCTTGGTAGGACAGGCTATGGAAAGCTTGCGAACCTTTGGTGCTTAGCGCAAACACTCTGCCGGGATCGAAATCTGCTAGGCAGCTTGCCAGATCATCATGCACTTTGAGTGTGGCGAATTCGTGGTAATCCAAGCCGGCCCGTACTAGCTGTTTATCCTCCAGAGTGAAGCCCAGCGGCTTGATCAGATGTAGTTTGCAGCCAGTGTTGGCGCAGAGTCTGATGATATTTCCCGTGTTGGGTGGGATCTCTGGTTGAAAAAGTATGATATTGAACATGGAAAGTTGCTGAGTAATTTCTTGTCAGGAAGGGTAAAAGCGATTAACTTCGCGGTCAATCAGCTGAAGCACAATTTAGAGCGAGGGGGAATTATGGGGCGTCCGGAGAAAGTCCGCTTAGGTGATTTGCTGGTGAATGCGAATCTGATCTCGCAACAGCAGTTGGATCAAGCCCTTATGCAGCAGCAGAGCAGTGGGCGGAGGTTGGGGCGCTTACTGGTTGAAAATGGATTTGTCAACGAGGAGCAGATATCAGAAACCCTGGCCAAGCTTTTCAATATTCCCTATATCAACCTAAAGCGCTTCAATTTGAATCCGGAGTTGCTCAAGCGTATCCCCGAGGAGCAGGCGCGTCGATATCGTGCCATCGTGTTGGATGCGGTTGAAGATAGGCTGCGTGTCGGTATGGCTGATCCAACTGATGCTGCGGGCTTTGAAGAAATCAAACGCATATTGAAGTGCGAAGTGGATTTGGTAGTAGTCACTGAAGGTCAGGTACTGGAAAGCATCGATCGCGGCTACAGGCACACCAACGAGATCGGTGGGCAAATGTATACGCGTGTGAATAGCGGACTGCAGGCTGGACATGTGGTTGCTTCGGGTGAGGCCGCTGCTCCAGAGGTTTCCGTCACCAAGCAGATACAGGCACTGTTTAATACCGCCATGCAAGTGCGCGCCTCGGACATCCATATCGAATTGACAAAAGAGGCGGTGGTCTGCCGACTTAGGATAGACGGTATGTTGCATGCGCATATCGATCTGGGTTACCCGCCGACGGAGGCAGTGGTGTTGCGGCTCAAGTTGATGGCAGAGTTGGATATCGCTGAAAAATATCTGCCACAGTCAGGCAGTTTCAGGACGCACGTTGATGATCAGGGACTTTTGGTGAATCTGGTGTCCTGCCCGGTCAAGAAGGGCGAGTCGATCGTGATGCACCTAACTTACCAGAACCGGCAAAGAGCGACTCTGGATAGTCTGGGTATGCCCGAAAATATGCTGATCAGGCTGCGCGAAATCATAGAGTATGGAAAGGGAATGGTGTTGTTTGTTGCGCCGCCAGATGCGGGCATAACGACGACGATGTATGCGGTTCTCACCGAGGTCGACAAGGTCAGTAAAAAAATATTCAGCGTGGAAGATCTGGTCGAGCATCAAATTACAGGGGTGAATCAGATTCAGGTCGATAGAGATGCGGGATTTGACTATTTGTCCGCATTGCAGGCCGCTGCGGTTCAGGATCCGGATGTGCTGATGTTGAGCAGTATCCACGACAAGCAAGTTGCACGCTTGACGATCAAGACGGCGATGGAACAGCGCGTGGTGCTTGCAAGCTTGAGTAGCAACGACGCGGCTACCGCCTTGTTTCATTTTTCCGAATTGGGTGTGCCGGCATTTATGGTCGCATCCTCGGTGCAGGTTGTGATTGCGCAAAGACTGTTGAGGCGTATCTGTCCTCATTGCAGCGAACCCTACGTGGCGAATAGTCAAGAAAGTGCCTGGTTGAAATCAGAAATGATCTCGTCCGGACAGATTGTTGCCGGGCTGCGTCGCGGACACGGTTGTGGAAAATGTCAGAGTAGCGGATACCTGGGCCGTATCGCTGTATTCGAGATGCTGGAAATGAAAGCCACGTTGGTCGAGGCCGCCGCCCACGATGCACCAGGACCTTTCTTGAAAGAGGCAGCGCAGCAAATGCATGGTCACAAAATGCTGGATCAGGCGCTCGACTTGCTTAAGAGGGGGCAGACCACAGTGAATGAAGTGATGCACATGAGCATCCGTCATTGACCGCCGTAATTTCTTACCATCCCTGTTCATAGGCAACTGCATTCCAATTGTCACTTGCCCCGAATGTTGCTATCCGATGCCGATGGCGGAAAGTGTTGTCAGCACGGATAAAAACGATTAACTTCCTGCACCACTGTACAAATACAACAAGTAAACGAGGTTGAGATATGGCGCGTCCGGAAAAAATACGCTTGGGAGATTTGCTGGTAGTCCAGAAGTTGCTTACACAAGAGCAACTGATGTTTGCGCTCGATCAGCAGAAGCGTAGCGGTCGCCGCCTGGGGCGCGTGTTAGTCGATAACGGTTTTGTAACCGAGGATCAAATTTCTGAAGCCTTGGCCAAACAACTCAACATCCCATATGTGAATCTCAAGTATTACAACATCAATATCGAGCATGCGCGCTTGTTGTCAGAAAATCTGGCGCGGCGATTCAGGGCGCTGGTGTTGGAACCTCGCGGTAAACAGTTGCTGGTTGGGATGGCTGATCCCACCGATTTGTTTGCGTTTGATGAGATCTCCCGGTATCTGAAGCGTGACATCGATATCGCGGTGGTCAATGAAGGCCAATTGCTGGAAAGCATAGATAGGGCTTATAGGCGTACCGAAGAGATCACCGGTCTGGCGACACAGTTGAGTGCTGAGCTGGGAGATTCGTATATAGATTTTGGTGCGCTCAGTGATGGTGTGGGCTCTGAAGAAGTTCCGGTCGTGAAGTTGCTGCAAACCATGTTCGATGATGCGACCCAGATACGCGCATCCGATATCCATATAGAGCCGCAAGAAGGGCGGTTGGTGGTGCGTTTTCGTATAGATGGCGTATTGCACCTGCAGATGGAGGCTGATAACAAGATAGGACCCGCACTGGTGTTAAGGCTCAAGTTGATGTCCGGCTTGGATATCTCGGAAAAGCGCCTCCCGCAAGATGGTCGATTTCATGTGCGCGTTCGTGAGCAAGGCGTAGATGTGCGTATTGCAACTTGTCCCACTCAACATGGTGAAACCGTGGTGATGCGTCTATTGCGTCAGGATGGGGGCATGGTCTCTTTGTCCGAATTGGGTATGCCAGAAGCGATGCTGAAACGTTTTCGCGAAATCATACGGCGTAGCAATGGCATGGTGTTGGTGACCGGGCCGACGGGTAGCGGAAAAACCACGACGCTCTATGCCGCACTGGCTGAAATCAATTCGATCGATCAAAAAATCATCACGGTAGAAGACCCGGTCGAATATCGCTTGTCGGGTATCAACCAAGTGCAGGTCAATGAAAAGATAGATCTGACTTTTGCGCGTGTACTGCGCTCGGCCCTGCGTCAAGATCCCGATGTGATTCTGGTTGGTGAGATGCGTGACGCAGAGACGGCGCAGATCGGTCTGCGTGCGGCGATGACGGGTCACTTGGTGTTTTCCACACTGCATACACGTGATGCGGCTGGTACCTTGTTCAGATTGGTCGATATGGGGACGCCACGGTTCATGGTCGCTTCTTCTGTGCAGGCCATCATTGCGCAAAGGTTGTTGCGTCGCGTATGCCAAAGCTGCAGTGTGCAACATGAGCCCACCCCGCAGGAAGCCGAATGGCTGAAGGCCGAGGGCGTGACAGAAACTCGCATGGCCGGCTTGTTGCATGGCAGAGGATGCTCGCACTGCAATAGCACCGGTTACCACGGTCGTATGGGCGTATATGAAATGCTGGAAATGGGACGTGAGATGGTGGAAGCTGCCGCCCATGATAGTTCGAGTCACTTCATGCAAGTGGCGGCCGACCATATGCATGGACAGACCTTGCTCGCACATGGGATAGAGCTGGCGCTGCAAGGGCGAACCACTGTGAGCGAAGTGATGCGTATCGGTAACCAGATAGAGGATTAGGATGGCGGTCTACAGTTACAAAGGGCGCAACCACAGAGGCGATCTGGTGACGGGTTTGCTGGACGGAAGTGACAGTAGTGTGATTGCTGATCAACTGCTAAATACAGGCATCACGCCAGTAGAGATTGAGTTGTCGAGCAGTGGGCGAAGCAACGGAACCCGCACAGTATGGCTGCAAAAAATACGTGAAAAGCCCATCACCTCGCTGGACCTGATGTTGTTCAGTCGCCAGATGTACACGCTGCTGAAAGCCGGCGTGCCTATATTGCGTGCCCTTTCAGGTTTGCAGGAGTCAACACCCAACCCCAAGTTCGCGGCATTGCTGCAAGACATACGCGAAAGTTTGGATAGCGGGCGCGAACTCAGTGCGGCATTTCGACGGCACCCGGAAGTGTTTTCTCCTTTCTATGTCAGCATGGTGCAAGTCGGGGAAATGACGGGCATGTTGGATGAAACTTTCATCCGGCTCTATGACTATCTGGATTTCGAGCGCGACATGCGCGACCGTATACGCAGTGCGATGCGCTATCCCAGCTTCGTCGTGATGGCGATGGCAATTGCATTGTCATTATTAATCTGTTCGTCATTCCCACCTTTGCCAAAGTCTATGCGGGCTTCCATGCAGAGCTACCCATGGTCACCAAATTGCTGATCGGATTTTCCAATTTCATGGTGAATTATTGGTTGCTGATGGTTGCGATTGTGGTTGCTGTGGCGGTGGGGTTTCGCTATTACATCCGCACCGCGAATGGTCAATTCCAGTGGGATAAATACAAGCTACGACTGCCCGTGGTCGGCAGCATCATCATGAAAGCGACTTTGGCACGCTTCTCGCGCAGCATGGCTTTGGCATTCAAGAGTGGTATGCCTATTTTGCAGGGGATGAATGTCGTTGGTATGGTGGTGGATAACGAATTCATGCGCAGCCGTATCGAGCAGATGCGTGACGGTATAGAGCGCGGTGAAAGTATCTTGCGTACCGCGGTCGCATCGCAGGTATTCAATTCGGTGGTGCTGCAAATGATCTCTGTAGGTGAAGAGACGGGCGACATGGATGGCCTGATGTTCGAAGTGGCGGATATGTATGAGCGTGAAGTGAAGTATGAAGTGGAGGGATTAAGTGCCAAGATAGAGCCTATCCTCATCGTTGCTTTGGGTTGCCTGGTGCTAGTGCTCGCATTGGGTGTGTTCCTGCCAATGTGGGATTTGGGCAAAGCGGCAATGCACTCATGATGGGGGCTAGCTACAGGCCGGTTTGTCAGTCACGCGGTTTCACTTTGTTCGAGTTGATACTGGTCATTTCGATTGTGTCGGTCTTGGTCGGGGTGTTTTTAAACCGCTTTATCAGCTATCAAGAATTGGCCGAACGGACAGCTATGGAGCAAGTGGTTGCTACGGTGCAAAGTGCTTTGGTTCTGCAATTTGCACAAATACAAACCAGGGGGCAGGAATCTGACCTGGCAGCGATGGCAATCGACAATCCTATGCGCTATTTGCAAAAGCAGCCGCGTAATTATGCGGGCGAGTTTTACGATGCCACACCCATCAGCGCCGAGTCCGGCAACTGGATATTCGATTTGAAATCCCGTGAAATGGTTTATTTGGTGCGGCACAAGGAAAATTTTCGGCCCGGCAAAGATGGCAATAACTGGATACGTTTTCGCGTGACCATGAAGTATGAAAAGCCGTTATTTAGCAATCAACAAGATGGCAAGCGTGAATTGGTCGGAATTTTGTTTGAACCTGTTCAGGCATATCACTGGCGGTAAACCGCACAATGACTTCGAGTGTTTTCTTCGGTTTGAGAATGAATACATTGAATTTTTGCTAGAAAATGTACATTTGTCGTGTTAGTCTCACCGTTCGTCAGACGTTTTTTCTGTTGCTTGTAGATGTTAAGCCCAGCCACTATAGTCGTGCACGCTGGGTGGGTAAAAATTTAAGAAAACGGCAATATTTTAAATGTAAGCGGGTGTGACCCGAATAATTCAAAGGAGAGAAGTATGAAAAAGCAAGCTGGTTTTACATTGATTGAATTGGTAATGGTGATTGTTATTTTGGGTATCTTGGCTGCAACGGCCCTGCCTAAGTTTGTTGATCTTTCCACAGATGCGAAAATGGCTGCGGTTAAGGGTGTGGCTGGTGCATTGTCATCAGGAGGTACTGTGAACTATGCAGAGCGTTCGGTGAAAGGCACTACCTTTGGTATCGCTACTTCTGGTGTTGCGTGTACCACGATTGCGGCAGGCGTATTGGATGGCGGCGCACCTGCTGGATATAACTTTACGGGAAATGGTCCAACTTGCACTGTGACTGATAATACTCTTGCTTCGGCGTCAGCTGTTGCGACTGTTCCTGCCATTAACTAGACAACGCGGCTTGTAGATGGTGAGTGTGTCATAACAAATGTCTTGGCTGTGGCTTTTGGTTGGCTTTGTCGGATAGCTATGCAAAGTTACCATCACGGTAAATAAAGGGGGGGGTAATCTCCCCCTCTTTGTTTGGATTTTGTAAATGGATTCCTCCAGAAGATATGTTGAAACGAATGGTGGGTTTTACCTTGGTCGAACTGGTTATGACGATGGTTATCATCGGCATCCTGGGGGCCGTTGCCGTGCCGCGTTTGTTTGATAATACGATCTTCCAATCACGTGGATTTTCCGATCAGGTAAAGGCGAGTGTGCGTTTTGCGCAGAAGGTTGCCATCGCACAGCATCGTTTTGTGTGTTTGAATTTCACCGCTACGGGGTTAACTTTGAGTCTGGGTACGACCAATGCCTGTGGAACGCCTGTTTCAATGTCTGATGGCAGCGCGAGTTTGAATGCACCGTCAGGGGTGGGATTTGTTTCCACCCCGGCAAATTTTAATTTCGATGTGTTGGGTCGCCCTTCTTTTGCTACCGCGCAGAGTGTATCCATCACAGGCTCAAATGCGGCTATCACGATAGAGGCGGAGACGGGCTATGTGCATTGAGACGCCTTCTGCGCTAAACAGGCAGTGCAGATCGCACTACATGCTTGGTGCAAGCCTGATCGAATTAATCATGTTCATCGTGATCGTGGGTGTGGCACTCGCCGGGATTACTTTGGTTTTGAACACTACCAACAAGAGCAGCGCAGACCCATTGTTGCGTAAGCAGGCGATGGCGGCAGCGTCTTCTATGCTGGAAGAGATTGAGTTGCAGGATTTCATCTCCGCGTCCGGCGCGACTGCTGTCGTGACGACAGCTAATCGTGCCACTTCATACCACATCGTCAATGACTACGGAACATATGCAACAACCGGGATATACCCATTTGGTGGAATGGCGCCATCACCGGGGCTACAGAACTACAACGTCAGTGTGGCAATCACACCGACAGCATTGGGTGATATCGCTGCAGCGAGTGCGGTGATGATTGATGTCACGGTGACAACGCCTGGCGGAGAGGCGATTACTGCCTCGGGATATAGGGCGGCATACTGATGAGCTACCCTGAGAGAATATTTGCAAAGGTATCTGTGCGCTCCACACAGTCGGGATTCTCGCTGGTCGAACTGATCATGGTCATCGTGATTACCGGCATATTGGGCGGTATCGTGGCGGTGTTCCTTAAAGCACCTATACAGCAATATACGGATGTCGCGCGGCGTGCCGAACTGACTGATATTGCTGATGCGGCTTTGTATCGTTTGGCGAGTGACATCAGCACTGCTGTACCAAATAGTCTGCGCACCTTGGGCTGCAGCCCCAATTGCGTGGAATTCTTGCCCACTACGAACGGTGGTCGTTACCGTGTGGATGCCATGGGTGGTACAGGCGGATGTGGTTTGGCTGGCGATGATTTGGACTTCACGGTTGCGGACAGTTGTTTTGAGATCATCGGTCCTCCGCTTACTTTTGCCGCCGGTGATCAGATCGTGCTGGGGAGCGTGCAATCCGATGGTAATCCACCTTATGACACAGGCGCAGCCTCGGGTGTGCTGCGCGCCTATGCTGGTACGGCGGGGGTTCAAACGATAGTGCAGATCACGGCGACACAGTTTCCATTTTTTGCCAGCTTACCGTCGCGCCGATTCGATGTGGTCGATGGCGCGCAGCAGGCCATCACCTATGCTTGTGAGGGCGTGGGTACAGATGCTGGCGGGACGGGGACAGGGCAACTCAAGCGTTATTGGAAGTATGGTTTTGTCGCAAACGCGCAACCTGTGCCCCCTATAGCGCTGGCGGGGGTGCAGAGCGCGATCCTTGCAGACAAGGTTAGTGCGTGCAATATCAGTTATGGCGCAAACAATCAGCGTTTGGGTTTGTTGACGGTACAACTGACGCTAAGCGTGAGTGGTGAGAGTGTCAGTCTTTACCATGAGATACATGTGAATAACATACCATGAGGACATTGATGCAACGCGGATTCAGCCTGATTTCAGCCATCTTTTTGTTGGTGGTGGTTGCTGCCTTGGGCACTTTTGCCGTGACGCTTTCTACATCGCAAAATCAGTCCCAAACTATGGATATCGTTGGGGCGAGGGCTTATCAGGCGGCATTGGCGGGAATCGAGTGGGCCGCATTTCATGTTGCGCAAACGGCTGCCAGTGCGCCGGCCGCGTGGGGTGGATGTGTGGCAGGTGCGAATGTGGCAGTCGCCGGGAATCTTGCGGTATTTTCCCCTGTGACGGTTAATTGCAACGCCACCCTGAGTAATGAAGCCGGCGTAACCATTTGGGTCTACGACGTATCGGCAGTTGCTGCAACAACAGGTGCATTGCCCGGTAGCGCCAACTATGTGGAGCAGGTGGCAACGGCCAAAATGGCAAGATGAAGTAAGATTGTGGCTATAGCCCGTTCTTGAAGTATGGGTAATTAAGTTCGTAGGATAAAATGCGCGCCATTAATTAAAAATAATCTGGCGCTTGTCGTGCAAGGGGATAGATATGAAGAACATCGTCAAATTCATTTTTTTATTGTCGTTGATATTCGCAGCCGATGCGATGGCGGTGACGTGTACCAGTATTGCCAACAAAGACTGGAATAGTAGCCGTGCCTGGATGGGTTGCAATAATGGTCAGCCGCCAACGGGCAGCTCGGTCATCATTGCCAGCGGTACTGTGATCAAGGCAGATTCAAATACGAATACGGTCGCTAATATCACCATCAATGCGGGCGGTACGTTGCAGGGTAAAAACGGCAATACAATTTCCTTCTCCGGCAACTTCATCAACAATGGCACATTCACTGCTGGCGGCGGCAAAGTGGCGCTGACTGGCACGAATCAGACTATCGGCGGCACCAGCACCACTACATTTTTTAACCTGTCCGTAGGCGCGCAGACTGTAGTCACGCTGACTGGCAACATCGTTGTGACTGGTACGACTAATCTAACGGCAGCCAAGATCGCTTCGACATGCCCGACAAATTTCACTATTACAACTGCAGCAGGTGTGTTGAATAGTTGCACGACGACTCCCCCGCCGACAGGAAATGTTACGGTGACGATGAATCCCGGTAGCTGCGTGAACACTGTGTGGACAGGTATAGGAAAATCTTCATGGGCGCCCACACCGACCACTAATGTCAACTTGAATGACACCTTGTATGCGACGACCACGCTAACTGGCACGAGTAACTATTTGCAATGCTCGGCCTATGGCTTCACCATTCCTGCGAATGCAACCATCGTGGGTGTGGTGGTGAATGTGCAGCGCAAGTCTTCCCGCACCAGTCGTACTACGGATGGTGCGATGCGCTTGGTAAAAGCCGGTGTGATTGGGACTGTGGATCGTTCGACTGCCACCACTTACACAACCGTCGATGTGGCAGAGCCGCATGGTACGGCAACGGATTTGTGGGGGACTACTTGGACGCCGGCAGACATCAATGCCGCTAACTTTGGCGCGGCATTTGCAACAAAGGCTACGAAAAAACGAACTGTGTCGGTGAATCACATGCCGATTTCGGTGACTTATAGCGTTCCATCAAACGTCCCTCACCATATTCAAATTGAGCATGACGGCTCCGGCCTGACCTGTGCCGCAGAGCAAGTCACGATACGCGCGTGTGCCGACGCTGCATGCACCAAAAACCTCACTGGCGCCGCTGTAACGGGCAACCTGCTTTGGACAGGCGGTGGCAGTACCTCATTTACCATTCAGAGCGGCGGTACAGGACAGGTGGTGGTCGCGGTACCGGTATCGACTGCGCAAACTGTCACCCTTAGCATCAACAGTGTTACCCCAACGCCGGTTGCGGCCAGTTCATGCTTGAATACGGCAGGGGGGACATCTTGCAGTTTGACCTTCGCCCAATCTTCTGTGTGTATCGATGCGGTGGAGCAAGGGGGTACCCTGATTACGGGTATCTATACCAAGCTCTCGGGCGTGCCTTTCTCGTTGGATCTACTAACGACTTCGGGTGCGAATTACAACAATGCAAATGTTACGGTGGAGCTGGTTGATGCGCTGGCCGGTACAAGCTGCGCAACACGAACTTCATTATCTGCTCAAAATGTCAACTTTCCGAATGTGAATCGCAAGACCGTCAATTTCACCTATGCCGGCGCAGTCAAACAGGCGAAAGTCCGTGTAACGGGGTTGGGCGCGCCGAGCTGCTCGGCAGATAAATTCGCTATCCGCCCTTCCGGTTTTACGGTGACTTCCAATCTGAATGCTGATGCCACGGGAACGAATCCGAATGCCACGCCGGTATTGGCAGCGGGTGCCAATTTCACGTTGACTGCAACCGCAGTGTCCGGATATGACGGTACCCCCGCCATCAATATCGCCAAAGTTAGTGCACATACAGGAGCTGTGGCAAACGGACAGTTAACGGGCGTTTTCTCGCCAGCCAATCCGGCAACAGGTGTGGCGAGTGGCAGTACGTTCGCTTATAACGAAGTCGGGTATTTCAAATTGGCTGCGGATGGTGTCTTGGATACGACATTTGCAAATATCGATACCCTGGATGGTGACTGCACGCTGGATGCTTCCAATAGCCTGGTTGGCGGAAAATACGGGTGTTATATCGGACATGCTGCAACCCCCTATTTTGGCCGTTTCGTGCCTGATCACTTTGATACGGTTGCGACGAATAAGTGCGATATTTTCACCTACTCTGGACAACCCTTTCTGGTCGAAGTGCAGGCCAAGGATGCTGCGGGTACGACGATATTGCAAAATTATGAACCCCCTTACTCCAAGGCGGTGATGCTCAGTGACTCACAAAATGCTGCCAGTGTAGGGGCGTTAGCGCCGACTATAGTGTCGAATTTTAGTCTGGGTACGAGCGCTAGTAATCCGGCCTACAGCTTCGCAGTTTTGAGGACGGCACCTACGACGGTAACAGTCGCCGCAACCGAGGTGGCAGGTGGCGACGGCGTGAGTTCGACTTCGTCCAAAAGCATACCTGTGGCGAGCTTTATCGCAACCGAGGGGAGTGTGGATATCCGTTCTGGACGGTTGTGGTTGGGAAATGCTTATGGTTCTGAGCTACTAGATCTACCTGCGCCCCTGTTTGCGCAGTATTGGGATGGCAGCACTTATTTGACTAACGTGGATGACGATGTCGCTGCAACTTGTACTGCTGTTTCTACGCCTACGTTGGTATTGCAGCCAGGTGGAACTGCAGTCACTGCGACCATGAATAACATGCTCATCGCAGGCGATGGCGGCTTGGTGTTAATGCGCCCCAACGTTTCCGGATACGTCGATGTGACCGTCGCTGCGCCTACATGGTTGCGCTATGACTGGGCCGGTACCGGTGTGCAGAGTGATCCAACTGCACGTGCGACATTTGGTGTTTATAAAGGAAAAGATGTTTACATCTATCGCGGGCGACGCGGGCGATAGCAATAAACATATTCAAATCAATTGACAGTAAATGATTGTTAAAGTAAGTTCCTGAATATGATGAAATTACCATCCATTTCCAGACTGTTGGGCACAAAAGCTCAGGACGATGGATGGTTTGCGTGCGATTTCGTGGCGAATGGAGCGTATACCGCACAAGTCGATTTTTCGGGCGCTAGACCAAAAGTGACGCGCTGCTCATTCCATCTTGCAGATGCGATGAGTGGTGAAGTGTTGGAGCGTTTGTCGCGCGATGCTGATTTCCCCAAGAAACAAATTACAACGCTGTTGAGTTTCGGTGAATATCAAATGCTGATGGTGGAGGCCCCTGTGGTGCCTGCTGATGAGCTCAAGACGGCAATACGATGGAAGATCAAAGATGCACTGAGTTTCCATGTGGAAGATGCCACGATAGATGTCTTGCAGATCCCCAAGCAGGGAGCTGAAAGGATGACGTATCTTTTTGCCATCGCAGCCGAGAATAGCGTCATACAGCAGAAGATCGCGATGTTTGAACGCGCCAAGCTCGATTTGAATGTCATCGATATACGTGAAACCGCGCAGCGTAATATCGCCACGCTCTATGAGCAAAATGAGCGCGCAGTCGTTTTGTTGGTATTCGATGAAAAGGGCGGTCTGATGACCTTCTCGTCAGGTGGGGAGCTGTATATGTCTCGCCGTATAGAGATAGGAGTCGACCAATTATGCGAAGTCGACGAAGAGTTGTTGTCGCAGGCCATGAATCGTATCGAACTGGAACTGCAGCGCTCGCTGGATTATTTTGATCGCCAATATAACCATATACCCATTAGCCGGCTCTTGGTGAGTGCGCCGTCAGCTTCGGGCCTCATCAGCTTCTTGAGCGGGACGATGGATATAAAGGTCGAACAACTTGACCTGTCACAAGTCATGGATACAAGTGCGGTAGCGGAGTTAAGCAATCAGGACTTCCTGATGAATGCGATACCGGTGATAGGTGCCGCATTGAGACAGGAAAGACGCGCGCTATGAGTCAGCAAGTCAATCTGTTTAACCCAATCTTTATGAAGCAAAGAAAGTATTTTTCTTTGCTTACCATGTTGCAATCCTTGGCGCTGATCATCTTGGGTTCCTTGCTGTTCTATGGTTATGCGCGTTATCAAGTAAGTACCTTAGAGCGGCAAGCGATCAAAAACAATGAGCGTTATATGGCTGACAGGGTGCGTGTGGAGAAATTCCGCAGTGAGTTTTCTCCGGAGCAAACCAACCGTGCATTACAGGATGAGATTCAACTGCTGGAAAAAAAATTTACCGAGCAGAGCGTCTTGGTCAGCACATTACAGACCGGTGTAATTGGCAACACCCTGGGCTATTCTCAATATATGAAAGCTTTTTCTAGGCAGGTCGTGCCCGGCTTGTGGTTAACAGGCTTCAAGCTGACGGGTGATGGCGCACAGATTAATCTGCAAGGCGCGGTCGTCGATGGGAAGCTGTTGCCTAACTTCATCAATCGATTGAGTCATGAGAAAAGCATGCAGGGTAAAACTTTTGCGACTTTGGAAATGGAGCAAGTCAAGAGTTTAGCAAGCAAAGATGGCAAGATACCGCCTGTGCCCCGTTATGTGTCGTTCAGTTTGCAGTCCGGCAAAGCAGGCGAGGTAACGAAATGAAGTCCTACTGGAAACTGTTCGGCGGTAAAGTGGATGACTTATCGTTACGCGAGCGGGTCATGATGTTCGCCGCTGCGGGGTTTGTTGTAATTTCTGTCATCAACTCGCTGTTGCTCGATCCACTGACCATTCGTCAAAAGTCCTTGTCCTTGCAAATTGAGCAACAGCAAGAAAAAAATAAAGAACTGCAGGCTGAGCTACAAGCTTTGCTGCTTGCAAAGCAAAATGATGCGACTTCACCTCTTAGGTTACGCATTGCCGAACTGAAAATTTTGCTGGGAAATCAGGAAGACTATCTCAAAGGTCGTCGCGACCGCTTGGTAGAACCAGAGAAAATGGCTCATCTATTGGAGCAGGTGCTGAGTAAGAACTCACATCTGCAGCTGGTTTCGTTGAAGACATTGCCCGTGAGTCTGTTGATAGATAAGCCCGGCACCAAGGAGGGCGTCCAAGAGAGTGCAGATGCACAAGTCAAACAGATATACAAACATGGTGTACAGATCAGTGTGCGCGGTACATATTTGGATCTGTTGAACTATGTTTCTGCGTTGGAACGTATGCCTACCCAGATGTTCTGGGCAGAAGCGGATTTGGTCGTGGAGCAACATCCGGATGCAGTGTTGACATTGGTACTTTATACCTTGAGTTTAGATAAGACATGGTTGACCGTATGATCAAATTCGCAGGTTTACTGCTGTTGTTAGTTGTGCAGCCACTTTCTGCGGAGATGTTGAGCGACCCGACTCGCCCTGCGGCTACGCTGGAGGTAGGTGAAGCTGTCGGGAGCGCCACACTGGATGATGTCAGCCAGACTCAGGGTTTGCATCTCATCATCATCAAGAAGAACAGACGAGCGGCAATCATAGATGGTCAAACTGTGGAGCTGGGAGGCAAAGTCGGCGATGCCCGCTTGGTCGAGGTTCACGAGGATCGCGTGGTGCTGCTGGGCTCAGGTGGTCGCAGGGAAATGAAGCTCTACCCCAGGGTGTCGATCAGGCGGGCTGACAAGGTAATAACATCGAGAGACGGGCAGGCGCCCGCAAGCGCACAGTCCGTAATCACGAACAAGGAGAAAAAATGAGACACTCGTTATGGCTGATCGCCATACTGACACTGCTTTCGGGCTGTGCGACACCCGCACAACGCAATGTTGCGGGTGAATCGATAGAAAACACGATGAATCAGGCGGTAGCGCAAAGCGACCAACCTGGTAAATCGGATGCAGTCAGTGCCGCACTACTACCGTCCATTTCCATGGATATGCCCAAAGTAGATAGCAAGTCTTTGGAAAACCGTTTCGATCTGTCTGTCGTCAACACACCAGCCGCTCAAGTTTTCATGGCCATCGTATCGGGTACTCGTTACAGTATGCTGTTGCACCCGGATGTAAGTGGCAGTATCACGCTCAATCTGAAGGATGTCACAGTCTTTGAGGCGCTGGAAGCGGTGCGTGAACTCTATGGCTATAACTACAAGGTCGATGGCAGTCGCATCTATATCCAGTCTGCGGATCTACAGACGCGGATATTTCAAGTCAATTATCTGACCGGCTTGCGTGCGGGTACTTCATCTTTGCGTGTGACCTCCGGCTCGGTGTCGGATACGGCCACAGGCAGTAGCACCACTGGACAGTTGCCAACTTCTGTTAATCGCATCGAATTCGCCAAGAATAAATCGTCGGGGCAGGTCACTTCAGCCAGTATCAATAATGAAAGCGGCAAAGATGGCAGCAAAGTCATGACGGTGACCAGCACAGATTTCTGGGGCGAGTTGGATACCGCGCTTCGTACCATCGTAGGTGAAGAGAAAGGTCGCAGTGTGGTCATCAGTCCGACTTCCGGAGTGATTGTGATACGTGCGATGCCCGATGAGCTGAATAGCGTGGCGGCCTATCTCAAGGCGGCGCAGATATCTGTGGAGCGTCAAGTGATACTTGAAGCCAAGATTGTAGAGGTGCAGTTAAGCGATGGTTACCAATCGGGTGTGAACTGGGGTGTGTTCAAGTCAGGTCAGAACAGTGGCTTGAGTGCCGGACAACTGGCAGCCACAGGCAACGCAGGTGGCGTGCTTGCGCCGGGCGTGGCGGGTGCGGCAGGTGCCAAAATGACACCTAACTTGCTGGGTGCAGGCGGGGCGTTCTCATCTATACCAGGTGCGGATCTGGCCAATACTGCGGTTCCAGGACAGGTGCCGGGCTCCTTGTTTGGCCTGGCTTTTCAGACCAGTAATTTTGCAGCCTTGTTGAGCTTCTTGGAATCGCAGGGCAATGTGCATGTGCTGTCCAGTCCCCGTATCGCAACTTTGAACAACCAGAAAGCCGTCCTCAAAGTCGGCACGGACGAGTTTTTCGTGACCGAGATTTCAGGTGGCACGCAGGGAACCGCTAACGTGGCGGGCACCGCACCCACGGTCAAGGTGCAGCCATTCTTCTCGGGTATCGCACTGGATGTTACGCCGCGTATCGATCAAAACGGCGAAATCATCTTGCATGTACATCCCTCTGTGAGCACTGTTACGACGGTCAATAAGTCACTGAATCTTGGTACGGCCAACGGCACATACAATCTGCCGCTGGCTTCCAGTTCTATCTCGGAGACAGACAGCATTGTACGTTCGCGCGATGGCCAGATCGTGGCAATAGGCGGTTTGATGCGCCAAGCGACTTACGACGACAACTCCGGTTTGCCCGGCCTGCCCAAGAGCGTGTTTGGTCAGACCAACCAACGTACCGAAAAACGTGAATTGGTGATCTTGCTCAAGACTACTATCGTTGATAGCGACAAGGATTGGTCTGAAGATATCGCACGCAGTCGTGATCGCTTACATGACCTCGACTCATCGCAGCACAAGCAACAATAGTATGTATCTGAAGCATTTTGGTTTGCTCGAACAGCCCTTCGGGCTGACACCTGATACCAGTTTCTTTTACGCCTGCTCCAGTTATCAGGAAGCGCTTAATACGCTGCTGATCGCGGCGCGTAACGGCGAGGGTTTTATCAAAATTACGGGCGAGGTGGGCAACGGGAAGACACTGTTGTGTCGCAAGTTTCTCGCAGCGTTGAATCCGGCACGCACGCCGGTTACGCAAGGCACGGAAAATGCCGTAGCCAAATCAGATCCGCGTTTCATGATCGCGTATATCCCAAATCCCTATTTAGAACCACGTAGTTTGCTGATGGCGATGGCCGAACAGTTCGGTGTCGATGTCACCAACCTAAGCGATCAGCACCAGTTGCTCAAGGCGCTCACCCTCAGCTTGCTGGAATGCGCACGCAAAGGACAGCGCGCGATTGTGTGTTTGGATGAAGCGCAAGCCATGCCGCTCGCGAGTTTGGAGGTGCTGAGGCTGTTGACGAATTTGGAGACTGAGAAGCGCAAATTGCTACAAGTGGTTTTATTCGGTCAGCCCGAGTTGGATGAACACCTGCGCCAGCATGCGATACGTCAGTTGCGCCAACGCATCACTTTCCAGCATCAGTTGATGGGCTTGCAGCAAGATGAGTTGGACCGCTATCTGCGCCATCGTCTGAAGGTTGCCGGATACGCAGGTGAGACATTGTTCAGCAAGGCCGCAGTATTAAAGCTGCAGCGCATCAGCAAGGGCACTCCCCGGCTCATCAATATTCTCGCCCATAAGGCGATGATGTCGGCGTATGGCGAAGGGCGCCAGCAAGTGGCTTATAAGCACATAACACTAGCCGCCAAAGATACTCCCGAAGCCGGTCGAGACTGGTTGCTTTGGGGAGCAGGAATTGCAATTGCTGTTTTGCTCGCGGGGATGGGGTTGTTATGAGCTTGATCAATCAGATGGTGAATCAGATGGAACAGCGTGGTGCGCAACTCGATACGGAAGATTATTTAGTCCGTTCGGTGCAAATCTCACGAGGCTCATCCAAACTGGTTTGGTGGCTGTTGGCGCTCGCAATAATTGCGGCGATAACGGTGTGGTCCTATGTCAGATATACCACCAAGGTGCCGGCGCTTATTTCCCGTGCCGAGACGGCAGAGATTCGGCGGCTCACTCAGCCGGTGGTGGCTGTGGCGATACCAGATGCAAGCAGTGCAGTGGTGACAGCGCCAGTCTTTCAGTTAAGTCTGGATCTCAGCGAGCCAGTATCAAAACTAGCAACAGAGATAGCTCAACCTGTAGTAGCGGAAAAGTTGCCGCAACCAAAAGTGGTGCGTGAGCATCCATCCAAAGTCGCAAAGGCGGATAAGGTGGCGCTTCCCGCGCCGTTGCCGGCAAGCGAAGGATTACCAGAAAAGAAAATCAGCACACAGCAAAGAGCTGATACAGCGTTCCGGAAGGGCATAGCCTATATGCAGCAGGGGCGTAGCTCCGAGGCTTTGCAGGAATACCAAACTGCGCTCGCACTGGATGCGGGTCACGACAAAGCCCGGCAAGCCTTGGTATTGTTGCTGATTGAAAGCAAGCGCAACACAGAGGCCGAGCAGGTCCTATTGGAAGGCGTTAGGTTTAATCCCGAAAAATTGGGTTTTGTGATGATGGCAGCCAGACTGCAAGTCGAGCGTGGTGCGATCAATGAAGCTGTGCAGACTTTGGAGTCATCACTGTCTTACGCCACCGTGCACCCCGAGTATCAGGCCTTCCTGGCTGCGTTGATGCAACGACTACAGCGCCATCAAGAGGCAATCACGCGTTATCAGGCCGCATTGACACTTAATCCAGGCAATGGACTTTGGTGGATGGGAGAAGCGATCTCATTGCAGGCGCTGAAACAGAATAAGGATGCCAAGTCTGCCTATCAACATGCACTTGATTTAAAGAATCTCAGCCCTGATTTGCAACAATACGTGCAGCAAAGACTCAAAGAGCTGTAACGATTAATGGTCTAGATTCAACCGTGCCGTATCGTTCTGGCAACCACCCAAGTCTCTATATGGTTTGCGCCCTGATTGGCGGCAGCCTTGGCGAGTGCGTTCAGGCTGGCTCCGCTGGTATATACATCGTCCACCAATACAACCTTGCGACCCATTAGTGAGACATCGCAGGCAAAAGCCTCGCGCATATTTTTACCGCGCGCTTTGTAGGGCAGCGAGGATTGCGAGGCGGTATCACGTACGCGTTTACATACATCTGAAAGCAACGCAATATCCAATCGTTTGGACAAACTGCGCGCCAATAGTAATGTTTGGTTATAGCCGCGCTGCCTAAGCTTATTGGGATGCAAAGGCATAGGAATGATGCAATCGGGTAATTCGTCTGTGGGAATGCGTAGTGCTAGGCGAGTGGCAAAGGCATCTGCCAAAGCTAGTTGGTCTCCATACTTGAGCTGCTGTATCAGTTTGTTGACGGGGAAGGTGTAAGCGTAAAGCGCTGTGCTGCGGTCGAACCTGGGCGGGTTGCTCAGACAGTGGCCGCAGATCTCGCCGCTGGTCAAAGGCAGCGCGCAATGCCTGCAGGACGGGCCGCGCAAATATGGGAGCGAGCGCTCGCAGTCCTCGCACCACAAGCCCGCATCGCTCATGACTCCGCATAAGAGGCAGGGCTGCACAGGGATGGCTTGCTTAAATAATAGGCCGGCGTTCAGTTTAATCGACGCTAAAATTGACAAGGTCTTGTCCTTTCAAGGATGATGCCGCGCTGTTTCAATCATATCGGGTAGCCAACTTCATGAACACTCAAACTATAGAATTCATACGTCCTGTCAAACGCGACACTGCGCCTAAGCGCTGGCCGGTAGAGGACGTTGAAGCCCTGTTCAGTCTGCCCTTCGCGGATCTGATGTTTCGCGCCCAACAAGTGCATAGAGAACACTTCGATGCAAATGCAGTGCAATTATCTACCTTGTTGTCTATCAAAACGGGTGGTTGTTCGGAGGATTGTGGCTATTGCCCGCAATCGGCCTTCCATGATACCGGCGTAGAGAATCGCAAGATGCTGGAAGTGGAAGAAGTGGTGCGCGCGGCTAAAGCTGCACAGGATCAAGGTGCGAACCGATTCTGTATGGGGGCAGCATGGCGCGAACCTGGCGAAGGAGATATGGAAGCTGTGGTCGAGATGGTCAAGGCAGTACGCGGTCTGGGCATGGAGACATGCGCGACACTGGGCATGTTGAATGACCAGCAGACCGAACAATTGCGTGTGGCAGGTCTGGATTACTACAACCACAATATCGATACTGCGCCTGAATTCTATGGCGACATCATCAGCACCCGCGATTATCAAGATCGCCTGGATACGCTGGATCGCGTTCGTAAGGCGGGTATGCATGTATGCAGCGGCGGTATCGTCGGTATGGGCGAAAACCTCACGCAACGCGCGGGGCTGGTCGCACAACTGGCGAACATGGAACCCTATCCCGAGAGTGTGCCGATCAACAATCTCGTCAAGGTGGAGGGTACGCCGCTCGCCGGTCAACCCGACCTCGATCCTCTGGATTTCGTGCGCACCATCGCGGTAGCGCGCATCACTATGCCGACTGCGCGTGTGCGTCTCTCGGCGGGTCGTCAGCAGATGTCGGATGCCGTGCAAACTTTGTGTTTTCTCGCTGGTGCGAACTCTATCTTTTACGGTGAGCAACTGCTGACGACAGGAAATCCTGAAGCAGAACGCGATCGTGCATTGCTTGATAAACTGGGCATGTACCCCTTTGCGGACAAACATTAGTGGTCTTTGCAGCACTGCAAACTGAGCTGGATGAACGCGCAACCGCAGGTTTGTTGCGCACTCGGCGGACGCTAGAAAGCCCCCAGTCGCCCCGCATCATCGTCGACGGCAAGCCATATCTGGCTTTCTGTAGCAATGATTACCTGGGGCTGGCCAACGAGGATGGCATCGCGGGTGCGCTACAAAAAGGCGCCGAGCAGTGGGGCGTAGGCGCCGGAGCGGCACATTTGGTGAGCGGGCATTTCGCTGCGCACGAGCAATTGGAATGGGAGCTTGCGAAATTCGTGCACAAGCCCGCCGCACTGTTGTTCTCCACTGGTTACATGGCAAATTTGGGCGTGGTCCAGGCCCTAGTCGGACGTGGTGATACGGTGTTCGCCGACAAGCTTAACCATGCCTCATTGAACGATGCGATGCTGTTGTCGCGTGCCGATGTGCAACGTTATCGCCATAACGACATGGCGCAGTTGGAATCGCAAATGCAGTGCGCCACCAGCGGTAGAAAACTCATCATCACCGACGCGGTGTTCAGCATGGATGGTGATATTGCAGCCCTACCAGAACTGCTTGCGCTTTGTGAAAGTTATGACGCATGGCTGCTGGTCGATGACGCGCATGGTTTTGGCGTGTTGGGCGAGCAAGGCAGCGGTTCGCTTGCGCATTCCGATCTCGACTCACCCCGGATCATCTATATGGCGACCTTGGGCAAAGCCGCCGGCGTATTTGGCGCGTTTGTTGCTGCCGAGCAAGTCGTCATAGACACGCTGGTGAATCATGCGCGCAGCTATGTCTATACCACCGCCACGCCGCCTGCTTTGTCGGTGGCACTCTCGGAAAGTCTGCGATTGATAAAAGCGGGCGATGACAGACGCGCACATTTGCAAGCACTCATCGCGCAACTGCGTAGCGGGCTATCCGATTTGCCGTGGTCGCTGATGCCTTCTGCGACGGCAATACAGCCTTTGCTGATAGGCGATAACAAGCAGGCATTGGCATTGAGCGAGGGATTGCGTGCGAGGGGCATCTGGGTCGCGGCGATACGCCCCCCTACAGTACCTGAAGGCACGGCAAGATTACGCATCACCTTGTCTGCTGCGCATACTGCGGCAGATGTATCGGCCCTGATTGGAGCGCTGCATGAGCTTGCACGTTGAGGTCTATGGGCAGGGCGAACCTTTGGTCATGTTGCATGGCTGGGGTATGCATGGTGGCATGTGGGGCAGGGGCGTAGCCAAGCTTGCGGAAACAAATAGCGTGCATGTGGTCGACTTGCCGGGGCACGGGTTTAATGCAGGAAAGAGTGCAGGGTCAAAGGAGGATGGGCAAAACGAGAAGAGCGAAGAAGGAGGGGGAAAGGGAACCCCACCCGAGTCGCAGTTACCCCTCTCACTTCTTCATTCCCCCTTTTCTTTAGACGCAATCACGGAAGCGTTATGCGCGGAGTTTAGCGATCCCGTCAAGCTCTGCGGTTGGTCGTTGGGCGGGCAGATCGCACTGCATTGGGCGAGGCGTGAACCGCAAAAAATCCAGCGTTTGATCCTGGTCTCAAGCACACCATGTTTTGTACGCCAAGGTGATTGGGATTGCGCGATGGAAGCCGAGATATTGGCCGGATTCGCTGCCGCGCTTACTGAGAATTACGCGATGACACTGCGCCGCTTCTTGGCACTGCAAGTGCGCGGGAGCGAAGGTGAGCGTGAGTTGCTGGCGAGTCTGCGTGCGGCATTGTTCAGTCGCGGCGAACCTGATTTTGCAGCCCTGCAAGCCGGCTTGGATATTCTGCGTGACAGTGATCAGCGCAAGGAATTGGCCGGTATTGAACAGGCCACATTAATCATCGCGGGGGAGCGTGATACCCTCACCCCGTTAGCCGCCTCGGCTTACATGGCGAACAAGATGCCGAATGCACGTTTGGCCGAAATCAAGGGCGCAGCACACGCGCCATTTTTGTCGCATCCCGAGATCGTTGTTCAACACATAAAAGACTTCATGTATGGATGAATTTGAAATTGATAAACGTGCCATGCGCAACGCATTCAGCAAAGCGGCGCACACCTACGATGAGGCGGCAGTGCTGCAACGCGAGGTATGCAGCCGCATGTTGGAGCGATTGGAGTACATCAAGCTGCAACCGCAACGTATCCTTGACGCGGGCAGCGGCACGGGCTGGGGAACCCGGCAACTGATGGCTAAATATCCGGGTGCACAAATGATTTCTTTGGACATCGCCATCGGCATGTTGCAGGCCGCACGCGGACAGACGGGATGGTGGCAGAAAATATTCAGCAGCCAGCAGGCGGCGATGCTGTGTGCCGACGTCGAAGCACTGCCCATCGCATCCAATAGTTTGGAACTGGTCTGGTCGAATCTGGCGGTGCAGTGGTGTAACGACCTGCCCGCGACCATCGTCGGTCTGCACCGTGTGTTGAAGGTCGATGGCTTGCTGATGTTCAGTACCTTTGGCCCCGATACGCTCAAAGAACTACGCCAGGCCTTTCATGGCGTGGATACACACAACCATCTGAATCGTTTCGCCGACATGCACGACATAGGCGACATGTTGTCCCACGGTGGTTTTGCCGAGCCCGTGATGGACATGGAATATCTGACGCTTACCTATGAGGATGTGCGCTCGGTGTTGCATGATTTGAAAGCCATAGGCGCGAACAATGCCACGGCAGGGCGGAGTCAGGGCTTGATGGGCAAGCAGGCTTGGAAGTCACTGGTGGAGAATTACGAAGCCCTGCGCAAGGACGGCAAGTTGCCCGCCACGTATGAAGTCATCTACGGACATGCTTGGAAACCCCAGGCAAAAAAACTGGCGGATGGGCGCGCCATTATCAAAACGGATTTCAAATTGTGAGTAGCGGCTACTACGACAATAAGTACAAAGCAAAGATGGCACGCGGAGGGCGCGGAGTGAGGGGATTTATTCAGCGTGAGCAAATCTCGGCGTCCTCCGCGCGAACTGTTTTTTAGGGTGGCGATATGAGTTACTTCATCACCGGCACCGACACGGGCGTGGGCAAAACGCTGATTAGCTGCGCGCTGCTGCAAGCCTTTGCGGATAAGGGTTTACGCACGGTGGGCATGAAGCCCGTGGCAGCCGGGGTGGATGCCGATGGCGTGAATGAAGATGTGAAGCTGCTTGCATCTGCGAGTTCGGTACACTCAGATTTGGCTTTGACCAATCCTTACTCCTTTACCGCTGCCATTGCACCGCACATCGCTGCCACACGTGAAAATAGAAGCATCTCCATTGCGCACATCATCGACTGTTATCAACAACTGGCTCTGGTGGCGGATGTGGTTATCATCGAAGGTGTAGGCGGCTACTGCGTGCCTTTGAACGACAGCGAAGATACGGCGATGCTGGCAACCCAACTGGGCTTGCCTGTGATCCTGGTGGTTGGCATGCGTTTGGGATGTCTCAATCATGCGCTGTTGACACTGCGCGAGATCGAGCGCAGTGGCTTAGAATGCAGGGCTTGGGTGGCGAATGTGGTCGATGCGGACATGGGTGCATTGGCGGAAAACATTGCCTCGCTAAAAGAGCGTATCGCTGCACCTATGCTGGGCGTGGTGCAGTTTCAAGCCGAGGTCGATGTGCAGCGTGTAGTCGCATCTTTGGATATAAGTTTGTTGGGCGTGGCGTTAAGAGGGTAGATGAGCGATTTCAGTCTATATGCGGTGTTTGTGGTTGGCCTGCTCGGTGGCGTGCATTGCCTCGGTATGTGCGGCAGTATCGTGGGTATGTTCACAACCCAGTTGCCTGCAAACAAGACGCGCTGGCCCTTCCATCTTGCATACAGCACTGGGCGGATCACTAGCTATGCGATCGCGGGGGGATTAGTGGGTGCGATAGGCCAAGCGGGAATGCTGATGCGTGATCAAGTGCCCGTGCAACATTTGTTGTTTGCGCTGTCCAGTTTGATGCTGATTGTGTTGGGGCTGTATCTGGCGGGCATATGGAGCGCAGTGCGGCGCATAGAGGGAATGGGACGTGGCTTATGGCAACGCATACAGCCCTATACCCGACGACTATTGCCCGTCACCACATTGCCGCGCGCCTTGGCTCTGGGCGCGTTGTGGGGTTGGTTGCCATGCGGTTTGGTATATAGCGTGCTGGTGACCGGACTTGCGTCAGGCAGCGCCCAACAAGGCGCGCTGATCATGGCGGCCTTTGGATTGGGCACCCTGCCCAATCTTCTGCTGATCGGCATGTTCTGGGAGCGTATCCGCCATCTGGTGCAAGCGCCGCGTGTACGCATGACGGCAGGATTGATCGTTGCTGGTTTCGGCATTTATGGTCTAATCAAAGTCGGCTACACCTTCTACATCAATGGTTGGGCAGGTGCTTGTCATGTGGCGGCATAAACCGCTGCGAGATGATTTTCTTTGCGCGCCCAGTCTGGCTTGCCAGTATTGATTTTAGGAGAAGTGAATTGCGTCACATCATCGTTTTGATCCTCATGTTTTTTTTGGTCGCTTGCGAAGAGCCCAAGTTGCCTTCCCCATTCCACGCCAGTGAAGTGAGCGGCAAGCTGACGCAGGCGGATTTTCATCTCAACGATCCGCAAAATCAGTCGCGTAGTCTGGCTGATTATCGCGGCAAGATCGTTTTGCTGTTTTTCGGTTACATCCACTGTCCTGATGTATGTCCGACCACTTTGGCAGACATGGCGCAAGCGATGAGTATGCTGGGTAAGGATGCCGACAAGGTGCAGGTGTTGTTCGTTACGGTCGATCCCGAGCGCGACACGCGTGAGTTGCTGGCCAAATACGTACCCGCATTCGACTCGCGTTTCATCGGTCTGTCTGGTGATATGCAAGCCACGGCACAAGCAGCGCAAGCCTTTGGGGTGAGCTATGCCAAACAGCCGAGCAAGACCGGTTACAACATCGATCACAGCGCGGGTACTTACATTATTGACGGCAACGGCAAGGTGAGATTGTTGGCACCTTACGGGCAGCGATCAGAATGGTTAGCGCAAGACATACGGCTGCTGCTTGCATTGCATTGAACTGATGTCGCACTGGAGCGAACTGGCTAGTAAGCCTAAGGGGGTGGGGCGATGCATGGACAATTGAGATCGCAGCTTTATTTTGATATCACCGAAGAGAACTTGCCCATACGGGCTGAGCAGATACGCACGCGATTGCGCACCTATCCGCTGATGATCATCGTGCGCATCATCGTGGTGCTATTTCTGATTGGTTTGATGTGGGAGAAGGTGGCACAAGAAGTGCTCCTGACTTGGGCTGCCTGCCTGCTCATCCTGCATGGCATAGAGTCGTGGTATGTGTATCGATACAAATCTCAGACACGAACCGTGCGGGAGTGTGAGGTATGGCGTAGACGGTTGTTAATTTTCGTGCTGTTGGTCGGTGGCATGTGGGGGGCTGGCGGATTGTTATTGTTCGTGCCAGGCGACCTGGCCTATCAATCGATGCTGATCTGTGTGGTGGTTGGTGTTGCAGCCGGTGCGGTCACGACCAACCCGGTCTTTCCGCCGGCCCTGTATATTTTTGAAGTTTTATTGATAGTACCGTTAACGCTTTCAAATTCCATGGTCTGGGATGCGGCACACATCATGTTGGCACTGATGCTGATGGTGTACTTGGTATATGTCCTGAATGCAGGAAAAGCCTTGGCTGATATTTTTGAAATTTCGTTGCGACGCACCCTGGAAAAAGAGGAGCTGGTGCAGCGTTTGCGAACCGAGAATCAGCGGGTTGAATCTGCACAACTGCGTGCCGAGCAGGCCAATCTTTCCAAATCCAAGTTCCTCGCTGCGGCCAGTCATGATCTACGCCAGCCTATGCATGCGCTGACCCTATTTGTGGAAGCGCTCAAGCCGCATGTGGCGGGCGTGCACGGAGGCCGCTTGATGGCGCAAGTATCAAATTCAGTAGAGGTGTTGGGTGATATGTTTGACGCCTTGCTGGATATCTCTAGGCTGGATGCGGGCGTGGTTCTGCCTAAATACCAGCACTTCCCGCTACGCCAGGTATTTGACCGCATTGAGTCGGAGTTCTTTTGGACCGCACGAGACAAAGAACTGACATTGACAGTGCAGCGTTGCGAAGGCCGGATATATAGCGATCCGTTACTCGTAGAACGAATCTTGCGCAATCTGATTTTCAATGCGATTCGTTATACGGAGATGGGTACGATAGAGGTGCGCTGTCGTGCTGTTGAATCAGGCCTATTGGTCGAGGTGTGTGATAGCGGGATGGGTATCGCACCCCAACATCTGCCGCATATATTCGAAGAGTATTACCAAATCGGCAACACCCAGCGTGATCGTAACAATGGATTGGGGTTGGGATTGGCTATCGTTCATCGTTTGGCTTTATTGCTGGATGCGCAGGTAAGTGTCACGTCCACTTTGGGCGTGGGGAGTTGTTTCGGTTTGGTCATTCCGCAGCAGGATGCGGATGTTATGATGCACGTGCAAAGACGCGTCGAGAGTAAGGGGAGTGAGTCATGAAGATACTACTGGTGGATGATCACAGTCTGTTCCGTGAGGGCATGTGCTATGTGTTGCAACAACTGCAAGAACAGGTAGAAATTTTCGAAGCGAGCAACTTTCCTGACGCGCTGAAACAAGCAGAACTCAACTCCGATCTGGATCTTGCGCTGGTGGATTTAAATATGCCTGGCAGTGAAGGTGCGATTTCGATCAAATTTTTCCATCAACGCTTCCCGCATATTCCCGTAGTGGTCGTCTCGGGTGAGGACGGCAGAGACAAGATGGAGAAGGTGATGAGCTACGGGGCGATGGGCTTTGTGTGCAAAAGCGCTACCGCGCCTGTCATGTTGAGTGCCCTGAATCTGGTCTTGGCCGGCGGGGTGTATGTGCCACCGCAGATGCTACAGCAACGTCATCATGTCATGCTGGAAGCACGCGAACCGGATTGTTTGGACAAGCGCAGCCTGCATACCAACGAATACGGTCTGACTGCGCGCCAAATGCAAGTGCTGGGCCATCTGGCAGAGGGTTTGAGCAACAAGCAGATTGCCAAGGCCGTAGATCTGGCCGAAGGTACCGTCAAGATCCACGTCGCTGCGGTCTATCAGGTTTTGCGTGTGAATAGCCGCATGGAAGCTGTCCGTGTCGCCGAACAGCTAGGCTTACTTGGGGCGGCGTAATGGCGGCAGTCGGTAGAGAGCAAAACGGCAATCGCCTGCTGACACTACTGCGTGAGTCACGCTGGTTGTTGTTTGTCACCTGTGCTATTTACCTCGCCGTCGTATTGTTCGGCTATCACCGTGCTGATCCGGCTTGGACTCACACCGGTACTGGCGAGCTAACGCTTAATCCAGGCGGGGTGTTGGGGGCCTATCTTTCCGACTTGTTGTTCTACTTGTTCGGCGTGTCTGCCTGGTGGTGGGTGGGGTTGATGTTGCAGCGCGTTTGGGCGGGTTATCAAAACCTACGCACAGACAGTGTGTTTGATAAACGAACCCTCTGGGCAAGCAGCATAGGTTTCTTGCTGTTGATATTGTCGAGTAGTGCGCTGGAAGCGATACGTTTATACACACTGAAAGCATCACTGCCACTGGCACCCGGAGGCGTGTTCGGCAAACTGTTGGGTGATGCATTGACGCATCTGCTCGGTTTTACGGGTGCGACACTGTTGTTGATCGCCCTGCTTGTTACCAGCTTCAGCGTGTTCAGCGGTTTGTCCTGGTTGCGTTTTGTCGATGCGTTGGGCGCAAGTCTGGAAACGATTTTTATCTGGTTGCGTAGAACGTGGCAGACGCGTCAAGACAAACGTATAGGCGCGCAGTCCATGCAGGCACGTAGCGCAGTAGTGCAGGAAGAAAAGAAACGCGTGGAAGAGCATCAGCCCATCCATATCGAGATGGCCGTGGTGGACGTGCCCAAGTCGGAGAGAGTGCGGCAGGAGAGTCAGAAACCACTGTTCGCCGAGATACCGGATTCACCGTTACCGCCGCTGCATCTCTTGGATAGCGCGGGCAAGCCAGTCGAGGTTGTGTCCTCCGATGCGCTGGAGTTCACCTCACGTTTGATAGAACGCAAGCTCAAGGATTTTGGTGTGGAAGTCAAAGTGGTTGGTGCTTACCCCGGCCCAGTCATCACGCGCTATGAAATCGATCCTGCGGTGGGCGTGAAAGGCAGTCAGATTACCAATCTGGTCAAAGACTTGGCACGTGCGCTTTCGGTGGTGAGTATACGTGTGGTCGAGACCATACCGGGCAAAGCCTTTATGGCGCTGGAGTTGCCTAACGCCAAACGTCAGATGGTGCAACTCTCCGAAATACTGAGTTCCCAAGTCTATGCCGATATGGGCTCCATGCTCACTATCGCCATGGGCAAAGATATTTCAGGCAAACCGGTGGTCGCCGATTTGGCCAAGATGCCTCACGTGTTGGTAGCGGGTACGACTGGGTCGGGTAAGTCGGTCGCGATCAATGCGATGATTTTGTCGTTGTTGTACAAAGCGACGCCGCAACAAGTACGACTGCTGTTGATAGATCCCAAAATGCTGGAGTTGTCGGTCTACGAAGGCATACCCCATCTCATCGCGCCGGTAGTCACCGATATGCGTCAAGCCGCAGCGGGTTTAAATTGGTGCGTGCAGGATATGGATAAACGCTATCGATTGATGTCGGCACTCGGTGTACGCAATATTGCTGGCTACAACCAGAAGGTGCGTGATGGCATCAAAGAAGGCAAGCCACTGACCAATCCATTTACGCTCACGCCCGAGAATCCGGAAGCACTGGAAGAATTGCCGCTATTGGTGGTGTTCATAGATGAGCTGGCTGATTTGATGATGGTGGTCGGCAAGAAGGTTGAAGAACTGATTGCTCGTTTGGCGCAGAAGGCACGCGCTTGCGGTATCCATCTGGTGCTCGCCACACAGCGCCCCTCGGTGGATGTTATCACCGGATTGATCAAGGCCAACGTCCCGACGCGTGTGTCCTTCCAAGTGTCAAGCAAAATTGATTCCCGAACCATACTCGATCAGATGGGCGCGGAAGCATTGCTGGGACAAGGTGATATGCTCTATCTGCCGCCCGGTAGCGGTTATCCACAGCGTCTGCATGGCGCATTCGTATCTGATCAGGAAGTTCATCGCGTCATCGAGTATCTCAAGTCGCAGGGGGAGCCGCAGTACATCGATGGTGTGTTGAACTCGACGGATGAAAATGCCGAAGGGGGTGAGGGTGGAGCATCGCTGGATGCCGAAACCGATCCGCTCTACGATCAAGCGGTCGAAATTGTGCTCAAATCCAAGCGCGCTTCTATCTCGCTGGTACAGCGTAATCTGCGTATAGGTTATAACCGTGCCGCGCGCTTGGTTGAGCAGATGGAAGCAGCCGGCTTGGTGTCGGCGATGCAAAGCAACGGTAATCGCGAAGTTATTGCTCCCAATCGAGCCGAATAAAAAGTGGGATACAGGATGCGTGATGCAGGACTCGGTTAAGAGTGGTGTATTGGTTTTTCTGAATCCTGAATCCTGAATTTAAAAGTAAGCCATCAAAATGAAAAAACTCCTATGCATTTTATTGTTCCTCTGTCTCCCCTTCGCCGTTCACGCTGCAGCCATAGGCAAGCTCAAGGCATTCGTCTCCGCCACGCATGCTGCACAGGCGAACTTCACACAGGAAGTGCGCGACCAGAACGGTAAACGGGTACAGAGCGCCTCTGGTGTGATGCAGTTTCAGCGCCCGGGTAAATTTCGTTGGACTTACAAGAAGCCTTACGAACAACTGATTGTTGGCGATGGAAAAAAATTCTGGATGTACGATGCGGATCTAAACCAAGTCACAGTGAAGAAGTTGGATGCGGCGCTGGGCAGTAGTCCGGCAGCCTTGCTATCGGGTGATAACGAGATCGAGCGCAGTTTTGATCTGCTGGAAATAGTCGGCCGGGATGGTACGTATGACTGGTTACAAGCGACACCCAAGTCAAAAGACAGTGGTTTCGATAAAGTATTGATGGGCTTCGATGCCAAGGGGGACCTTGCGGCGATGGAGCTAAACGATGCATTTGGGCATACCACGGTGCTGCGCTTCAGCGAGATGAAGCACAACCCCAAATTCTCTGCGCAACAATTCCACTTCACCCCGCCTGCGGGCGCGGATGTGTTGGGTGATTGATTGAAAGACTTGTTCGCGCCTGCGCAGCCCGCCGCACCTTTGGCAGAACGTTTGCGACCCCGTCATATAGACGAGGTTATCGGGCAGTCTCATTTGTTGGGGGCGGGTAAGCCACTACGTCTGGCATTCTCTTCAGGCAAGTTACATTCCATGATCTTGTGGGGCCCGCCGGGCGTGGGTAAGACCACGCTGGCACGGCTGATGGCATCGGCCTTCGATGCCGAGTTTGTGCCGCTGTCGGCGGTGTTGTCGGGCGTGAAAGATATCCGCGAAGCGATTGCACAAGCAGAACAGACCTTGCAGCAGAGTGGTCGCCATACCATCTTGTTCGTGGACGAGGTGCATAGATTCAATAAATCCCAGCAGGATGCGTTCCTGCCTTATGTGGAGCAGGGCTTGGTCACTTTCATCGGTGCGACCACTGAAAATCCATCCTTCGAATTGAACAACGCTTTGTTGTCGCGTGCTCAGGTATATGTGTTGCAATCACTGACGGACGCGGAACTCGGGCAATTGTTGGAACGCGCACAACAGTTTTTTGTAGGTCGGGTTTCAACCCGACAAATTGTGAAAGATGAAGGTGTAGATGTCGGGTTGAAACCCGACCTGCAGGCGGACGGTTTGGAGTTTTCCGATGAGGCAAAAGCGCGCATCATCGGTTATGCAGACGGGGATGCGCGTCGCTTGCTGAATGTGTTGGAGCAATTGCAGACTGCCGCGAGTGCTGCGGGTGTAGCCAGTATAGGAGCAGAGTTCCTAGATAATACTTTGGCGCAAAAGCTGCGCAGATTCGACAAGGGCGGTGAAGCCTTCTACGATCAGATATCGGCGTTACACAAATCAGTGCGCGGTTCTAATCCGGATGCTGCCCTGTATTGGTTGGTGCGTATGCTCGACGGTGGTGCTGATGCGCGCTATCTGGCTAGGCGTATCGTGCGGATGGCGTGGGAAGACATCGGTCTGGCCGATCCGCGTGCATTGCAGATATGCAACGATGCGGCTTTGACCTATGAACGGCTGGGTTCTCCCGAGGGTGAGCTGGCTTTGGCGCAAGCCACGCTCTATCTGGCTTGCGCGCCCAAGTCGAATGCGGGCTATGTCGCGTATAATGCCGCCCGCGCTTGGGTGGCTCAAGATGGTTCACGCGACGTGCCCATGCATCTGCGTAATGCACCGACCAAATTGATGAAACAACTCGATTACGGTAAAGACTATCGTTATGCACATGACGAAGCGGGCGGTTATGCCGCGGGTGAAAACTACTTCCCTGAAGCGATGCCTGCGGTAAGTTTCTACCTCCCGACCGACCGGGGGCTGGAAGCCAAGATTTCCGAGAAGTTGGCGCATTTGCGCGAACTGGATGCAAACGCAAAGAAAAAATTGTAGGTCGGGTTTTAACCCGACAACATAATCATCTCGGGTTAAAACCCGACCTACATTGGAGCGGTATAAAAATGTTAGATATTCAAACTTTACGCAACGACTTGGCGAATGTCGCCGCACGTTTGGCGACACGCGGTTACACACTCGACACGGCGAAGTTCGAGCAACTGGAAGGCGAGCGCAAGCAGATACAAGTTCGCACGCAAGAGCTGCAAGCCAAGCGCAATGCGACTTCCAAGCAAATCGGTTTTGCCAAGTCCAAGGGTGAAGACGTGTCTGCCATCATGGCGGAAGTGGCGAGCTTGGGCGACGAATTGAAGCAACTGGAATCTGCTGCCTTGCCCAAAGTGTTGGCCGAGTTTGATGCCTTCCTTGCCGTATTGCCTAACGTGCCGCATGAAAGCGTGCCAGTCGGAAAATCTGAAGCGGACAATGTGGAAGTGCGCAAATTTGGCATTAAACCCGGTTTTGATTTTACGGTGAAAGACCATGTCAGCTTGGGCGAAGGTCTCGGCGGTTTGGATTTTGAAACGGCGACGAAAATCTCGGGTGCGCGTTTTTCGTTGCTTAAAGGCGGGCTGGCGCGGCTGCATCGCGCACTTGCGCAATTCATGTTGGATACGCACACCGATCAGCATGGCTACACGGAAGTGTATGTGCCATATTTGGTGAATGCGGAGTCGATGCGCGGTACCGGGCAGTTGCCGAAGTTCGAGGAGGATTTGTTTAAAGTTCCATTTGGGTTGCCGGAACCTACCGCAGCCGAGGTGGAAAGCATTCTGCGCAATGGCGCCACCTCGTTCGAGGGGCAACAAAAGAATTTCTACCTCATTCCCACTGCCGAAGTCCCTGTGACCAATATGGTGCGCGACACGATTACGCCGCAGGAAGCTCTGCCGATGAAGTTCGTGGCGCATACGCCGTGCTTTCGCTCTGAGGCAGGGTCGGCGGGACGTGATACGCACGGCATGATACGTCAGCATCAGTTCGATAAAGTCGAGTTGGTGCAAATGGTGCATCCCGAAAAATCCTATGAGGCGTTGGAAGGCTTGCTCGGCCACGCCGAAACAATATTGCAAAAGCTGGGCTTGCATTATCGTGTGGTGAGGTTGTGCACGGGAGATATTGGCTTTTCTTCCGCGACCACCTATGACATCGAGGTTTGGTTGCCTGCGCAAGACACGTATCGTGAAATATCTTCATGCTCCAATTTCGAAGCTTTTCAAGCGCGCCGTATGCAAGCGCGCTTCCGAAATGCTCAGGGCAAGCCGGAATTGCTGCATACCCTGAATGGTTCCGGTCTCGCCGTGGGCCGCACTCTGGTTGCTGTTCTGGAAAACAATCAACAAGCAGACGGGAGTGTGCGTATCCCTGAAGTGTTGCGTCCGTATATGGGCGGTATGGAGTTTCTGCGGGCAGTATGATTTTCGACCTGAAATCATACTGGCGTATGTGCTAATTCCCAATTAAAACCAAGGAAGATGGTTGGCTAGGTAGTGTTCTTTACAGTATGCAGATGACATAAAGTCACGATTTGCGACCCGTATTATTTCCGCTGGACATGCGATGTAAAGCATCCTTGAGGGGTGAGTCAGGCAGACTCGCTTCGAGTTGTTTGATGTCTTCTTTTGCGGTGTGACTTAGCTGCCGAGCTTTATTCTTACTGGCAGGTAGAGGGTATGAGACTTGCACCTTGACGCGTATTCCGTTAACCTCGGCCCCCATTTTATTAAATTTGTCAATGAGTTCGGGTGTGTTCTGACGAATTTTTGCGGCGACGGTGGCATTGCTGGCAGCGATGGTCAGTGTGCCAAACTCCATACCCAGAACTTGAAAATATGGGGCGAGATTGGGAGGTAGTAGAGGTATAAGTTGTTGTTGCAAGGCGTGCAGAGCATGTGCTTTGCCAAGGATGGTACGGAATTCCGTACTGTCGCTCAGGAGGTCTTTGAGGGCGAGTGTCACGGCGATTTACGCGCAAATAAGGGAGGTGAACATGAATATCATTATAGTTTCAAATGGTAGGGCTAAGACACGAAGTATCACTTTGGGTGGCAAGCAAATTGCGTTGGCCCTATTTGTACTGATGGTCGTGACGATGCTGTTCGCCAGTGCGTTGCAGAACGTATTGTTACGCTTTGCCCCTGAAAGCCTGGGGGATACCGCACGCGCCATCTTGCTCAGTGGTCGCGAAGCCGAGCAGCAAAGGCAGTTGGCTTATGTGCAAGCCGGCTTGCAAGGAATGGCGGCCAAGGTTGGTCAGATGCAATCACAGATGCAGCGTCTGGACGCTTTGGGCGGGCGTTTAGCCAAGATTTCCGGGATGAAACCAGAAGAGTTCTCGTTTGATAAACCTAGTCCGCAAGGCGGACCCTTGGTTACCTCGGCCAGTGCAGAGATTAATGTCGACGATTTGTCGCGCGAAGTGCAGAACCTGACATTGGTTTTAATCGACCGCAGTGACAAGATGTCTGCTTTGCAGACTATGTTGATGCAAAATCAATTGAGTAAAAAATTGCTACCTTCAGTAGCGCCAGTGCGTGATGGCTGGTATTCGTCCAATTTCGGCTGGCGTGTCGATCCCTTTAATGGTCTGAGTGCGATGCATGAGGGCGTGGATTATGTGGTGCCTGAAGGTACGCCAATCTATGCATCTGCAGGTGGCGTAGTCTCATACGCCGATATCAACCCTAGCTATGGTAATATGGTCGAGATTGATCACGGTAATGAGATTATTACCCGATATGCCCATGCTTCGAAGTTGTTGGTGAAGGTGGGGCAAGTAGTAAGACGTGGCGAGAAAATCGCCGAAGTCGGCAGTACCGGACGCTCTACGGGCAACCATCTGCATTTTGAAATTCGTTATAGAGGTATCGCCCAAAATCCCGTGCGCTTCTTGAAGAACGCATCGAGTTGAAGCTATATGACTTTATTTTGGGGCGAGGTGAATTCATACCTCGCCTTTTTTAATTGTGGCCAAGAAAACGAAATATGATTTCCAAAGTATTAAAAAACATCTTCGGTAGCCGTAACGACAGATTGCTCAAGCAATATCGCGCTACCGTCATCTCCATCAATAAGCTCGAAGCAACATTCAACAAACTCAGCGATGATGAATTGCGCGAGAAGACGGAGAACTTCAAACAGCGATTCCAGCAGGGCGAAACACTCGATCAGTTATTGCCGGAAGCCTTTGCCGTAGTGCGCGAGGCCAGTCTGCGATCGCTGGGCATGCGCCACTATGATGTGCAGTTGATAGGCGGCATGGTGTTGCACTTCGGCAAGATTGCCGAGATGCGTACTGGTGAAGGCAAGACGCTGATGTCGACGCTGCCATGTTATCTGAATGCAATTTCCGGACGTGGTGTGCATGTGGTGACTGTGAACGATTACCTTGCCAGTCGTGACGCGGCTTGGATGGGCAAGTTGTACCGTTTTCTGGGACTGTCGGTAGGCGTTGTTTTGTCGCAAATGGATGCGCGCGATAAGCAAGCTGCATACGCGGCGGATATCACTTACGGTACCAATAACGAATTTGGTTTCGATTATCTGCGTGACAACATGGCGACGCAGCGTGAAGAGCGCTTTCAACGCGGTCTCAATTTTGCGGTAGTCGATGAAGTCGACTCCATCCTGATCGACGAAGCACGCACCCCGTTGATCATTTCTGGACAGGCAGAAGATGATGTAGAGATCTATGCGCTAATGAATCAACTCGCGCCGCAATTGCATCGCCAGGCCGATGAGGAAAGTCCCGGCGATTTCAGCGTGGATGAAAAGAGTCAGCAGATATTGCTCAGTGAAACAGGTCACGAACATGCGGAGCAGCTGCTTAGCCGGGCGGGGCTGCTGCCTGAGGGTGGGAGTTTGTACGATCCAGCCAACATCTCGTTGATACACCACCTGTATGCCGCGTTGCGTGCTCACAACCTCTATTTGCGTGACCAGCACTATGTGGTGCAGAACAACGAAGTCATCATCGTTGACGAGTTTACCGGACGACTGATGTCGGGTCGTCGTTGGTCGGATGGTTTGCATCAGGCAGTTGAAGCCAAAGAAGGGGTTGTCGTTCAGAAAGAGAATCAGACGCTGGCGTCCATCACTTTCCAGAACTACTTCCGCATGTACGAGAAATTGGGCGGTATGACGGGTACGGCCGATACCGAGGCGTATGAGTTCCAGCAGATATATGATTTGGAAACAGTCATTATCCCGCCGCATCGTCCTACCATCCGCAAAGATCAGATGGATAAGGTTTACCTTACTACCAAAGAAAAATACCTGGCTGTAATCGGGGATATCAAAGAGTGCTATGAGCGTGGTCAGCCGGTGTTGGTGGGAACGACCTCAATCGAGAATTCGGAACTCCTGTCAGACTATTTGAAGCGCATCGACATGCCGCATCAGGTGTTGAACGCCAAGCAGCATGAACGCGAGGCGGAGATCATCGCCCAAGCAGGACGCCCCAAGATGGTGACTATCGCCACCAATATGGCGGGTCGTGGTACCGATATCGTATTGGGCGGCAGTATAGAGAAGCAGCTAGAGCAAGTGCGTGAAGATGCAAACTTGGATGAGGCGCAGAAATTGCAACGCATCGCCGACATGAAGAACGAATGGTTGCCTATACACGAGCAAGTGCTGGCCAGTGGCGGTTTGCACATCATCGGTACTGAGCGCCACGAATCACGTCGTGTGGACAATCAGTTACGCGGTCGTGCCGGTCGTCAGGGTGATCCTGGCTCTAGCCGTTTCTTCCTGTCCTTGGAAGATCCATTGCTGCGCATCTTTGCTTCCGACCGTGTTGCTGCGATCATGAATAAGTTCAAGTTGCCTGAAGGTGAGGCCATAGAGCATAGCTGGGTGACACGCGCAATCGAGAATGCCCAGCGCAAGGTCGAGGCGCGCAACTACGATATGCGCAAGCAGATTCTGGAATACGACGACGTTGCCAACGAGCAGCGTAAGGTGATCTACCAACAACGTACAGAGTTGCTGGAGAGTGGCGACATCAGTGAGACCATCGCCGCGATGCGCGACGGTGTGCTGCAGAATACCGTGGATATTCATTTGCCTCCCGGTAGCATGGAAGAGCAATGGGATGCACCCGCGCTAGAAAAGACATTGGCAGCCGATTTCGCACTAGAGCAGGCCGTTGCGCAATGGCTGGAAACCGAGAAAACGCTGGATCTTGCAGGTGTTGCTGAACGTATTCGGGAACATGCTCGTGCAACCTATCAGGCGAAAGTCGATTTGGTCGGTCAAGAGAACATCCATCACTACGAACGCGCCATCATGCTGCAGAGTCTTGACCAACACTGGCGTGAGCATCTTTCGGCATTGGATCACTTGCGTCAGGGCATACATCTGCGCGGTTATGCGCAGAAGAACCCCAAACAAGAATACAAGCGCGAAGCCTTCGAACTGTTTGCATCCATGTTGGAAGCAATCAAGTTCGAAGTGACTCAAGTATTAATGCGCGTGCAAGTGCGCAGCGAAGAAGATGTATCACAAGTAGAAGCCGCCCCCGCGCCTGAAAATGTACAGTATCATCACGCCGACTATGACGAAGCGCTGGCTCAGACAGCGGAAAGCGAGGCGGCACCGTTTGTCAGAGCAGGAGAAAAAATCGGCCGCAATGATCCATGCCCATGCGGTTCGGGGAAAAAGTATAAGCAGTGTCATGGCAAATTAAGTTAATTGATAAGGGAGATTGTGATGTCATTAGTGATTGATACGCTGCGCACTTCAACGATTACGGAAGAATTGAGCGACGCAGAAGTGCAGATTTTGGCGAGTCTGTTTGAGGTGAAGTCATACAGCGCTGGTGAGCAGATCACCAAGCCCGGCGATGAAGGTCACGACAATCTGTTTATCTTGGCAAAGGGTGAGATCGAGGTAAAGATCCAGAACAGTGGAGAAACCTCGAACATCCATGTGCTGCGTCCGGGCGATCTTGCCGGCATCATCACTTTTGCGGGCGGTGCAGCATCACAAATCAGTGCGACATTGTTTGCAATGGGTGAGACTCAAGTGCTGAGCCTAGAGCGCAAGCGCTTCGAATCTCTGATTAACAGTCACCCTATGATCATGTATCGCGTAATGCGCGGCGTGGTACGCAATGTGCACGGCATTGTTCGTCGCATGAATATGCAGGCTGTGGAAATGAGTAACTACATCTTTGGTTCCAAAGGTCGTTACTAGGCAATAACGCATTAGCCATACTCTCGCGTCCCGGGCTGGTCTCGGGACGTACACATTTAGTCTAGGAAAAACCACATGCCTGTGAATCTGACATCGCCCGTTGCGGCACAACTGTTGCCCGTTGCGGGCGTTTCCTTGGGTGTTGCCTGCGCAGGTATCAAGCGCGCCGAACGTAAAGACCTGCTGGTGATGCAACTCAGCGCAGGTACGCGCGTTGCGGGTGTATTTACCACCAATCGTTTCTGTGCCGCACCGGTCACGGTTGCCAAAGAGCATCTTGCCAGTTCATCTGGAATACGTGCTTTGGTGATCAATACTGGCAATGCAAACGCAGGAACGGGCGAGTTAGGCATGGCCGATGCGCGTGCTACTTGCGCCGCACTGGCGGGTGTAATGGGCTGCAAGCCGGAACAGATCCTTCCTTATTCCACCGGTGTGATCATGGAGCCACTGCCTCTAGCAAAGATTGCGGCGGGTCTGCCAGCGGCAGTGGCGAACGCCAAGGAAAACAATTGGTACGACGCCGCACATGCCATTATGACGACTGATATCGTGGCCAAGGCGATCTCTAAACAAATCCTTATAGACGGTGTGCAGGTCACAATCACAGGCATCGCCAAGGGTTCCGGCATGATTCATCCCAATATGGCTACCATGCTGGGTTATATCGCGACAGATGCAGCCATTAGTCAGCCGTTATTGCAGCAGATGGTCAGCAGTGCATGTAACCGTTCTTTCAACTGCATCACGGTCGATGGCGACACCTCGACCAACGATGCGCTGATGTTGATTGCCACCGGCAAGTCGGGCATGGTCGAGATCACCAGGGCTGAAAGTAGTGCATATGAGACTTTGTTGGGTGCGGTGAGCGAGGTCGCTTTGTTTCTCGCGCAAGCTATCGTGCGTGATGGTGAAGGTGCGACCAAGTTCATCACGATTAATTTGGAAGGTGGCGAAGACGAAGCTGAATGCAAAAAAATAGGTTATGCCATCGCACACTCACCGCTGGTCAAAACTGCGTTCTTTGCCTCAGATCCAAATCTGGGCCGCATTTTGGCGGCAATCGGTTATGCGGGTGTGAGCGATTTGGATGTGTCCAAATTGGAACTTTATCTGGATGATGTGCTGGTGGCAGAACACGGTGGACGTGCAGCTAGTTATCAGGAAGAAGATGGTCAACGCGTGATGCAGCAGAGTGATATCACCATACGCGTGGTACTGAATCGCGGTAGCGTAGATACGACGCTGTGGACTTGCGACTTTTCATATGATTATGTGAAGATCAATGCGAGCTACAGGAGCTAGTCGTTAGTTGGCGATGTCGCTGCGCGGGTTTCAAGTTACACAAAGAAACGGGTTCGATAAGTCATCGAACCCGTTTCTTTTTGCAGCCTGTGTTTTGTACCCAACAACTTACGTCTGCCGACTGCTATCCGGTCTTAACCGCTATTTCTCAAGCCGGTTGCAATACCGTTGATGGTCAGATGTATAGCACGTTTGACTTTTTCGTCGTTGTCGCCGGCACGATGACGCAGCAACAGAGCAACTTGCAAGTGATTGAGTGGGTCTATGTAGGGCATACGTGTCGTTAAGCTGCGGGCGAACGCGGGGTTGTCTTGCAGTAGTGCCTTTTTGCCAGTGACTGCGAACATCATCTCAATGGTTTCTTCCCATGCGGAATTAATCGCACCAAAAATACGTTCACGCAATTCAACGTCTTCAACCAACTCCGAGTAACTTTCTGCGATACCCATGTCGGTCTTGGATAGCACCATGTCCATGTTGGACATCAGGCCACGGAAGAAAGGCCAGTTTTTATACATAGCTTGCAACTGCGCCAGACCCGCATCGCCTTCCTTGGCGATGAATTGCTTCACCGCGCTACCAAAACCCATCCAGCCCGGCAGCAAAGTTCGGGTCAGTCCCCAGCTAAATACCCAAGGGATGGCACGCAGGTCCTCGATACGATTGGAGGCCTTGCGCGCAGAAGGGCGGCTACCGATATTCAATTCTGCAATCTCGCGTATTGGCGTCGCATTGAAGAAATACTCGGTGAAGCCGGGTGTCTCATAGACCAGCTTGCGGTAAGCCGCAAAAGCACTCTGGCTGAGTTCCTCCATGATGCGGTGATACTCGGGCATCGCACTGTCTGCACCGTGGTGATGCAGCAGCGTCGCTTCCATGGTGGCCGCAATCATGGTTTCAAGATTGCGTCTGCCGATTTCGGGATTTGAATATTTGCTGGAGATCACCTCACCTTGCTCGGTGATGCGGATCTGGCCATTCACGCTGCCTGGTGGCTGCGCAAGAATAGCGTCGTAGCTAGGACCGCCACCGCGACCCACTGTGCCGCCACGGCCATGGAAGAGGCGCAACTCTATGCCGTGTTTTGCGAACACATCCACCAGCACCAGCTCTGCCTTGTACAGTTCCCAGTTGGCAGTGAGGTAGCCGCCATCCTTGTTGCTATCAGAGTATCCCAGCATCACCTCTTGGGTGTTGTTACGGCTCTTGAGTAGATCGCGGTAATAAGGGATGGAGAACAACTCGTCCATGATAGGGCCGCAACTGCGCAAGTCCTCTATGGTCTCAAATAGCGGAATGATGTTGATATGCAGTGTGGGCTTCACGCCGTGTTCCAGCAGCGCGACTTGTTGCATCATCAGTGCCAGTTCGAGCATATCGCTGACTGCATCAGTTTTGGAGATGATGTGGTTAGGCAGCGCGTTGCGGCCATAACACTGATGAATCTTGGCTGCAGTTTGCATGATGCGCAATTCGCTTTGGGCGACGTCACTGTAGCTATCTAATTCACCCAATAGCGTCTTGCCTGACTTCAGCGCATCTAGGAGTACGGTACGCTTCGATGTTTCAGAGAGTGCGCTGTAAGCCTCACCCTGGCCCAGCAGCTCGCTAACTGTCTGCTCTATGATGGCGCTGTGTTGGCGCATATCCAGTGGTGCCAGATGGAAACCAAATACTTCAACTGCGCGACGCAGGTTCGCCAGTCTGCCGCGAGCCAGATAGACCGCGCCATGGCTGAATAAAGAGTCGATCAGGACATTCAGATCGGCGATGAATTCTTCCGGTGATGCGTAGGGCTGTGCATCGTTATCCATTGGTTCGCGCTGGGTGATCTCATTACCCAACATTTTGCTGGATGCGTATAAGCGGGAGTAAATCAAGATCAGCGCGCGACGATAGGGCTCGTCCATGCGGTGAGTCGCCTTGTCGGGCGACCCATCCGCGAGTGCAGACAGCGCTGGGCTAATATCGGTCAGGCGTGCGGTCAGGCTCAAGCGCGTACCCAGAGTATGTACTTCACTCAAATAATGATCGAGGGCTAAAGAGGATTGCTGCTTCAGCGCGTCTTCCATTACTTCATGAGTGACAAAGGGATTGCCGTCACGGTCGCCACCGATCCAGCTGCCCACGCGCAATAACGGCGGCACTTTGATATCTTTGTCGAAGCGAGCTTCAAGTTGCTTCTCTAAGCTGGCGTAGATCTTTGGGATCTCGTTGAGGAAGGTATAACGATAGAATTCCAGACCATTTTTGATCTCATCGTTCACGGTCAATTTGGCGGTGCGCAACATGCGGGTCTGCCACAAGATGAGGATGAAACGACGTAGTGCGTCTTCGTTCTCTGCAAACTCATCCGGCGTCATGTCGACGCGGTCGCGCTGCGACAGAAGGCTGGCGATAATCAGTTGGCAATCAAGGATACTCTTGCGCTGTACTTCAGTCGGATGAGCTGTGAGTACCGGTGAGATAATCGCGCTGTCCAAGAAGGACTGTAGTGACTTTTTGCTAGTTTGATGTGCTTCCATACGGTCAAGCGCAAGCAGCAGGCTGCCGTCCTTGGGAGTGGACTCGGCTTTTAAATGTGCGCGGTGACGACGATTGTGATGCAAGTCTTCCGCAATGTTAGATAATTGGGAAAAATAACTGAAGGCACGGACGACGACCAGCGTATCGCTAGGAGACAAAGCGTCCAAGGTCTTTTCCAATTGCACACGGTCGCGGTCATCCTGTGTCTTGCGGAAGCGCACAGCCGCACGACGTACATTCTCGATGAGATCATATGAGGCCGACCCTTCCTGTTCAAGCAAAGTGTCGCCCAGGATGCGACCCAGCAAGCGCACGTCTTCACGCAGTGGTTGGTCTTTAGAGGAAATGTCGGTAGTGGTGGAAATCAAGTTCATCACGTTCTCGGGGCAAAAGCGCGTCACACCCTATGCTAGAATGCGGCGCAAATTAATAATTCAGGAAGTGTTATGAGTCAGGTCTTTACAACCCCCCCGTCCCGATTGGTCATCGCTTCACGCGAAAGCGCTTTAGCTATGTGGCAAGCACAATATATTCGAGACAGGCTGCGTGCATTATATCCACAAACAGAGGTCAGCATCCTCGGCATGACCACACAAGGCGATCAGATTCTTGATGTCACGCTATCTAAGATAGGTGGAAAAGGCTTGTTCGTTAAGGAGCTGGAGACCGCTTTAGAAGACGGCAGAGCTGATTTGGCGGTGCATTCTTTGAAAGATGTCCCAATGAATCTGCCCGACGGATTCGTGCTTGCGGCAATTGGCGAACGTGAAGACCCGCTCGATGCTTTTGTCTCCAACGACTACGAGAATCTGGCAGCATTGCCCGCCGGTAGCGTGGTAGGGACCTCCAGCCTGCGTCGCGAAAGTCAGTTGCGCGCACGTTTTCCGCATCTGGATATTCAACCTTTGCGCGGCAACGTGCAAACGCGTTTGCGTAAGCTGGACGAAGGCCAATATGCTGCCATCATTCTGGCGGCCGCCGGTCTGAAGCGCCTCGGTCTGGCTGCGCGTATCCGCAATGTCATCAGCAGTGAAGACAGCCTTCCCGCAGTAGGTCAGGGAGCATTGGGTATCGAATGTCGTGCCGACCGTGCCGATGTCATCGCCTGTTTGCAAGCACTGCATCACAGTGATACTGCCGCCAGCGTGCTGGCGGAGCGTGCCATGAGCCGTGCCTTGGCAGGTAGTTGTCAAGTGCCGCTGGGTGGTTTCGCGGAGGTGCAGAACGGCAAGCTGCGGATGCGCGGTTTCGTTGCCAGTCCTGATGGCAAGAAGATGCTGCGTGCCGAAGCGACAGGCTCATTGGCGCAGCCTGAAGTTTTGGGTAACCAGATTGCTGCCGATTTGTTGGCTCAGGGTGCAGGCGAGATTTTGGCTGCACTCGCCCTCTAATTCTTTTTCCCAGATAAGCCGCGCAAGATCATGGATGCCTTGCAGCTAGCAGGTTTGAAAGTGTTGGTCACGCGGCCTCGCGATCAAGCGGGTTCGCTGGCCCTCGCCATACAGCAAGCTGGCGGCAAGGCCATCCTGTTCCCTTTGCTGGATATCGCGCCCGTTGCGGACGTCACACATTTGCATCAACAATTGGCGCAGCGATTCGATTTGGCCATCTTTATCAGTCCCAATGCAGTGCAATATGGTATGGCTGCAATCACTGCAGTGCATGCTGACTTGCCACCCTTGGTCGCGACCATCGGACAGGGCAGTGCCAGAGCGTTGCGTGAGGCGGGTGTCACTTCTGTCATCGCGCCCGCTGAACGTTACGATAGCGAGGGTTTGTTGGCGCTGCCGGAGCTGGCTGACATGACGGGCAAACGAGTGTTGATATTAAGGGGTGACGGCGGTCGTGAGTTACTCGGAGATACCCTCAAGGCGCGTGGTGCCAGTGTCGAGTATGCGACCTGCTATCAGCGCAGCAAACCCACTAATAGTCTGTCGGATTTGGAACAGTGCAACCCCGATGTCATCACCGTAACCAGTAGCGAAGCCTTGGCGCATCTGGGCGACATGATAGGGAATGCAGTGGTCTGGAAGTCCCTGCCATTGTTCGTGCCGCATGCGCGTATTGCAGCAAACGCCAGCCAGTTGGGATGGCAAGACATCGTACATACAGCGGCGGGTGACGATGGCTTACTGGCAAGTCTGATAGCATGGCGCAACATGAGAGGTGCAACATGAGAGGTGCAACATGAGTGAATCACAGACAGAAGCTTTACCCGTCAAATCCAGTATAGGCAACAAATTGGCTCAACTCAGCCTGACCCAGCTGACACTGGCTGTCTTGGTGGCTGTATTCGTGTGGCAGTGGCTGGCAGCGCATCACGATATAAACGTGATGCAAGAACAGCTCGCCAAAAAAATCGCCGAAATGGATGGAAGCAACAAAGCCAATAGCTTGATGCTCTCCAAAGCTCAGGAAGATTCGCGCGAACTCGCCGCCAAGTTGACGTTGCTGGAAACTCGCTATGCCGAGACACAAGCGCAGCGTAGCGCATTGGAGGATTTGTATAACGATCTTTCCAGCAGCCGTGATGAGATGGTGCTGGCAGAGATCGAACAACTGTTGCTCGTCGCAAGTCAGCAATTACAGCTGTCCGCCAATGTAAAGGCAGCCTTGATTGCCATGCAGACTGCTGATGCACGCTTGCAACGTTTGAACCGCCCTGCTTTGAATGGTGTGCGCAAGGCGATAGCGCAGGATATGGATAAGTTGCGCGCTTTACCTAATGTGGATGTCGCCAGTCTAAGTTTTCAACTCGATACGCTGATCTCTGCCGCTGCGGAGCTGCCACTGATTTATCAACAACGCGATGCTAAAGAGGTCGCGCCGGAAGCTGTCGCAGATGAACCCAATCGTTGGCAAAGACTGTGGCGCGAGATATGGCAAGAAGTGAAACAGCTAGTGCGTATTCAGAATACCGGCAAAACCGAGCTCCCCTTGCTTCCACCCGAGCAGGAATTTTTCCTGCGTGAGAACCTCAAGCTGCGCTTGTTGTTGGCGCGTGTTGATCTGATCTCGCGTGACGAAGTTGCCTTCAAAGCAGAGATCCTCACGGTGCAGGAATGGTTGCGTCACTATTTCGACGTGAAGAACGGCAACGGTCAGCACATGATGGATAGTCTCAAGAAGCTAGGTGCGGCGAGTATCAATATCGAATTGCCCGATATCAATCCCAGTCTTGCGCAAGTCCGTAACTATCGTATGAGCCGTGAAGCCGCGGCTGAGAACAGCACTAGGGGTAAGGTGGCAAGATGAGGTATTTATTCTGGCTGCTGCTGTTGTTTGCCGCCGCCGTGGTCGTGACGATAGGCGCGCACAGCCCAGCTTATGTGATGTTTGTTTACCCACCGTATCGTGTCGATATGTCGCTCACGCTATTCATATGCATGATGCTGCTGGCGATGTTTGTGGGATATGGCGTATCCGCATCCTGATGGTGGCTGCGACCTTGCCCGAGCGTGCGCGACGCTATCGTGAACATCGCGATCATGAGAAGAGCCAAGCACTGTTGAACGATGCGCTCAATGCTTATTTCGAAGGCCGCTATGCGGCTGCCGAGCGTGCGGCTGTACATGCCATGGAGTTAGGCGAGAAATCTTCCCTGCACCCTATTTTGGCGGCGAGTTCGGCGCATGAGTTGCGTGAGTTCGACAAGCGTGACGAATATCTGGCGATGGCTGAGCACAAAGATATGGGGGACGCCACCATGCGTCTGATGGCAACCACCAAGTTCATGCTGGATCAACGTGATCCAGAAGCGGCCTTGGACGCGCTTGAGAAGCTCCGTGCCACTGGGGTGCGCAGTCATCTTGGCGCACTGTCGTTGGAGCTTAAAGCTCAGCAGCAAGCCGGACATTGGGACAGGGTGCTGGATATCGTGCGGGAACTGGAAAGACGGGATGCCATTGATGTTACCGTTGCAGCGCAATTGCGCCAACAAGCTTATCTGGAAGAGTTGCGCAGCGCGCAGGATGCAAAAGGGGTGAATAAACTTCTTCGGAGCATCCCTGAGGAATTCAAGCGTAGAAGCAAAATTGCCGCGACCGCTGCACGTGCCTTGATTACGCATGGCGATTGCGCGGAGGCGCAGCGTTTGCTTACAGACAGCCTAAATGTTCAATGGGATAGCGAGCTGGTCACGCTGTACGGCGACTGTCAGGGCGGCGAGGTAATCGCCCAAATAGAACAGGCTGAAAAATGGCTGCTCCAACACAGGGAAGATGCGGGCTTGCTGCTCGCACTGGGCAAGCTTTGTTTGCATCAAAAGTTGTGGGGAAAGGCGCAGAATTATCTGGATGCCAGTATCAGCGTGATGCCCAGTCATGCGGCGTACATTGCACTTGCCACGCTGGCGGAGCGCTTGGGAAAATCAGAAGAGACCTATCGCTACCATCAACAAGCGATGCAATTGAAGAAGTAATGAGTTCATTGCAGGAGTCGAGATGAAAAAGTTAGTGAGTGTCTTGGCGCTCCTGTTGGCGTCCACTCCAGTTTGTGCCGAGGTGGTACACAAATGCAAAGATGTGCAAGGCAGAACCCTGTACCAGTCTGCGCCATGTGCGCAGGGTGATGTGCCAGTGTCTGTTTGGGCGACTTCAGCGCAACTCACAGTGGATCCAGAGGAGGCTGGCAAACCGGTGGAACAACGTATGTTGGTCCTGCGTCAGCAAAGCAATGGGCACTATTTTGTGGAGGGTCTAATCAACGGCAAGTCGCTTAACTTTATCGTAGATACCGGGGCATCGGTCGTTGCATTGCCTCGTAATTTTGCGTATTCCGCGAACATGTCCTGTCAGGAGCAAGTCAGCACGATGACCGCTAACGGTACAGGCAATGCGTGTGCCAGTATCATTAACCGACTGAAGGTCGGCCCTTTCCTGCTTAAGGGTGTGCCGGCCATGATTGTTCCGAATTTGAGCCAACCCTTGTTGGGAATGAACGTATTGCAGCAGTTCCGCATCGAGCAGGACAACGGCGAGATGCGTCTTATACCTAAAAAATAGGCGCTATCTTCTAGTCTCATGGCGCGTCGCAATCATCACAATGTCTATGTCATCGAGCTTTCCAAAGAGGTCTTGAAGGAAGCCAAGTTCATGCGCTGTAATCCGGGCTACATCTCCGGCAAACCATGCGTATATGTGGGTATGACGGGGTTGGATCCCGACCTGCGTTTCGATAAACACAAGGCTGGTATACAGTCCAACAGCTATGTGTTCAAGTACGGTCTGCGTTTATTGCCCGATCTGTATGAGGCCTTCAATCCCATGTTCTACGGCGAGGCATGCGATACCGAGATTGAGATCGGTATAGATTTGCGCAGTGCGGGTTTTGGCGTGTGGCAGGCCTGAGTGCAGCGTTTAAGTCAGTATGCGTCTCAACCGGAAGCTCATCGCATCCACCGCCGCTATCATCAACAATATCGCAATGATGACACTCGCTGCCTGTTGCATATGGAATAGCGACAGATGATATTTGAGTAGTTGACCCAAACCACCCGCACCGACAACGCCCAAGATCGCAGCGGCGCGAATATTGTTCTCCCAGCGGTAAAGTGTGTAGGACATCAATTGCGGCAACACTTGTGGCAAGGCCGCATAGCAAAACGCGCTCATGGGACTGGCACCATTGGTACGTAAAGCCGCTTCGGCCTCAGGTGATTGGTTCTCTAGCGCATCCGCGAATAAGCGCCCCAGCACTCCGGTTGTGTGCAACGCCAGTGCAATCGTACCGGCGAAAGGACCCAGTCCGGCGGCGATCAACATAATTACCGCCCACACTAATTCGGGGATGGAACGCATTACATTCAATACTAAGCGCAAGCTGCTACGTGCCATACCGCCGAAGCGGCCACTCGCGGGCAGCGCGAGCGCAAGCCCGAAGATGAACGCGATACCCGTGCCCAGCGCAGACATGGATAGGGTCTCCAACGTACCCTGCGCGATTTTGCCTAGGAATTTTCCGGACAGGTCAGGTGGTGCAAATCCTGCCATGAACTCGGCGCTGGAACGTATTGCATCTGAACCGAATAACGCGGCCCATTGCATGTTTAAACTACAGAAACTCGCCACGATCAATAGTAGTAAGCCTGCCACCAGGGCTGCGGTGGCAGGGCGTATCAAGGGGGGCGGAGTGGGGAGTTGTCGCATATCAGCCGAGGCTTTTGCGCAAGAAACCACTGACCATGTCCGCACAGGCGACCAACAGCACGAAGATGATGAGCATCGTAGAGACTTCGTCGCCAGCCAGCATTTTCATCGACTCATCCATGCGTTGACCTATGCCGCCTGCACCGACGAAGCCCATCACCACCGAGCCGCGTATCGCGCATTCCCAACGGTAGGTAGTGTAGGAGATCAGTTCGGATGCAGATTCGGGTAGGGCGCCATAAAATAATGCGGCCAGTCGGCTACTGCCATTCCTGAGCAAGACCTGAGTAGTATAAGACTCCGAAGATTCAAGAATCTCGGCGTAGACCTTGCCCAACATGCCGCTATAGGTCATCGCGATAGCGAGTACCCCGGCGGTGGGGCCCAGCCCCACGATGCGCACCAACAATAGAGCCCAAACCAATTCGGGCACACTGCGCAATGCGACCAAAATCCAGCGTGCAATTTGCCTGATGATGGCACTTGCAGTTCGCAACTTTCCGGATTCCATGCGTGAGACCGAGAATCTGGTGCATGCCAGTAATGACAAGGGAGTCGCAGCTAACAATGCCAGTGCCAGCCCGGCAGTTGCAATCGCGACAGTCTGCCAAGTTGCCCCCAACATCAACATCAGAAATTCACGGGAGTGTGCAGGGGGCACGAAGGAAGAGAGGAAGTTCCAGGTCGCATGCAGGCTTTGCGCGTCGAGTAATATCCACGGTTGGAACTCGCTGGCAAGCAACATGGGATACAGCAACAGCACTGTCACGATGCCGGCGGTGAGGCGACCGCGCCAGGCCGGGTCGGGTTGATAGCCTTCCGTCAAGCGCGTATCAATACTGGTTTTCGAGGTGTACATGCGGCGCGATGATGGGTGGAATTTCCTTGCACTCGGTGCTGTGGCTGTCCAAACTTCTGGCGTTCCTATACAGCGCATTCAACATTTCCTGCGTCACATCGGCACGAGCGGCATCGAACACGATGCGTCCGTCACGCAGGCCGATGATGCGAGGGAAATGCTCAAGTGCGAGTTCGACTTGGTGCAGGCTGCAGATGAGGGTCGCGTTTCGTGTAGTCGCCTCATCTTGCAGTGTCTTCAATGTTTGCAAAGCCAATGTGGGATCGAGTGCGGAAAGCGGCTCATCTACCAAAAAGGCTCTGGCATCGGATACCAGCAGACGTGCCATGCCGCAACGTTGGCGTTCACCGCCGGATAATCTATCCACTCGGCTATACAACTTATCCTGCAGGTCGAATCGCGTTAAGGCGAGATAGGCCGCTTCCGCCTCTCGCGGTCTAAGTAATGAGGCGATTGCTTGCCAGATAGTCCAGCGGGGTAAACGTCCCGCCAGCACCGCAGTCACCACACGCTGGCGCGGGGGCATGGGCGGGGTCTGCGGTGCGAGGAAAGAGTGCGCGCGCAAGGCATGGCGTTGCGCGTGCGTGATTGCCCAAGGCGAGACACCGAACAGGCTGAACTCGCCGAACAAAGGCGGATGTGCGCAAGCCAGGGTATGTAGCAGCGTCGTCTTGCCCGCGCCGGAAGGCCCGATTAAGGCGATCTGCTCACCCTGTGCTACGGTCAAGTCAATGTCGTTGAGCGCATGACTCAGATTGCTGCGCTCGGCTGCGGCATGACGGACACTGACGTTTTTTAGTACATAGGTCATGCCTACTTCAGCAGGCCCGCGCTGTGTGCAGCTTTTTCGATGGCGTTGTAGTTCTCCGCCTTGGTGCGGATGAAGCGAGAGGCGCGCTGAAGATCGAGGATTTCTTTGTCATGCGCGTTGTTCTTATCCAGAGACAGGAAGGCATTGGCGATCTTTTCACGCAAAGCCGGATCCATGTCTGCACGCACTGACCAGTTGTAATCGTAGTAGCCGGGGGTGGTGTAGAACACGTGTACCAGATTCGTGTTTATCTTGCCTTCAGCCAGCAGTTTGTTCCAAACAGAGATGTTCAGTGCCCCTGCATCCACCTTGCCACCCGCAACTGCTGCGACGGTCGCATCATGTGCGCCAGAGAAGGCGATACGCTTCAGGTCAGTTTCCGGGTCGATATTGGCCAGCAACAGATAAGAGCGTGGCATCAAGTGGCCGGATGTTGAAGACTCGGAACCGAAGGAGAAGGTCTTGCCCTTCAGATCCTGCAGCTTGGTGATGTCGCTGTGAGTGGTGATGAATACGGACTTAAACTTTTCATCTTCTTCACGCTGTACCAAAGGAATCACTTGGCTGTTACTGCGCACTTTGGTTTGTACAAAAGTGAAACCACCGAACCACACCATATCCAGTTTGTTGTTGATCAGACCCTCAACAGACGCGGCGTAATCGCTGACTGGCGTAAATTCGACTTTCATACCCAGCTTTTTTTCTAGATACTCGCCCAGTGGTTTGAACTTGCGTTGCAACTCTGTGGGAGATTCGTCGGGTATCGCAGATACACGCAATACAGATTCGGCGTAAGTAGGTGCGCTGGAAAGCAGGGCAATCGTGGCAAATGCGATGCCGAAGAAAGATTTGATGGACTTCAAAGACGCGAGATGTGTCATGGCTAACCCTTTATGTTGATGTGGGCGCAGACAGTGGCAGGAATGAGGAAAGTTCGCCCATGAGATGGACGAAACGACTCGCTTGCCAGGTGATGTTTGGCATGCGTGTACCTCATAGGATCTGCAGACCTGCACACTGGCAGCGCGTTGATACGGTACATTGCCCAGTCCTCGATAACTGTCTGCTACACGCGGGCCGTCTGACCTATGCCATCCAAGATGGCGTAGCGTTACGGCGAGCCGACGAGCGACGAAGACTAAAGTGGCGCGCAGTTTAACAGAGCCGAGATAAAATTGAGCCGTTGTCTTGAGGCGAGTTCGTCGTATGGCGCGGCTTGCTTGCAAGATGTCTTAAGGGTTTTTGCGCTTAACCGAGAATGATAGGAAGGTGCACACCGCAATATTAAGGTTCCCAAAAGGCGTTTGAGCAAGTTATCCTAACCCACCCTGCAGATACTATGTAAGCACGCCACGTTCAAGCGGGACTCAGTAAGAACTTCGTCCATCGTTCAACAACCAGGAGTTGAAATGAGATTGTTATTCTTCTGCACTTTAGTCTTACTATCGGGTTGTTCGACCATGGTGACCATTGCAGGCGGAAACTCGCCCGGCAAGTTCGAATGTCACCCTGATTACACCATCCCGCGTGTCTACTCCGGAGTGTCCAATGATTACCGCTTCATGAGTAGTAGCTCTGAAGGTAAGGGCTGGGTATTTTTAGATATGCCGCTGAGCTTCGTTGCGGATACCGTCGTGCTTCCCTATACGCTCTACAAGCAGGCTAAGCTGGGGAATCTGTGTACCAAAAATGAGTAGTGTGCGTCTTTCATTTGCCTGAGTGCTAAACCTTGGGCGCAAAAGTGAATGCGTCGGAGTAAAACCCCTCGTTGGGCAAGCGGCATTGTGCGGTGAAATCGCGGTGTGCAGCTTCGACGACGATGGGTGCGCCGCAGGCATAGACTTCGTGGCCAGAGAGGTCGGCATAGTCTTCCATGACGGCTTGATGGACGAAACCGGTGCGACCAGTCCAGTTGTCATCTGGGATGGCATCTGACAATACCGGTGTGAATTTGATACCGGCCTGCTCCCACTCTTTGGTTACCTGCAACATGTAGAGATCGGAGCGTTTGCGTGCGCCCCAGTAGAAGTGCATGGGACGTTTGATGCCGATATAAAGCGCGTGTTCTATGATGGCCTTGATAGGCGCGAAACCGGTGCCACTGGCGACGAAGATAATGGGCTTGTCGTTGTCTTCGCGCAGGAAGAAAGTGCCTAGCGGGCCTTTGAAGCGCAGTATGTCGCGCTCCTTCATCACTTCAAACACGTGCTTGGTGAATTCGCCGCCGACGATGTTGCGGATATGCAGTTCCAGGAATTCGTCATTATGTGGCGCATTCGCCAGCGAGAAGCTGCGCGGTTTGTGGTCCTTGAGTAGGATGTCGATGTATTGTCCGGCAAGGAATTGCAGGCGTTCGTTGGCGGGCAGTTTGAGTTGCAACACCATCACGTCATCTGCCATTTTGATTAGCTTCTGCACGCGGCAGGGCATGGTCTTAACTGGGATGTCCTTGACCGCATTTACTTCGCGACATTCAAGTTTTACATCCGATTCGGGTTTGGCACAGCAGAATAGGGTCATGCCGGCAGCACGCTCAGCTTCGGTCAATGCGCTGTCTTGGAACTTGCCGTGATTCACAGTGCCTTCCAATACCTTGCCTTTACATGCGCCACACACGCCATCACGGCAACTATAGGGCAGGGTGTAGCCATGCTTGAGGGCGGCTTCCAAGATGGTTTCATGTTCCTCGATAGGGAATTGATGACCGCTGGGGACTAAAGTGGTATTGAAGGTCATGATAGCGAATTCGGTTTGCGCAAAGACCGAGATTTTACCGCATAATCCCGCGCTCTTCTCATTTCACAATAGTTGGACAGATGGAAAGAGTGTTGATAATCGGTTGTGGCGACGTGGCTTTGCGCACGATCCCTCTCCTCACGCCAACTCGGCGTGTCTATGCTTTGATACGCAATCCCGCCTATGGTGAGCGCTTGAGTGCTATGGGTGTGACACCTGTCCTTGGTGATCTGGATAAGCGCGCCAGCTTGTCGCGTATTGGTGGACTGGCCGACACGGTGCTGCACCTCGCGCCGCCGCCGAATGCCGGGATGCGTGACACACGTACACGGCATTTGCTTGCGGTTTTGTCGGCTGGCAGTTTGCCTAAGCGATTGGTCTATATCAGTACCAGCGGCGTTTACGGTGATAGAGCGGGTGCTTGGGTGCGAGAGAGCGATGCCCTGCAAGCAAAGAATCCTCGTGCGCTGCGCCGTGTAGATGCCGAACAACAGGTGCGGGCCTGGGCGAGCCGCAACGGGGTGTGTGCCGGCATACTGCGTGTGCCGGGCATCTATGCGCATGACCGTTTACCACTGGACAGATTGCGTGCGGGTTCGCCAGCCATCCTCGCGGCTGAAGACAGCTACAGCAACCACATCCATGCTGACGATCTGGCTGCCATCATTGTTCGCGCGGCACGCTTAGGAAAACCGAATCGCGTGTATCACGCGACCGATGATGACGCGATGAAGATGGGGGATTATTTTGATACGGTCGCGGATGTCTATAATTTGCCGCATCCACCGCGATTGCACCGTGCCGAAGTGCAGTCACTGGTTTCGACTATGATGTGGTCCTTTATGAATGAGTCGCGCCGTTTGACTAACAATAGGATGAAGCATGAGTTGCGCGTGCGGTTGCGTTACCCCACGGTGCGCGATGCATTGTCATGATTCATTCCTTGTTCATATTCTGTTCCAGATGTTGCAGAAACACGCGCGTCTTGGCGGGTAGGTAGCGGCGCATCGGCATGACTGCCCAAGCCGGCACGGGCGGGAAGCGCCAGTCCGGTAGCACCCGTACCAAGCGTTTTCTTGCTAAGTCGGCACGGGCGAATCGATCTGGTAAAGCCCCTATCCCCGCACCATCGAGCACCAGTTGTTGGATCATGTCCGGTGAATTCAGTGTCAGCCTGCCCGGCGGTACACCTTCCCATGCTGCTTTGTCATTCATCAGTTTCCAGGGTATTGCGCTGCCACGCGTGGACAACATGCGCACTGCGGTGTGGTACTGCAACTGGTCTGGGTGGTTGAGCGAGGGATGAAGGGCAAGATAGATTGGACTGGCATAGAGGCCGAAGCTTTGTTCGTCTATCTTGCGCGCGACTACCGTGGAATCATTGCTTAGTGCACCCATGCGTATCGCCAGGTCGTAGCGCTCTCCCACTAAGTCGACACGGCGTGAGCTTAAGTCTAAGTCCAGTTGCACCTCTGGATAGGCCTCTATGAAGGTGGCGATGGCGGTGGAGAAGTTCTGTCTGGCATAGTCGCCGGGCATGGAGACGCGCAATCTGCCACGCGGGCTAGATTCTTGACTGTGCACGAAGTCGTTCACCGCACTGACCTCTTCCGCCACACGCCGACAGTGGTCCAGGAATTCCTGACCAAACTCGGTAAGTGTTAAACGCCGCGTGGTGCGTATCAGGAGTCGCTGTCCCAATGCCGCTTCCAAGTTGGCAAGGCGACGCGATACCGTGGTCTTGGGGATGGACAAAAATTCTGCAGCACGCACCAAGCTGGCCTGTTCCACGATGCTACTGAACAGGATGAGGTCGTCGGCGGAGATCTTGGTTTGTTCCATATGTGGGATAGTCTATCCACAATTGCATACTTTATCTATGAAATCGGCACATATACTATGGTCGCAAGATAAGTCACAGGAGGCATAATCATGAAAACTCAAATCACTCATCCACGCAGCGTGGAAAGACTGGTGACCGGTATCGCCACCTCTGACGGGGCGGGGGTGAAACTCACTCGCGTGCTGACTGGCAAGTTGCAACGCAGACTCGACCCCTACCTGATGCTAGATGCGTTTGGCAGTGATGATCCGGACGACTACATCGCGGGTTTTCCTGACCATCCGCATCGCGGCTTCGAGACCATCACCTATATGCTTGCCGGTCGTATGCGTCACAGAGACAGTGCAGGGCACGAAGGTTTGCTGCAGAACGGTGGCGTGCAATGGATGACTGCGGGACGTGGTGTAATCCATTCCGAGCTACCAGAGCAGGAAGATGGTGTAATGGAAGGCTTCCAGTTATGGCTTAACCTGCCTGCGGAACGCAAAATGATAGCGCCTTGGTATCGCGACATCGGCACCGAACAGATTCCCGAATACACCAATGAGCAGGGCGTGACGGTACGTGTCATCGCGGGTGAAAGTAACGGCATAACAGGTGCGGTAAATCGTGAAGTCACGGAGCCTCTTTATCTCGATATTCATCTGCCTGCAGGCGCCGAGTTGAGCACCGAGATACCGAATACGCACAATGCCTTTATCTATGTTTATCGAGGTGCCGCTCAGGTTGAGGGAACGACGGTGGATGTACAGCGCATGGCGATTCTGGTCAACGCGGAAGCTGCAGATGGCTTGCGTGTGAGTGCAATACAGGACACTAGGCTGATCCTGGTAGCAGGCAAGCCGCTGCATGAAGAGATTGTGCAATATGGGCCGTTCGTGATGAACACCCAGCAACAGATACACGAAGCACTGAATGACTTCAGAAGTGGCAAACTGGCTTGATCCGATAACTGTAAAACAAAGGAAAATGAAATGACTGCGACACTTCACACCCCACACACACTGGGAAAAATACAACTCAAGAACCGCATCGTCATGGCGCCCATGACGCGATCACGTGCGACTGGCAATGTGCCTAATGCACTGTTGGAAAAATATTACGCAGACCGTGCCAATGCCGGCCTCATCATCACCGAAGGTGCTTCACCTTCACCCAATGGTCTGGGATATGCGCGCATCCCTGGCATATACTCCGAGGCACAAGTGCAAGCTTGGAAGCGCGTGACTGATGCGGTACATGTCAAGGGCGGCAAGATATTCATACAGTTAATGCACACCGGCCGCGTATCCCATCCTGACAATATGCAGCCCGGTACGCAAATACTCGCACCGTCGGCGGTCGGGATGACGGGGGAGATGTGGACGGATGCCGGTGGGATGCAGGCTTATCCAGTGCCCAAGGCAATGAGCGAAGCGGAGATACTGTCCACCATCGCGGAATATGCGCATGCCGCTAAACAGGCGATAGCCGCGGGCTTTGATGGCGTCGAGTTGCATGCTGCGAACGGTTACATGATAGACCAGTTCCTTAACACCGCATCCAATCTGCGCACTGATGCATGGGGTGGTAATGTAGAGAATCGTATCCGTTTTGCTGTCGAAGTTACCAAGGCAACCGTAGCTGCCATCGGCGCGGATCGAGTGGGCATGCGCATCTCACCTTATGGCGCCTTCAACGATATGAAACCGGATGCTCAGATGGATGCGATGTATGAGCGCCTGATTGCCGAGTTGAATAAGTTGGGGTTGGTGTATATCCACGTGGTCGACCACAGCTCCATGGGCGCGCCAGAAGTTAACACGACGCTGAAAGCCAAGATACGTGAGACTTTCAAGGGTGATTACATTTTGTCCGGCGGTTACGATGCGGCGCGTGCCAATGCTGATCTGGACGCCAAATTGGGTGATCTGGTGGCCTTCGGCCGTCCTTACATCGGCAATCCGAATCTGGCCGAGAAATTGCAAAGTGGCGCAGAACTGACCACCCCGGATTTCAGTACTTTCTATACACCTGGTGAGAAGGGTTACACTGATTACTGATGGTTTGGTAGGTCTGGTTCCAACCCGATTTTATTCCCAAGCGAATGAAAAAAGCCCCGACTAGTTCGGGGCTTTTGCTTGGTCAGACCGTATTGTTTAAGCGTGCAGCTTGTTGAGCTGCTTGGCGATGACATCGTGGTTCAACCACAACACCGGCCCGGCAGGTGCTGAAGTCTCGTGGAACATCAAAGGGCCTGTGCCTTCAAGTACCAGCGCACTCAAGATGTCGGTGACCAGCGCATCGCGGCTGGTATGCATCTTGGTGATCTCTTCCGAGGTGCCTATCATGATGTCGGCCAGTTCGGCAGTGTTAGACATAGGCCATGCCGCGAAATTGCGGAAGTCATGCATCACGCCGCTTTCGTTGTAGTTGTCGATTTTGCCCAGCAGTTCTTCCAGAGAGTGACCTTCTTGCAGGGTTTCACGACAAGCTTGCCATTGTGATTCTGCCCATCTGCCACCGTTCTCTTTGCGCAGAGCATTGAGCAGTGGAAATAGGGACAACTCCACACCAACAAAGATGTCGGAAGAGTTGGTGCGTATTTCGGGGCAGTTGTAGACCGTAGCCTTGATGCCATTCTTCCAGGCATCTTCTGCGATTTGTTCCAAGCGCATCTTGGCCTTGCCTTGTGTGTAGCTGGTGTAAGTCTGCCATTGGTATTTGCCGTCGATGAGAATCTCCGTGCCGTGATAACCGTAAGCCGAGTAGCGCACCTGGCCGCCGGTCTTTTCCAATCGTGCGCGTATCGATGCGCTACCTTCAATCAGGTGCAGGAAGGTGTTGGCGGTTACTTCGTCGAAGTTCATCAGAATCAGTTTGCCCAGATCGCTGTCGAGCAAAGCACTGGAAGACAGGAAACGCTCACCGCGGCCTTTGTACACACGGTTGGCGATGGCTAGGAATACTTTGACCTTGGGAATGCCGCCCGCCATGGTGTGTGCGAAGAATGCATTGCTACCGTCGGGGATCATGCCGTCCAACTGACTCATTACTTGTGCAACGGAGTCCTTGAAACGCTTAACGCCGGCGGCACGACACTTCTCGATGTGCGCCCAGTCCAACTTGTCTTGCTGCCAGCTCTTCAGCGTGAAGTTGGCAATCATGTCAGTCGGAGTCGGTTCGCCTGCAGGGGCATCCAGATCGAAACCGGCCATCAGGGGGATGTTGATGATGCGACCACCCAGATTCGCTTCTGCTGCAGCATGCTCTTCTGCGGTCAACGCACGCAGGGCATTGTTCTCGTCACGACGGCCTACTGTCACACCGATGACGGTCATGCCTGCCTTGCGCGCCTCGTTGATCAGGCCATTGGCGTAACCGCGACCAAACAGTTCTCCGAAAAGTACAAAGACATCGCCTTTGCGGAAGATGTTGGTTTGCGGGACTTCGCGTAATGGAATGGGTGCGAGCATATGTTTCTCCGGTCGTTGTGGTGCATTTGGTAGGCGGCAATTTTAACAGTTCCCGATTATGTGTGAGATTTTTTACGAGTTGATACAGATACGGGCTCCGAGCTACTGCTCGCGTGTAGATTTAAACAATCGGTTACAGCTTGATATTGACTTATACGCTAGCCGAGCCCGTATAATTGCCCATCTAATTATTAGCAAGCTAACTATATTATGAAGTCGGTAAACGAGCAATTTGCGGAATCTATATTCTTGGTTACGCATGCATGGCGTACCGAGCTGGATAGGCGTCTGCGCCCATTGGGATTCTCGCATTCGCGCTGGCTATTGTTGTTGCATCTGTCCCGCAATGATGGTTGTCAGCAAAGCGAGTTGGCGCAGCGCATGGGCATAGAGGCCGCCACCTTGGTCAGATCGCTTGACTATATGGAACGGGAAGGACTCGTTGAACGTCGCAGCAGCAGTGTGGATAGGCGTGTCAAGCATTTGTATTTGTCAGATGCGGGACTGAAAGTTGTGGCGGATATACGTTCCTATGCGGCAGATCTGCGTAGGGAGTTGTTGTCCGATCTGACGAGCAAGGAGATCCAATCAACATTGGATGTCATTAATGGGATCAGTAGCAAACTTGGAGCACTTTCATGAAGCTGATCGCGAAGAACAAGAAGGTTTTGATTGCACTGTTGTCGCTGTTTATCGCACTGGGCGTATATGCATACCAAAAGTATTATGTACACACACGCAGCACAGAAAATGCCTATATCAATGCAGATGTGGTGAATGTGGCCGCATTGGTAAAGGGGCAGGTTCTGGCGGTCTACATCACAGAGAATCAACATATACACAAGGGCGACAAGCTATTCGAAATAGACCCCCGCCCTTATGCGATTGCTTTGGAGCACGCACAGGCCGATCTTGCCAGTGCCAGACAATCGGCGCGATCAAGATTTGTTGAAGCGACATTTCATTTCGCAGCAGAAATTGGATGATGCGCATACACATGTGGCGGATTTGGAAGCCACGCTGCAACAGGCGAACGCAAGACTGAACAAGGCGCAGGCCGTGCCAGAAAAACTCAACGAACGGGGCGATGTGATGCGGGCGCAAGCAGCCATAGACCAGGCCAAACTCGACCTTCAGTACACCCGGGTCTATGCCAGCCAAGACGGACAAATCAGCAATCTGTCGCTAACGGCCGGATCTATGGCGGGAATAGGTAATCCGCTATTTGCGATTATTGCCGACAATAGTTTTCATATCGATGCGAATTTCAAAGAGACTGAACTGGTTGGCATCCATGCAGGTCAGCCTGTGGATATCCAGATTGATATGTATCCCACGCAACATTTCCTGGGGGTTGTGGAAAGTCTGAGCGGTGGAACCGGCACGGCGTTCTCGCTGTTGCCTCCGCAGAATGCGACTGGGAATTGGGTGAAGATTGCACAGCGCGTACCTGTGCGTATCAAATTCGCGCAGATGGATGCCGATCATCCCTTGCGTATCGGCGCAACCGCGACGGTGACCGTAGGGCTGAGATAAGCGTGAATAGCAATCGCATCTTGATTAGTGTCGCTGTGATGACTGCAACCATCATGCAAGTGCTGGACACTACTATCGTCAATGTGGCGTTGCCTAGTATGGCGGGTCAACTGGATGCGACCCCGGATAACATTAGTTGGGTGCTGACGTCCTATCTCATCGCATCTGCCATCTTCATGCCGCTGACCGGCTTTTTCACCGACAGGCTGGGACAAAAGCGTTTCCTGTTAATCAGTATCGCCGGATTTGTGGTCGCCTCTGCAATGTGTGGCATGGCGACCAGTCTGTCTCAAATGGTGATGTTTCGCTTCCTGCAGGGGGTGTTTGGGGCATCGCTAGTGCCCTTGTCACAGTCCATCATGTTGCAAAATTTTCCCGGTGAACAACGCGGGAAGGCGATGGCGATCTGGAGCATGGGGGTGATGGTCGCACCCATACTTGGGCCGACGCTGGGTGGCTATCTCACCGAGGTCATCAGTTGGCGCTGGACCTTCTACATAAATTTACCAGTGGGAATCCTGTCATTACTACTGACTATGCGTTATGTGCCGGACACGGCGGTGCGAGCGCGGCGTATGGATTGGTTGGGATTCGCCTCGCTGGCGGTGGGCATTGCGGCTTTGCAACTGGTGTTGGACAGGGGGAATCAGGATGATTGGTTCAGCTCCGGAATGCTGGTGTTTGCCGGCATAATCGCAGTGCTGTCTGTCGTATTCTTCTTCGTTTATACAATCACGGGCAAGCATCATCCCTTGTTCGATCTGCGCATTTTCCATGACCGCAACTTTTTGGTTGCCAGCCTGATCATGACCGCCATAGGCATAGGTTTCTTTGGCGGCATGTTGTTGCAATCGTTGTTCTTGCAGAATTTCCTCGGTTATCCAACATTCGAGGCGGGATTGTATATGGCGCCGCGTGGCTTGGCATCTTTGCTGGTGATGATCTTCGTAGGGAGATTCGTCGGCAGGATCGCACCGCGTAACTTCATTTTTGTCGGCATATTGGCCAGTGTCCTGGGCAATTATCTGATGACCCGCTACACCGGTGATATAACGCCTGGCGAATTGATATTGCCGATGATGTTGCAAGGCGTGGGCATGGGGTTGATCTTTGTGCCCATCTCTACGCTGGCGTTCACCACCCTGCCCAGAGAGACCGCAGCAGAGGCTGCGGGTATTTACAGCCTGATACGCTCGGTGGGTTCGGCGCTGGGCATATCCATTTTGGCGACATATTTTTCGCGCAGTACACAACAGAATTGGGCCAGTCTGCGCGGAGACATCACGCCATATAGCGAGGCGCTGCGCAGTTATCTAGCACCGCTACATATGAGTGCCGGCGATACACATGGAATTGCGATAGTGGCTAAAGCGGTGTTACATCAGGCGCAGAACGCTGCTTACATAGATAGCTTCTGGTTCGCTACGACTAATTTTGTACTGATGTTGCCCTTGCTATTGTTGGTGCGCGCACCCAAGAAGACAGAATCTGCCAGTCCCGTGGTGGTGGCAGATTAGCCACGGGCCCTATTGCTGGCCGAAATAAGTTGATTGAGTTTTTCTCCGGCAGCACCACTGTCTATCATCTCAGCTGCTTTCTTTACACCGTCCTCCAGTGTGTCGCTCAGGCCCGCAACATAGATAGTCGCTCCCGCGTTCATTAACACGATGTCGCGTGCCGCACCGGGTTTTCCTTCCAATACTGAGAGCAGCATTGAACGAGATTCGCCGACATTGGCAACGTTGATGTCTGATAGGGGCGCAGTGCTTAATCCGAATTGGGCCGGATTAACGGTGTATTCGCGCACCTCACCATCTTTGAGTTCTGCAACGGAGGTATCGCCGGTAACGGTGATTTCATCCATACCGTCCGCGCCGTGCACAATCATTACGCGCCGGCTGCCGAGGCGTTGCAACACGCGGGCCTGGATGCCGACGAGGTCGGGGTGGAATACGCCCATCACTTGTTGTTTTGCACCGGCAGGATTGGTGAGCGGGCCGAGAATGTTGAAAAGTGTGCGTATGCCCATCTCTTTGCGCACCGAGGCGGCATGCTTCATCGCGCTGTGATAATTGGGTGCGAACATGAAACCGAAACCGACTTGTTCGATGATGGCCGCAGTTTGCTCCGGCGTGAGGTTGATGTTCACCCCCAGTGCCTCCAGTACGTCCGCGCTACCAGATTGTGAGGACACAGAACGACCACCATGCTTGGCGATCTTTGCACCCGCTGCAGCCGCGACGAAGGCTGCTGCAGTGGAGATGTTGAAGGTGTGTGCTCCGTCACCACCCGTACCGCAGGTATCGACCAAGCGCCCGTCATCTTTGATCTGCACCTGTGCGGAGAGCTCGCGCATCACCAGCGCGGCAGCAGCGATTTCGCCTATGGTTTCTTTTTTAACGCGCAGGCCCGTGATGATGGCTGCAATCATCACGTCAGACACCTCGCCACTCATAATCTGGCGCATCAGCGAGATCATCTCATCGTGGAAAATCTCGCGATGATCGATGATGCGTTTGAGTGCGTCTTGCGGTTTCATGGCCTGCCTTCCAAAAAATTCTTCAGCATGTCGTGACCATGCTCGGTGAGTATGGACTCGGGGTGGAACTGCACACCATGCACATTCAGCGTCTTGTGGCGCACGCCCATGATCTCACCGTCGTCTGTCCATGCGGTGACTTCCAGGCAATCAGGCATGGTTTCGCGCTCGATCACCAGCGAGTGGTAACGCGTGGCGGTGAAAGGATTGGGTAGGCCGGTGAACACGCTGTTGCTGTGATGATGGATGAGCGAAGTCTTGCCGTGCATCAGGGTTTTGGCATGGATGATCTTGCCGCCGAAGGCCTGGCCTATGCTCTGGTGACCGAGGCAGACGCCGAGCAAAGGTATCTTGCCGGCGAACTTTTTGATGGCGGCGACCGAGATGCCGGCCTCGTTCGGCGTGCAAGGACCGGGTGAGATGACCAAGTGCCCGGGGTTCAACTTGCTTATCTCATCCACACCGATCTCGTCATTGCGTTTCACCACCACATCCGCACCCAACTCGGCAAAATATTGCACTAGGTTGTAGGTGAAGGAGTCATAGTTATCGATCATTAGCAGCAAAATATATCCAACCTTATACGTGATTTTGGGCTTGCCCATACGCGCGGCGGCCCTTAATGAAGGGCCGCATTATCTCATTCATTGCAAAGTGCTGGAAGGCAGGATAAGTAGCAAGGTGTTACTCAAAGAAGGCCTGCGGATGTGAGATGCCGAATCCTTGCGCAAAGTCTATGCCGATATCGCGTAACTGTATGATGGCATCCTCACTTTCGACCATTTCAGCTACCGTTCTTACCCCTACGCTTCTGGCAACTTTGTTGATTGCGACCACTTTGGCCTGTGAGACCTCGTCTCTGGACATCGCCAAAATTAGGCTGCCATCGATTTTGATGAACTCGATATTGAAGTCGCGTATCAATTTGAAGGACACGTTGTCGCGACCGAAATTACTTAGGGCTACCAGGCAACCCAGCGCTTTGACCTTGCCCACGAATTGCGCAACTGCGCTGTTCTGCAAGGTTTCCTCCGAATCGCATACCTCAAAGCACAGATTGCCGGCAGATATCCCCGATTCCTCAAGCATCAGCGCCAATGACTTGGGAAACTCGGCGTCATGTATGGTTGCACGGGCGACGTTGATGAAGAAGATGGTGTTGGATTTGAGCCTGCCCTGTTGGTATTGGATCGCCGCACGTTGCAAGACATGCTGCACCACCCAGCGATCCAGAAAGGGCATCAGGCCGTGCTGTTCGGCAATAGGAAAGAAGGCGCCGGGTGGCATCATGTTCTCGGGGTCTTCACGCAATCGGATCAAGATCTCGTAGTGTTCGGACTCCATGGAGTCGATGGCCAAAGGCGTAATCAATTGGCAGAATAAATTGAAATCGCTGTGTTCTATCGCGGCAAATATCTCGCGTCCTGCATCTTCGCGCCCGGTGATCTGACGTGACATGGAGTCGACGAACATGTTGTTGTCGTTCAAATACTGGGGGGCGGGTCGATTAGCACTCGCACTTGCACTCACGTCATCGGGTTGTGTTACATCAGTTGCCAGCAAATAGAAACCGGTGACTTTGCCTGCGTCATCGAATTGCGGCAGGTGTTCGACCTCCAATTTATATACCGCACCACTGGTCATGGTGAGTGTTCGGACATAACTGGCAGGCTGTCCATCGAGTGATTGACGTATCAAAGTCGCCAATTCGGAATGGACCTTGTTGCCTAATATCTGCCGAATATGTCTGTCATCTATGTTCTTGGTATCGAGGTTCAGCCATTCGCGGAAAGATTTATTGTGGTAGCGGCAGCGGCCATCGATGTCTATGAAGGCGATGATGGTGTCTAAGGACTCGTCCATCAAGCGTAGGCGTGACTGACTGATTTCCTGACCGGATTCATATTGTGTGTTCTTGCGCATGGCCTGGTCCAGCTTGTCTTTCATTGCCGCGAGCTGAGCGGTACGACGTGTCAAGCGCCACTCTGAATGCGACATGCGCGACGCTTCCGCCAAGATGGCTGCGACCAGCAATCCGGTTAGGAAGGTGGTCCATTGCAGGCCCAAATCGGTGAAGTAAATGGTGAAGACGAGTGCCGCAGAAGTGACGACCACGGCAAATGCGGTGAAATATGGTTGAACGACGCGATAAAACTTCTTGTTTAGGATTAACAAGGCGCGATCCTTAGGGTGGTTGCTACGTCTGCTTGCGTAGTTTGGATACTATACTCGTTGCCACTGCCTCGGCGACTTCAATTCCGTCCACTGCCGCCGACAGGATACCACCCGCATATCCGGCACCTTCACCGGTGGGGTAGAGACCGCGTGTATTGACGCTCTGCAGGTCTTCTTTGTTTCGCTTGATGCGTACGGGTGATGAAGTGCGGGTCTCGACTCCGGTCAGTACTGCATCGGGCAAATCGAAATTTTTGATCTGTTTTGCAAAGGCGGGCAAGGCTTCGCGTATCGCAGCGATGGCGTAATCTGGCAGAGCAGTGGACAAGTCGGTGAGATGCACGCCTGGTGTGTAAGAAGGCTGAACACTGCCGAACTCGGTCGAAGCAGTGCCATTCAAGAAGTCACCAACCAACTGTCCCGGAGCTTGATAGTTGCGACCACCAAGTTCGTACGCATGTGACTCCAGGCGACGTTGGAATGCCATGCCGGCCAGTGGGTCGCCGGGATAATCGACCTCGGGCGTGATGCCCACCACGATGCCCGCGTTAGCATTGCGTTCGTTGCGTGAATACTGACTCATGCCATTGGTTACGACGCGACCTGCTTCCGACGTTGCAGCAACTACAGTGCCGCCCGGGCACATGCAGAAGCTGTACACAGAACGGCCATTGCTGGCGTGATAAACGAGCTTGTAATCGGCCGCGCCCAGTTGCGGATCGCCGGCATTCGCACCCAGACGTGCATCGTCTATCATGGTCTGGGGGTGTTCGATACGGAAGCCGATAGAGAAAGGTTTGGCTTCGAGATAGATGCCGCGCTTATGGATCATCTCGAAGGTGTCACGCGCGCTATGACCTATCGCTAATACGAGATGATCGGTTGCGATGCGTTCGCCGTTCGCCAACACCACAGCGCTAACTTGCTGTACGCCGTCTGCGCCCATCCTGAGTTCGATATCTTCCACGCGATTTTGGAAGCGGATCTCGCCACCCAGCGACTGTATGGTGGCGCGCATTTTTTCTACCATGCCGACCAGTTTGAAAGTGCCGATATGCGGGTGACTCTCGTAAAGGATTTCGGCGGGTGCGCCTGCTTTGACGAATTCGTCCAACACCTTGCGGCTCAGGTAGCGCGGGTCTTTGATCTGGCTGTAGAGTTTGCCGTCAGAAAACGTGCCTGCACCACCTTCACCGAATTGCACATTCGATTCGGGATCGAGTTTGCCTTGGCGCCACAATCCCCAAGTGTCCTTGGTGCGTTCGCGCACTGCTTTACCGCGCTCCAGTATCAGGGGTCTGAAACCCATTTGTGCGAGCAGCAATCCGGCGAACAAGCCCGCCGGCCCCATACCTATGACGACCGGTCTGGTGTTCAGATCAGAGGGTGCTTGTGCGACGAAATGATAGCGGGTGTCGGGCGCGAGTTTGATGTGCTGCTCATTCGGGAAGCGGGCTAATACGGAGGCCTCGTTGTTCAGCGTCACATCCAAGGTGTAAGTGAACAAGATGCTGTTCTTCTTGCGCGCATCCACGCCGCGTTTGTACACGACGTGACTGACGTAATCATCCGCGGTGATCTTCAGGCGATTGAGTATCGCAGCTTTGAGTTCTTCCCCGCTATGCGCGAGCGGTAGTTTGATTTCGGTCAGGCGCAGCATGGCTTATCGGTGTGCCTGTGCATCCAAACCATCCAGCACCATTTCAGCCGCACGCAACACGGCACGCGCCTTGTTTTGCGTCTCCAGCCATTCACTCTCGGGCAGGGAGTCGGCAACGATACCCGCCCCGGCTTGCACGTATAGTGTTTGGTCTTTAACCACTGCAGTACGCAAGGCTATGGCCACGTCCATGTCGCCGTTAAAGCCCAGGTAACCGACCGCACCCGCGTAGATGCCGCGCTTGCTGGGTTCCAATTCGTCGATAATTTCCATCGCGCGAACTTTTGCCGCACCGCTCACTGTGCCTGCAGGAAAGGTGGCTTTGAGTACATCCATCGCACTCAAGCCCGCCTTCAACTTGGCTTCGACGTTGGAGACGATGTGCATTACATGTGAATAGCGTTCGATGATCATCTTGTCGGTCAGCTTCACCGTGCCGTGTTCGGCGACGCGACCGATGTCGTTACGCCCCAGGTCGATGAGCATCAGATGTTCGGCTAATTCCTTGGGGTCGGCTAACAGTTCGGTCGCCAGTTCGGCATCCTGTTCGCCGGTCTTCCCGCGTGGGCGCGTGCCGGCAATAGGACGTACGGTGACGGTATCACCCTCTAGTCGCGCCAATATTTCGGGAGACGAGCCCACCACGTGATGGTCGCCCATGTCGTAATAGAACATATACGGCGAGGGATTGATGCTGCGCAGGGCGCGATACAAAGATAAGGGCGAAGCGGGGAACGGCTGCGACATACGCTGCGAGAGCACCACTTGCATGATGTCGCCGTCGAAAATGTAGTGCTTGGATTTCTCTACAGCGGCTTTGAAGGCGGCTTCGCCAAATTCCGATTTGGCGGCAACTTTGATGGCGGATTGTGCGTATGGGATGTCGATAGGCAAGCGCAACATCGCAATGAGCTCACTCAAACGGTCTTTGGCAATAGTGTAAGCATCATCCTGCGAGGGGTCGGCATAGACGATGAAGGTCAGCTTGCCAGACAAATTGTCGATGACCGCCAGTTGTTCGGTGAGCATCAACAAGATGTCGGGCGTGCCGATGACATCTGTTTTCTGCGTTTTGGCTAAACGCGGCTCTATGTAGCGCACGGTGTCGTAGCCAAAGTAACCGGCCAGACCGCCGGTATAACGCGGCAAACCAGACAAGGGTGCGACGTTGAAGCGTGCCTGGTAACGCTCGATATAGTCGAGCGGATTGTCCACATCTTCGCTGATTGCGCCTGTTGGCGTGGTCAGTGTGACTTGCTTGCCGCGTACCGAGATGCGTGTATACGCAGGCAGGCCGATAAAAGAATAACGCCCGAAACGCTCCCCACCCTGCACCGATTCGAGCAAGTAAGAATAAGGTTTGTTGGCGAGTTTCAGATACAGCGACAGCGGCGTGTCCAGATCTGCGAAAGTCTCCGCAACCAATGGAATGCGGTTATAGCCTTGCTGTGCTAGTGCCTGGAATTCAGATTCGGTGATGGGGTGCAACATGAAAGACCTCCAAGTAGGTTGGGTTAGCGATTTAGCCTAACCCAACTAATATTGTTGATGCGATTGTTGGGTTACGCGATAAAGCCACTAACCCAAGCTACAAAATCAACACCATCGCCAACAAAATTTTTCAGACAGGAGGTCATTCATTTTTACATGCGTTTCAGTAATGGTAAGGCGGCTGGCAGGTCTTGAATCACAGCATCCAGATCCAGTGTTTCCACTGGCTCGCCATGGTTATAGCCATAAGGTACGCAGAATACCGGGCAATCCGCGGCGCGGGCAGCCAGTGCGTCATTCAGTGAGTCACCGATCAACAATACTTTTTCGATAGGCACACCGAAGAACTTGGCCGCATGCAGCAAAGGCATAGGATGTGGTTTCTTCTCGGGCAAACTGTCACCAGCCAAAACAATCTTAAAGTACTTGGTCAGACCCAAGCCCTTCAGCAAAGGTGTGGTGTAGCGCTCTACTTTGTTGGTGATGCAACCCAGGGGGTAGCCTGCCAAGACCATCGCGTCCAGACCCTCGATCACACCTTGGAAAGGTTTGCTTTCCAGCAACAATTCTGTGTAATGCTTTTCGAAGATGGGCAAGGCGTGATCATACAAAGCCGCGTCCGGTGTGGCGTGCATGTCGCCAGTCAGCGCACGCTTCACCAACCAGGAGATACCGTTGCCGATGTAGCTGGACAACAGTTCTTGTGAGACCGGTGCATAGTCAATGTCACGCAACATGCGGTTCGCTGCTTCGCATAATTGTGGTGCGGTGTGCAGCAAAGTGCCGTCTAGGTCGATGACGATGGCCGATATCGGCAGAGGGCGTTGTGTGAAGGGCATTATTTTCCTACCTTTGCCAATTCGGCGCGCATCTCTGCAACGATGGAGTCATAACGGTTCTTGTCGCTATCGTTGCGCTTGCTGAAAATCGCCGAGCCCGCGACGAAAGTGTCCACGCCTGCTTCGGCAACTTCACGGATGTTTGCTGGACCCACGCCACCGTCGATTTCCAGACGGCACTTGTAACCGCCGGCATCTATCATTTTGCGCACTTTGCGCGCTTTATCCAAGACATGAGGAATGAATTTCTGACCACCAAAGCCGGGATTCACAGACATCAGCAATACCATGTCCAGCTTGGGCAAGGTGTATTCCAAGATCTCCAGCGGAGTAGATGGATTGAACACCAGACCGGCTTTGCAACCGCTTTCCTTGATCAGACCGATGGTGCGGTCGATGTGTTCGGAAGCTTCCGGGTGGAAGGTGATGTAAGTCGCGCCCGCTTTGGCGAAATCAGGAATGATGCGGTCTACAGGCTTAACCATCAGATGCACGTCGATAGCCGCAGTCACGCCATGCTTGCGCAGGGCTTCGCAGACCAGAGGGCCGATGGTCAGATTGGGCACGTAATGGTTATCCATCACGTCGAAGTGAACGATGTCCGCACCGGATGCCAGTACGTTGTCGACTTCTTCGCCCAGTTTGGCGAAATTGGCAGAAAGAATGGAAGGAGCGATCTGATACATGGCGTAGTCCTCGAAAGTAGATTTGAACGGGGTTGAAATTTTTTAGAACGCGCATTCTAACCGAATATTCAAGCTGGTCTAAAGTCCGAGTTTGAAATTGGCCTAATTTCTTTAAGTGCGCTTGATTTGTTGGCATGTCAGCCATCGCCTATAATCGCGCCTCTTTGAAATATCGACAAGTACCGCCAAAGCGGTGGAGAACATTATGATTTTGGTGACGGGTAGCGCGGGTTTTATCGGGGCAAATTTTGTGTTGGATTGGTGTGCTTTAAATGATGAAGCCGTGCTCAGCTTGGATAAGTTGACTTATGCGGGAAATCTCGAGAATCTCGCCACGCTGCAAAACAACCCACGCCACATCTTTGTGCAGGGCGATATCGGTGATGCGCAACTGGTCGCCAAGTTGCTCCGGGAGCACAAGCCGCGCGCGCTAATCAACTTCGCCGCCGAAAGTCATGTGGATCGTTCTATTCATGGCCCCGAGGATTTTATACAGACCAACATCGTCGGCACTTTCCATCTGCTGGAAGCGGTACGGGCATATTGGGGTGGGATGAGTGGCACAGATAAGGCGAATTTCCGCTTCCTGCATGTATCTACTGACGAGGTATATGGCTCGCTGGGCAAAGATGATCCCGCTTTCACCGAGACTCATCGCTACGAACCCAACAGCCCTTATTCGGCGAGCAAAGCTGCCAGTGATCACCTGGTGCGTGCCTATCACCACACTTACGGTTTGCCGGTACTGACGACCAATTGTTCGAACAACTACGGTCCTTACCACTTTCCCGAAAAACTCATTCCCCTAATGATCGTTAATGCCTTGGCAGGCAAGAGTCTGCCTGTCTATGGCGATGGTCAGCAGATACGCGACTGGTTGTATGTGAAGGACCACTGCAGTGCGATACGTCGCGTGTTGGACGGGGGCAAGCTGGGTGAGGTGTACAACGTGGGCGGCTGGAACGAGAAAGCCAATATCGACATCGTGCATACCGTTTGTGCCTTGCTGGACGAGTTGCGTCCCAAGGCCGATGGCAAGTCCTATCGCGAGCAGATTACTTTTGTCACAGACCGGCCTGGTCATGATCGTCGTTATGCCATTGATGCGCGCAAGTTGGAACGCGAATTGGGCTGGAAGCCGGCCGAGACGTTCGATACCGGTATACGCAAGACCGTGCAATGGTATTTGGAAAATCAAGCTTGGGTCTCCAATGTGCTGTCGGGCAATTACCGCCAGTGGGTGGAGAAAAATTACGCCGAGCGCGCCTGATGAAGATATTGCTGCTAGGTAAAGGCGGGCAGGTCGGTTGGGAGTTGCAGCGTAGCCTTGCACTTTTGGGTGAAATCATCGCACTGGATCACGATAGCAAACCGCTCTGCGGTGACTTCACCAACTTACAAGGTTTAGCCGAGACTGTACGCAAAGTCGCGCCCGATGTGATTGTGAATGCAGCGGCGCATACAGCAGTGGACAAGGCGGAGAGCGAGCCCGATCTTGCGCGCACTATCAATGCGTTGGCGGTGGGCGTGTTGGCCGAGGCTGCCAAAGAGTCGGGTGCATGGTTGGTGCATTACTCCACCGACTATGTTTTCGATGGTTCTGGTGAGCATGCTTGGCAAGAACAAGATCCTGTTGCGCCGCTCAGCATCTATGGCAAAACTAAGCTGGAAGGCGAACGACTGATACTCGCCTCGGGGTGTAAACATCTCGTCTTTCGCACCTCTTGGGTCTATGGCGCGCGCGGTGGAAACTTCGCCAAGACCATGTTGCGATTCGCGCAGGATCGCGATGCACTGAAAGTTATAGACGATCAGTTCGGCGCGCCTACTGGCGCAGACCTATTGGCCGATGTGACCGCACACGCAATACGCACAGCCGTGGTTAGACCTGAAGTGTCAGGTTTGTATCATTTGGTCGCGGGTGGCGTCACCACTTGGCATGAATACGCGAGCATGGTCATCGCATATGCTCGTGATCATGGTGTGGCGATTAAAGTTGCGGGGGATGCGATTCATCCTGTTGCCACTAGCGCGTTTCCTACACCGGCAAAGCGCCCGCACAATTCGCGTTTGAATACCGAAAAATTGCAACAGACATTCAATTTGACTCTGCCTGATTGGCAGTTCGGTGTGCAGCGTATGCTCACCGAGATACTGGAGAAATAAATGGCTAAACGTAAGGGCATCATTTTGGCAGGCGGCTCGGGCACGCGTCTGCATCCTGTTACCTTGGCAGTATCCAAGCAGTTGCTGCCCGTATATGACAAGCCAATGATCTATTACCCGCTCAGCACATTGATGCTTGCGGGCATACAAGACATCCTGATTATCTCCACGCCGCAAGATACGCCGCGCTTCCAGCAATTGTTGGGCGACGGCAGTGCCTGGGGTTTGAATCTGCAATACGCAGTGCAGCCCTCGCCCGATGGTCTTGCGCAAGCCTTCATCATAGGCAAGGATTTTGTCGGTAATGATCCTTCGGCCTTGGTGCTGGGCGACAACATATTTTATGGACACGATTTTCAGACCCAATTGCGCAATGCCGCAGAATGCAAACAGGGTGCGTCGGTATTTGCTTACCACGTGCGTGACCCCGAGCGTTATGGCGTGGTGGAATTCGACAAGAACGGCAAGGCGATTTCTTTGGAAGAAAAACCGCTGCAACCCAAGTCTAACTTCGCAGTGACGGGTCTTTATTTTTACGACAACCAAGTCATCGATATTGCACGCGACCTCAAGCCCTCCCCGCGTGGCGAATTGGAGATCACCGATGTGAATCGTATCTACATGGATCGCGGCCAGTTATCGGTCGAGATGATGGGGCGTGGTTTTGCATGGTTGGATACGGGTACCCACGAGTCCTTGCTGGAAGCGGGAATGTTTATCCAGACTATAGAACATCGCCAAGGTTTGAAGATCGCCTGTCCTGAAGAGATTGCATTCCACAACGGTTTCATCGATGCAGTACAGTTGGAAAATTTGGCTAAACCACTGGTCAAGAGCGGCTATGGCGCTTATTTGATGCAAGTATTGAAAGAGCAGGGGCGCTAAGCATGCTAACCATTCCGACTGGCCTTCCGGATATCTTGATCATTGAACCCAAGGTATTTGGAGATGCACGCGGCTTCTTCTACGAAAGTTTCAATCAACGCAGATTCAATGAGTTGCTTGGTCGTAAAGTCGATTTTGTTCAAGACAACCATTCGCGTTCAGTACAGGGCGTGTTGCGTGGTCTGCATTATCAGATACATCATCCGCAAGGCAAGTTGGTACGTGCCACGCACGGCAAAGTCCTGGATGTCGTGGTTGATTTGCGTCGCGGCTCTAAGACCTTTGGCCAGCATGAGTCCGTTGAATTGTCAGCCGAGAACAAGCGCATGTTGTGGATCCCGCCTGGTTTTGCGCATGGTTTTGTAGTGCTTTCGGAGAGTGCCGAATTTTTGTACAAGACGACGGACTATTGGTATCCGGAACATGAACGCAGCTTGCTGTGGAATGATCATGCTTTGGGTATCGATTGGAAGCTGGCTGGCGAACCGACTATATCCGGCAAAGATGCACTCGGTAAGCCGCTTTCGGCGGCGGAAGTTTTCGAGTAATGCGTAAGGGGTCTGTGAACTAAGCGTGCGCAGACCTTTAACCTCACTTGGGCACGCTGCGTGCATCTCCCCAGCGCAGATAAGTGCTCTCGTCCCCCAGGTAATGCGTCATCCCGGTTTTATGTTCAAAGTAGTAAGTCGGCGACACAATCATGTCCTCAAAATGCATGTTCGCACTGATGCGCGTGTAGCTCAGCATGATGGTGCGTATGACCTTGGCGTTCTTTGAAATCAGCGATCCGCTGGAGATCCAAGCTGGTCCTATGATTTCTGCCCCCGCTTCTATGCAAGTGCCGGAATCGATATAGACCGGGCCTTCGATATTGACGTTCTCCCAATCGATGCAAGTGTTCAGGCCAACCCATATACCGGGTTTGATTTGCGTACCCGGCATCTTGATGTCTTTGACCTCGCCCTTGAGCACGCGCTGCAACACTGACCAGTAATCATCCACGTGTCCGATATCGATCCAGTTGAATTTGCGTTTTTGTGCATAGAAAGGTAGGCCCTTCTCGGCCAGCATCGGGAACAACTCGCCACCAATGTCGAATTCTTGATTTGAAGGGATCAGTTCTATCGCTTCTGGTTCGAAGATGTAGATGCCGGTACTCGCAAAATTCGAGCGCGCTTCTTCAGGCTTGGGCTTTTCTTGGAAGGATATGATGCGACCGTCGACATCGGTTTCGACCACGCCGTAATTGCTAACTTCACCAGGCGGAACTTCCAAAGTGATTACACTTACGATGGCTTTTTTTGCCTTATGCTCAAGTACCGCAGCATGGATGTCCAAGTCGATCAGCGCATCGCCGCAAATGACCACCGTGGTGCGATCAAAGAAGCCGCTGAAGTCTTGGATCTTGCGCATGCCGCCAGCCGAACCCATAGGCTTGGAAGTGACTTCGCCATGCTCGTATCCGCCTTCGAAGGAATAGCCTATCTGTACACCCCAATGGCTACCGTTGCCGAAGTAATACTCGATCTTCCAATGCTGATAGGCCACGTTGACCATGATCTCATCTACGCCATATTTGGCGAGATGTTCGATCAGATACTCCATCACCGGCTTGCCCAAAATAGGGATCATGGGCTTGGGTAGATCTTGAGTGAGTGGTCGTACGCGCGTGCCCTTGCCGGCAGCCAGAATCATTGCTTTGATTATGCTCATTTTGTTAAGTGCTTTCTGTGGATCAATCGTGGCCGAAGAGGTCGCGAGTATAGACTTTGTTTGTTACATCATGGATGTCGTCCGTCAACCGATTGGCAACAATCACGTCGGAGCGGCGTTTGAATTCAGCCAGGTCATTCACAACCTTGCAGTGCAGGAATTCGGGTTCTGCCAATTTTGGTTCGTAGATGATGACTTCTGTGCCGCGTGCATTCAGTCGGCGGATGATGCCTTGGATGCTGGAGGCGCGGAAGTTATCCGAGCCGCTCTTCATGATCAGACGGTGTATGCCCACTACATTGGGGTTGTCTTTCATGATGTCTTCCGCGATGAAGTTTTTGCGTACCGCGTTGGATTCGACTATAGCGCCGATCAGACTTTGCGGTACACCTTGATAGTTCGCCAGTAACTGCTGGGTATCCTTGGGTAGGCAATAGCCGCCATAACCAAAAGAAGGATTGTTGTAATAGTCACCTACGCGTGGGTCCAGGCTCACGCCCTGAATGATTTGCTTGGTATCCAAGCTATGTATCGCAGCATATGTGTCGAGTTCGTTGAAATAAGCGACACGCATGGCCAAGAAGGTGTTGGCGAACAGTTTTACTGCCTCAGCTTCGGTCGAGTCAGTGAACAGCGTGTCTATGTTTTGTTTGACTGCACCTTGCTTGAGCAGGTTGGCAAAAGTCTCCGCACGCTTAGAGCGCTCACCCAACACGATGCGTGAAGGATGAAGGTTGTCGTACAAGGCGCGACCTTCGCGCAAGAATTCCGGCGAGAACACCAGATTGTCGCAATTAAAGCGCTTGCGCATCTTGTCGGTATAGCCAACCGGAACGGTAGACTTGATGATCATCACTGCATGAGGATTGATAGACATCACATCTCGTATCACCGCTTCAATAGATGCAGTGTTGAAGTAGTTCGTCTCCGGATCGTAATCGGTGGGTGTTGCGATGATGATGAAGTCCGCACCTTTGTAAGCATCGTGCTTATCCAGTGTCGCCCGCAGATTCAGTTGGCGATTGAGCAAGAAGTCCTCGATCTCATGGTCAGAGATGGGTGACTCTTTGCGGTTCAGCATCGCGACCTTCTCGGGCAAGATGTCGAGCGCGACCACTTCGTTATGCTGAGCGAGCAATACCGCGTTTGAGAGACCTACGTAACCGGTGCCGGCGATGGCTATCTTCATAATAGATATAAGCGTGTGGGTTGCAATTCGGAGGTCGAATTGTACAGGCTCAAATCATTGGCTCATATAGTGTGCATGCAGGATGATCATGTCACGCTGAAGTGCGTCGGATAATTTGGCAGCTTATTGACCAGAGGCTTGCAAATCCTGTAATAATTACGGGTCAAGCAATTTTATTATGAAAGTGAGTAATGATTATGTTGAGTCAAGATGATTTGAAGCGTGCCGTAGCCAAAGCGGCTATCGAATATGTGCCTGCGGATTGTATCGTTGGTGTGGGTACTGGCTCTACAGCCAACTTTTTTATCGATGAGTTGGCGCTGATCAAACATAAGATCCGTGGTGCGGTGGCTAGCTCTGAGGCGTCTGCAAAGCGTTTGCAAGGCCATGGCATCGAGGTTCTGTCCCTGAATGAAGCGGGCGAGATGCCCGTCTATGTTGATGGTGCCGATGAAATCACGCGTCATTTGCATATGGTTAAAGGCGGTGGCGGTGCGTTGACACGCGAAAAGATTGTGGCGGCGGCGAGCAAAAAATTCATTTGTGTTTGCGATGCCAGCAAGTTGGTCGATGTGTTGGGCAAATTCCCTTTGCCTATCGAGGTCGTTCCTATGGCGCGTAGTTCTGTGGCGCGTCAATTGGTTGCGTTGGGTGGTCATCCCAAGTTGCGTGAGGGCTTCACGACGGACAATGGCAACATTATTTTGGATGTGCATGGTTTGCAGATTCTGAATCCCGTTGAGCTCGAATCCGAGCTTGATCACATCGCTGGTGTCGTGACCAATGGCCTGTTTGCGCGTCGTAATGCAGATGTGCTCTTGTTAGGAACGCCAGAAGGTGTTAAAACGATAACCGTATAAACAGTTTTCGTTCATGCGGGTTTGTCGAGGTTGGACAGCCTTCATCAAACTGACATATAAGTCAATCAAGATGCACACTTGCAATAAAAGGAATCGCCATGCCCAACAATGATCACACCTCTAAACAGTTCGATAGCGAACTGGAGTCCATACGCGCCAGCGTGCTGCAGATGGGTGGTTTGGTGGAGAGTCAGATCAAAAATGCCATCCAAGCTTTGATCAATAACGACGTGGCCTTGATGAATCGCGTCATCGAGGAAGATCATCGTGTCAATGCCATGGATGTCAAGATAGACGAAGCTTGCAGTCAGACTATCGCACGCCGTCAGCCGACTGCGAGTGATCTGCGTCTAATCATGACGGTGGTCAAGACGGTCACGGATCTTGAGCGTATCGGCGATGAGGCAGAGAAGATTGCGCGTATGGCCAAGATGCTGTCACAACGCAATCTTCTGGCGATTCCGCGTTATCACGAAATCATGCGCGCTTCCGAAATTGCTGTGGACATGCTACGTAAGACACTAGATGCCTTCGCGCGATTGGATGTCGGAATGGCCGCGCAGGTGGTGCGTCAGGATGATCAGGTGGACGAGGAGTTTCGTTCCATCATGCGCTATCTCATCACTTTCATGATGGAAGATCCGCGCACCATTTCCACTGCGCTGGAGATTCTGTTTATCGCCAAGGCTATCGAACGTATCGGTGATCATGCGCAAAACATGGCCGAGTACGTGATCTACATGGTGAAAGGTCGCGATGTGCGCCATGTCACTGTCGAAGAGATAGAGCGCGAATTCAAAAGCTAGTGCAAGCGCAACCCCTGTTAGCCGCAGTCGATCTCGGCTCTAATAGTTTTCGTTTGCAGATTGCCCGAGTCGAGGGTGATCAGCTCTACATGCTGGATGGTTTGCGTGAGTCGGTGCGCTTGGCCGCCGGTCTGTCAGCCGATAAATATCTCGATGTTCCCGCTCAGGAGCGCGCCTTAAAGGCATTGTCCTTATTTGGCGAACGTTTGCGCGGTCTGCCTACGGAAGCTGTGCGCGCAGTAGGGACTAACTCGCTGCGTGTCGCCAAGAATGCCGTTGATTTCATCCCGCAGGCTGAACGTGCGCTGGGCTTTCCTATAGAGGTTATCGCTGGGCGCGAAGAAGCGCGCCTAATCTATATGGGGGTGGCGAATGGTCTTCCGCCGTCGAGCAAAAACCGATTGGTCATGGATATCGGTGGCGGCTCTACTGAGTTCATCATCGGCAATGGCCCGGAGCCCATTAAGCTTGAGAGTCTGTATATGGGGTGCGTGAGTTTCAGCACGCGATTCTTCGCTGACGGCAAGATCAATAAGCACAATCTTAAGCAGGCGGAGTTGGCGGCGCGCAGTGAATTACAAACAATAGTGACCGACTACAAAGGGCAGTGGAGCGATGCTTTCGGTTCGTCTGGAACCGCAAGGATGTTGTCTGAAGTGTTGGAGCAGAATGGCTACAGCGAAAGCGGCATTACGCGAGAAGGTTTGGAGCAGTTGCGCAGTCATATGCTGAAGGTGGGTGATGTGCAGAGTCTCAGTCTGGCAGGATTGAAGCCCGACAGGTTGCACGCATTTGCCGGCGGCTTCTCGATCATGTATGCGGCTTTCTGCGAGTTGGGTATTTTCAATATGCAGCCCGCCTTGGGTGCGTTGCGCGAAGGTGTGTTGTACGACTTGTGGGGACGCTCGCATGACAATGATATGCGTGAAATCACCGTTCAGCAGTTCATGCGCCGTTATCATCTGGATAAAAAGCAAGCACAGCGCGTAGGTGTCTTGGCGGAGTACTGGGCGCGCCAGTTCCTGCCGGAATCTATGGATGAGAAAGCCCTGCAGATTCTGCTTTGGGCCGCGCATCTGCACGAGGTTGGCATCAGTGTCGCGCATAGTGGTTATCACAAGCACTCTGCTTATATATTGGAAAATGCGGATATGCCTGGCTTTTCCAAGAAGGAGCAGCAAAGACTTGGGACGCTAGCAATTTCTCAACGCGGCAGTCTGGAGCGACTTCGTAATCAGTTGCACGATCAGCAGATCACCTCGCAGGTTATGGCGCTACGCCTGGCCATCCTTTTCTATCGCAATCGCAGCGATGTGCGACTGCCCAAAATGCAAGGTCACTTCACGGGAAGCAAGTTCCATCTATTCCTGGAGCATGGCTGGTTGGGACAAAACCCTTTGACTGAGACGGCGATTAGAGAAGAGCTGAAGCGCTGGCATGATCTGGGCGTAAGTGTGCAACTGGGTGAAATCTAAGTGAGGTATCGATGATGAAGCAATCTAAATGGATCGTTCTGAGTCTGCTGGTCGGCATATTGACAGGCTTGGCTTTGGGTATAAACATCGGTCGCGACAAACCCTTGCTTTCCAATCCCTTTGCGCAGGAAACGCTCGCAGATCAGATGAAGCGTTTGGGCAGCGAGACCTTGCATCAAGGTGGCAAGGCGCTGGAAAAGACTGGGCAAGCACTGCAAGGCAAGTAGATATTCAAAATCCATATCCCCTCTGATGGTAAACTCCGCGCCGAAGTTGGCTAGGCAGTCGCCGCGTATGTATGTGCGAGGAGGGCAACGAAGCTCGCGCAAGCGAGTGAGTTGAGGTGTGGGCTAATTTGCGCAAGCAAGTTATGTCGTAACCAAAGTACAGGAAACTGGGCTTTACTCTTCGTAAACTGCATGCGGGGAGGAAAGTCCGGGCTCCACAGAGCAGAATGCCGGTTAACGACCGGACGCCGTGAGGCGATGGAAAGTGCCACAGAAAATACACCGCCGATGGCCCGACTTTGCCGCTCGCAAGTGCGGCAAAGTCTTCTCAAGAAGAGCAGTGGCGAAAGCCGCTGGGATGATTGAGAAGGGATCAGGCAAGGTTGAAATGGCGAGGTAAGAGCTCACCGCGCTGGTGGTAACATCAGTGGCAGGGTAAACCCCATTCGGAGCAAGATCAAATAGGCTGACTATGACGTTGCTCGCGTCGTCAGCGGGTAGATTGCTTGAGCGTCAGGTAACGAAACGCCTAGAGGAATGACTGTCCACGACAGAACCCGGCTTACCGGCCAACTTCACCTCATTTCAGGATTCAGAAAAAACGATGCGCCACTTTTGTCTGAATCCGGCATCCTTCATTCAGCTTGCACCCCCAATACCCACGCCCCATTACAAACAACTTTAGCTTGTTTCTGTAATGCATTGCTTTTTAAGAACATTTGATTTTTATTAACTTGCGCTCCTAACTCATTGTCTTGTAAAGAAAAATGCTGTTTTACAGCTTGACCCGCTGGAATATTTTCAATATAGTGGTGATAAGTGGTAAAAAGTGGGTAATAGTGGGGTTATGGAAATGTTCCAGGGCGCGGTGCAACTTAATTTGGATGGCAAAGGCAGGCTGGCAATACCTGCCAAGCATCGCGATGCGCTGCTGTCCGAGTGTGCCGGTAACCTGGTATTAACCGCAGATATGGATGGCTGTCTGTTGGTGTACCCGCAAAATATCTGGCAGCCCATTAGTGACAAGCTCAACAAACTTTCCTCTTTTAATCCCAAGAGTCGCGCGCTGCAACGTCTATTGGTTGGTAATGCCGAAGATGTGCTGATGGATAGTGCCGGACGTGTATTGATCTCGCCCAATTTGCGCAATTACGCCGTGCTTGATAAGCGCGTGATGTTGGTCGGTCAGGGTAATAAGTTCGAGCTGTGGGATGAGGCCAAGTGGCAGGCTCAGCAAGCTGCTTCATTGTCGCTGATGTCTGGCGATCTGCCTTCTGAGCTTGAGGGCTTCTCATTGTGAGTAATGAATTGCTGCATACCACGGTATTGCTGAATGAAGCCGTGGATGCATTGGCAATCAAGACGGATGGCATATACATCGATGGGACATTCGGGCGCGGTGGGCATAGCGCGCTGATCTTGAAACATTTGGGAGCGCAAGGGAAGTTAATCGCCTTTGATAAGGATCAGACAGCGATCAAGGTTGGGCAGCAGTGGGCGGATGCGCGCTTTCAGATTGTGCATAGCGGCTTTAAAGACATGGCGACGGTGTTGGCGCGATTGGGTGTGGATAAGGTCGATGGCATTTTGCTGGATTTGGGTGTGTCGTCGCCGCAGCTAGATGAGGCATCGCGGGGATTTAGTTTTAGATTCGATGCGCCTTTGGATATGCGCATGGATGTGAGTAGGGGGCCGACGGCAGCGGAATGGTTGGCAACGGTGGAGGAGAGTTTTTTGGCGGAGGTGATACGTGATTACGGCGAAGAACGGTTTGCTAAGCAGATTGCAAGAGCGGTTGTTGCTGCGCGCGCAGTTGGACCTATCAACACAACGCGGCAACTCGTCGAGTTGGCTGGTCAGGCAGTACGTACCCGTGAGGCAGGCCAGAATCCGGCGACCCGTACCTTTCAGGCTATACGGATTTATCTCAACCAAGAGCTCGAGGAGCTTGAGAGGGTATTGCCTGAATGCGTCACGCATCTAAAGACGGGCGGGCGCCTGGTGGTGATCAGTTTCCACTCGCTGGAAGACAGAATTGTTAAGCGTTTCATGCGTGATATGGCAGAAGGCGACAAATTGCCACGCAATGTGCCGATACGTGCAAGTGAAGTACCGCTGGGCAGGATGATCTTGGTGGGCAAGGCGGTAAAAGCAGGCGCGCAAGAGTTGCAAGTCAATCCGCGTGCACGCAGTGCCGTGATGCGGATCGCGGAGCGTAGCGATGAAACTTGACCGCACTCTGATGAACATTTTGTTGATGTTGGTGGTGATTTTGGCCTCACTCAGCATTGTGACATCGCAGCATCAGGCGCGTAAATCGTTCTTGGCATTGCAGCAGGAGAAGATGCATGCGCAGCAGATGGAAGTGGAGTGGGGGCAGTTGCAATTGGAGCAGAGCACATGGGCTGCTCCGGCGCGTATCGAGAAGATTGCAGCCAAACATCTGCAGATGCAATTACCCAAGAACGAGCAGTTGCAATACATCAGGGCAGAGCAGTATGCGAACGATCCCCCGGTGATGCAGGGAAGATAGATATGAAGGTGAGCGGAGTAAAAAAATAACCATGAATTACGCAACCAACAAGGCGATGACGACCCCGGCGAAACTGCCAGGCTGGCGTGCGTCTGTGTTGTTTATCGTCTTGGTTGCGGGCTTGGTGGGTCTGCTGGGTCGCGGAGTGTATCTGCAAGGGATACACAATGACTTTTTGCAGGAAAAGGGGAACGCCCGTTATAGTCGTGTGATTGAGGTGAGTGCGCACCGTGGCATGATTATGGATCGCAATGGTGAGGCCTTGGCGGTCAGTACGCCAGTGCAGTCGGTGTGGGTCAGCCCCTTGGACGTAGAAGCGAATAATCAGCAAGTAAAGGCGCTCGCCAAAGCATTACAGATGAACGTATCGGATGTACGCCGTCAGATGTTCGATACATCACGTGACTTCGCTTATCTAAAACGTCAAATACCGCCCGAACAAGCCGCAGAGGTGACACGTCTGAATGTGGTCGGGGTCTCCTTGCAGCCAGAATATCGCCGTTACTACCCGGCGGGTGAAGTGGCCGCACAATTGCTGGGATTCACTGGGCAAGACGACAACGGCCAGGAAGGTTTGGAATACAGTCTACAAGCGGAATTGGGCGGAAAGCCGGGCAGTCAGCGTGTCATCAAGGATAGACGTGGTCACATCGTCGAGGACGTGGCCAGCTTGCGTGCGCCCAAGGCGGGCGGTGATGTGTTGCTGAGCATAGATAGCAAAATTCAGTACCTTGCTTATCGAGAGTTGCAAGCTGCGGTATTAAAACACAAGGCTAAAGCAGGTGCGGTCGTGGTTCTAGACGCGCGCAGCGGTGAAGTGTTGGCGCTTGCCAACTATCCTAGTTACAACCCCAATAACCGCGTTCGTGTAAGCCCTCATGCAATGCGTAATCGCGCCGTTGCCGACCTATTTGAGCCGGGCTCTACGCTCAAGCCATTCACAGTCGCGGCAGCTTTGGAGCACGGTAAGGTCAAGCCGAATACATTGATCAATACCGAGAACGGTGTCTATACAATCGGCGGTCGGCAGATACATGACTCGCATCCGGAAGCGATGTTGACTGTATCGCAAGTGATACAAAAATCCAGCAATGTGGGCGCGGCCAAGATGGCTTTGATGATGGAACCCGCTGTGATGTGGCAGAGCTTGTCGGATAACGGCTTCGGCGCACATACCGGCAGTAATTTCCCGGGTGAAGCTATGGGCAAGTTGCGCGATGCCAAGACTTGGCGTCCGATAGAGCAAGCGACCATGGCGTACGGGCATGGCATTTCGGTCAATCTATTGCAGCTGGCAAGAGCTTATACGGTGTTTGCAGACAATGGAGAGCTCAAGCCAATCTCGCTGATGAAGCTGAATAGTCCGCCGGCGGGTCTAAGGGTCATGTCGGAGATCACCGCTTCAGAACTGCGCGGGATGATGGAGACCGTCACGATGCCGGGTGGAACGGCCCCGCTGGCGCAAGTGGCCGGTTATCGAGTCGCGGGTAAAACTGGAACTGCTCATAAATTATCGGGCGCACATTACATTGATAAATATGTAGCTTCCTTCGTGGGACTTGCACCAGTGTCCGCCCCGCGTGTGATTGTGGCGGTAATGATAGATGAGCCAGAAGGTGAATATTACGGCGGTATGGTGGCCGCACCGATATTCAGCCAAATCACGGGGGAGACTTTGCATTTGCTGAATGTGCCCAACGACGCGCCACAAAACAATGTCATCACAGCTCCTGCAGAAGTGGTTAAGGAGGAGGTGTGATGACATTTCCGCATGCACAACTCGCAAAGCTGGCCGTAACGATTCGTCATTTGGTGACAGATAGCCGACAGATACGTCCAGGTGATACTTTTGTTGCCTACCCGGGTGAAAAGAACGATGGGCGAGATCACATCGCGGCGGCGATAGCCAATGGGGCGAACGCCGTCATTTATGAAGCAACGGATTTTGTTTGGCGTGATGAGTGGCAGATTCCACATCTGGCCGTGCAGGACTTGCGCAAGTTGTCGGGCGATCTGGCGCATGCCGTGTATGGCGCAGCAAGCAAAAAGCTGTGGATGGTCGGTGTGACTGGCACCAATGGCAAGACTTCGACCACGCACTGGATCGCACAGACGCTGAATGAAGCAGATAAACGTTGCGCGATAATAGGCACACTGGGAAATGGATTCGCGGAAGCCTTGCTGCCCACCGCCAATACGACGCCGGAAGCGATACAAGTACACAAGCTATGCGCCGAATACTTGCAAGCCGGTGCCGATGCTGTGGCGATGGAGGTGTCGTCCCATGCGCTGGATCAGGGGCGCATCAACGGCGTGCATTTCGATGTGGCGCTATTGACCAATCTGAGTCGTGATCACCTTGATTACCACGGTGATATGGAAAGCTATGCGGCTAGCAAGCGCAAGTTCTTCGATGTGCAGTCGTTGCGTTATCTGGTGCTCAATCTGGATGATGCAACCGGCGCGGAATGGGCATCCGGATTATGCAAAGTCGGTGTTGAAGTCATAGGTTATGGATTGAGTGATGCCGCACTGAAGCGTGCCCAGAGTTTGGGGCTGCGCATGGTCTACGGCCATATCGCCAAGATGAGCGAGGCCGGTTTGGAGATTGTGGTGCATTGCACTTGGGGTACGGCGCGATTACACAGCCAACTGGTCGGTCGCTTTAATGCAGAGAATCTGTTGGGTGTATTGGCGGTGTTACTGGTGAGTGGTATCGCCTTGGATGAGGCGGTAGATTCCTTAGCCAAGGTTCAAGCTGTCTCGGGACGGATGCAAAGGCTGGGTGGCAAGACCTTGCCTAACGTTATCGTGGACTACGCACATACACCTGATGCACTGGAAAAAGTATTGCAGACCTTGCGCGAGATGACTGCAGTCAGAGGCGGGAATCTCATTTGTGTATTCGGTTGCGGTGGTAATCGCGACAGCGGCAAACGCCCGATGATGGGCAAAGTCGCGGAGCAGTTGGCGGATCGCATCATCGTCACCAGCGACAATCCGCGTGACGAGAACCCCGAAACTATCATCTCCCATATCTTGATGGGGATGAGCGCACACAATCATCGTGTTGAACTAAACAGAGAGGTTGCCATATACCAAGCCATCGCCCATGCGCAACCTGGCGATACAGTCTTGATCGCGGGTAAAGGCCATGAGAATTACCAAGAGATCAAGGGCGTCAAACATGAATTCAGCGATGCGCAACTCGCACAACGCGCACTGCAAAACTGGCCTATGGAGGTCAGAGCATGATGCGCTTATCCCGGATCGCGCTTGCCTTGGACGCCGAGCTGATTGGTGCAGATGCGACCTTTGGCAGCGTTACTACCGATAGCCGCAAGATACGTAGGGGAGACCTGTTCATCGCCTTGCGCGGCGAAAAATTTGACGGCTACGAATACGTTATGTCGTCGTTGCAAAGCGGCGCAGTTGCATGCCTGGTCAACGCGGACAGTTATGCGGCAGCCCCCTGCAAGCCTCGACCTGCGACCTGCATTCTGGTTGTGAAAGATACCCGTATTGCGCTGGGCAAGTTGGCGGCCTATTGGCGTGCGCAGTTCGAGGCGTATCTGGTCGCAATCACCGGCAGCAATGGCAAGACTACGGTGAAAGAGATGTTGGCTTCGGTGTTGTCGGCGGCAACGGGCGATGCGGGCAAGGTGCTGGCCACACTAGGCAACTTCAATAACGACATTGGTATGCCACTCACGCTGTTGCGCATGAATAAGCAGCATCGCTATGCAGTCATCGAGATGGGTATGAACCATTTTGGCGAAATAGATTACCTCACCCGTTTGGCGCAACCGCAAGTCGCGCTGGTAAATAACGCCAGTGGCGCGCATCTACAGGGGCTGGGTACTGTAGAGGGTGTGGCGCGTGCCAAGGGCGAGATATTTGCGGGACTGCGTAGCGACGGTGTCGCGGTGATTAATGCCGATGACGCCCATGCAAAGCTATGGCGCGAAATGGCGGATGGTCATCATGTATTGGATTTTGGTCTGGGCAATAAGGCGATGATCCAGGGAACTTGGTCTGCTCAAGGCTATGGCGGAGCACTGAAGGTGCGGACACCAGTGGGCGATATGGACATCAAATTGCAAGTGCCGGGTGTGCACAATGCGCGTAATGCGCTTGCTGCCACAGCGGCTGCGATTGCGCTGCACATTCCTCTTGTGACAATCAAACAAGGTTTGGAAGATTTTGGCGGTGTGTCTGGGCGTTTGCAACGCAAGCAAGCCGGCAATGGTGCAACTGTCATAGACGATACCTATAACGCGAACCCGGCCTCTATGCAGGCCGCGCTTGAAGTGTTGGCACAGACCAAGGGCAAGCGCATCTTCGTATTGGGCGATATGGGTGAGTTGGGTGTGGACGCGGCGCAGTTCCATAAAGACATAGGCAAGGCTGCGCGTGGTTTGGGTATAGAGCAAGTATATGCGCTGGGTGATATGAGCGTCGGTGTGGTGGAGGAATTCGGTGTGGGTGCGCAGCATTACCAAGACCTGGATACGCTCTGCGCCGCATTGGATAAAGAAATGGACGCACACACCACGGTGCTGATTAAAGGATCGAGATTTATGAAGATGGAACGTGTTGTTGCCCACTGTGTGGGCACTGCATTACCGGAGGGACACTGATGCTATTAGCACTCGCACAATGGCTGGCTGAGGACGTGCGCACATTCAGCGTATTCAACTATATCACCCTGCGTACCATGATGGCGGCGATGACTTCGTTGATCATCTCTTTCATGCTGGGGCCGTGGATGATCCGCAAGCTCACTTCGATGAAGATTGGTCAGTCAGTGCGTACCGATGGTCCGCAGACGCATCTGGTCAAAGCGGGTACGCCTACCATGGGTGGCGCACTGATACTCGCATCGGTGGCAATCACAACGTTGTTGTGGGGCGATCTGCATAATGCCTATATCTGGGTGGTGCTGCTCACCACGTTGGGTGTAGGAGCTATCGGTTGGGTGGACGATTACCGCAAAGTGGTACACCGCAATCCGGACGGCTTATCAGCCAAAGCGAAGATGTTCTGGCAGTCATTGATCGCATTGGCGGTTGGCGTGTTTTTATGGTCACACGCGACACTGCCTGCCCAGACAGAACTGATCGTGCCCTTCTTCAAGCATCTGGTGTTCCCGCTCGGCTTATTCGGGTTCATCGCGCTGGTGTATCTGGTTATCGTGGGTAGCAGCAATGCGGTGAATTTGACCGATGGCCTGGATGGCTTGGCGATCATGCCCACCGTGATGGTGGCAAGCGCATTGGCGGTATTCGCCTACGTTGCAGGCCATGCTGAGTTCTCCAAATATTTGGGTGAACCCGCCATACCGGGCGCAGGCGAGTTGGCCGTTTTTTGCGCGGCGATCGCCGGGTCGGGATTGGCATTTTTGTGGTTTAACGCCTATCCCGCAGAAGTATTCATGGGTGACGTGGGCGCGCTGTCTCTCGGTGCGGCACTTGGTACGGTCGCGGTGATCATCCGCCAAGAGTTGGTATTGGCCATTATGGGTGGCGTGTTCGTCGTCGAAGCCGTATCTGTGATGCTGCAAGTCTCGTGGTTCAAATACACCAAGAAAAGATATGGCAAAGGAAAGCGCATCCTGTTGATGGCGCCTTTGCACCATCACTTCGAGCAAAAGGGCTGGAAGGAGACTCAGGTAGTGGTTAGATTTTGGATTATCACCATGATGCTGGTTTTAATTGGATTGGCGACACTTAAATTGAGATGAAAATGGGACGCAAGACCAAGGTCTTGCGACTAAAAAAATGAAACAGCTAAAGGACAAACTCGTATTGGTGCTGGGTCTGGGTGAAACCGGACTCTCCATGCTGCGCTATTTAAGCGCGCAGGGAGCACGTCTGCGCGCAGCAGACAGCCGCAGTGCACCAACAAGCTTGTCCGAGGCCGCGAACTTTGTAGCAGCCCAGCAAATATTTTGCGGGCCGTTTACAGACGCGCTGTTCGAGGGCGTAGACATCATTGCAATCAGTCCCGGCGTGCCTTTGGCTGACCCTGTAGTTGCAAAAGCGGTGGCGCGGGGTATGCCCGTTGTTGGCGATATCGAGTTGTTCGCACAACATTTGCGGAATCAGTATCAAGTTGAGAGAAATGCAGTGCCGACTTTCGCTTCAACCCTCTCCCAAAAGGGGCAAGAGAGCAAACGTAAAGAGCGGCCTCTGATCCTTGCTATCACGGGTGCCAATGGCAAGACCACAGTCACCAGCATGGTCGCGCATATGTGCAAGATGGCAGGCAGAGATGCCGTGGCTGCTGGAAATATCTCGCCAGCGGTATTGGATGTAATGATGAGGCGTGGTGGCGATCAGCCCGATGTGTGGGTGCTGGAGCTATCCAGTTTTCAGTTGGAGACGACCTCCAGTTTGAGTCCCGATGCCGCAACAGTGCTGAACGTGACCGAGGATCATCTGGATCGCTATGACGGCATGGACGCATATGCTGCTGCCAAGGCGCGTGTGCTGTCGGGTTGTGGCGTACAAGTATTGAATCGTGACGATGTGCGCAGCATGGCTATGCAGCGCAAAGACCTTAAAGCGGTCAGTTTCGGATTGAATGAAGCGAAGCACGATAACGATTACGGTATACAAACAGTAGGTGCGGACATCTGGCTGATGCGGGGTGATCAAAGGCTCATGAAGGCAAGCGAACTGCAGGTGAGCGGGCTGCACAACGTCGCCAACGCATTGGCGGCACTAGCCTTGTGTGACGCCATAGGACTGGACAGGCAGGCAGCGATACTGGGTCTGTGTGGTTTTAAAGGTTTGCCGCATCGCGTGGAGAAGGTTGCCGAGATTGCCGGGATTACCTATTACGACGACTCTAAGGGAACTAACGTAGGTGCGACCGAAGCCGCGCTAAAAGGGCTGGGTCAACCTGCAGTGGTGATCCTGGGCGGCGTGGGCAAGGGACAGGATTTCAGCCCATTGAAAGCCGCGGTCCGGGCGCATGCGCGTGCTGTTGTGTTGATAGGTGTCGATGCGGAAGTGATCGCACTGGCATTGCAAGGCGCTGGTGTGGAGATGTTGCGCGCCGGCAATATGGCTGACGCAGTGCAACAAGCCAGTCGCAAGGCGCAAAGAGGTGATGCAGTGTTGTTGTCGCCAGCCTGTGCCAGCTTGGACATGTTCCGTAATTACGAACATCGCGCCCAAGCATTCATCGCCGCAGTAAAAGAACTACAAGCGGAGGGCGCATGATCTCGATGATCAAGACGCGCACCCGTCCACCACAAGCGCAATTCGACGAATTGCTGATTTGGGTGTTTGTTTCACTGTTGGCAATAGGCTTGGTGATGGTCTATTCATCCTCTATTGCGACAGCCGAGGCGAGCAAATTCACGGCTTTCAACCCAGCCTATTATTTGATGCGCCATGGCATCTTCATCGCACTGGGTGTGGTCGCGGGTGTGTTCGCATTTCAGATGCCGGTACAGATGTGGCAGAACCTCGCAATGCCCTTGTTCATCATAGGCGGCGTGATGTTGATATTGGTGCTGATTCCGCACGTGGGACGTGAGGTTAACGGCAGTCGCCGCTGGTTGTCTTTGTTCGTGATCAACTTGCAACCATCGGAGCTGATGAAGTTGTTCGCAGTGCTTTATGCTGCAGATTTCACCATCCGCAAGACCAATGTTGGGCATATGTTTACCAAGGCATTTTTGCCCATGTTCGCTGTGATGGCCGTGGTTGGCAGCTTGCTGTTGCTTGAGCCGGATATGGGCGCCTTCGTGGTGATTTTCTCCATTGCGTTTTGCACGTTGTGGTTGGGGGGCTTCAATCTCAAGGTGTTTGTGTTGTTGTTGTGTGCCTTGCCAGTGGCCTTCTACGGCTTGATCGCATCTTCACCTTATCGTATGCAGCGTGTCATCGGCTTCATGAATCCTTGGGATGACCCCTACGGCAAGGGTTACCAACTGAGCCACTCCTTGATCGCCTTTGGTCGTGGCGAGTGGTTCGGTGTGGGTTTGGGCGGGAGTGTAGAGAAGCTGTTCTACCTGCCGGAAGCGCATACCGACTTCCTGATGGCCGTGATTGCAGAAGAATTGGGCTTGGTCGGTGTGGCAATGGTGATCGGCTTGTTCGCGTTGGTGGTAATACGCGCATTCCAGATCGGCAGACACGCAGCATTTCTGGAGCATCACTACGCGGCACTGGTCGCGCAGGGCATAGGGGTTTGGATCGGTGTGCAAGCCATGATCAACATCGGCGTGAACATGGGCGTCTTGCCAACCAAAGGCCTGACGCTTCCTTTCCTAAGTTTTGGCGGTAGCGGCATTGTGGTGAACTGCATCGCGGCTGCGGTGTTGTTGCGCGTGGATTACGAGAATAGACGTGTTGCGCGAGGGATGCCGATATGAGTGCCAGAATGCAGGACACGGGATACAAGATGCAGGCGCGCGGTGGCAGCAATGTAGCGTCGCGCGCGGTGACAGCCTCTGCACAACTGAGTCCCGAGTCCCGTGTCCTGCATCCCGGACACACCATCCTCATTATGGCGGGTGGAACCGGAGGGCACATCATGCCAGCCTTGGCTGTGGCCGACATCCTCAAGACGCGCGGCTGGAATGTGGTGTGGATGGGCGCACCGAACAGTATGGAAGCCGACTTGGTACCTAAGCATGGTTATGCCGTGGAACTGGTGAAATTTTCCGGACTACGCGGCAAAGGACTGCTGCGCAAATTGATGCTGCCTATCAATCTGCTGGTGGCGATGGTGCAGAGCGCGGCAGTCATCTTGCGCCGCAAGCCCGATGTCGTGATGGGTATGGGCGGGTATATCACTTTCCCGGGTGGTGTGATGGCACGTGTGTTGATGCGCAGCCTGCTGATACATGAACAGAACTCGGTAGCCGGAATGAGCAACAAGGCTTTGGCCAAGATTGCCACACGCGTAATGAGCGGATTCCCGCAAGTACTGCCAGATGCTGAATGGTGTGGTAATCCGGTGCGCGCAAGCATCGCCGAAATTTCCCCGCCTGTTGAGCGTTACGCGGGGCGCACAGGGAAACTGAAGGTGCTGGTGGTGGGTGGCAGCTTGGGTGCGCAGGCACTCAATCAGGCAGTGCCGCAAGCGTTGGCATTGATCCCCGAAGCGCAACGTCCGGAGGTGATACATCAGACCGGCAAGCAACATCACGCTGCTGTGTTGGCGCTATATCGCGCAGCGGGTGTGATTGCCGACATCAGGCCATTTTTGGACGATATGGCAGCTTGCTATGCGGATGCGGATCTCGTGATCTGCCGTTCGGGGGCCTTGACCGTGGCTGAACTCGCGGCGGCAGGAGTGGCGAGCATCCTTGTGCCGTTCCCGTTTGCAGTCGATGATCACCAGACCCATAACGCGCAGTTTTTAAGTTCACAAGGTGCGGCGGTGTTGTTACCGCAGACAGCGTTGGATGCGGAAATATTGGCGCGATATTTACAAGAATTAGACAGAGAAAAGTTGCTGGCGATGGCGGTGCAAGCCCGCGCGCTGGCCAAGCCGGACGCTGCTGCGAATGTGGCGCGTGTATGCGAGGAGTTGGCAATATGAAACATAAAGTTAAACATCTGCATTTTGTCGGTATAGGCGGCGCGGGGATGAATGGCATCGCCGAGGTGCTGCTTAATTCGGGCTACCAGGTGAGCGGCTCCGACCTCGCGGAGAATGCCGCGACGCAGCGTCTCAAACAATTGGGCGCGACCGTTTATAAAGGTCATGCTGAAGAACATCTGAGCAATGTGGATGCCGTAGTCGTTTCGACAGCGGTGAGTGCGGACAACCCGGAAGTCGTGGCTGCACGTGCGCGCCGTATCCCTGTCGTCCCACGCGCCATGATGTTGGCCGAATTGATGCGCTTGCGCCAGGGCATCGCCGTGGCGGGCACGCATGGCAAGACCACCACGACCTCGCTGACCGCCAGCATCCTTGCCAAGGGCGGCTTCGATCCGACCTTCGTGATCGGCGGAAAACTCAATAGCAGCGGTACCAATGCGCGCCTGGGGCAGGGAGATCTGATCGTTGCGGAGGCGGATGAGTCGGATGCCTCCTTCCTGTATCTGCAACCCATTTTGGCGGTCATCACCAACATCGATGCCGATCACATGGAGACCTACGACCACGATTTTGGCAAGCTGAAGAGCGCCTTTGTGGAGTTTGTCGAACATCTGCCTTTCTACGGCATGGCGATGGTGTGTGTCGATGACGCGAACGTGCGCGAGATCTTGCCGCGCATCACCAAGCCGGTTTGTACCTACGGCTTGAGCGAAGGCGCGATGATACGTGCGGTGGATGTGCGCCACGAGGGTGGCCGCATGCGTTACACCGTGGAGTGTCGTCAGAACGGCACGCCTAAAGACTTGGATGTGACCTTGAATCTGCCGGGCGTACACAATGTCTTGAACTCATTGGCCGCCATTGCAGTGGCGCTGGAAGTGGGCGTTAAACACGAAGCCATCGTCGCGGCATTGGCTGAATTCGAAGGTGTCGGTCGACGCTTCCAACGCTATGGCGAAGTTGCGGCTGCCAACGGTGGCAGTTTTACCCTGATAGACGATTACGGCCATCATCCTATGGAAATGGCGGCGACCCTGGCTGCAGTGCGCGGGGCATTCCCGGACAAGCGCTTGGTGTTGGCCTTCCAGCCACATCGCTATACCCGTACGCGTGATGTGTTCGACGATTTCATAAAAGTGTTATGCACTGTGGATGCACTGGTTCTGAGCGAAGTCTATGCGGCAGGCGAACCCCCTATTGTGGCGGCCGATGGTCGCGCCTTGATGCAGGCTTTGCGCGTCGCGGGCCAGGGTGCGGCGGTGTTTGCCGAACAGATTGCCGATGTGCCGCAGGCCATATTGCAGATGGCACGTGACGGAGATGTGGTCGTGACGATGGGCGCAGGGTCCATCGGTGGCGTGGCCAGTGCAGTGGTGCAAGCCCAGAAAAAATGAATATGAGCGAGATCCTGCATTTCAAAGACAGCTCCTTGCGCGGTGAGTTACAGAGCCGGGTCGCAATGAGCAAGCACACCAGCTGGCGTGCAGGCGGTGTGGCGGATCGCGTCTATCAAGCGGCGGATATGAAAGACTTGCAGCAGTTTTTGCGCAATCTGCCCGCCGATGAGCCTGTCTATGCAGTCGGGCTGGGCAGTAATCTGCTAGTGCGCGACGGGGGTTTGCGTGGCACGGTGATTTTGTTGCACGGTGTATTGAAAGCGCTGCGCATGAATGAAGACCGCAGTGTCTATGTAGAAGCCGGTGTGCCGGGTGCCAAGCTGGCTCGTTATGCTGCGCTGCATGATCTGTCCGGTGCGGCATTCTTCGCCGGTATCCCGGGCACCATGGGCGGCATGTTGGCGATGAATGCGGGATGTTATGGCAGTGAGACCTGGCAGCACGTGAGCAGCGTGCAAGTGCTGACACGTAACGGCGAATTGCTGAGTCGCAACAAGCATGAATATGAGATTGGATACAGACACCTTGTGAGGGTGCAGGATGGGGGATTCGGAATCAAGGGCGTGCGCGCGAATACTGTTGCCGCATCTCAAATCCCGGATCCCGAATCCCAAGCCGAAATTTTCGTCTCGGCAACTTTGCAGTTCGAAGCGGGCGATGGTGAAGCGGCACGCAAGCAGATTAAGGAGTTGCTCGGCAAGCGTATCGCAAGCCAGCCACTCAATCTGCCCAATGCAGGCTCGGTGTTCCGCAATCCGCCCAACGATCACGCCGCGCGTTTGATCGAGTCGTGCGGGTTGAAGGGCAAGCGTATCGGCGGCGCGCAGGTGTCCGAGAAGCATGCCAACTTCATCGTCAATGTTGGCGATGCGACAGCCGCACAGATAGAAGCATTGATACAGGAAGTCCGCGCCACAGTGGCGGAAAGAACCGGGGTGGATTTGCATCCCGAAGTCAGAATCATAGGTGAGTACCCGCGTCATGAATAAACAAAACGTATCTTCATTCGGCAAAGTTGCCGTGTTGTTCGGCGGCAAATCCGCGGAACGCGAAGTCTCGCTCAAGAGCGGTGCGGCGGTATTGGCCGCATTGCAACGTGGCGGTGTGGATGCGCATGCCTTCGATCCTGCGACACGCAATCTGCAAGAGCTTAAAGATCAGGGCTATAGCCGTGCTTTCATTGCCCTGCATGGACGGTATGGCGAAGACGGAACGGTGCAAGGCGCTTTGGAACTGCTGGGCATCCCTTATACCGGAAGTGGCGTGATGGCTTCCGCGCTGGGCATGGATAAATGGCGCAGCAAGCTGGTATGGCAGGCCGCCGGTTTACCCATCCCCCGATACCGCATGTTGCATGCGGGTTTCGATGCACAAGCCGTAGCCGATGAGTTGGGTTTACCGCTGTTCGTCAAACCGGCTTGTGAAGGTTCCAGCGTGGGCATCAGCAAGGTCAAGAGCGTGAGCGATTTGGCGACTGCCTACGCAGAGGCGGTCAAGCATGACCCGCTGGTGATTGCGGAAAGTTTTGTCGGTGGGGGTGAATATACCGCGGCCATTCTCGGTGATCAAGCATTGCCGGTGATACGCATCGTGCCGGCGAATGAGTTCTACGACTACGAAGCCAAGTATCTGCGCGATGACACACGCTATCTGTGCCCGTGCGGATTGGGCGCAGCGCAGGAAGCAGAGATGCAGCGTTTGGCCAAGCAGGCATTCACGCTGATAGGCGGGCAAGGATGGGGGCGTGTGGATTTTCTGGTCGGCGAAGCGGGCCAACCCTATGTGCTGGAAGTCAACACATCTCCCGGCATGACAGACCATAGTTTGGTGCCGATGGCGGCACGCAATGCAGGCATCAGCTTCGAAGAACTGGTGCTGCAAATATTGGGTGGGGCGCATGTGGGATAACACCACAGTGATGCGCATCGGCAGTACCGCAATGTTCGCGGTAAGTGTGATGTTGGTGCTTTATGGCGGGCTACATTATTTGGTGCATCTGCCCACGCTACTGCCTTTGCGTACCGTGCAATTGCAGCATGCACCCGAGCAGGTAGATGCGGATGAGGTGCTGCAAGTGGTACGCGAGAACGTACACGGGAATTTTTTCACTGTAGATATAGAGCAGCTCAGAAGCAAGATAGAGGGCGTGCCATGGGTGAGGTCGGTACAGATACGCAGAAGCTTTCCCGACAGTCTGGAAGTGGATTTGGAAGAGCATCAGACGTTGGCGCGTTGGAACGATGATGACTTGGTGAATCGGCAAGGCGAGGTGTTCACCGCACTAAGCGATGAAGAGTTGCCTAGCTTCATAGGGCAACCCGGCGAATCACAGCTGGTCACCGAGGAGTACGCACGTTACAACGAGCAGCTGAGCAAAGTCGGACTGAAAGTGATGCGCATCAGTGAGTCAGCCAGACATGCTTGGCAGTTGCGACTGAGTAACGGCATAACCTTGGAATTGGGCAGTGAACAGATGCAAGAAAGATTGGCAAGATTCGTGGCGGTCTATCCCTACAGTCTGGCAAACATGCAAGAAGTGAAGACGGTTGATCTGCGATATCGCAACGGGTTTGCGGTGGGCGGAATGAACAAGCAAAGTTAATGAGCGAGCAGCGGAGAGCGAGCGATGAGCAGAAATAAGGAAAGTAAAAATTTGGTGGTGGGTCTGGATATAGGCACGTCCAAGATCGTTGCCATCGTCGGCGAGGTAAGACCCGACGGCATGCTCGAAGTCATAGGCATGGGCATGCACCAATCATCGGGTATGAAAAAGGGCATGGTGGTCAACATCGAGGCGGCAGTCGCAGCGATTGCACGCGCTTTGGAAGAAGCGCAACTGATGGCCGATTGCCAGATACAAGAGGTGTACACCGGCATCGCGGGCAGTCATATACGCAGCACCAATTCACGCGGCATGGTGAAGATCAAAGAGAAGGAAGTGACACAGGCGGACATCGATCGCGTGTTGGAAACGGCAAGCTCCATCAGCTTGCCCGGCGACCAGCAGCAACTGCATGTGCTGGAACAGGAGTTCAGCATAGACGGACAAGACGGTATCAAGAAACCGCTGGGCATGAGTGGTATGCGACTGGATGTGGAAGTGCACATCGTCAGCGGCGCGGTCGCTGCGGTGCAGAACATCATGAAGTGCATACATCGCTGCGGTTTGGAAGTGAACGAGTTGATTTTGCAACCGCTGGCTTCGAGCAAGGCGGTGTTGGCGGAGGATGAGATGGAGTTGGGGGTGTGCATCGTCGATATCGGCGGCGGCACCACAGATATCGCAGTGTTCACGGGTGGGGCGATACGGCATACCGCAGTGATTCCAATTGCGGGTGACCAGATCACCAACGACATAGCGATGGCTTTGCGTACGCCTACCCAGGATGCCGAAGACATTAAGGTTAAGCACGGTTGCGCACTGCGTCAGTTGGCTGATGAAGGCGAGATAGAAGTGCCTGGTGTGGGAGAGCGCGGGCCCCGCATGTTGTCGCGTCAGACGCTGGCGGAAGTCATAGAGCCGCGTGTGGAAGAGTTGTATTCGTTAGTGCAAGCCGAGTTGCGCCGCAGCGGCTTCGAAGAGTTGCTGGCTTCGGGCATCGTCATCACGGGCGGCAGTAGTGCCATGCAGGGCATGGTCGAGCTGGGCGAAGAGATATTTCATCTGCCGGTAAGGCTGGGCATACCAAAGTATGTGGGCGGACTGTCTGATGTCGTGAAAACGCCGCGCATGTCCACCGGTGTGGGCTTGTTGCTTTATGGCATGGAACATCATCTGCGCAAGGAGGAGACACGTATGCACACGAATTCCGTGAATGAAGTTCTGGGCAAGATGAAGTCATGGTTCCAGGGAAATTTTTAAGTTTATAGAAGCAGTGAATAAGTTCGGGGTTAAGCGTTAATTTTTGTAATTTTCAAGGAGACGATAATGTTTGAAATCATGGAAGAAGATTCTCAGGAAGCAGTCATCAAGGTTATCGGTGTGGGCGGTTGCGGCGGCAATGCAGTCGATCACATGATCGAACAGGGTGTGCAGGGTGTGGAATTCGCGGTCATCAATACGGATGCACAGGCACTTAAACGCAGCAAGGCTCGTACACAATTGCAAATTGGTATCAACATCACCAAGGGTCTGGGTGCGGGTGCCAAACCTTCCATAGGTCAGGCTGCTGCGGAGGAAGACAGAGACCGCATCCGTGAATTGATTTCGGGCGCGAACATGGTCTTTATTACCGCAGGTATGGGTGGCGGTACGGGTACGGGAGCGGCGCCCATCATTGCGCAAATTGCCAAGGAGATGGACATCCTCACTGTGGCTGTCGTCACCAAGCCATTCGCCTACGAGGGTAACCGTATGCGTTACGCCAAAGCGGGTATCGAAGCGTTGAATGAATATGTTGACTCACTGATCATCGTTCCCAACTCCAAGCTGATGGAAGTGTTGGGCGACGATATCACCGTGCCTGAAGCCTTCAAAGCAGCTAACGGCGTGTTGCAAGGCGCAGTTGCAGGTATCGCTGAAGTCATCAATGTGCCCGGCCTGATCAACGTCGACTTCGCTGATGTACGCACTGTGATGTCCGAGAACGGTATGGCCATGATGGGTTCTGCTATCGCATCCGGTCCGGATCGTGCACGTGTCGCAGCCGAACGCGCGATCGCCAGCCCCTTGTTGGAAGATGTGGATATGTCCGGTGCCCGTGGCGTGTTGGTCAATATCACCTCTTCAAGCGCTTTGAAGCTAAAAGAGATGGATGCTGTGATGGAATGCGTGCAATTCGCAGCCGAAGAAGCAACTGTCATCGTGGGCTCTGTATTCGATGAGGCTATGGGTGATGAGTTGCGTGTGACTGTGGTGGCAACCGGATTGGGTATGCCTATGGCACGCCGTCAACCCAAGCCTGAAGTCGTATACCGTGGCGAAGAGACCTATCAGCGCACGGGTACAGACAATCATCCCGTGTCCAATGGCGTGAATTACAAAGAACTGGAGATTCCAACTGCAATGCGTTCTGGTCGTCGCGAGCAAGTGGAAGCGATGGAAAAGTCCGGTGTGGATACTTTTGACATCCCTACCTTCTTGCGCAAACAGGCGGACTGAAAGGCAGGATTCGGGATGCGGGATGCGGGATTTGAAGGAGGCCAGTGCAAGTGTTCCTTCTGAATCCCGCATCCCGCATCCCGAATCCTAGTAAAATCATCCGATGGTAAAACAACGCACAATCAAAAATCCCGTCAAGGTGACTGGCGTCGGCTTGCATAGCGGACAGAAAGTCACCCTGGGCTTGCGCCCTGCTCCGGCAAACACAGGCATCGTCTTCTGTCGCGTCGATCGGAAACCGGTCGAGCAGATCAGAGTGGGTGCCGAGCTGGTAAACGACACACGTTTGTCCACTTGCATGGAGCAAAACGGCGTGCGTGTGGCGACCGTGGAGCATCTCATGTCAGCCTTGTCAGGATTGGGTATAGATAATATCTATATCGATCTGGATAGCGCGGAAGTGCCCATCATGGACGGTAGTGCCGGGACCTTTATCTTCCTGTTGCAATCTGCGGGTGTCACCAAACAGTCTGCGGCCAAGAAATTCATCCGCATCAAGAAAATGGTGGAAGTCATACAGGGTGATAAATGGGTGCGCTTCGAACCTTTCCACGGCTACAAGCTGACCTTCACGATCAACTTCACTCACCCGGTGTTCGCGACCAGTAAGCAGCATGTTGTAGTGGATCTGGGTGAGCATTCCTATGTGCGTGAGATTAGTCGTGCACGCACCTTCGGCTTCATGCAGGACGTGGAATTCATGCGTTCTCAGGGGTTGGCGCTAGGCGGTAGTCTGGATAACGCTATCGTGATGGATGATTATCGCGTGCTGAATCCGGACGGTCTGCGCTTCGAGGATGAGTTCGTCAAACACAAGGTGCTGGATGCCATCGGCGATCTGTATATGACGGGTCATCCTGTTATAGGTGCATTCTCGGGTTTTAAATCCGGTCATGCATTGAATAACGCCCTGTTGCGTGAGTTGATGGCGGATGCGGATGCTTGGGAATACGTCACTTACGATAGCCCGGAAGAGGCGCCTGCCTTCCTGCAATTGCAGCTCCAATCAATCTAGTGCACGCCGTTTCTCTGCGAGGAGACTGAAGCATGCTCATATTGCGTTTTGCACTTGTCGCCGTCGCATTGCTGGTCGTACTCAGCGGTGCCATGTATGTCTTCACGCGTGATGTGCGTTACTACCGCTTCGCTTGGCAGGTGATACGTCTTTTCGCCGTGTTCCTGCTGGTGTTCGGATTGCTGTTTGTGCTGGAGAGATACGTGCTTATTGCTTGGCGGGTGCTGTTATGAGCAAGCCTAGTCTGGAGGGTGTGACTTTGGAGATGATGCTCACCCGCCTTGTCGAACATATGGGTTGGGCGGCGATGGCAGAGGCAGTGCCGGTGAATTGCTTCACAAATGAACCCAGTATCAAATCCAGTCTAAAGTTCCTCCGTCGTACGCCATGGGCGAGAGCCAAGGTTGAAGACTTGTATAAGGAGACACTCGCATGATGACAAGGATAAGTAGTCTGTTCGCATTGTGTCTGTTGCCGGTGCTATCGGCTTGTACATCCGCACCGAACCAGCCATTGAAGACTGTGGATGATGTCGATCTGACGCGCTATGCCGGTACCTGGTACGAAATTGCGCTCTTGCCTAATAAGTTTCAAGCGCAGTGTGTGTCTGATACTCAGGCGCAATATCGCATCGATGGAGAGGTGGTTCGCGTGAGAAACCGCTGCCGTAATGCCGAAGACAAGATAGAAGAAGCCAACGGTGTGGCTAAAGTGGTCGCCGGAAGCGGTAACGCAAAGTTGCGCGTAAGTTTCTTCAGACCATTTTATGGCGATTACTGGATACTGGCTTTGGATAAAGACTATCGCACAGTGCTGATCGGTGAGCCTAGCCGCAAGTACAGCTGGATATTATCGCGCGACCCGCATATGTCTACGGATCAGAGAGAGCAATTGTTGGAGCAAGCGCAATCATTGGGCTTTGATCGCAGTGCATACAAAATCAGCAAACAACTTCAGCCTCTGGAATAGTCCGTAGACGGGAGTATGTCTGCCTAATTCAAGGCGTGACGCATCAATAACTTCTTCAGCGGCGTCAGTTGATTCACCATACTCAATCCCGAATTTCGCAATCCGCGCAACACCCCGTTCTCATTGTTGAATAGATGCTTGAGGCCGTAGGTGGTGCTCTGCATGGTGGCGATGTCTTCACGACGTTTGCGATCATAGCGACGCAATAGTTGTGCATCACCCACGTCTTTTTGCGCACCGCGCTGCAACAAACAATCCGCCAATTGCCGGGCATCGCGGAAGCCGGTATTCACACCCTGTCCGGCCAGCGGATGCATATTGTGTGCGGCATCACCTACAAGTGCCACGCGAGGTGCGCTGATATGGTCCAGTGTCAGCAAGCGCAGCGGGAAAGACGCGGCGGGTGTGATGACTGCGAGGTCACCCAGCGTATGGTGAGCCGCTGCCGCGACTTGTTTGGACAGCATTTCGGGCGTAAGGGCCTTTAATTCCGCCGCACGTTCCGGGCTTACAGACCACACCATGGAGAGGCGGTCGCCGGGTAGGGGAAGCAGGGCAAGGATGCCGTCCTGCTGAAACCATTGATGGGCGATGCCGCGATGCGGAATAGTGCATGTGAAATTCGCGACCACGCCGTGTTGCTCGTATTCTGCAGGTGCGGCAGACAAGCCCGCCTGCCGCCTCACCCATGAATCCCGACCATCTGCACCTACCACCAAGCTGGCCGTGATGTGCCGGCCATCGGCCAATATAAGTGTGCCGAGCTGTGCGTCAAATTTCAGATCGTTGCAGTGCTGGGTGTCTAATATCGTCAGGTTGTCCTGGGTCGCGAGGACTTGCCAGAGCGCGATGTGCAGGGCGCGGTTCTCAAGGATGCAAGCAAGTTCACTTACGCCCATCTGATAGGCGCTAAATTTGATCTCGGCATCGGCATCGCCGAACACGCGCATCTCTTCCACGGCCGCTATACGCTGGGTATCCAGCAAGCCCCAAGCACCGCATTGCTCAAGAAATCGCCGACTACCGGGACTAATGGCATAGATGCGGCTGTCCCATGCGGGATCGGCCTTGGGGATGGGCTGACGGTCTATCAGTGCCAGCTCCAGGCCGCTATCAGCCAAGGCGGCGGCAAGACTGGCGCCGACCAAGCCGCCGCCGATAATCACGACATCGTAATGTTGAGGTTTTTTCATAAGTCGGCGATTTTAGCGAGATTTCCTCATCGTGTCCGCTTGCTTTATAATCCTCACCCTTCGCAAAAGCGAGTTTAGTCCACTCACTCAAATCAACATGCGCATCGGTCCTTACGAACTGAAAAATAATTTGATTGTTGCCCCCATGGCCGGGGTGACCGATAGGCCATTCCGCATGTTGTGCAAACGTATGGGGGCGGGCATGGCCGTCAGTGAGATGGTTGCTTCAAATTCCCTGCTATATGGTTCTGAGAAGACGCTGCGCCGCGCCAATCATGAGGGTGAGGTCGATCCTATCTCCGTACAAATCGTCGGTGCAGACCCTGAAATGTTGGCCCGCGCCGCGAAACACAATGTCGATCACGGCGCGCAAATCATAGACATCAACATGGGTTGCCCGGCCAAAAAAATCTGCAATGTGATGGCGGGTTCCGCGCTGTTGCAGAACGAGCCGCTGGTCAAAACGCTGCTGGATGCAGTGGTCAATGCGGTTAATGTACCTGTGACCCTCAAGATACGTACCGGCTGGGACAAATCCAATCGCAATGCAGTGCGCATCGCGCAGATCGCCGAGGCGGCTGGCATACAAGCTTTGGCGATACACGGTCGTACGCGCGCCTGCGCTTACACCGGCGATGCAGAGTACGACACCATCAGGGCTGTTAAGGCCAGCGTGGGCATTCCCATCATCGCCAACGGCGACATCACCACACCGGAGAAGGCCAAACATGTACTCGAATATTCCGGTGCAGATGCGGTGATGATAGGTCGCGCTGCCCAAGGACGCCCCTGGTTGTTCCGCGAAATAGACCATTATCTAAAGACTGGCGAACATCTGCCGCCCCCCGAAGTCACCGAGATACACGAAGTACTGGTGCAGCACGTGCGTGAGTTGTACGACTTCTACGGCGAATACAGCGGTTTGCGCGTGGCACGAAAACACATCTCCTGGTATACCAAGGGTTTGGTCGGTTCGGCGCATTTCCGCCACGAGATGAACAAGTTGGAATCCGTAGAAGAGCAGATGGCGATGGTAGATGCCTTCTTTACAGAGCAAGCGCAGCGTGGTCATCACCTGCATTATGTTGAAGGACAGGCAGTATGAGCGACTGTATAGCAATCAGTGAGAATGATATGGCGCGCTACGTGCGCAAGGCACTCAAAGAATATTTCCACGATCTGGATGGCGAAGAGCCTTGTTGCGAACTCTATGAGATGGTGATGAACTGCGTGGAGAAACCATTGTTAGAAATGGTGTTGGCGCAAGTCGGTGGAAATCAGACCCGCGCCTCCGAGATGCTGGGCATCAACCGCAATACGCTCAGAAAAAAAATGCAAATCCACGGCATAGCCTAATTGCAGACCAAGGTCTGCAGGCTGGCAACTAATTACTAACCCTCTGGAAACATCATGTCTATCAAACAAGCACTGATTAGCGTGTCGGATAAGTCCGGCGTACTCGAATTCGCACAAGGCCTGCATCAACTCGGCGTGAAGATTTTATCCACCGGCGGCACGGCAAAATTACTCGCCGACAACGGCGTGCCGTGCATGGAAGTTGCCGATTACACAGGTTTCCCCGAGATGCTGGATGGTCGGGTCAAGACACTGCAACCCAAGGTGCACGCGGGTATTTTGGCGCGCCGAGATTTGCCCGAGCACATGGCGACATTGTCCAAGCATGGCATTCCTACTATCGATCTGGTGGTGGTAAACCTCTATCCGTTTGCGGCGACTATCGCCAAGCCTGACTGCTCTTTGGAGGACGCGATCGAGAACATCGACATCGGCGGTCCTACCATGGTGCGTGCGGCGGCCAAGAACCACGGTCACGTTGCTATTGTCACCGATCCTATCGACTACTCGGATGTGTTGGCCGAGATGCAGACGAACAGTTGTACCGTCAGCGATGCGACCCGTTTCGAATTGATGAAGAAGGCCTTCTCGCACACCGCTGCTTACGATGCTGCAATCAGCAACTACCTGACCACCATAGGCAGCGACGGCACGAAGACAGAATTTCCAGCACAGATCAACTTCAATTTCGCCAAGGTGCAGGACATGCGCTACGGCGAGAATCCGCACCAAAAGGCGGCCTTCTATCGCGACCTCAATCCGTTACCTGGCAGCATCGCCAATTACACACAAGTGCAAGGCAAAGAGCTGTCCTACAACAACATCGGCGATGCCGACGCGACGTGGGAATTGGTTAAGACCTTTGAGCAACCGGCTTGCGTCATCGTCAAACATGCCAACCCGTGCGGTGTGGCGATTGCTGATACGCCCTTGAATGCATACAAGCTGGCTTACGCGACCGACACCACCTCCGCATTCGGCGGCATCATCGCCTTCAACCGCGAGCTGGATGAAGCAACCGCCGCGCAGATCACCGCCAATCAATTCGTCGAAGTCATCATCGCGCCCAGCGCGACCGACGCCGCGTTAAAAGTGACCGCCGCGAAACAGAACGTGCGCGTGCTCACCGTGCCGCTGTCGAACGCGCATAACCAATACGACATGAAACGCGTCGGTGGCGGTCTGTTGGTGCAGACTCCCGACATCCTCAACGTGCAAGCGTCGCAATTTAAAGTCGTGACTAAAAAACAACCCACCGCTGCGCAACTGCAAGACCTGTTGTTCGCTTGGCGCGTGGCGAAATACGTGAAGTCCAACGCGATCGTGTTCTGCAAAGGCGGGCAAACTTTGGGCGTGGGCGCAGGCCAGATGAGCCGAGTGGACAGCACCAAGATCGCCAGCATCAAAGCGCAGCACGCAGGCTTGAGTTTGGTGGATTCAGTTGTCTCATCCGATGCCTTCTTCCCGTTCCGTGATGGCATCGATGTGCTGGCCGCTGCCGGCGCAAAAGCCGTCATCCAACCGGGTGGCTCCATGCGCGACGAAGAAGTGATCGCCGCAGCGGATGAACACGGCATCGCGATGGTGCTGACCGGCGTGCGGCACTTCCGGCACTAAAAGCAAAAAAGCGGCAAGAAAATATAGTTGTCGGTAACGCTGGTGGCGAACCCACGCGGGCATGGCGCGAATGGGCGTAACTCGGTAAGGTGTGCGGACTTGCCAAATGGAGAATCTTATGCAAACCGTAAAACTTTCCACCAATGGGCAGTTCGTCATTCCCAACGAAATACGCAAAGCCCACCACCTCACGGTAGGCACTGAATTTGCGATTTCATTTGTGGGAGATGAAATTCGGCTCACCCCTTTAACCCATTTTTCCGCCGACCACGGTGGCGGATGCTGCTGGTGTGCTTGCGCAGCGCGGGGTGAAAAATCGGATGAAAAAAGCACGCGCGCCAAAATCGGCAAAACATTAAAAGCGCGCGATGCCGCGACACGCGCTTAAGTTGTAGCCATATTTATTAAGGAAATAGATTGAAGATTCTAGTTATCGGTAACGGCGGTCGTGAGCATGCGCTGGCTTGGCGGTTGGCGCAGGGCGCGAAGGTGCAGAAAGTTTTTGTCGCACCGGGCAACGCGGGTACGGCACTTGAGGAGGGTTTGGAGAATGTCAATATCACGGCGATCCCCGAGCTCATCGCATTCGCCAAAAGCGAAGACATCTATATGACCGTGGTCGGGCCGGAAGCTCCGCTGGCGGCGGGTGTGGTGGATGCTTTCCGTGCGGCAGGTTTGCGTATCTTTGGCCCGACCAAGGCGGCGGCGCAGTTGGAATCTTCCAAAGATTTCGCCAAGCGTTTTATGACGCGCCACCGCATCCCGACTGCATTCTTCGAGACCTTTAGCGATATCGCCAAGGCCAAAGCTTATGTTTCAAAACACGGCGCACCTATCGTGGTGAAGGCCGATGGTCTGGCGGCCGGCAAGGGTGTGGTCGTGGCGATCACCAATCAGGAGGCGTTCGATGCTATCGACATGATGTTGTCCGATAACAAGCTGGGCGATGCCGGTGCACGTGTCGTCGTGGAAGAATTCCTCGCCGGTGAAGAAGCCAGTTTCATCGTGATGGTGGATGGCAAGAATGTGTTGGCGATGGCCAGCAGTCAAGACCACAAGCGTTTGTTGGATGGCGATCTTGGCCCCAACACTGGCGGCATGGGTGCTTATTCACCCGCACCTGTCGTCACGCCCGATGTGCATGCACGCGCGATGCGCGAAGTCATTATGCCCACCGTGCATGGCATGGAATCTGACGGCATCACTTATACCGGCTTTCTGTACGCGGGTCTGATGGTTTCGCCTGACGGCAGTATCAAGGTGTTGGAATTCAATTGCCGTTTCGGCGATCCCGAGACCCAGCCCATCATGATGCGTTTGAAGAGCGATTTTGCCGCCCTCATCGAGCATGGGATTGCGGGTACGCTGGATAAAGTCGAAGCCGAGTGGGACAGACGCACTGCGCTGGGCGTGGTGCTGGCGGCGGCGAATTATCCCGACACACCGCGCAAGGGCGATGCCATCACCGGTTTGCCCAAAAAGTTGGACGATGCGCATGTGTTCCATGCGGGTACGGCGGTGCAAGATGGCAAGGTGGTCACCAGTGGTGGTCGCGTGTTGTGCGTGGTCGCCCTTGGTGACATGGTTAAGCTGGCGCAGAAACGTGCCTATGAAGTGGCGGAACAAATCCGCTTCAATGGCGCGCAGATGCGTCACGACATCGGCTTTCGCGCGATCAATAGGAAGAAATAAATACCTGAAATCCGTTCGTGGTGTACCCGCAAGGAGTAGGCCGTGGCTGTAAGGGGCATTCGCCCCAACAGCACACGCTCAGCTTGTCGAACCACCCTTGGACAGGCTCAGGGCGAACGGTAATAATACATTGACCAAAAAAATTGACCAGACAGCCTGCTCCGTATCGCGCACTTGCCAGCCACCTTAAACAAGGTGGCCTGATTGCGTATCCCACCGAATCTTGCTACGGGCTGGGCTGCGATCCTCGCAATCATCGCGCGGTGCAGCGTATTCTCAAGCTCAAGCAGCGTTCGCAGCGTAAAGGCTTGATTCTGATTGCCGCAAACTACGCGCAAGTGTCACGCTATGTGTTGCCTGTCACACCAGATCAGCAGCACAGATTGCATCACTCGGTTGAAAATCCCACGACGTATCTGCTGCCTGTGCGCAGCACGACCTCACATGCTTTGCGCGGTGAACATGACACACTGGCAGTGCGCTTGACGGCGTTTAAGCCTGCAGCCGAATTGTGTCGCGGCGTGCGTAGTGCCCTGGTGTCCACCAGTGCCAACCGCGCCGGGAAAAAATCGCTCAGGACTTATGCGGAATGTCGGCGTTTGTTTGGCGCAACAGTGTGGGTACTGCGTGGCGAAGTGGGAAAACGCAAACAACCTTCGACGTTATGCGATTGGGTGAGCGGGCATGTGTTGCGCTAATTAGAGATTATGGCGTGAGCAGTCCGCCAGTATTTTTAGCCTTAGTGCGTATGATTTTGTTCGCCCGCCCGGAACACCCCGCCCTTTGCCGGCCCTATCGGGTGTGGTTGTTCGGCGAGTCGTTCTATCAATTACAAAGGTGCGGCAGCTGTGACTTTTTCTCTCAACGGTGATTTGCCACGGTGGGCGGGGTGCTGTTGCCGCTGGCCTGCATGTCTATCGCTTCGGGATGCGCGCGGTAGTGGCTGCGCAAGGCTTGCGCCAGCGCGCGCTTGGTGTCGTCTTCCACCGGACAAGGGTTAACTGGTGGCAGGCAGGCAACCATATTTTTTAGCAGTTGATCCTGCGGTTCGGGCATCTTTGCCTGCCATGCTGCGAGCAGCTCGCGGTTGAGCCGCGCGGGTAGCGAGGCCAATATCCCCACATCATTTTCATCGTGCACCAACAAGCCCGAAGTAGTGCCTCTGTCCAGCGTCAACACTTGGAAAAAATACAGGGTGTGGTAATCGAGTTGTTGCGCAAAATCGGCTGGTGTTGGGGCGGTGCGGGTGGCGAGTGCGTTGTTCAGAATCTCGATATACGTGTCGATAGCGGCGCAGCCAACGGTGCGCGCGAGATTGAAATCGGTCTCGAAATCCCCGCTGTTGTAGTTCTCCAGATAAAAGTGCGTCACGCCGCGCGTGCGGCCTAACACCGGAATGTTGAAATAACGGTCGCCTTGCGCAGCGGCCTCAAGATATTGCGCGCCAGCAGCCTGTTGCAGGCTTTGCTGGAACAATGATTTATCGGCCTCAAAGGGGATCGCCGGGTTGAGGTCCGCCATCATGCGCCAGTAGCCGCCGCCGCTTTTCATTTCCGTCCAACTGATGTGGATGTGTACCGAAGGCGCGAGCGGATTGATCGGATGAATGATGGTAGAGATGGCTGATGCAGAAGCAAGCGCCTTGGCTGCATCGTCATCGTATTGCACCTGCGAAGTGTTCACTGACGCGCGGTTGTACACGCGAGCATCGCTTGCCATGTAGCGCGTACCGCCGCCGTGTCGCCCCGCGTCGCGCAGCCACTCAAACGGTAGGTAAGGGCGATTGTCGCCAAATTGCGCGCTGATGCTGTCGAGCTTGGCGACAAAGCGTTGCTGCAATTCGCACACCAGTTGATAGGCGCGTTGCGCGCGCGGCGAAGTTGAGAGGACTTTTTGTGTCATGGGAATTCCTGGGCAGTCTGTGTTGGAGGCGCGCATTTTAAGCTATCAGCCTGCTCTTCATAAAGGCATCGTTTGGGGTGGCTGAAAAAATTGCTAATGAAAAATAGAGGAAGCAGACAAAGCTGACCGTACAATGTCGTCATGCCGCTGTGCAAATGGCGTTATGACTGGCATCCGGAAGCGGGCACGGCGGAAGCAAAACTTTATGACGAATTCCTTGTTCCCAAGGACTGGATCAATACTTGATTAGGAGAAGCGGCATGTATAAGCAAGACAAGAAATATGTTGCTATGTTTTCCCTACTGCTGCTATCCCTTACATTGGGTATGTCCTTCGCACATGCGCATGACGATGATGATGAGGGTGAGCGTCAACAGCGCAACGAACGTCACGATCAGCATCGCCACAGCAAGGCCGAAAATGATCGCCATGCCGTCAAAATCACCAATCCGCAACTCAAAGAAGAATGTGGTTCATGCCACATCGTCTATCCGCCAAATATGTTGGGCGCAGAGTCCTGGCATGAAATCATGGCGCATCTGAACAGGCACTTTGGTACGGATGCCAGCGTGGATGCGGCAACACAGAGGGAGTTGAGCGCAGTGTTGCAAAATGGTGCCGGTAATCGTGGCGACTTCGCCAAGGGTAAGCCTGTGCTTCGCATTTCAGATACACGCTGGTTCCGGAACGAACATGATGAAGTCTCGGATCGCACTTGGCGCAATCCCAAGGTGAAGAGTCCCTCAAATTGCGGTGCCTGTCATACCAATGCCGATCAGGGACGCTTCAGCGAACACGAGGTCAGGGTTCCGAGATAGCGCAGTCGTAAAGTTTAAGTCTGAAGTCGTAAGCGAAACCCGCGTAGCTGACAAAGGCCAATTACATCTTCCTACTGACGTTTGTTTTCTGGCTATTTGCATTCTGAAGTTGGGAACCGGATTTCCAGACCTACCGGGAAATTATCAGTTTTGTGCAAACCACAGTTGGTTTGCGACTCGGGGAAGCGCTACGTTGTGTGCAAAGCTTTTTGCTGGAAAAGGCTAAGAGCCGCCGTTCAAACATTCTGGAAGCAACCCTCTGAATGACCGCTGTACTTTGGGAACCTGCGGAAAGAGTAATTTACACTACTCGGCCATAGCGGCCGGTCATCGTATCTACCAATAATTTGGCAATGCCCGCTTTGATGATTCCTGGCGAAAGAGCATATAAAATCTGGTAAAGAGCAAACGCAACCCGCAAATGGGTTAATCTATTGGGGAGATGGGCATAACCTATGCCCCGCGTTGCCGGACAAAGGAATCAAGAATAACAATGGCCATCACCAAAGCAGCAAAAGAAATCAAAGAAGAACCGCTGGAAAAGCAACTCTGGAAAGCCGCCGACAAGCTGCGCAAGAACATCGACGCCGCCGAGTACAAGCATGTGGTGCTCGGGCTGATCTTCCTCAAATACATTTCCGATTCCTTCGAGGAAATGTTCAACAAGCTGACAGCAGGTGAAGGCGAATACGCCGGAGCCGACCCCGAAGATAAAGACGAATACAAGGCAGAGAACATCTTCTTCGTGCCGCCGGAAGCGCGCTGGTCGTTCTTGCTGGCCAAGGCCAAGCTTCCTGACATCGGCACATCTGTCGATGCCGCGATGGATGCCATCGAAAAAGAAAACCCCATCCTCAAGGGCGTGCTGCCCAAGGTGTTTGCGCGGCAAAACCTCGATCCCGCCAGCCTGGGCGGGCTGATTGATCTGGTCGGCAACATCGCGCTGGGCGATGCCAAGGCGCGCAGCGCCGATGTTCTGGGGCATGTGTTCGAATACTTCCTCGGCGAATTCGCGCTGGCCGAAGGCAAGCAGGGCGGGCAGTTCTACACCCCGCGCAGCATTGTCGAATTGCTGGTCGGAATGTTGGAGCCATACAAAGGCCGCGTATTCGACCCCTGCTGCGGCTCGGGCGGCATGTTCGTGCAATCGGAAAAATTCATCGCCGAGCATCAAGGCCGCGTGGACGACATTTCCATCTACGGGCAGGAAAGCAACCAAACCACCTGGCGGCTGGCCAAGATGAACTTAGCCATTCGCGGCATCGATGCCTCGCAGGTGAAATGGAATAACGAAGGCTCCTTCCTCAACGACGCGCACAAAGACCTCAAGGCCGATTACATCATCGCCAACCCTCCGTTCAACGTCAGCGACTGGAGCGGCGAACTGCTGCGCAACGATGGCCGCTGGAAATACGGCGCGCCGCCCGCAGGCAATGCCAACTTCGCCTGGTTGCAGCACTTCGTCTATCACCTCGCTCCCAACGGCATCGCGGGCGTGGTGCTAGCCAAAGGCGCGCTCACCAGCAAAACCAGCGGCGAAGGCGACATCCGCAAGGCGCTGATCGCCGATGGCAACCTCATCGACTGCATCGTTAACCTGCCCGCCAAGCTGTTCCTCAACACCCAGATACCAGCGGCACTGTGGTTCATGAACCGCGCACGCTCGCTCCCCTCGCCCGCAAGCGGGAGAGGGGCTGGGGGTGAGGGGTGTCACCCGCGCAAGGGTGACATCCTCTTCATCGACGCGCGCAACCTCGGCCACCTCATCAATCGCCGCACCAAGGAATTGAGTGAGGAAGACATCCAGCAAATCGCGGCCACCTACCATGCCTGGCGCACGGGCGAAGGTGAGTATGACGATGTGAAGGGCTTCTGCGCCTCCGTGCCGCTTTCCCGCGTGGCGGAACTGGACTACGTGCTCACGCCGGGCCGCTACGTCGGCCTGCCGGACGAAGAGGACGACTTCAACTTCGCCGAACGCTTTGCCGCGCTGAAGGCGGAGTTCGAGGCGCAGTTGCTGGAAGAGGCGAAACTGAACATGGCCATTGCCGAGAATCTGGCGAAGGTGCAGGCATGAGCGAGTGGCGCGAATGCAAGCTTGGTGATTTTGCGGACATTCAGACTGGCCCATTCGGTAGCCAGCTTCACGCAGCAGACTATGTTGATGTTGGTATTCCATCAATCATGCCCACCAACATTGGCAGTCGCCTTGAGGTGCGAACAGACACCATCGCTTGCATTAAAGAGTCCGATGCCAAGCGGCTAGAAAAATATCTGGTTAAGGAAAACGACATCGTATATAGCCGCCGGGGTGATGTTGAGAAATGTGCCTTCATCACAAGCGAGCAGTCTGGTTGGCTTTGTGGCACTGGTTGTTTGCGGGTTAGATTTATCTCAAATGAACTACTTCCAAAATTTTGCGCATATTACCTATCGTCTGATGACATTAAAGGCTGGGTGAGCGGCAATGCGGTTGGCACAACGATGCCTAATTTGAACTCATCCATTTTGCTGAAATTGCCATTAACGCTTCCTCCAATTCCCGAACAAAAATCCATCGCCGCCGTACTCAGCAGCCTCGACGACAAAATCGACCTGCTGCACCGCCAGAACCATACCCTCGAAGCCATGGCCGCAACCCTGTTCCGCCAGTGGTTCGTGGAAGAGGCGGGGGAGGATTGGGAAGAAGCTACTCTCGATGATGTCACCACTAGAATTACAGACGGCGCACATGCAAGCCCACCGACAGTAGAGTACGGTTTGCCGATGGCCTCTGTAAAGGACATGTATCAATGGGGAATCAATACGGAGAGTTGCCGCCATATATCGCAGGAAGATTTTGAGGATCTGGTAAAGGCAGATTGCCGACCTTTGAAGAATGATATTTTGATTGCAAAAGACGGTAGTTATCTGAAGCACGTTTTTGTTGCCGAGAACGATATGGATGTTGTCATCTTGTCATCCATTGCCATTCTGAGACCCAATGGAAAATTCCATCCGCTTCTCTTGGCAACCTTTCTTAAATTGGATTCCACCAAAGTAGCCTTGGAGAACATTGTTACGGGCGCAGTGATACCTCGAATCGTATTAAAAGATTTCCGAAAATTTAAATTAAGCCTGCCGCCCAAAGAGCTTCAAGATCAAGCATTGCTATCTATTCAGCCGCTCTATGAAAAATGCTGGGAGAACGATAGGCAAATCAGCACCCTCTCCGCCCTCCGCGATACCCTGCTCCCTAAGCTGATGAGCGGCGAAGTGCGGGTGGTGCTGGACAAGGAGGCCGCATGAGTAACATCAAGCTGTTTCAAATCCAGCAGATTCGCAGCCAGTGGGATGGCGAGCGGGAGGTGTGGCTGTTTAGCGTGATTGACATCATTCGGGCGCTGACCGGCAATGAAAGGCCGCGCAAGTATTGGAGCGACCTGAAAAAGAGGCTGAGCGCCGAGGGTAGTGAACTGTCCGATAAAATCGGACAGTTGAAGATGCTGGCACCGGGTGGCAAGCACTTACCGAACATCTCTTGCTTCGATGCCGTTTTTGTTTGAAGGGATATGTCCATGAATATGGCCAATAAGCTAAATGCGTTGCTCGCGCTTACCGCTGAAAACGAGGTGGTGGAGTTCAAGGAGGCCAAGAATGGTTATGACTTCACCAAGCTGGGCAAGTATTTCTCTGCGCTTTGCAATGAGGCGAATCTAAAGCGCCAGCCTGCGGCATGGCTGGTGTTTGGCGTAAACGATCATCGGCAGGTGGTGGGTTCAAACTTCCGGCTCGCACGAAAAGATTTGGACAGCCTGAAAGAAGAGATCGCCAACAAGACCACCAATCGCATCACCTTTGTCGAGATTCACGAGGTGCAACATGCTCAGGGCCGGGTAGTGCTGTTCGAGATTCCTGCTGCCCCCAAGGGGCTGCCGGTAGCTTTCGATGGGCATTACTACGGGCGCGATGGCGAGGCGCTGTCGCCGTTGAACCTTGAAGAAATCGAGCGCATCCGCGCACAGGTAACGCTTGAGGATTGGAGTGCCGTGCTTGTGCCTGAGGCCGGCCTGGTTGATTTGGATGAAGAGGCGCTTCGGGTTGCGCGGCAGAACTTCAAGAGCAAATTCCCGGACAAGGCCGCCGAGGTGGAAGGCTGGGATGATGCGACTTTTTTGAACAAGGCCAAGTTGACTATCAAAGGGAAGATCACGAGGGCGGCGTTGTTGCTGCTGGGCAAGGTTGAGGCCGAGCATTTTCTGCAACCGGCGGATGCCAAGGTGCGCTGGTTGCTGAAAGACCATCAAGGCAATGACCGGGATTATGCTGTGTTTGGCATGCCGCTGTTGCTGGCGGTGGATAAGGTGTATGCCAAGATACGCAATCTGAAATATCGCTATATGCGCGAAGGTACGCTGTTTCCGGAAGAGATAGACCAGTACGAGCCGTATGCCATCCGCGAGGCGCTGAACAATTGCATCGCGCACCAGGACTACACGCTGTCAGGTCGCATCAATGTCATTGAGCGCGAAGAAAGCCTGACGTTCACCAATCTGGGCAGCTTCGTGCCCGGTGATGTTCGGCGCGTGGTAATGGAGGATGCACCGGAGGAGCATTACCGCAACCGTTTTCTGGCGACTGCCATGTTCAATTTGAAGATGGTGGATACAGCGGGCGGCGGCATCCGCAAATTGTTCCTGTTTCAGCGTGTGCGGTTTTTCCCGATGCCGGATTACGAACTCACCAACAACCGGGTGATGGTGACATTGACCGGCAAGGTGCTGGACATGGACTATGCGCGGTTGCTGGCGCGGGATGGCGGGTTGTCTCTGCAAGAGATTATCGCGCTGGACAAGGTGCAGAAGCACCAGCCGCTGGATGATGATGAAGAAAAGTTACTACGTGCCAAGGCTCTGGTCGAGGGGCGCAAGCCCAATTATTTTATTGCACAGCCCGTGGCTGAGAAGATTGGCCAAAAGGCCAGTTACAGCAAGAATAGGGCATTCGACAAACAGTATTACCTTGACCTGATTTGCAAGGCGGCTGGGGAGCACGGCACTCTGACGCGCAAGGATATCGACGAACTGCTTTGGAATAAGCTGCCGGAGTGGATGGATGACAAGCAAAGAAAGAATAAGGTGACTAATCTGATTACAGAATGTCGGAAAAACCAAAAAATTACCAACAGCGGAACGGACACCAATCCAAAGTGGGTTCTTTTTAAATAGGAAATTTAAAGAGAGTTTTAAAAGAGCCTTAAAAGAGGGGTGGCTTAAATGTGTATATAAATCAATTTATTGCGCTCTAATATTTTGGCCGTTTGAATGAGAGAAATTACGGTCTTCAAGCTAAGGTAATCACATGACCAGACTCACCGAATCCGCCATCGAAGATTTTGCCATCAAGCTGTTTGAGCGCTTGGGCTACGACTACGTCCATGCGCCGGACATCGCGCCCGATGGCGACAGGCCGGAGCGCAGCCGTTACGACGAGGTGCGGGTGGCTCTGGTGAAAGAAATCGCATGAATAAGCAGCGGCGCGTCGAGGGAGGTGTCCGGAAAAACCGGACAGTTGAAATTGGCGCTCAGTTGTTAAAGAAAACAATAAACCATGCCAACCATCCAGAAAAATGCTATATTTTTTCTGGATTTTTTATGGGTATTGATTGATGAAAAGCATTTCTGAATCATGCTTTTATTTCATAGCCGGGCATGGCAGGGGGTGGGTGTTTTCGCCAAGCGATCTGGCGGGGCGGTTTTCGCGCCAGCAGGTGGATAGCCTGCTTTCCGAATTGACCCGGCAGGGCAGGATACGGCGGGTGGCGCGCGGGATGTACGATTACCCGGGTTATAGCGATTTGCTGCAAAAGACGTTGTCGCCGGATATTGATCAGGTGGCGGCGGCCTATGCGCGCAAGTTTGGCTGGCGCATCGAGGTTTCGGGCGAGTCGGCGTTGAATCTGTTGGGGCTTTCCACGCAGGTGCCGGGGCGCTATGTGTATTTGAGCGACGGGCCGAACAAGCGCTTTGAGGTGATGGGCACGGAGCTGGAGTTCAAGAAGTCGGCGTTGAAGAACATCGGCTTCAAGTATCGTGAAAGTTCGCTGCTAGTGCAGGCTTTGAAAGCCTTGGGCAAGGAGCATGTGTCACCCGGGGTGATCGAAAAAGCCCGCGCGCAGCTCGACTCAAAACAGTTTGAAAAGATTCTGAAGGATACGCAGGGTGCGACCGGCTGGATTTACGAGGCGATCAAGCAAATTTGCCGGGGCGAACATGGATAAGGTTGCCCGCCTTGAAAACCGCGAGCGCAATGCGCTGTTTGGCGAAACCGCCAGGTTGATGAAAACCACGCCGGCCATTGTCGAGAAGGATTTTTGGGTGGTGTGGGTGCTGGATAAGCTGTTTGGCGATCCGCAATTGCAGCGCTTGCTGAAGTTTAAGGGCGGCACCAGTTTGTCCAAGGCGTTTGGTTTGATCGGCCGCTTTTCCGAAGACATTGATCTGATTCTGGACTGGCGCGAGGTGACCGGCGAAGACCCGTACCTCGACCGCAGCAAAAGCCAGCAGGTTAAATTCAACGAGGCAACCAACGAACAGGCGGTTGCCTATATTCGTGAGTCGCTGTTGCCCGAAGTGGCGCGTTTGAGCGGAACTATGTGTCATTGCGCCATGGATGCGAGTCATCCGCAATCCATCAATATCCGCTATCCGTCGGCGTTCCCGGATGCGTATTTGCGGCCGGAGATTTTGCTGGAGATCGGGCCATTGGCGTCATGGATGCCTTCGGATATGTTTGCGATTCGCCCGTATGCGGCGAACCATTTCCCCGGGGTGTTCAAGCGCGCGGAATGTCATGTTCCGACGATACTGGCCAAGCGCACTTTTTGGGAAAAGGCGACGATCCTGCATCAGGAGGCGCATCGCGCACAGGATAGGCCAATGCCCCCGCGATATTCGCGGCACTATTATGATTTGGCCTGGCTGGCGCAGTCCGGCGTGAAGACGGAGGCGCTGGCGGATTTGGCGCTGCTGGATGAGGTGGTTTCCTTCAAGCAGCGGTTTTATCCCAGCGCTTGGGCGCGTTACGAACTGGCCGTACCGGGAAGTCTGCGGCTGGTGCCGCCAGCATTCCGCCTGCCGGAACTGGAAAAGGATTTTGCGGCAATGCAGGCGATGATTTTCGATAAGCCGTTGCCAATGCCGGACGTGATTGAAATATTGACCGGGCTGGAACAAGAAATAAATGCACCCAAGGGGAAGTCATGAGCACAAAGATGACCGAATCCGCGATTGAAGATTTTGCCATCAAGCTGTTTGAGCGCTTGGGCTACGACTACATCCATGCGCCGGACATCGCACCCGATGGCGACAGGCCGGAGCGCAGCCGCTACGACGAGGTGTTACTGGTCGGGCGGCTGGAGGCAGCGCTCAAGCGCATCAACCCCAAGTTATCCCCGGCGTTGCAGCAAGCGGCGCTGAAAGAAGTGCAGCGCATCAGTTCGCCCGATTTGTTGTCGAACAACGAGGCATTTCATCGCTTGCTCACCGAGGGCGTGCCGGTATCTGCACACAAGGATGGCGACGAGCGCGGCGAGCGGGTGTGGCTGATCGACTTTGCGCATCCTGAGAATAACGAGTTCGTCGTTGCCAACCAGTTCACGGTGATCGAGAACCATCAGAACAAGCGGCCCGATCTGGTGCTGTTCGTGAACGGTATCCCGTTGGTGGTGATCGAACTGAAAAACGCTGCCGATGAAAACGCCACCATCAAGGCGGCCTATCAGCAACTGGAAACTTACAAACACACCATCCCCGGCCTGTTCGGGCCGAATGCCTTTCTGGTGATTTCGGACGGGCTGGAAGCCAAGGCGGGTTCACTGTCGGCGGGACTTTCACGCTTCATGGCATGGAAGAGTGCAGACGGCAAGGCTGAGGCATCGCATCTGGTGAGCCAGTTGGAGGTGTTGATCAACGGCATGCTGAACAAGGCGACGCTGCTGGATTTGCTGCGCCATTTCATCGTGTTCGAGAAGAGCAAGAAGGAAGACGCGAAGACTGGCGTAATCACCATCAGCACGGTGAAGAAGCTGGCCGCCTATCACCAGTATTACGCGGTGAATGCGGCGGTGGCTTCCACACTGCGCGCGGCGGATGGTAGGGGCGGGTTTGAAACCCGCCCGTACATGGTTGAGCAAACCCCGGCCAGTTACGGCTTGCCCGGTGTGGCACAGCAGCCTATGGGCGACAAGAAGGCCGGGGTGGTGTGGCACACGCAGGGTTCGGGCAAGTCGCTGTCGATGGTGTTCTACACCGGCAAGATCGTGCTGGCGATGGATAACCCAACGGTGCTGGTTATCACTGACCGCAACGATCTGGACGACCAGTTGTTCGATACCTTCGCCGCCTCCAAACAGTTGCTGCGGCAGGAGCCGGTGCAGGCGGAGAGCCGCGAGCAGTTGAAGGATTTGTTGAAGGTAGGGTCGGGCGGGGTGATTTTTTCCACCATCCAGAAATTCCAGCCGGGCGAGGGCAATGTGTACGAGTTGCTTTCTGACCGGCGCAATATCGTGGTGATCGCCGACGAAGCGCACCGCACGCAATACGGTTTTGCCGCCAAGACGATTGACGACAAGAGCGCCAGCGGAGAGGTGATAGGCAAAAAGGTGGTGTACGGATTTGCCAAATACTTGCGCGATGCGCTGCCGAGCGCGACCTATCTGGGCTTTACCGGCACCCCGATTGAAAAGACCGACGTGAATACGCCAGCGGTGTTCGGCAACTACGTGGACATTTACGACATCGCGCAGGCGGTGGAAGACGGCGCGACGGTGCGCATCTATTACGAGAGCCGTCTGGCAAAAGTTGGGCTGAGCGATGAGGGCAAGAAGCTGGTCGCCGAGCTGGACGAAGAGCTGGATCAGGACGAGCTGACCGAGACGCAGAAAGCCAAGGCCAAGTGGACGAAGATGGAGGCGCTGATCGGCAGCGAGCAGCGCATCAAGAACATTGCCCGCGACATCGTGGCGCATTTCGAGAATCGGCAGGCGGTATTTGCGGGCAAGGGCATGATCGTGAGCATGTCGCGGCGCATTGCTGCTGAACTGTATGCGGAGATCGTCAGGCTCAAACCGGAATGGCATGACGACGATTTGAACAAAGGCATCATCAAGGTGGTCATGACCGCAGCCTCCAGCGATGGGCCGTTGCTGGCCAAGCACCACACCAGCAAAGAGCAACGCCGCACGCTGGCCGAACGCATGAAGAACGACGACGATCCGCTGAAATTGGTGATCGTGCGCGATATGTGGCTGACCGGCTTCGATGCGCCGAGCATGCACACGCTCTACATCGACAAGCCGATGAAGGGGCACAACCTGATGCAGGCAATTGCGCGGGTGAACCGGGTGCACAAGGACAAGCCCGGCGGCTTGGTGGTGGATTATCTGGGCATTGCTGCCGACCTGAAGGAAGCGCTGTCGTTCTATTCCGATGCGGGCGGCAAGGGCGACCCGACGCTGGCGCAGGAGCAGGCGGTGAGCTTGATGCTGGAAAAGCTGGAAGTGGTTTCCGCGATGTATAACGGCTTTGCCTACGAGAACTATTTCGAGGCGGATACCTCACAGAAATTGTCGCTGATCCTGGCGGCAGAAGAACACATTCTCGGGCTGGAAGATGGCCGCAAGCGTTACATCAACGAGGTGACGGCACTATCGCAGGCATTCGCCATTGCCATCCCGCACGATCAGGCGATGGATGCCAAGGATGAGGTTGGTTTCTTTCAGGCAGTAAAGGCACGGCTGGCCAAGTTCGATGGCACGGGCGAAGGGCGCAGCAACGAAGAGATCGAAACCACGATTCGGCAAGTGATCGATCAGGCGCTGGTGTCGGAGCAGGTGATCGATGTGTTCGACGCGGCGGGCATCAAGAAGCCGGATATTTCCATTTTGTCCGAGGATTTTCTGGCCGAGTTGAAAGGCTACCAGCACAAGAACATCGCGCTGGAAGTGCTGAAGAAGCTGCTCAATGACGAGCTGAAGGTGCGCGCCAAAAAGAACTTGGTTCAGAGCAAGAGCCTGATGGAAATGCTGGAAAACGCCATCAAGAAATATCACAACAAGGTACTAACCGCCGCCGAGGTGATGGAAGAGCTGATCAAGATCAGCAAGGAGATCGTCGCCTCGGATGCAGAAGCTGCGAACATGGGCTTGAGCGATTTTGAGTATGCGTTTTATACGGCGGTGGCGAACAACGACAGCGCAAAAGAGCTGATGAAGCAGGATCAATTGCGCGAGCTGGCGGTGGTGCTGACACAGCGAGTGCGCGAAAACGCTTCAATCGACTGGACGATCAAAGAAAGCGTGAAGGCGAAGTTGAAAGTGATCGTGAAGCGAACCCTGCGCCAATTTGGTTATCCGCCTGATATGCAATTGCTTGCGACCGAGACGGTGTTGAAACAGGCTGAGATGATCGCGGATGAATTGGCGAGTTAGCTCAAAACAGAATGCCAAGGGCTATACGCAATTGCCACAAGTAAGTCTGATTGTTGAACAAATGGCCGTTAAGGGCATTAGATGGCAATTTCAAATCAAAAAAAGCGGTCATTCATAAATAGCTTTTTCTTTCCTGGCGCGACTGGCAGCAATGGCCGATGACTTGTCAGCCAGTGTTCCCTTGGAATGTCTGCTGCACTTTGTGTGCTTGCCGTTCAGACTCTGATAATGCGGGCGGCGGTTCAGGTGGTTGGGCTCAGAGCTACAGTTCTAACCTTGTTTTGGATATAGCCGTTTTTCTTAGCACTATTCCTCTGAACCAGCCGTTCACCATGAGCGGCTGGTCACTGAGTACTACTAACTCCGGCACTTCAGCCAAGACCTCTTCAAATACCACATCCATACGTGTCGCGATGCGTTGTGACAACGGCGTGAGTGCGCGCCTCAACCATGCATTCTGCTTGGGCTGTAAAAATTTATCGAACAAAATGATGGTGCCGCCAGTCTTCAGTACGCGTGCTGCCTCGCTTAAGCAACGATGGGGTTCTGGGACGACGGCAGTGATGAGGTGTAGCACCACATGGTCGAAATGTGCATCGGGGAAGGGTAGTGCCATGCTGTCGCCCAACACCAGTGCCGCATCTAGCCGCGCGGCGCGTGGTCTGGCATGCGCCAACATCGCGGCATTGAAATCCAAGGCTGTATAGCGATGCAGGGTTGGTAGCAGCGGTAAGTCCAAGCCTGTGCCGACACCGCTGATCAGCACGTTTGCCGCCTGCGCATTGGGCAAGGCGTGCAAAGATCGCGTGCGCGCAGCCAGCATGGCGCGTTGTATGAACAGATCGTAGGCGGGGGCGATCAGGCTGTAGCTCATTCTGAGCAAGGGGTTCTGACGATGCGGCAGTTGTTTCATATTCACTCCAGCGTTTGGATGCCGGTGATCTTGGCGGCGTTGATGGCGGCTGCAAGCGCGTCTATGGCTTGGGTGCGGGCGAAGCTCTTGCGCCATGCCAATGCGATACGGCGCGCGGGCATGGGTTTGGTGAAGGGGATGACCTTGAGCAATCGGCTGCGATAGCGCGCACTGTTGGCGGAGGCGGGCAACACGGTGATACCCAAGCCTGAAGCGACCATGTTGCGTATGGTCTCCAGGGAGGTGCCATGTTGCGTCTCGGCCCCTTTGCGCTGCAAGTCCGGACAGGCTTCGGCGACCTGGTTGCTGAAGCAGTGTCCGCTATCCAACAGCAAAACCTTTTCGCCCGCCAGTTCCTGCGGCTTGATGCTGCGGCGTGAAACCCAGTGATGCTCGTTGTTCACCACGACCTCAAAATTCTCGTCATATAGTGCACGGCTGAGGATGCCGTTATCGCTGAAGGGTAGCGCGATGATGATGACATCCAGCTTGCCATTGCGTAACTGCGATTCAAGATTCGCGGTGATGTTCTCTTCGACTTCCAGTGCCATCTGCGGCGCGATCTTCTTCAGTGCGGGGATGAGGTCGGGCAAGAGGTATGGACCCGCGCTATGGATGATGCCCACGCGTAAGGGGGTGCTTAATTGGTTCTGCCCTTGCTTGGCGATTTCGCGTATCTGCCCGGCTTCTTCCAGTACCCGTTGCGCCTGCTCGATGATGGCGATGCCCACAGTCGTTGGCGTGACCTCGCTATTGCCGCGCTCGAATATCTTCAAACCCAGTTCTTCTTCCAGTTTCTGTATCGCGAGCGACAAGGCGGGCTGGCTGATAAAAGACTTCTCCGCCGCGCGGCGGAAGTTGCGTTCCTGTGCGACGGCGACGATGAAACGCAGTTCGTTGAGGGTCATGATTTTCTCCTGTGATTTAAATAATAAATCACTTTGGCTTGAACAATCAATTGGATTGGGGGCGCGCATGGGCATACAGTGCGTGTGTGGCCGGGGCGTCACCCTATTCAAACAACCAAGGAGAGATCATGTCTACCGAATCAAAATGTCCGTTCCATCAACCCACTGCGGCGGCTGGCAGTCCTTCCGGTTTGGAAAATTGGTGGCCCAATCGCCTCAATTTGAAGATTTTGCGTCAGAACTCCGCGAAGTCGGATCCTATGGCATCCGACTTCGATTATGCACAAGCATTCAGGAAACTCGATCTCGCGGCAGTGAAAAATGACCTCACCGCATTGATGACCGATACTCAAGACTGGTGGCCGGCTGACTATGGCCACTATGGCCCGTTCTTCATCCGCATGGCTTGGCACGCTGCCGGCACTTATCGCATCTCGGATGGGCGCGGCGGCGCAGGTAGCGGCCAACAGCGTTTTGCTCCCCTCAATAGCTGGCCAGACAACGTCAATCTGGACAAGGCGCGCCGCTTGTTATGGCCTATCAAACAAAAGTATGGACGCAACCTCTCTTGGGCGGATCTGCTGGTACTCGCTGGGAATGTCGCGCTGGAATCTATGGGCTTCAAGACTTTGGGCTTTGCCGGCGGTCGCGCCGATGTATGGGAACCGGACGAGAGTGTGTATTGGGGTGCTGAGACTACTTGGTTGAGCGATGAGCAACGCTATAGCGCCGAACGCCATCTGGAAAATCCTTTGGCTGCGGTGCAGATGGGTCTGATCTACGTCAACCCTGAAGGTCCGGGAGGAAATCCCGACCCGCTCAAATCGGCACAAGATGTACGCCTGACTTTCGAGCGTATGGCGATGAACGATTACGAGACGGTCGCGCTCACCTGTGGCGGTCATACCTTCGGTAAATGTCACGGTGCGGGTGATGCGGCATTGGTCGGCCCGAATCCCGAGGCGGCGCCTATCGAGCAGCAAGGTTTGGGTTGGATCAGCAAACATCGCACAGGCAAGGGCGCTGACCAAATTGGCAGCGGCTTGGAAGGTTCCTGGACGCCGACGCCGACCAAGTGGGATATGAGCTATTTGGAGATGTTGTTCGGCAACGAATGGGAGCTAACCAGGAGCCCCGCCGGTGCGCAACAATGGACACCGAAAATCGCGACCCCGGCCAATATGGCGCCAGCCGCGCATGATGCAAGCAAGCAAGTGCCCATCATCATGACAACCGCAGACATGGCGATGCGCATGGACCCGGATTACGCAAAGATCGCGCGTCACTTCCTCGAAAATCCGGAAGAGTTCGCCGACGCTTTTGCGCATGCTTGGTTCAAGCTCACTCACCGCGACATGGGCCCCAAGGCACGCTATCTCGGTGCGGAAGTCCCGGCTCAGGATCTGCTTTGGCAAGACCCGATTCCCAAGTTAACCCGCGCGCCGATAGATGAAAAAGACATCGCCACCCTCAAGAGCAAGCTGCTGGCAGCGGGTCTGCCGGTGTCGCAACTGGTCTCCACCGCATGGGCTTCTGCCTCGACCTTCCGTGGTTCGGACAAGCGCGGCGGTGCGAACGGTGCACGTATCGGTCTGGCGCCACAGAAGGATTGGGCAGTGAACCAGCCCGAACAATTGGCGCATGTACTGAGTGTACTCAAAGGAATTCAGTCAGCGTTCAATGCGGGTGGCGGCAAACAAGTCTCGCTGGCTGACCTGATCGTGTTGGCAGGGTGTGCGGGCATCGAGCAGGCGGCCAAGCTTGCGGGATACAGTATCAAGGTTCCGTTTACGCCCGGTCGCATGGATGCGACTCGGGAACAGACCGATGTGGAATCGTTTGCCGTGCTTGAGCCTGTCGCGGACGGCTTCCGTAACTACCTCAAGGCCAACTACAGCGTGCCAGCCGAAGCCATGCTGATCGACAAGGCGCAATTGCTGACGTTGACCGTGCCCGAGATGACGGTGTTGATCGGAGGTATGCGGGTATTGGAAACCAATGTCGGACACAGCAAGCATGGCGTACTCACAACGCGACCAGGCGTGCTCAGCAACGACTTCTTCGTCAACTTGCTCGATATGGGTACGGAATGGAAGGCGGCATCGGCTGCGCAAGATGTGTTCGAAGGGCGTGATCGCAAGACTGGCAAGGTCCAGTGGAGCGCAAGCCGCGTCGATCTCGTCTTCGGTTCCAACTCCGAGCTGCGTGCTTTGGCTGAGGTCTATGGAAGTTCGGATGCGCAAGAGAAGTTCGTACAAGACTTCGTCGCAGCATGGAACAAAGTGATGAATCTGGATCGCTACGACCTCAAGTGAGACGCGCTTACGAAACCGTTTGTTAACCGGACAATCTGCGCTGTCGAAATGAATGGCGCAGACTTTATCAAAGGAGAGCATCATGAACGCATGGCTACATTTTTCGCATCAGGGCCACATGCTGGCACAATCCTTCGTGGCAGCATTGGCGATGTTAGGTATGGGCTTGGAAGGTATGGCTGCAGAACAAGATATCCACTATGCGCATGACACCTTCAAACCCTCGGATTGATAACCGCATCATCAACGATAAAGGAGAAAACAAATGATAAAGCATCAGATTGACATCGGTATCACCGAAAAAGACCGCAAAAAAGTCGCAGAGGGTCTGTCGCGTATGTTGGCCGACACTTACATACTCTATCTCAAGACCCACAACTTCCATTGGAATGTCACCGGGCCGATGTTCCAGACCCTGCACCTGATGTTCATGGCGCAATATACCGAAACATGGAACGCCGTCGACCTGATTGCCGAGCGTATCCGTGCTTTGGGTTATCCCGCACCCGGCAGCTACAAAGAATTCGCCGCCTTGAGCAGCATCAAGGAGAGTGAAGGCGTACCCAAAGCCAGAGAAATGATCCGCCAATTGTTGGAAGGACAGGAATCCGTAGTGCGCACCGCCAGAAGTGTCCTGCTCATCGCCGACAATGCCGGCGACCAACCCACCGTAGACCTGCTCTCAACCCGCATGGAAGTGCATGAAAAGAACGCCTGGATGCTGAGAAGTTTACTAGAGGAATAAAGCCTTTGAGACTCTCCGCGCCTGGATGCTCAGAAATTTGCTGGGAGAGCAGTGAGTTGATATAAACGCGAAGCTAATGGGTTATCCGGGTTAAACACAGTTCGCAAATCATTGCTTCCTCATCAGTCGGCATGACCAGGATGGGTTTGTTGTTCGATACTTCTATGCGCAGCTCACCCGCGACATTCTTTGCGTCGTCTACTGATATTCCCAAGAATCCCAGCGGCGCGCAGATCTCCGTTCTGATCGCCGCCGCGTGCTCGCCTATGCCTGCCGTGAAGACGAGTGCATCTATCCCGCCCGCTTTGGCGGCGAGACTGCCGATGCCTGCGCGTACTTGGCGACAGAAGTAGCTGATGGCGAATCGGGCATGCGCTGTGTCACTCGCCAGCAGTTCACTCACTTCACTACTCTCGCCATCCGAGAGTGCCAGCAAGCCCATCTGATGGAAGACCATATCGCTTAATTGATTTGCGTCGTACCGCTGGGCGAGTTCCAACATCACTCCGGGGTCGAGGTCGCCGCTACGCGTCCCCATCGTGATGCCGCCTGCCGGGGTGTAACCCATGGTGGTGTCTGCCGATTTCAGGCCTTCCAAAAGACACAGGCTGGCGCCACTGCCCAGATGCGCAACGATGATGCGTCCCTGCGCAGTCTCTCCCAGCAGTGCCGGGAGTTGCGACGCGATATAGGCATAACTCAAACCGTGAAAGCCATAGCGCCGCATGCCGAGTGTTTTGGGGATGGGCAATCGTGCAGCCAGCTCGGGCAGCGTGGCATGGAAGGCCGTGTCGAAGCAGACCACTTGCGGTACGTCAAAGCGTTGCATGCATAACGCCAAGCCCATCAAATTGCCCGGCAGGTGCAACGGTGCAAGCTTGATGATGCTGCGCAGCCTGTCGATCTCCGTTGCATCCGCGATGCGCGCTGCATCGACGATGTCACCGCCATGTACAAAACGATGGCCGACGATGTCCGGCCTGATACCCGCCAGGTCAAGCATCAGCTGGTCGAAAGCGGGGGCATGGTCGCGTAGATGTTCGTAACGGAAATCGCGTCTGTTCCCGTCTGCTAAAAACAGACTGGCTTTGATCGACGACGAGCCGCTATTGATGGTGAGGATGTTTTTCATCAGCAGGACTCAGGAGCAGTGTTGTTCCACTGTATCCCGCATGCCAATTAAAGCGGCCATGTCCAGTTGTCCACCTCAGGCAAATCGATACCGTGCTCATAAGCATAGTTACGACATTCGATACGCATATCCAGCATCTTTTCTTTGACGTGTGCGCCTGCAACGTGCAATTCGGGGAGGCGGTCTATCACGTCTATCACCAGGCTGAAGCGGTCGATCTGATTCTGTATCGCCAGCTCCAAGGGGGTGTTGATGCTGCCCTTTTCCTTGTAGCCGCGCACGTGCCAGTTCTTGTGATTGTTGCGTCGATATGCGAGTCGGTGGATCAACCAAGGGTAGCCGTGGAAATTGAACATGACCGGTTTGTTCGCGGTGAACAAGCCGTCAAAATCCTTATCCGTCAATCCATGGGGATGCTCACTGGCCGGGCTGAGTTTGTACAGGTCGACAACGTTGATGAAGCGCACCTTCAAGCTTGGGAAATGCTCACGCAACAGCACGATGGATGCCAGGGCTTCCTTGGTGGGAATGTCGCCCGCGCTGGCGATGACCACATCGGGCTCGGCGCCCTGGTCGTTGCATGCCCAATCCCAGATACCTATGCCTTTGCTGCAATGCAATATCGCCGCGTCCATGTCGAGGAATTGCAGGTGCTTCTGTTTGTCGCAGACGATTACGTTGATGTAGTCGGTGCTCTTCAAACAATGGTCCGCTACCGACAGCAGGCAGTTCACATCCGGCGGCAGGTAGATGCGCGTGACTTCGGGACTCTTGTTCACGACGACATCCAGAAAGCCGGGATCTTGATGCGTGAAGCCGTTGTGATCCTGACGCCAGACGGTGGAGGTGATGAGCAAATTGAGCGAAGAGATCGGCGCGCGCCAAGGCACAGCTTTGGACATCGCCAACCATTTTGCATGCTGGTTGAACATGGAATCGATGACATGCACGAAGGCTTCGTAAGTGGAGAAAAAGCCGTGTCGCCCGGTGAGCAGATAGCCCTCCAGCCAACCTTCCAGCGTGTGTTCGGAGAGCATTTCCATCACCCGACCGTCGGGTGACAGTTCGCCGCCGCCCGCATCTTCGGGAAGGTAGTCGGCCAGCCAGGTTTTCTTGCTGACCTCGTAAATATTGTCGAGCTTGTTTGAGCTGTTCTCGTCGGGACCGAACACGCGGAAGTTGTGCATATTGTCGCGCATGATGTCGCGCAAAAACTTGCCCAATGGCCGGGTGTTTTCGGCGGTAGTCGTGCCGGGTTTGAGAACTTCGACCGCATAGTTTTTACAGTCCGGTATGTGCAGCGCCTTGCGCAGCAAGCCGCCGTTTGCGTGGGGGTTGGCACTCATGCGGCGCTCGCCTTTGGGCGCGAGTGCTTTTAGTTCCGGGCGCAGCGCGCCTTGCTCGTCGAATAGTTCGGCTGCCTGATAACTCTCCAGCCATTCTTTTAGTTGGGCAAAATGCGCGGGGGTTTTTACGTCACCGATAGGCACTTGGTGGGCGCGCCAGAAGCCTTCCACTTTTTTGCCGTCCACTTCGGTGGGTCCCGTCCAGCCTTTGGGTGAACGCAACACGATCATCGGCCAGCGCGGCCGCGTGGGTTTGCCGCTGCTGCGCGCTTCCTGCTGGATACGGCGGATTTCAAGCACGCATTGCTCCATCGTTGCCGCCATCGCCTGATGCATGGTCTCGGGGTCGCTGCCTTCGACGAAGTACGGTGCCCAGCCATAACCTTTGAATAGGCTATCGAGCTCCTCGTGCGAGATGCGCGACAGGATGGTCGGGTTGTTGATTTTGTAGCCGTTCAGGTGCAACACCGGCAGCACCGCGCCGTCGCGAATAGGGTTGAGGAATTTGTTGGAATGCCAAGAGGTCGCAAGAGGTGCGGTCTCGGCTTCGCCGTCGCCCACCATCACCGTAACGATCAAGTCGGGATTGTCATACGCCGCGCCAAACGCGTGCGACACGCTATAACCGAGTTCGCCGCCTTCATGTATAGAACCGGGAGTCTCGGGTGTGCAATGACTACCGATGCCGCCGGGGAAAGAGAACTCTTTGAAAAACTGCTGCAGGCCCGCTTCGTTCTCGCCCTTGTTGGGATAGACCTCGCTATAGCGACCCTCCAGATAGACTGGGCCCAACACGCCCGGTGCGCCATGCCCGGGGCCCGCCAAAAAGATTGCGTTCAAATCGTATTTGTTGATCAGGCGATTCATGTGTATATAAGCGAAGGCCAAGCCGGGACTCGAACCCCAGTGGCCGAGCAGGCGGTTCTTGATGTGCTTGAGTTCGAGAGGTGCTTTGAGCAACGGGTTGTCGCGCAGATAAATCATGCCGGCGGCGAGATAGTTTGCGGCGCGCCAATAGGCGTGTATGTTCTGCAATTCTTGTTCGGAAAGTTTGGTTATTTTGCGAGTCATGATAAACATCCTTGATGAAACACGGTGGTTTGGGGCGTGTGCCAGTATACCGACTGGCGCAGTTTATGATGGACAAGTTACGGAAAAGTTAATCCCGCGAATATGGGTGTAAATTCCAGGCTATAGCAGCAAAGCTGCCGTGTTGAAAATATCCAAACTAGTGCTCAAGTATTTTGATTCGTTGTCGATAATCCCGTGTGGATTTGTAAAAGTCCTTGGTATGGCGTAATGGAATGAATTGGCGTTTTGCATGAATGTATTTCGCTGTATGTGGATAGTTCGATGAAAAGGGTGTAAGTGGTTATGGATTTAAAGGGAAAGACATCGATATGGTCGCGCTATGACTTGTCCGTAGGTGAGTTGATTTCCTTTGCGCTGTTGTTGCTGGCCATACAACTGACGTCCTACTACAACTATCTGTTGTTCCATAGTTTGGCCGAGCTGGTCAGCATCTTCATCGCGGTCACCGTCTTTATCATCGCAATCAATAGTTGGAAATCGATAGACAACAAATATGTCCTGTTCGTGGGCGTGGCTTATTTGTTCATCGGCATCATCGATCTGTTGCACACCCTGTCCTTCAAAGGAATGCCGATATTCACGGATTATGACTATTACGCGCCGCAGTTCTGGATCGCGGCACGGGGTCTGGAAGCCATCAGCATGCTGTTTGCATTTATTTATCTGGGTGCGGCGAATAAGCTCAACAAGTACATTTTGATGTGGGCTTTGGGTTCGGTCACTGCGGCGCTGATTGCCTCGATACTCACCTTTAAAGTATTCCCGGTCTGCTTTGTACCCGGCGAGGGGCTGACGACTTTCAAGAAGGTCTGCGAATATCTCATCATCGGGCTGATTGGCGTCAATATCCTGATATTGACGCGCTTGAGAGAGCGTTTTGATGCCAGAGTATTCAACCTGATACGCGCCTCGCTGGTGATTATGATTGCGGCCGAGCTGTGTTTTACGCTCTATATCTCCAATGCGATGAATGACTTCTTCAACGATTTCGGACATTTGTTGAAAGTCACTTCCTTCTTCCTGATTTATAAAGCCCTGGTTGTCACCGGGCTCAGGGACCCGTTGAATTTGTTGTTCAAGAATCTGAAAAACAGCGAGGAGAATCTGCGCGAGGCGCAGAAACTCGCGAATCTCAGCAGATGGGAGTGGAATCCAAGCTCGGACCGGTGGGTATGGTCGGCAGAGTTGTATCAACTGCTGAATGTGCCGGAGCATGTCACGGCCACCTCCGCCACGCTGACAGACAAGTTGTCCACCGGCGATCAACTGAGGCTGAAGAGCGCGCTTGATGATGCGCTATTGCATCAATCCACATTTGACATACAACTCTGTTTCAATGTGGGCGAAGAGCAGCGTTATGCCCATATGCAGGGGGCTTGCAGCCAGCCTGAGCAGAATGCGCAGAAAGTGATGCGCGGAACGATACAGGATGTCACCAAGGATCATCGCATCGCGGAGACTTTGGCCGATCTAAAAGACAAGGAAAAATTCGAGCTGTTGTTAAAGACTGCCGGTGACGGTATACATATCCTGGATACGGATGGAAATGTCGTTGAGGTGAATGATAAGTTTTGCAAGATGTTGGGCTACACGCGGGAAGAGTTGCTCACGATGAATGTCGCGCAATGGGATACCTATCTCACACCGCAAGGGATTAAAGATTGTGCCAAAGAAATCTTGGCGAATGAGAAGGTCTTTGAAACGCAACACACGCGCAAGGATGGCAACATCTTTGATGTTGAGGTCAGCGTAAATAAAACCCTATATGGCCGACAGTTGGTCATCTGGAGCTCGTCCCGCGATATAACAGAACGTAAAAAATTCGAGTCCGGTTTGAAGTTGGCGGCAAGTGTGTTTACACACGCGCATGAGGGCATCACCATCACCGATCTAAGCGGTGCGATCATCGATGTCAATCAGGCGTTCACAGAGATCACAGGGTATCAACGGGCAGAGGTGATCGGCAAGAATCCCCGTATCCTGAAATCGGGGATGCAATCGCGCGGATTTTATGAGGAGATGTGGCGCGATATTCTGGAGCGTGATTTATGGTCCGGAGAGATGTGGAATAAACGCAAGAACGGTGAAGTCTATGCCGAGTTGAAAACCATCAGTGCGGTTCGCGACCTGGCGGGAAAACCGCAACATTATCTATCGTTGTTTACCGACATCACCGCTGCCAAGCGACACAAAGAGGAGCTTGAGCATATCGCCCACTTCGACCTGCTCACCGACCTGCCGAATCGCGCGTTACTTTCCGACCGCTTGCAAAACAGTATGGCGCAGGGCATCAGGCGCGGCCAGTCTTTGGCGGTTGTGTTCCTGGATCTCGACGGCTTCAAAGTGGTCAATGATAAATACGGGCATGAACTGGGCGACCAGCTGCTGGTCCGCATTTCGCAACGTATGCAGCTGGCTTTAAGGGAGGGTGACACCCTGTCCAGAGTCGGGGGAGATGAGTTTGTCGCGATATTGAACGACCTGCAACAGGCCGTTGATTGCGAGCAGATATTGGAGCGCATGTTACTTGCCGCTTCCGACGAGGTGATCATAGAGGATATCGTCGTTCGCGTATCCGCCAGTATCGGTGTCACGCTGTACCCGCAAGACCACGGCGATGCCGACCAATTGTTGCGCCATGCAGATCAGGCGATGTATACCGCCAAGCAAGCGGGCAAGAACCGATTCCATTTCTTCGATCTTGAGTACGATCAGGCCATTAAAACGCAGCGCCAAAAGTTGGAAGAAGTGCGCAATGCACTTATACAAAATCAACTCGTGCTTTATTACCAACCCAAGGTGAATATGAAGACTGCCACCGTGGTCGGTCTGGAGGCTTTGATCAGATGGCAGCATCCTGTTCGTGGCTTGCTGCCCCCATCGGAATTCCTGCCCGTCATCGAGGAGCATCCTTTGAGTATCGCCGTCGGTGAGTGGGTGATCGCAACCGCATTACGCCAAATGAGTACTTGGCGGAACGAGCACATGAATATCGCAGTCAGCGTGAATGTGGGCGCGCGGCAACTGTTGCAAAGTGGCTTCGCCTCCCGGCTCGAACAATTGCTGGCTGCCCAGGCAGATGTGCCTGCCGCTGATCTTGAATTGGAGATATTGGAAACGAGCGCGCTCAACGACATGTTGATGGTGGCGGAAGTGATGCGTGAGTGCAGGGCGCTGGGTGTGCATTTTGCACTGGATGATTTTGGTACGGGCTATTCTTCGCTGACCTATTTAAAGCATCTGCCGGCGGAAACGTTGAAGATCGACCAGTCCTTTGTCAGGGATATGCTGGATGACGGCGATGACCTGGCCCTGGTTCGGGGTGTGGTCGGTTTGGCGTATGCGTTCAGACGTTCGGTGATTGCCGAAGGTGTCGAAACGAAAGCGCACGGGGATGTCCTGTTAGCGATGGGCTGTGAGCTTGCGCAAGGCTACGGAATCGCCAGACCTATGCCAGCCGGGAAAGTTAAGGATTGGGTCGAGGAAGCACGGCAGGGAATATGGCATCACTGAAACCCGGTTTGTTTACCCGCCTTAGTTCAAACCTGTGCGTACCAGATAATCCGCAACGATGCCCGCGAACACCGCCGCGCCAAACCAGTTGTTGTGCAGGAACGCTTTGAAACACAGCTCGCGTTGTCGGGTGCAGATCAGTTTGTAGTGATAGACAGCGATGCCTTCGGCGGCGATCAAACCCAGGAAGTAGAACAGTCCCAAGCCCGCCATTAATCCCACTAAAGCCAATAGCGTGAGTGCCGTGGCGTAACAGGCCATCACCGCCAGCACATCGTATTTGCCAAACAATAAAGCCGAGGAGTGGATGCCGAGGTGGATGTCGTCGTCCCTGTCCACCATCGCGTATTCGGTGTCGTAGGCGATGGCCCAGAACACGTTGGCGAGTAGCAGCACCCATGCGACAGGCGGTACAGTTCCTTGCGTGGCGGCGAACGCCATGGGAATACCGAAGCCGAACGCGATGCCGAGATAGGCCTGCGGGATGGCGAAGAAACGTTTGGTGAAAGGATAGCTCGCGGCGAGGAACACGGCGGGAAAAGCCAACAGCCACGTCAGCGGATTGAGCGGCAAGATGAGCGCGAAGGCGAGCAGCGCCAACACCACGGCCAGCCACAAGGTCTCGCGCTCAGTCACCTTGCCGCTGGTGAGCGGGCGGTCTTGCGTGCGCTTCACATGCTTGTCGATGTGGCGGTCGGCATAGTCATTCACCGCGCATCCGGCAGAGCGCATCAACACCGTGCCGAGCGTAAAAATGACGAGCACCCACCACGCAGGATGGCCGTGGCTGGCGATCCACAGCGCCCACAGCGTAGGCCACAGCAACAGCAAGATGCCGATGGGGCGATGCAAACGGGTGAGTTGAATGTAGAGGTGCAGGCGTTCGGTGATTTTCATGGCGCGCTAACTTTCAGATTCGTCTGACTGAAGCCAGTTAGGGATGTCACGACGACTGTGCAAAATTCGCCACACGTCAATTTGTTGAGCACTCTCAATATAGAACACCAGATAGGGAAAACGTTTGCAGGGTCTGAACCTCAAGTCGGGCAAATTGAGTTCGTGCGCGTAACGAGGAGAGCCTGTTGCGGGATGTCGCTGAATCTGTTTGAAGGTTTTCTCCAAGACATCAACAAAATCCAGCGCGGATGCGGGGGCGTTTTCCAGTAAATATTGAATCGCTACACGAACATCTTCGTCAGCTCGTTCGTGCAGAACCAACGGCTTCATTTTGTCTTGTTCAGTTGTTTTTTGATGCCGGAGCGAAGGCCAGCGAAATACTGTTCATCGGCAATACCTATGGATGCAGACTGCGCACCTTGTAGCAATAGATCACGTAACTGAGTGCGCTCTTGGTCGTGGCGGATAAGTTCACGCACATACTCGCTGGACGTGCCATAGCCTGCCGTGGTGACCTGTTGATCCACGAACTGTTTGAGGCTGTCCGGCAGTGAAATGTTCATCGTTGACATGAAGCAAAGTCTAGTGGGCTTGGCAAAGTTTGGCAAGGCTTACACGCCGTCTTGGCATCGAACGGTCTCGTGAGGGACAAATTCGGGAGTAAGCAAGTGGGCGGGTAGAACGAATGCCGGTAATGGACGGGGACATTCGGTGACGCGATGCAGGCACGTCGAGGCATGATGCAGCTCCGCTGCATTAGGGGACAGTCTAGCCGGGAGCATAAATCTCCGGCAGAAACACTTCCGTCACCAACAGCGGTGCGCCGTGCAGGGTGAACAGTGAGCGGCGCGCCCACAGCATGTCGGGAATAATTTGCAGGTCTGGCTTGTGACCGACGTGTCGGGCACAAGCCAGACCCACAAGCGGATGCTGCACGTGCAGTTTTTTGAAGTGCAGTGGCTGGCGGATTACCAGCGGATGGGTGAACAGTAGCGAGCCGAGCGAGCGGTTGCCCAGTCCGCGCATCGCTTTCCACGCGCCGCGCAGATGCTCTCTGGCGCAGGTGCTGTGGGCGAACACCACGGGTTTACCGTCGGCATACAGGAACACTTCGCGCGAGTAGGCGAGTCGGTGCGGTGTGATGCCGAGTAACGCGGCTTCGTCGTAGGCGATGCGCGCCAAGCCGTCACGCACAGGAAACACGCTGAATTTTTCGCAGCGTTGCTGGATGCGCTGGGTGAGCGAGCCGTGGTCGTACAGCCACGGGTGAAGGGCGGGGTCGCAGCCTATGGTCAGGTTGTTCCAAAAAGTGTCATGCATGATATGCAGCCGCGAGGGGGAGGTCGGGGTTGTAAGGCGCACCCGCAGCAGATGTTGAGCGGGAGTGAGGGTGAGTTGTTTTACACATGTAAGAAATCATGTTTGTTCGCCATCCATCTTTGTAAGTGCGCGCGCGCTACGTCGGGAGCGTCGCGCAGGAGTTCGTCTGCCACGCTGCGAGCTTGTTCCAGCAGGTCTTCGTCTTCGGTCAGGTCGGCGAAGCGCAACATCGCCACGCCGCTCTGGCGTGCGCCCAGCAGTTCGCCGGGGCCGCGCAATTGTAGGTCTTGTTGCGCGATGATGAAGCCGTCCGTGTTCTCGTAGATGACCTTCAAGCGTTCGCGCGCCAGCTCCGAGAGCGGTTGCATAAACAACAACACGCACATGCTTTCTGCCGCACCGCGACCGACGCGGCCGCGCAGTTGGTGCAGTTGCGCCAGCCCCATGCGTTCGGCGTGGTCGATCACCATCAGGCTGGCGTTGGGCACGTCCACGCCCACTTCGATGACGGTGGTGGCAACCAGCAGATGCAATTCGCCCGCTTTGAATGCCGCCATCACGGCGGCTTTTTCCGCAGGGGGCAAGCGGCCATGTGCCAAGCCAACTTTTAGCTCGGGCAGCGCCTCGGTCAGTTGTTGATGCGTCGCGATGGCGTTCTGCAATTCCACTTCCAGTGCGTCCGACTCTTCAATCAAGGGACACACCCAATACGCCTGACGACCCGCGAGACAGGCGGCGCGCACGCGCTCGAATACCTCCGCGCGCCGCGCATCACTCACCAACTTGGTGACGATGGGTGTGCGTCCCGGTGGCAGTTCATCGATGGTCGAGACATCGAGGTCGGCGTAGTAACTCATCGCCAAGGTGCGCGGGATGGGCGTGGCGCTCATCATCAGTTGGTGGGGCTCGATACTCTTTTGCAGGTCGGGCGCGGTGGCTTTGCCTTTGTTGCGCAACGCGAGCCGTTGTTGCACGCCGAATTTGTGTTGCTCATCGACGATGACCAGCCCCAGATTTTTGAAAGTCACGCTGGTTTGAAACAGCGCGTGCGTGCCGACGGCGATTTGCGTCGTGCCTGCTGCGATGTGATCGATGGCGGCGGTTTTATCTTTTTTCTTCAGGCTGCCCGACAACCACACCGGCGCCAAACCCAATGGTTGCAACCATTCTTGCAGTTTCAAATAATGCTGCTCGGCGAGAATTTCAGTGGGTGCCATAAACGCCACCTGATAGCCGTTTTCTATGGCTTGCAGGGCGGCAAGTGCCGCAACCACAGTTTTCCCACTGCCGACATCGCCGAGCAACAGCCGCTGCATGGGATGGGTTTTTGCGATGTCCAGATTGATTTCTTTGAGCACTTTTTGCTGCGCCTTGGTGAGCTGATAGGGCAAGGCTTGCAACAGTTGTTGCGTGAGTAATTTTTTTGCCGCGAGTTTGGGGGCTTTGCGCTTATTGCGCTCTTGATGATGCACGCGCATGGACAGTTGCTGCGCGAGTAATTCGTCGAACTTGATGCGCTGCCAAGCGGCGTGGTTGCGTTCTTCCAGTGCGCTTGCGGCGATATCGGGTGTCGGGTTGTGCAGTAATCGCAAGCTGTCGGCAAAGTCGGCGAGATGCAATTTTTGACGCAATGCTGCGGGCAAGGTGTCGGTGAGCGGAATGGTCTCCAGCGCGTTGTTGATCAGCTTGCGCAACACTGCTTGCGCCAGTCCCGCCGTGGTCGGATAAATCGGTGTGAGGCTTTGCTGCAAAGGCGTGTCCTCACCGCCCGCGCGACACTTGGGATGCACCATTTCCATGCCGTAATAGCCCATGCGCGCCTCGCCGATAGCGCGGATTTTTTGTCCCACTGCAAGCTGTTTAATCTGACTGGGATAGAAATTCAAGAAGCGCAAATACAACTCGCCGCTGTTGTCCTGCAAGCGGCATACCAAGGTGCGGCGGGGCCGGTAAGCCACCTCGTTATGCGTGATGATGCCCTCTACCTGCGCCGTCTCGCCCGCCTGCAAAGTCTCTATCGGGGCGAGATGGGTTTCATCTTCGTAGCGCAACGGCAGATGCAACAGCAGGTCGGCGCGGTGATGGATGCCGAGCTTGGCCAGTTTGGCCAGCGTGGCGGGGGAGATTTTTGCGGGTGTGATCAATACTGCAAAACAATCACGCCATCGGCTTCTACCAGCGCGTTGCGCGGCAACGACGCGACACCGACGGCGGCGCGGGCGGGATACGGTTGATGGAAATAGGTCGCCATGATTTCGTTGACCTTGGCAAAGTGACCCAAGTCGGTGAGGAAGATGTTGAGCTTGACCACATCGTCGAGACTGCCACCCGCCGCATCGGCTACCGCGCGCAGGTTTTGAAACACGCGATGTATCTGCGCTTCGATGCCTTCCACCATTTGCATATTGGTCGGATCGAGGCCGATCTGACCGGACAAGTACACGGTGTTTTCAACACGCACGGCTTGAGAGTAAGTACCGATGGCGGCGGGTGCGTCAGGGGTTTGGATGATGAATTTGTTGGCCATTAGAGTCTCCTACTAGTGTTTAATAACAGGGTTTTTATGTGATGACTGTCGGTGCATCGCGTCCCGTGCGGCTTTTCAATTCGGTCACTTGCAAGGCAATCGAGATAAGTTCCGCGAGTGCTGCCTGTGCGTCAAGTTTGTGTTTATTCACGTCCGGTTCAAACGCTTCCAGATAGATGCGCAGCGTCGCACCCTCGGTGCCGGTGCCGGACAAACGGAACACGATGCGCGATCCGTCGGTGAAGATGATGCGTATCCCTTGCCCCGTGCTGACGCTGGTATCGACGGGATCGGTGTAGCTGAAGTCATCGCAGAAATCAACCGTGTAGCTGCCGAATTTTTTGCCGGGCAGCGTAGTGAAATTGTCTTTGAGTAACTTCATCACGCCGTTCGCCGCATCCGTGGGAATGCCTTCGTAGTCGTGGCGCGAATACACGTTGCGACCGTATTTCGCCCAATGTTCCAGCGCGATGTCTTCGACGGACTGTTTGCGCGCGGCGACGATGTTGAGCCAGAACAAGACCGCCCATAAGCCGTCTTTTTCGCGCACATGATCGGAACCCGTGCCGAAACTTTCTTCACCGCACAGCGTGACCTTGCCCGCGTCCATCAGATTGCCGAAAAACTTCCAGCCGGTCGGTGTTTCAAAGCAAGGAATACCCAAAGCTTTTGCCACGCGGTCGGCTGCCGCGCTGGTGGGCATGGAGCGCGCGATGCCCGCCAATCCTGATTTGTAGCCGGGGACGAGGTGCGCGTTGGCGGCGATGATGGCGAGGCTGTCGGAAGGGTTGACGAAGAAACGTTTGCCCAAGATCATGTTGCGATCGCCGTCGCCATCCGAGGCCGCGCCGAAATCTGGCGCATTGTTGCCATAGACAATCTCGACCAGCTCATGCGCATAGGTGAGGTTGGGATCGGGGTGGCCATTGCCGAAGTCCGGCAGCGGCACGGCATTCATCACGCTGGCAGCTGGTGCGCCCAAACGGTTGATGAAGATCTCGCGCGCGTAAGGGCCGGTGACCGCATGCATGGCATCGAACTGGATGCGGAAGCCGCCCGCCAGCAGCGCGCGTATCGCGGCGAAATCGAACAGCGATTCCATCAGTTCGGCGTAGTCGCTGACCGGGTCTATCACCGACACCGTCATCGTTCCGACCTTCTGCTCGCCGAGTTTGCCCAAGTCCACATCCGGCGCACTCACACTGCGATATTGCGTGATGCTCTTGCTCACCGCAAAGATCGCATCGGTGACAGTCTCGGTGGCCGGGCCGCCGTTGCTGCCGTTGTATTTGATGCCGAAGTCGCCGTCCGGCCCGCCGGGGTTATGGCTCGCCGACAAGATGATGCCGCCGTAAGTTTTATATTTGCGGATCACACAAGACGCGGCAGGGGTGGAGAGGATGCCATCACGGCCCACCAGCACACGACCGAAACCGTTCGCCGCCGCCATTTTCAAAATAATCTGTATCGCCTCGCGATTGTAAAAACGCCCGTCGCCGCCCAGTACCAGCGTCGCACCCTGGGGTGCGGAGATGCTGTCGAAAATGGCTTGTACGAAATTCTCCAGGTAGTGCGGCTTTTGGAAGGTGGTGACGCGTTTGCGCAGTCCCGAGGTGCCGGGCTTTTGGTCGTTGAAAGGAGTGGTGGCGACGTTGTTTATTTGCATGATCTTAATGTCCTGACAAAACGTTTTTCGGATTCCCTGATTGCAGCGCGCTATTTTACACGGCTGGGGAGAGAAAGCTTGCGGCGCATTGCCGGTGGTGTGTAACGGATTTATTTAAGCGACTCGGGCGTATCGCTTAGAATGCGCGCTCGAAAAATTCACCTTCCTCCTTATGGCCATCAAAGCAACTGTACACAAAGCCACGCTGCAAATCGCGGACATGGATCGCTATTACTACGCCGACCATGCGCTGACTTTGGCGCGCCATCCTTCCGAAACCGACGAGCGCATGATGGTGCGGTTGTTGGCGTTTGCTTTGTATGCCGAAGAGTATCTGGCGTTTGCGCAGGCGATGACGATGGATGATGAGCCGGATTTATGGTGCAAAGATTTAACCGGCGCGATCCAGCTTTGGATCAACGTCGGGCTGCCCGACGAGCGTATCTTGCGCAAGGCGAGCGGGCGCGCGGCACAAGTCATTTTGATTCTCTATGGACGTTCCGCTGAAATTTGGTGGCGTGATAACCGCGACAAGCTGCAACGCTTGAACAATCTCACGGTCATCAAGCTCGCCCCCGATGTGACGCAAGCTTTGGCGGCGTGGGTGGAGCGCACCATGACGTTGCAATGTTCGATTCAGGAAAATCAGGTCATGCTGACCAGTGACAAGGGCATGATAGAAATTCATCCCGAAGTGTTGCAAGGAAAATTTCGTGAGTTCGCCTAAGCCATGAAACTGCATGAGTGCCCGTGCGGGAGTGCGGCGTATGCCGAGTGTTGCGCACCCTATCATCAGGGGCGCGCCGCACCCGATGCGCAGACCTTGATGCGTAGCCGCTACAGTGCCTATGTGTTGCGGTTGGAAGCGTATTTGCTGGCGACTTGGCATGCCGGCACGCGCCCCGCGACGCTTGATCTGTCAGCCGAAAACAGCAAGTGGCTGGGACTGCAAATCAAGCAAGCCGCGCAACAAGATGATGAGCATGCCACGGTGGAGTTCGTCGCCCGCTACAAGATTGCGGGACGTGCATATCGCTTGCATGAATTGAGTCGTTTTAAGTTGGAAGCAGGCCGCTGGTATTACGTGGACGGAGACCTCGAAGCCTGAGGCTAATCAAACGGGATCGTCGCGACTGCTTTGAGCATCCAGCGGTCTGCCGCATTGGCGTAGCCGCGTCCCAGACCGAAGTTCAGGTCATATTCCGGATTTTCGATGTCGATCACGCCGTAAAGTGTATGACTACGTTGGCTGTAGGGAACAAAACGGTTGATCGGGCCGTATTCACCATAGTATTCGGCGCCCGCATGTATTTCGCCTATCAGCTTATGGCTTAGTTTTACCGAAGGTTCAAAACTCGGTATATGGCTGACATTCGCGCTGAGACCCATTTTTAAAATAGGATTAAAACTGGTTAGCCAGCCATCGCCGCGATAGCCGATGATGGGTCGCACTTCGGCCACACCGGCGCTCTCGGAGGTGCGCACAGAGGCGTGTCCGATCTCGCCATTCACTCCCCAGAAGAAATCGTTTTCATGTTCATGCGGTGCGATGTATTTGAGCCGCATGCGCAAACCGTTGATGTTGGAGTTGCCATGCGTGTCGGTAGACATGGGCAAATATAAGCCGGCTTCCAGCGTGGGCGTTAAGCCGTAATAGAATTCGGGCGTGGCCTGACTCAAATGATCTGAAGGCATTTGTCCCGGATAGCCGGGGTTCTGCGTGCCAACCAGTGAATGATTCATGTGTAGCTCCAGACCATAATCGGCCGGCTTGCTGATCTCATCTGTATAGACTTCGATCTCATCGGGGGCTGCAAAAGCGGCCGATTGGCTAGCTAAGGCGAGGATTGTGCAGAGGGCAATTTTTCGTGGGGAGCACATGGGTAGATTCCTCAACTACGGAAAGACACTTTAGCGCAATACTTTTCCTCTGTCTGTCTTAATGTAACCAATTACCCACGCGTTCATAAAGACTCAGGATGATCTCGAACAGAATCAACAAGATCACATACCACTCCAGCTTGTGCAGTTGCTTGTTGTCCCATACGTCCGACAAGGTCTGTGCGGTGTCAGAGATCAGGCCCAGCTTGCGATCTAAGGCGGTCTGTCGTTCCGCCAGTTCGAACTCGTCTTCCAGGCTGGCATACAAACCACCCAGCTGAGGGTGGTCCCAGAGTGTCTCTGGTTTGTCGCCGATTTCGGCGCGGCCCACCATGCGGTGTTCTATGAGCAGCATGTAGCCTATCTTGGAGAGCAGCTTCTTGCTGCCCACGCTGACCTTGCCATTTGTGGCGAGCTCTTGCGCCAGCGGTTCTATCTTGTCGAATTCGCTCGCGACCTCGTTCTCGTAGAGGTTGAGCACCAGATGTTTGCTGAGCGCATCGGCGATGAGTTGCAGTTTTTCAAGTGACAGATTGTCTAGCGAGATGGTGCCGCTTTGCACACCCTGATGGGGCAGACCGCAATGCACATCCAGCTCCTCCACTTCGGGTGTGGTGTAAGCTTTATGCAGCAAAGGTTTGATGGATTCCAGATAACGCAGTTCTTCGGCGATGGAGACACCGAACAGCACCACCACCCCGTAGCGAAACAATACTGCGACACCGCCGGCGGCATCGACTTCTATTGTAAGTGGCGTGGTGGATAGGCAGTCGGCGAGCTTGAAACGCTTGAGGTCGAGCCGGTCAGCCAGCAACCATGCCCGGACTTTGAAGTCCTTGCGATTACTCAGGTGTAACTTGGGGGCGACCTTGCTCATCGTTTCCTCCTTGTTGGTGATGCCATGAGATTAAGCGTGTTGTGCTAACGGGCGTCAAACTCTCCACAACATCAGTTTATAGCCCCAGCGATGCAGTGCCAGCCCTGACATTATGCAGGAGCCGCCCAGCCATACTTGCGGCAGAATGTCCTCGTTGTTGAGGCGATGTCCCAAGACCAAGGCCAGCACCGGCGTGATTAGCGTGATTAAGGCGATACGGCCAGTATCCATATGCTTGATGAGGTAGTAATACAGCAAGAAGCCCAACACAGAACCCACGCTGCCAAGATAAATGATGGCACTCATCGCTCGCACCGGTAGCGCGTGCGGTATGCGCCCATCGAACCACCACCACGCCAGAATGAAGAGCGGTAACGCCACTAGCAAGGAGCCCAAGGTGGTGGCCAAGGGCGGGCTGTCATCGCCCACACGTTTGATCCACACCAGCCCCAGCGATTGTGCGACCACTGCGCTGAACAGCGCGATCAGACCCCAAGCGGCATCCACTGCAAGGGCGCCGTGGAAAACGATCAGCAAGCCCAACAATCCCAGCAACATCCCGGCCAGTTTATCCATCGACAGGGCTTCCTCCTTTAGCCAAAGTGCCGCACCCAGACTGGTAATCAGCGGCGACAGTCCGAACAGTAGCGAGATCATGCCTGAGCTCACAAATTGGGCGGACCAATAGGCGAGGATCATCGTCACGGCCATGCTGCTGCCACTGGCGAAATAGCTGTGCAATGCACGTCTATTCATCGGCGGACGGATGCGCAGCAAGGCCAGCAAGGTCAGACAGAGCAGCGTACCCAACACCATGCGCGACATCACCGCAAAACTGAAACCGGCACCCATGGCGCTCCATTTGATCGCCAACGGTGTGGTAGACCAGATCAGGATTACGGTGAGGAAGGCGAAGGGTAGGGGCATAGGAGTCGGGATTCAGGAGTTAGGAGTTAGGACAAAATTTTGCGGATTATAAGGCAGAGTGTTTTTCGAATTTGTGTCGGCTCTGCTAAAGTTCGCGCTTATGGCTAAAAATACTCTGGACAAAATCCTGCAATCACAAGGTTTCGGCTCACGTCGTTGGTGTGCCGAATTGATACAAGACGGCGAAGTCAGCATCAACGGTGCAGTCTTCAACGACGTTCGCTGCAAGGTCGAGACCGACGGCTTGTCATTCAGCATCTATGATCAGACGTGGTCGTATCGCGAGCATGTTTACATCGCGCTCAATAAACCCGCCAACTACGAATGCTCGCGCAAGGCCAGTCATCATCCCGGTGTACTCAAGCTGTTACCCGAGCAATTCGACTTGCGTGATGTGCAGCCCGTGGGACGGTTGGATCATGACACCACCGGCCTGCTGCTGATGTCCGATGATGGCCCTTTCATCCACAAGCAATCTTCCCCCAAACACCATGTGCCCAAGATTTATGTCGCCACTACCCATGATGCCGTAACGGAGGAATTGGTTGCAGCCTTGCTGAAAGGCGTGCAGTTGCACGATGAGAATGCGCCTTTGGCGGCTGTCAGTTGCAGAAAAGTGGGTGAGCATCAGATTGAGATCGTGCTGGAGCAAGGCAAATATCATCAGGTCAAACGCATGCTGGCGGCGGCGGGCAACCATTGCGTGGCTTTGTGTCGTAGTCAGATAGGTGAGTTGAAGTTGGCAGACTTGCAACTTGCCGAGGGTCAATGGTGTTATCTGGATGAGGCGCTACTCGCTTTACTTAAGCCGGTCTGAGGTAGAATACGCGCCGCGATAAATATCGCGCCCGAGCAACCTTAATAAAGATAACAACATGAAAACATTGAACACCCTGACGGTTTTGACCCTGGTTGCCGCGCTGAGCGTGACTGCATGCTCGCAAAAGTCTTCTACTGAAGAGATCGCCGCACAAGTAAAGATCGCTCTTGAACAAGAGAAAGCCAAAGAAGCTGCTGCATCCGGCGTGTTGGCTCCCGTTGCCGACCCCGTCGTTGCCGCGCCGGTTGCTGCGGAGCCAGTCGTTGTGGCAGCCCCCGCCAAGAAGGTAGAAGCTGCGCCTAAGCATGTTGCTCCAGCCAAGAAAGAGCCTGTCAACGCGGTCGGGGTGATGCAGCCGATCAAAGCCGTATGTGGCAACTGCGGTGTGGTCGTGGCTGTGAACATGATAGAAGAAGCAGGCAAGGGCTCAGGCTTGGGCGTGGTGGCTGGTGGTGTGGTCGGCGGTTTGGTGGGTAACCAGGTGGGTGACGGCACAGGCCGCCAGCTCGCGACGCTGGCAGGTGTGGTCGGCGGCGCGTTTGCGGGTAACGCCATTGAAAAAAATGCCAAGAAGACCAAGCACTACGACATCGTGATCAAGATGGAAGATGGTGGCGAACGCACTATCCGCCAAGCGACTGTTCCCGCGCTGGTTAGCGGCGATAAGGTGAAGATCGAGAACGACATCGTCGTTAAGAACTAAGCACCGCGCTGCAAGTATCGACAGAGGGGCGCAAGCCCCTTTTGTTTTTGTATTCACGTTTAGAGGCAGTACCACTTATGGCTATCCAATGGTTCCCGGGACACATGAACTCGGCGCGCAACAAGGCTGCCGAGACTATGGAATTCACCGATGTCATCATCGAGGTGCTGGATGCGCGCGCGCCCGAAGCGAGTTGCAATCCCATGATAGAAGAGCTGCGTCTGCATAGGCAGCGACCCTGTCTGAAAGTGTTGAACAAGGCCGACCTGGCCGACCCGCAAGCGACGCAAGCCTGGCTGCATCACTACAATCAGCAACCCGGTGTGAAAGCCGTGGCGCTGAGCTGCAAGAACGCCAGCGACGCGGCCCGCGTGCCGAATCTGTGCCAGCCGCTCGCGCCGCACCGCAACGACAACCACAAGCCGTTGCGCATGATGATCATGGGCATTCCCAATGTGGGCAAATCGACCCTGATGAACACCTTGCTCAAGCGTCGTGTTGCCAACGTCGGCGATGAGCCGGCGGTAACCAAATCGCAGCAGCGCCACAATCTCAACGACCACATGACGCTCACCGATTCACCCGGTTTGCTGTGGCCAAAAATCGAAAATCCCAACGACGGTTTGATGCTCGCGGCGATACATGCCATCGGCCGGAATGCCACCATAGACGAGGAAGTCGCGGCATTTTTGGGCGACATTCTATTGGCGCGCTATGCGGCGCAAGTTGCCACCCGTTACAAGATATCGGTGGCCGGTCTGGATGGTATCGGATTGGTCGAGGCCATCGCCAAAAAGCGCGGCTGCCTGCTTAAAAGCCGTGGTCGACAAGGTGAACTGGACATCGAAAAAGCCGCCATGATCTTGCTCACCGACTATCGTGCCGGCGCCCTTGGGCGCATCAGTTTGGAGACGCCCGAGACACGTGCCGGGATGCTGCGGCTCGCGGCCGAATCGACTGACGCGCCGGTTGTTGAGCCGGAGCGTTATCAGCGTGAAGAGGAGTAATGCATGCTTGAAGTCCTGATACTTGCGGTTGCTTTGAGCATGGATGCCTTTGCCGTCGCCATCGGTTTGGGGGCAAAGAAAGATACGCCCGGATTGGCCTTGAAAGCGGGATTGTTTTTCGGCGTATTCCAGGGGCTGATGCCCTTTATCGGATACTTGGGGGGCAAGGGCGTGTTGGGTTGGATGGCCGATTATGCACATTTCATCGCCTTCGTGTTATTGGCTTTGATAGGCGCGAAAATGATCTACGAAGCCCTGCAAGAAGGCATAGAAGAAGACATCGCCGTCGTCACCAACAAGATGATGTTGCTGCTCGCCGTCGCCACCAGCATAGATGCGATGGCAGCGGGATTCAGCCTGACGCTATTGGATGCAAATCCTTATATTGCCTGCCTCAGTATCGGTATCGTCACCTTCGCATTCAGTTGGTTCGGCGTACTTATAGGCCGCAAGAGCGGCACACAGTTGGGAAGCAAAGCCGAAATCTTCGGCGGCGTGGTGTTGATCTTGATGGGGTTGAAGATACTGCTGTTCTGAACAACCGGACCTGTGATTTCAATCGCGTGATGCCAGTCATATCTGTTGTACCGTAAACCATATACACAAGGAAGTTTCATGAAGTGCATTGCCGCCGCATTGGGTGTGGTCAGCCTATTGTCTGTTTATCCATCGGCCGCAGAAGAGTTGGATGGGGAATGGCGCGGTAGCGCGACCGTTGCGTCTTCCAAATCCAGCGGCAATACCAATAGTTCGGTGGTCTCGGCCAAAGTTGACGAGTCTAGCGGGACGGAAGGCGGCAAGTGGTCATTGTATGGTTCCGTCATGTATGGCTACAGTCAGGGCGTGAAGAATAATGATAAGGCTCGCCTCGGTGCGCGTCGTGACCATAATCTCGGTGAAAAGAACTTTGCTTATGCATTGGGCGAATTGGAACGTGACAGCATCTCCGATCTGGCATTACGCGGCACACTGGGTAGCGGTTTGGGGCATCACATGATTAGAAGTGAGGAAACCACCTTTGATGTGATGGCCGGTCTGGCTTACAGTAAGGCCCGATACATAGTCGCACCACCCCAGGGCAACTTTGAACTGATGCTGGCAGAAGAATCCAAACACACCATTAGTGACCAAAGTCATTGGAAGCAAAAGTGGACTGTCTATACCAACCTCAAGACCGGCGGACAATATCGCAGCGTGTTTGATACCAGTTATGTGGTGGATATTACCGATACCATCGGGCTGAGTTTGGGATTGCAACACAAATACAACACCGATGTCCCGGCGACGGCCAAGCGTAGTGATGCGACCATCTTGACCGGGTTCAGCTTCAAACTGTAGGCAAAACTAATAATTTTAAAAATGGAATATTGGTTCCGGCCAGCAGTCGAATATGCGGTGGAAGCATGGGTTACCGGTCCTGAAATAAGGCTTTGAATGCATCCAGCGGAACAGGCTTGCCGAACAAATAACCCTGGAAATTGTGACAGCCGTTTTTGTCGAGGAACTCACGCTGCGCCTGGGTTTCGACACCCTCCGCAATCACGTCCAGTCCCAGCGCTTCGGTCATGGCGATAATGGCTTTGACGATGGCCGCATCATTGGGATCGCTGGCGATGTCGCGCACAAATGTCTGGTCGATTTTGATCTGATTCAATGGCAGGCGCTTGAGGTATTGCAGTGAAGAATAGCCGGTACCGAAATCATCCAGCGAAAAATCGATGCCCATTATTTTCAATTCGTGCATTTTGGCTATGGTGTCGTCGAAGTTGTCCAGTATGGTACTTTCGGTCAATTCCAGCTTGAGCTTGCGGGGAGATGCTCCGCTTTCACGCAACACGCGCTGAACTTGTGCGACGAAATCGTTCTGGCGGAATTGTTTGGCACTGACATTTACCGCCAGCGTCAAATCGCGCATCGGCGCTTCCGATTCCCATGCACGGAGTTGCTCGCATGCCGTCTGCAGCACCCACAATCCAATTGGAATGATGAGTCCGGTGTCTTCGGCGAGCGGGATGAATTGCATGGGCGATATCATGCCCTGGTCCGGATGTTCCCAGCGCAGTAGCACTTCCGCGCCCAATGTACGGAGTTTCCGGTCAACCTGGGCCTGGTAATAAAGCCTGAATTGCCGGCGCTGGAGTGCTTTTTGCAGCTCTCCCGTCAGCGTAATGCGCGCTTCCAGGGTGCGCTGCATTGCGGGGTCGTAAAAACGTACTGTGTTGCGTCCGGCCGCTTTGGCCTGATACATCGCGGCATCGGCATGTTTGAGCAGATCATTAATGCTTTGCTGTTGCCCTTTGAATAATACGATGCCGATACTGGGGGTGCAGATGCACTCGAAATGGTTCAGCTCATAAGCATTTCCCAGTTCCGATTTGATCTTTTCAGCGACCTGTTCCGCCAGCGTCGCCGCCTCGTCCAGTGTTTTATTCAGTCCTTCCAGCACGACCACGAACTCATCGCCGCCCAGCCGCGCCACCGTATCGCTATCGCGCACGCAGAGCGTCAGGCGGCGTGCCGCCTCGGCCAGCAACAAGTCGCCGGTTGCGTGACCCTGGGTGTCATTGATGTTCTTGAAGTTGTCCAGATCGAGGAATATCAGCGCGCTGTATTTGTCCTGGCGTGCGCTGAGCGTGGTCGCCTGCTGTAAGCGATCCGTTAACAACCTCCGGTTGGGCAGTTTGGTCAGCTCGTCATAGAAAGCCAATTGATGGATTTCATGCTCGGATTTTTTGCGCCGGCTGATGTCGCGTGCAACCGAGACATAGTTCACCACTTTATGGCTATCGTCGTAAACGGCCGTGATGTTCAACAGCTTGGGATAGATTTCACCATTTTTCCGTTTGTCCCATATTTCGCCGGACCATTTGCCTTGCCCGACCAGTTCGGACCACATAGATTGATAGAACGCCGCATCCTGTTTACCCGATTTTAATATGCGCGGATCCGCCCCGATAACCTCGCTCGCGGTATAACCGGTCAGTATCTCGAAGGCCCGGTTGACGCGCAGTATCTTGTTGTCCGCATCGGTAATCATGATCGCTTCTTGTGTCTCGAAGGTCACTGCGGCGATGCGCATCGCCTCTTCGGATTGTTTGCGCTCCTCCAGTAGCGAGAGTCGGGTCAGCGCGAAGGAGATATCGGTTGCCATGCTGAGCAGCAGGCTTTTTACCGTTTCGTCAAAGGCGTGCAACTCACCCGCATAAACGTTTAGGGTGCCGATGATCCTGCCATCGCGGTACAAGGGCAGGGACGCCGATGCCGCCCAGCCTAACTGCAACCCGCGCTCACGCCACAGCGCCAGTCCGGCTTCATTCAGGTAGTCCTGGCACCAGCAAGGAAGAGCCTCGCGCATCACGATTCCGGTCGGGCCGCAACCCGAGGGATCGTTGGCATCCGTTGAGATCTTGAGGTCGTCCAGATATTCCGTCCCCACGCCGTAGCTTGCCTCGGGTTGTACCAGCTGCGTCGCATTGTCCACCAGACCTATCCATGCCATCTTCATGCCGCCGAGATTCACCACGTCGCGGCAGACCGCCTGCAAAAGCTCGGGCTCGGTGTCGCAGCGGAGGATGGTCTGGTTGCACAGGCTCAGTGCGGCATGCATGCTCACGATGCGTTGCAGCTTCACTTCATCGGCCTTGCGTGCGGTGATGTCGCGTATGAAGGCATTAAAGAAATATCGCCCCTGGCGCTGCACGCCGACCAGGGTCAGTTCGACGGGGAACTCTTTTCCCCCGGCGCGCATTCCCATCATCTCCATGCGCTGTCCCGGGAGCGTGCCTTTGCCGGTGCGGATGAAACGCCGCATGCCATTGCGATGCGCGGTGCGGTATTTCGGCGGCACAATCAACTCGGCCAGGTCTTTACCCAATACCTGTTCGGATGCATAACCGAACATATGTGCGGCTTCACGATTCCAGCCTATCACCCTGCCTTCCTGGTCAGAGCTGATCACAGCATCCATTGCCGTATCGAGAAACAATTGGGTGCGCGCCTCACTTTCGCGCAGAGAGTCTTCGGCTGCCTGGCGTTGTGCTCTTGCGACCAGCTTATCCATCGCGGCATCGATATCTATTGCCATGCCGATCAGCAGTTTGCGGGTGGCTTCGTCGAAGGCGTTGGTTACGCCTGCATATAGCATCAACGCCCCCACAGCCTTGCCGTTGCGGTGCAGCGGCAGGGCCGCGACACCCGACCACCCGTATCCGGCGGCTCGTTCATGCCACGGTGCGAGTCGCCGGTCGTGCAGGAAATCCTGTATCCATACTGCGCAATTTTCACGTATGGCTGTGCCTGTCGTGCCCCCGCCATAAGGCTCGCCGGCATCCACCGAGATTCGGATGTCATGCAAATAGTCGGTTCCGCTGCCGTATTGGGCAACAGGTTTGACCAGATGTGTCGATTCGTCCACTAAGCCCACCCACGCCATGGGTAAACCGCCAATCTCCACCGCATGGCGGCAGATTTGTTGGAACAAGTCGGTTTCCGCAGTGCAGCGAAGAATGGACAGGCGGCACTCGCTTAAGGCGGAGTAGAGCAGGGTGATACGCTCAAGTTTTGTTTCGTATTCAAAACGCTCCGCTTGCATGGCTCTCACCATGAGGTTGAGTGCGACCAGGGTGAAATAGAACAGCCACAGCGTGAGTACATCCTGCAGTTCGCCATTGCTGTGGAACGTCCCCAGGCCGTTAGCTGTTCCCCAGCTGGCCATGAATAGCGGCAGCAGGAGCAAACCGGAGGACACGGCAATCTGGAAACGCAGCGCTGACCAGACCATCAAGGGCAACAGCAGGTAGGTCGATGAGCCGAATTGAGTGCGGCTGGAGGAGGTAAACAGCCACCAACTGAGCGCACCGGAGATGAGACACCACAGCAGTATTTCCCACCAGTAATTTATACGCGGGCGGCGGGCCGTTCTGGAGAGGTTGAGGAGCAAAGGGACGAACAGCAATACACCGACAAAATCGCCGGCCCACCACGACAGCCAGGCTGAACCGGCATCGCGCACGGAAATCACACCGAATGACATCAGGCTGATTACTCCGCCGCTGGAGGTTATCAGCATGCCGATGGCTGCCGCGAAAATAAGATTGGCGATATCGATGACTCTGTTGAGCCGGGGTTGGAAGCGCAGTCTATTCAGTAGCCAGACAGCCAGCAAGGGGCCGAGGGTGTTGCCTGTAGCCAGGCTGAAGTCCAGCAACGGGCGGGTATCAATCGAATAATTAGTCGCGAAAGCACCGATAAAGATGCCTATCCAGCAGATATAGCCCCAACGCAATAATGCGGCCACGGCAATGCCGGTAGGTAGCCAAATCAGCGTGATGTGTGAATTCAGATAGGCGAGTTCCAGCCCGAGACGACCGCTGACAAAATAAGCCAGTGCCACTAAAAAAACTTTAGCGGCGGTTAAGGCGTGAGGCTTGATGCGCGATTGCATTGTCGACGTCAACGTGTTCATTAATGTCCGGTACGTCGGTCGAATTTATCTATTTATCCGATGACGGATAAGTTGGCCGGCCAGTATATTAGCCAATTAAACGTACTTAAAGCAATGTTATTGGAACGGCTCATTCGTTTGGGTGACGGTGTCCCGCGATGCGCGTGGCGATTCGGCGGTATTGGGCTTTTTGCGTTGGCACTTTGTCAAAGCCGGGCGCGACTAACAAGTTTATCCGCAGTTTTGAGCACGTCAAACTCAAGTGATTTTCCACACCTTGCGATACGCCGCCAGCAAGCGGGTGTGCATATCGCTGCTTTGCATGTCGTCACCCAAATCGCACAAACCGAAGAATTGCTGCTCGCCACTCAATAAACGCTGTGCCTGTTGCAGCGTCTCGGCACCGTAAAACAGCCGCAGACCGGTTTGGTAGTGTTCGCTACTTTCGTCTTCTGCCATCCCTTCGATCTGTATCAGGTGCGCGAGGCAACGGTAGACGCGGGCACGTGCTTCGCCCAGATCGCCGAGTTGCGCGATCCAGGCACAACCTTCGAGCGTGGCCTCATCATCGCCTATGGCAACCGCCAATAAGGTTTTCAGTTCGCCCAGGCGCAACTTCGCCCATGCCGAGTTTGCATCTGCGGCCAAACCGATTAGCGTAGTGATGGCGAGATTGTCGGCAAGGTCTAGCGCATTCAGTGTGTCCAGCAAGCTCGCGCATTCTTCTTCGTTCAGGGATTGCAAGCGCAGCAGGGCCGGGCGCACCAGGTTGCCCACGGTGTTGTTTTGCCATTGCAGTTCTTCGACGGGATAAATCTCCGACATGCCGGGGACAAAGATGCGGCAGGCGTAGACATCCAGATGGGTGAAGTCGGCAACGTAGATGTCGTGACCGCCGGCGTGTATCGCCTCCACGCACCAGTGATAGTCTTCCGCTGTGGTGGTGCCGAAGTTCCAATCCGCGAATTCGTAGTCGGGTGTGTCACGCAAGAAGTCCCAGCTGATCACGCCACTGGAGTCTACGAAATGGATCTCCATGTTGAGCGCATCGGTGATCTCGTCCATGTCGCAGCCGGGCGCGGGGAAGTCTTTGAGTGTGTCCAGCGCGCGACCCTGCAACAGTTCGGTCAGTGCGCGTTCCAGTGCCACTTCAAAACGCGGATGTGCGCCGAAGCTGGCGTAGCAGCCCTGATCTTCGGGATGCCATAGCGTGACGTTCATTACCGGATATTTTCCGCCCAGCGATGCGTCTTTCACCAAAATTCCATAGCCCGCCGCGCGCAAACCCGCGATGCCTGCCGCGATGCGCGGATAGCGCGCGATCACGCTTTCGGGCACATCGGGCAGGCAGATACCTTCGCGGATGATGCGGAATTTGATGTCGCGCTCAAAAATTTCCGCGAGTGCCTGGGTGCGCGCTTCCATCAGCGTGTTGCCTGCCGACATGCCGTTGCTGACATACAAATTGCCGATCAGATTGACGGGGAAATACACCTGCTTGTCGTCGCGCAGCCGCAGATAAGGCAGCGTGCAGATGCCGCGCTCCGCATTGCCGGAATTCAGGTCTATCAGCTGTTCTGCGAGCACACCGCCTTCCGGGTTGTAGAAGTCCTGCAGTTCGGGGGTGAGGATGCCGTCCGGCCATGCTTCGTTTTGCACCGGGAACCACCGCTCGGCGGGGTGATGCACGAAGTCGCGCCGGCTGATGGTCTTGCCCAGATAGAAATGTGTCCAGAAATAATTGGTGCTCAGGCGCTCGAAGAACTCGCCCAGCGCACTGGCGCGCGCCGCCAGTTCAGAACCCCCTTTACCGTTGCTGAACAAGCGCGGGCAATCGCGATCGCTGACATGTACGGACCAGATGTTCTCGATCTCATTGAGCCAGGAGCGCTCCTCCACATGGAAGCCGATCTCCAGCAACTTCGCTTGCAAGGTGCGTATAGAGGATTCAAGGGATGCGTCTTTGCTGGGGATAAAGGTTTCGGTCATGGCGGTATCTTTGCGGTGAAGGTGGATGCCGGCATCATGCCGGCGCGTCGTGAGACGCGGTGTTGCGTGATGCTTGGGGCGCGCAGTCTAGCATCTGCGGACGCTGTTCAACCGAATAAACTTGTGATGAATTTGTGCGCACGCTCGTCGAACGGTTTGCTGTCGGCGACATTGAGACCGAGTTCGTTGTAGCTGTTCTGCACATTGGGGGTGAAGTAGCCCGTGCTGGAAGGGCGTGCTCCCATGTGCAACATGATCTTGCTTAGTTCGCCCCACACATTGCGCGCACCGAAGCCACCCGAGGACACCGAGGCGATGCCCACGGGTTTACCCAGCCACTCGCTGGTCAGCAGATCGATGGCGTTTTTGGTGGATGCGGGTACGCCGAGGTTGTATTCGGGGCTGACGATGATGACCGCATCGGCTTGGCTAACGGCTTGCGAGAAGATGATCGCCGCCTCCGGCGCATCTTGCAGATAGGCGAGCCGTTCAGTGAACAGCGGGAAGTTCGCCTCCTTGAGGTCGAACACGCTGGAGACAGCCAGGCCGCCGCGCTGCGCGTAATCATGGAGGTACAGTGCCACGCCGTGTGAGCGTCGTTGTTCGCGCACACTGGCGGAAATGATCAGTAGTCGTTTCATGTTTCGCTCCTCTTTGTTTGCGATGCTACACCTTCATTGTTCCAGCAAAATGACCCAGGTCTGCGCATCGTTCATATTCACTTCCAGGCACAGCACGCAATACTCGTTGTTCTCACTGATGGGTGTCGGGTCGTCCGCACAACTGCAACCTGCAATGATGCTGTGATAGAACACGCCCACTTTTAACACCAGTACATCTGTGCCGGCTTTGACGCTTTGCACCATCACCGTAATCGGCGTGTCGAGCACATGATTGCCCGTGCTCAATCCCTGTTGTAGCGGGAGATGGGCTGCGGATTGTTCCAGCTCGTGCTTGAGTGTCGCGGAAAACGCTGTCGTCCCCCAACTGCTTAAGCTCAGCGGTAGACGCAACATGTTCAGACTTTCGCCAGTGCCTGCAACACCGCTTTAAGCAGTGTCCAACAGTGGTCGACCGAAGCGATTCTTACACGCTCACCGGGTGCATGTGCGCCGCGTATATCGGGACCGAAAGAGATCATGTCCAGATGCGGATGACTGGCCGCGAGTAAGCCGCACTCCAGTCCCGCGTGTATCACCTGCAGACTGGCGGGGTGTCCGAACTGTTCGGTATAAACCCCTAGGCAGAGTGCCAACAACGGCGAAGCAGGGTCGGGTGTCCAACCCGGATAAGCGCCGTCTGTGTGGGCTTGCAAGTCATGCGCTTGCGCATAAGTCACTAGCTTTTCGGCGAGTGCATCGCCCCGGCCATCTTGCAGCGAGCGTACTTTGAACGTCATTTTCAGTGCGCCCCCGGACAATGCGATCACACCCAGATTGCTGGAAGTGTCGGTTACGCCTGGGAAGTCGCTACTGACTTGCGCCACGCCGTTCATCGCCACGTCGATGAAGGCCAGCAACTGGTCGCGGTCGTTGTCGCTCAGGACATGTTGCGGGTGATTTTCGGGTACAAGCCGGATGGCCAGTTTCACGCCCGCATCGACGGCGGCAAAGCGCTCTTGCCACACCTCGTTGCGATGTGCCACCCATTCCTCCAGATGCTCCGCAGTCGTATCGCCGGACACCGCGACCAGCGCATAAGCCTCACGCGGTATGGCGTTGCGCGCCGTGCCGCCGCTCATCTCGATGAGCTGCAGCGGAGTGTGTTCCGCCATGTCGCGCAGTGCCTCGGCGAGCAACTTGATGGCGTTGCCGCGACCTTCATGGATGTCTATGCCGGAGTGGCCGCCGCGCAGCCCGCTGACTTCAAAGCGCAGTATCGCTTGATCCGCATCAACTGCTTGAAGCGCGTAATTTTGGCCGATCTGCACATCCACGCCGCCCGCGCAGCCCAGATAGAAATGTCCCCATTCCTCGGTGTCCAAATTGATCAGCGTCTTGCCTTGTAAAGCGCCCGCTTGCAGCCCGCGTGCGCCGTCCATGCCGGACTCTTCGTTGATGGTGAGCAATACTTCCAGCGCGGGATGTTGCAGATCCGGTTCTTCAAGTGCGGCCAAGGCCAGTGCCACGCCTATGCCGTTGTCGGCACCTAAAGTGGTGTGCTCGGCAATTACCCAGCCATCGCGTATCACCGTATTTATCGGGTCGCGTGAGAAGTCGTGACTGGTGCCGCTGTTTGCCTGACACACCATATCCAGATGGCCCTGCATGATCACGCCCGGCAACTGTTCGCAACCTTGACTGGCGGGTTTGCCGAGGATGAGGTTGCCGACTGTGTCGACGTTGCCGGTGATGCCGTGCTGTTGCGCCCAAGCGATGAGATGGTCGCGCAACGCCGCTTCCTGCCAAGAGGCGCGCGGGATCTCGCACAGGGTGGCGAAGTGTGCCCAGACGGGTGCGGGACTAAGGTCGTGCAAAGTGCTCATATGCAACGTCGGCGAGTTGTGGAATGGCGTGATTCTAGCGCGACTGGTGCAGAATTAATGCGTCATCAGCAGCAGCCACAGCGGCAGGGTGATGGCGGACAGCAGGGTGCTGAGCATCACTTGCGCGGCGATGGTGTCACCCTCCGCGCCCATGCGTTTGGCCAAAACATAAGATACGGTTGAGATGGGCAGTGCGGCCAGTAGCACGGCGGTGTGGAAGTACACGCCATCCAGGGCGAACCCGCTCGCCAGTCCCCAGGCGATGGCGGGCAGAAACAACAGCTTTACGATTACGCCATACCACAAGGTGCCGGGATAACCGTGCAGGCCCTGGATACGCAGACCCGAACCGACTGCAATCAGCCCCAACGGCAGGGATGCTTGCGACAACAGTTTCATGGTGGTGTTCAGCACCGCAGGGAGAGACAGGCCGAACAGGCTGAAGGCGATGCCGCCAGACGTGGCAAGGATGAGCGGGTTGAGCAAGATTTCCTTTAGCCAATGACTCTCGCTGTGGCGGGCCAACATCAATACCGAGGCAACGTTGGCCAGCGGCACCATGAAGCCCATCAGCAAGCCTATCGCCGCCAGACCTTGCGAGCCATGCAAGCCGCCTGCAATCGCAAGTCCCACATAGCTATTGAAGCGAAAGGCGGATTGGAAGGTCGCGGAATATACCTTGGCCGGCGCATGGAACAAGGGCTTGGCGATCAGGCCGAGCACGATGCCGGCACACATGAACAGCGTGGCGACCATCAACATGGGCGTGGCGGCGGCGATGTCGATGACGAAGTGCGACAAGGTGCTGAACAGCAGCGCGGGAAAAAATAAGTAGTAGATCAGCTTGTCCAGTTGCGGCCAAAAGTCGTCGCTCAACCGGAACCAGCGGCGCATGGACGCGCCCAATAGGATGAGCATGAAAATCGGCGCGATGGTCAGTGCGACGCTCATGTTGCGTCCAAATCCTGATCTAGTGCATTCACTTTTTTATACAGCCAGCCGCCCAGATACAAGCTCACACCGACTACCGCCAAACTGGCGATGCGTATCAGCGGGGTCGCCAGTGCGACGTCGTAGAGCAGCGCCTTGAGCAGCGAAGCGGCGAAGATCAGTAGCGAGGATTGTCCCAGTAATTTGTTGTGCTGCAACAAGGCGAGCGATAGGCAGGCCAGTGCGAAGCACGCCCACACTAGCGATACGACGAAACGGTTGTCGAACAGATGCAGCGCCCAAGCCATCATCGCCACGTGCCCTGCATACAGCGCGATGGCGCCGAGGTCGCGCAGCGCACGGTCTTTGCGCAACCAGTAGTAGGCCAGATACAACTCTGCGGCATAGGCCAGGCCGAGCAGGTTCTGCGCGGGCACTTGGCCTGCCGGGAGCGTGCCGGGATCTAACAGTTTGAGATAGTTGGCGAGGAACAACAGGCCGGCTGCGGCCCACAAGGGTTTGCCCGGTGTGAGCATGCCGCCGCGCAGATGCGCATAGCCCGCTAGTACCGGCAGAAGCAGCAAGACGAACCAGGGCGCCCAGTGAGCGGGCACCGATTCGATATAGCCGGCATGCACCAGCACCAGCGCGATATAGCTGCTCAGCAGTACGCGGCCACCCTCCAGTTCGTGCGCGAGCTTGAGTCGCACCAGATAATAGGCCGCGGCCACCACCAGCGCGCTGGCAATCGCCACCCAGGGCGCATAAGCGGGAAGATGCGCCTGCAAGATGTGGTATTGCACGAAGTAGAACAGCACCAGTGCGGGCACGTGATTGAGCCCGTCGCGCTGCGTCATGGGTGTGATATGCAGGCTGTAGATTGCGGCGGCACCGACGAAGATAAAGAAGTGCACGGTCTGGAAAGACAGCGCCTCACGCCAAGCCTGCGAGCCGTTCAGTTGCCACAGATAATCGAAGATCATCAGCGCCAGATACATTGCCAGCAGATACACGCCGCGCGCGCCGACCTTAATCGCAAAGACGGAAAACAACACGCTCCAGCAGGCGAAATAAACGATCAGATCAGCGATGTCGAAATGTGTGCCGCCCAGAAACAAGGGCGCGGTGTAAGAGCCCAGTACCGCAAACACGGCGTACAGGTCACTCATGAACACGCGGTTCAGCCAGAGCGACAACAGTGTTACGGTGACGATGACACTGGTGGCGTAGGTGTAGTTTATGAGGTGGTAATAGTTGTGCGCGCCATAGGTGGAAAGGAACAGGATCACCACACCCGCAGCGGGCAGCATGCTGGCATAGCGCGCATCCTTGTGACGCAGCAACAGTCCGGTTGCGATACACACGATGCCGCCCAGCATGGCCAGCGAGACTTGCTTTGCCGGCGTGAGCCAACCAGAGTCTATTGCCAACATCACCAGATAGAGGGAGGCGATCACCAGTGCCGTCGCGCCCGACCAGCCCAACAGATGTGTCACGCCCAAGCGCTCACGCTTGATGATGCGTTGGGGAGAGGGAGTATGGGATGCTGTGGCAGAGGGAGGCGGTGCGTTGCTGACAGCAGGTCCGGCAGGCGTGGCACCCGTCACTTTGACCTTGATGCCCAGGTATTGCTCGATTGCGCCTATGCGCGCTTCTAGTTGTGCCAGTCGTTCATCACTATTCATGCCATCCCCCGTCGGATGTTATCGTCGCTCTATGCTAGCTGAAACGGTTCTTCGCGTAAGTTTTTCAATTCGGCGAGACAAAGATGAGTGAAGGCGAGTCCCGCATAGACAGGTGCGAACAGATTGAGCAGCGGCACCAGATGCAGCAGACTCAGCAAGGCCCCCAAGCCATACAGGCGCGGTGTGGCGCGTTCCATGATGGTGTCGAACTCGGCCGGGCTGGCATGTTCGGCGAGTGCGTCATAACGGAACAGACGCTGGTTGAGATATGCCATCAGCAAAATTGGCAGCACCGCAGCCAGTGGCGTGAACAAGATCAGCGGCAGACACAGCAGCCAGCCCAGCAGGTATATGAATGTCGCAAGCGCAGCGTTCCACACGCTGCCCATCACACTGCCGCCGTGCAATCTTTCCAACTCCGGATAGTGACGACTGGCGACATGATCGAGCATCATGGGCATGGCGAACACGGCTGTAATCAATAGTGCGGTGACATAGATGGCGGGCAACAACAGCAAGATCACCACCGTGCCAATCAGATAATGCGAGGCCGCCGCGATGAAGCCGTAAGCCAAGTATTGTTCCAGCGGCGGAGAGTGCAGCATCCCGGTCAGGCTGCCGATCCAACTGCTCCAATAGATCCAGGCTGCACCCATCCACACCAGCATCGCCAGCAGCATGGGCCATAACATCATCGCCAGCATCTTGGGATGCAATAAGGTTTTGAGCGCGGCGTAGAGTGCAGAGGCGATGCTGTTCATTTGAGTTTCGGAAAGTTGCGGGGCGGTGAGCCGAGGTAAGTTGAGAAAAGTGGATACCAACGTTTTGATAAACTTAAAGACGGGGGTATCACATGCAACAACGAATTCCTCATGCAATATATAGCAAAGAATTTAGAGAACAAGCGGCAATAACCTGTTATCGACAGCCGACCCCAAAGTTAACAGATGGCAACATTGCAGTATCGAATTTATTGTTTTAAGAATTCTTCTCGCGCCGTATTCAGAAAATTTTCCCCCTTATAATCCAAGAATCTGGCCTTGAAGTCATCTGCCGGTATGGGTTTGCTGAATATAAATCCCTGCAATTCGTCGCATCCCAATAAACGCAACAGGCGGGATTGCTCTTCCGTTTCCACACCCTCAACCACGACATTCAGGTTCAGTGAGTGTGACAACTGGATGATGGAAGAAACCACCGCCAGATATTTCGGCCCCTCCATCATCTTGATCACAAACGAGCGGTCTATTTTGAGCGTATCAAGCGGCAACTGGACGAGATAATTCAGTGAGGAGAACCCGGTGCCAAAATCATCAATGGCGATCGTGATCCCCATTTCCCGAATTTGCTGTAGCAAGTTTATATTTCGTTCTATATCACTCATGACCATACTTTCAGTGATTTCCAGCTGCAAACATTCCGCAGCGTGTATATCAACGGAAATTATTTGCCCGATCTCCTCGACAAATTTTGCGCTTCTGAGTTGAGGCGAGGATACGTTAACTGCAACACGTATTCCCGAAAGCCCTGCTTTACGCCACGACATACTATCGGAAATGGCCTTGTGCATTGCCCAGCGGCCGACTTCGTGAATAAGGCCAGATTCTTCAAGTATCGGTATGAACTGGGCTGGCGGCATTAAGCCGGACCGCGGATCATTCCACCGGATCAGTGCTTCAGCGGCAGTAACTTTGCCTGTGACCAGATTGACCTTGGGCTGGTAATGGAGCACAAATTCCTCATGGTCGATAGCTTGACGCAGCCGATTTTCAAGAGACAACTTCAACGCAACCGATGCCGTCATTTCCCTGGTATGGAACAGGTACCGATCTCCGCTCCGCTTGGCCATCTTGAGTGCGGCTTCCGCATTTCTGAATAATGATGCAGCATCTTTTCCGTCATCGGGGAAGATTGCAATGCCGAGTTTTGCGCTAACTCTAAGTTCGTTGTTATTAATCACAAACACATTTTTTTGCAGTGCGTTCTGGGCGTCCTCAATTAGCTTGGTCAAGTCGCCGTTCTCCATGATTTCCGGCATCACTGCTGCAAATTGGTCCGAACCTATACGCGCCAACAAACCGGGATCCTTTACATGGCCCGTTAGCCACTTTGCAAATTGGTTCAGTAGTGCGTCACCGGCAGAATTTCCCAGGCTGTCATTGACACTCTTAAACCTTTCCAAGTCGATCAGAAACAGGGCGAGTCGACTTCCGGATTTGGAATTTCGTATGAATTGTCCTACACGCTCGATAAACAAAGTGCGATTTGCCAAACCGGTGAGTTCATCGTAATAGGCAAGGTAATTAATTTTTTCCTGCTTGTTGATGTGGTCGATTGCGAATGCAATGTCATGCGTTAGTTCCGAGAGTAAATGCATCTCTTCCTCGTGAAAGAATCCTGCTTCCGTTGAATATAATGCAAAAACACCGGTCGCCTCGCCCATGACTATAAGTGGCAATATCACCATCGAATTAATACCGGCCCCGGCATATTTGCTGCGAAAAACAACAGCTGCATCGTTATCCGAGTCGTTCAATATGACAGCTTCTTTTTCCCTGATCGCTTTCGCAAACAGGGTGCCGGCTGCATGTTTGCGCGTGGACAAGATTTCCACGATGTCCGCCAGCAGGTCATGGTCCTTGCCCTGCGAGGCAACGGGATTGATATCGCCATTGTTTGGATCAACCATCGCGATCATAGCCATGCGGAAGCCACCGGACTGGGTGGCAATCTTGCATGCTTCGCTGAATAGCTCGTCTCTATCCTTTACCCGCACGATGAGCGAATTGATCTGGCTGAGAACCGCATACACGCGATTCAGTCTCATAATCTTGTTCTCGGCCAACTTGCGTTCGGTAATGTCCTGAATAGCGCCGCGTATCTTTACGACTTTCCCATTTTCAATGACAGGATGACTAATCGTACGCACCCATTTCCGGTTTCCGGATGCGGTGACTATTTGAAGCTCCAGATCGTAGGGCTTGCCCAATTCCCTTGCTTCACGCACCGCGACTTCCAATCTTTCACGATGCCCGCCGTGAAAAAAGCTCAGGCCGTAAGGGGCGCTGGTTGCGGAAGCAGGATCCACTTCATGAATGTGTGCAACTTCTTTCGTCCAAATGCCATCACCCGACTGCGGATCGAATTCCCAGCCGCCGATATGCGCCATGGCGCTCATTTCCTCAAGTATCGCGTCTTGCTCATTGAGCTTTTGTTCGAACAGTTTGAGTTTGGAAATATCCACGCCGATGCCGAGCAGACACGGATTCCCCTTTGACTCGATCCGTCTGCTAATTAACAAATAAGGAGGTTTTCTGCCATCTTTGGTCAGTAAACAAGACTCGGCTTCCGCCCCTCCGGTTTCGAAAGCCTCACCTATCCTCTGTTCTATTAACCGTTTTTCTTCGGGAGGAAAGAAGTCGAGAGGGTGCATACCCTCCAGCTCTGCATTGGTATAGCCGCTAACCGTCACCAGATTCTTGTTCCAACGTAACATCTGTAGTTGCCTGTTGAAAAGAAATACGACACCAGGCATGTTTTCTATCAGGGAATCCGAAAAAGACTTTTCGCTGAGCGCAACCATTTCCGAGTGCTTGTGCGCATCTTGCAGCACGATGTTTTCAATCGCAAAAGTGAGATCGAATGCGACCTCTTTCAAAAGCAGGACTTCCTCTTCATGAAAGAAGTCCTGCTCGCCGGCATATACGTTCAGCGTACCGCCGACGTTTCCGTTCTCCCAGATCGGAAACGAAGCGCATGATCGAAAACCGGATGGATTAATTTCGGCAGTGCCAGTCTGTGCAACGGAATCCTCTTGCAAGTTGTTACTGACATACGGCTGGGTGCTACGAAATGCGATCCCGCTCGGGTTGCGTCCTTCTGGCCTGTCATCAGCGTAGACGCTGACTGGGCGGAGGCTGCCGGATTCATCGCCGTGTATTGCGACCGGAACCTGTTGTTGCGTTGCGGGATCCAACCAGCCTATCCATGCCATTTTTAGCCCGCCATACTTGATCAGCAAATGACATGCTTCCTTGAAAATCAAGTCTTGTTTACTTGTTTGGGCAATCATCTGGTTGACTTGTGCCAGCGCGGCATACAACCGCGTTATCCTTGCCAACTCGCGTTCGCGGGCTTTCAGCAGCGTGATGTCGCGGGCGATCTTCGATGCGCCGATGATCTTCCCTGTGGCATCCTTGAGCGGTGATAGCGTTACCGAAACGTCGATCAAACGCCGGTCTTTGGTCAGCCGCACCGTCTCGAAGTGGTCCACCTTTTCGCCGCGCCCGATCTTCTTCAGGATTTGCTCTTCTTCATTCTTCCGGCTTGCAGGTATTAACCGCGTGATGGATGTGCCCAACATTTCCTCCGCTTTATAGCCAAAGATCTTTTCCGCACCGGCATTCCAACTGTTAATGATGCCATTAAGATCTTTGCCGATGATAGCGTCGTCCGATGACTCCACGATTGCCGCCAATCGGTTTGATTCCGGCTCACTTTCATGGAAAGTTGGCGAGGATTGTGCAGTGAGATTCAGATGCAAAGCTTCGGCAATGCCACGGAGGAAGTTTGGCGATTTTTTATCAACGTGATGGGCTTTCATGCCATTGGCCCTCCTGGTTGGGAGCTGCACTTCATCAACTTTTACATCCACACCATAACAGCCTGTGAGGAAGCTCCGCTGCCTGACTTGGGGTGATTACTTTCGATCTGATACAGTCAAAATAAAGCGAATTTTTCACTTCACCTCTCTGGCAAGAGAAGATGCTATTTCTTGACCCTGCCCCCATGAATAACACTGATTTTAGTATGCTCTTTCCATACTATTTTAGTCAACAATAAATTGGGCGGTTGTAGAAGCAAAGCAGTAATGTCACCTTTTGGTTTTTACAGGGTGGCTGTGTATGAGGGAGTAGCCGTTGATCAGGCTGTGACTATGGTGATTGCGCGGTTGGTATACAAGTCGTTGCGCTTATCCAATAAGGGGATGGTCGTGCCCTTGATGCGATTCTCGTCTAGCAGCGCCAGATCCACATCCGCCACCACAATCTGTTCCTCGTTGATCACGCCTTCAGCGGCGATACCGTCGCGAGAGAAGTGAAAATCCGAAGGGGTGATGATGGACGCTTGCCCGTAGTGCAGACGCAGACCCGCCACCGGCAGCGTGCCCACGGTGCCGGTCATCGCGACATAGACCTGGTTTTCGATGGCGCGGGCATGGCAGCAATAGCGCACACGCAAGAAACCTTGCCTGTCGTCTGTGCAGGAGGGCACGAAGATAATCTCCGCACCTTCTTGAGCAACGCTCTTGGCCAATTCGGGAAACTCGATGTCATAGCAGATCAGGATGGCGATTTTGGCGAACGGTGTGTGGAACACCTTGAGCTCGTCACCGTGGTCGGTGTCCCATTTTTCCTTCTCCCAGCGGGTGCGATGAAGTTTGTCCTGGGTGTGCACCTCGCCACTGGGTGTAAATAGATAGGCCGTGTTTAGCAAGCGCCCCTTGCGCATCGTGGGATGACTGCCACCGATCAGATGATAGTTGTGCTTCATGGCGTGACTGCGCAGCAGTTCGATATATCGCGCCGTGTACTTATCCAGCCCGCGTGCTGAGGTGCGGATGTCATTGTTGTTGTCCATGAAAGCCAGCAACTGCGCGGTGAAGATCTCGGGGAGCAATACAAATTGCGGTTGGTAATCGACGGCGGCATCGAGCACGAAATTGACCTGCTCTTTGAAGCCCTGCCAATCTGCGACATGGCGGAGTTTGTATTGCACGGCAGCGATGCGGACTCTCATGGTCTCTCCTTAAACAGCTCCGGTGGTGCAGGTTGGGTGGGCAAGCTGGGGTCGTAATCCTTGTTGAGCCAGACAATCAGCGTAGCATTGCCTATCGACTCGACATCGGTGGATAGGTAGCCATGCAAGATGCCGCAATAATTGAAGCCTTCGCCCAATTGGAAGCGCAATACCTCATCATGCAAATCGCCCCAGATTACTCGCTTGGCATATTCTTCGGGTGACATGCGGGTGGCGTGTTTGTGATATCCGGGCAGGCGTCCGCCGGCAATGATGCGTTTGAGATTCATCGCGCAACACAACTTCTTACGCGCCTCGTACAGCGCGTGTCCTATACCCTGGCCGCGATAATTCATATCGACACACACTTCCGCGCCGTACAAGGTTCGGCCATTTTGGTCATGCGTATCGAATTCGCAGCTACCAGTGACACTGTCCCAAGTGTGATGCAGACTGTAATCGTCCCACAGTACCAGCAGCGAGATTGCCATGCCGACGAACTTACCGTCCACCTCGGCGACGAATTGTCCATCGGGGAAGCGGCCCAACAGACTGTCGAACTGATCGGGTGTAAAGGGCGGGATGGAGCGATAAACACGGTCCTGCAGTGCGATGGCGGCAGCCACATCAGAGCGCAACATATGGCGGATGCGCACGCTCATGGCTGAACTCCGTTGCTTGGTTTTATGTATAAGGGGAGACGGGCCGCAGAATGAGTTGGCGCGGCGGGGGTGGGTAGCACGGATGTCGCAATAATGATCACGATATGCACTTCCTCAACTGGAGGTTTGATCATAGCACAGCGGATTTTGGTCTGAGCTGTGAGCTTATAGTCGCGTCAGGCTTGCGTGCCGCGTGGCAGGCAATCGGCGAACACGAAACCGTCGCGTGTCACGACTTCCCCCATTTGGATGGACAACGGGTAGCCGAACATCGGACCGTCGAACACGAAGCTATGGAACTCGCCATTCTCACCGCAGGGGTCTATGGTTTGCGGCATTTCGTCCAACAGTGCGAGGCTCAATTCGCGTCCGGCGAATCCGGCCGGCAATACACGCGGATCGACGCAGGTGAGCATGGCGCGCAAACCGCCGTCCAACATCTCGGTGAGGAGTGCGCGTGTGGGCTTGCCCCATAGCGGGAACACGGCGCTGATGCCTGTGCCCCGCAGGCGTTCTTCGCGGTAGTCGCGGATGTCTTGCAAATACAGGTCGCCGAACGCCATGCACTCGACTTGGTGTTGCTGTGCTTTCGCAACGAAGTCAGCCATCACGGCGGCGTACTGTTCGTTGGAGCAGGGGTGGGGGATCTCTATCAGATACAGCGGCAAACCTGTCGCGTCGGCTTGTTGGCGCAACAGCTCAACACGCACCGCATGCATGGCAACGCGGTCGAACGCGGTGTTGATGGTGGTGTACAAGCCAGTCACAGCGTATTCATCGGACTGGCGCAACACATTCAGTGCCCAGGCGCTGTCTTTGCCGCTGCTCCAACTGAGCCAAGTGTTCTTTTTCATACGTGTCATCGTTAGTGTAAGGCGGGCGGATTATGCCGTTGGCGGCAGCGATGCGTAATGGTTTTGTTGGCCGCCCTTAGTCATGGGACAATGGCGCAATAAATAAATCCTACTTGGGAACCGACTATGGACAACCTTCTTGAAGTTAAAGACCTGCATTTCGCCTATGGCGAGCATCAAGTGCTCAACGGCATCAACCTCAACATCCCGCGCGGCAAGATCGTCGGCATCATGGGTGTCAGTGGTAGCGGCAAGTCCACACTGCTGCGCCACTTCGGCGGCCAGTTGCGTCCGCAGCGGGGCAGCGTGAGCTTTATGGGCAAAGTGGTGCACGAACTGAGCAATGACGAGTTGTACGAAATGCGCTTGAAGCTGGGCATGATGTTCCAGGTCAGCGGCTTGTTCACAGACATATCGGTGTTTGACAACATGGCTTTCCCTTTACGCGAGCACACCAAACTGTCCGAAGAATTCATACGCGATCTGGTGCTGATGAAGCTCAATGCGGTGGGGTTGCGCAATGCGCGCGACCTGATGCCCAGCGAGTTGTCCGGCGGTATGGAGCGGCGCGTGGCACTGGCACGCGCCACGGTCACCGACCCTGAACTCATCATATATGACGAGCCGTTTGCCGGCCTGGATCCGATCTCGCTCAACACCATCGCCAACCTGATACGCAAGCTCAACGACGCGCTGGGCGTGAGTTCCGTAGTGGTGACTTACGACCTGTCCGAATCATTAAAAATCGTTGATTACGTCTACTTCATACACGATGGAAAAGTGGTCGCCGAGGGTAATGTGGACGAGGTGAACAATTCGCAAGACCCGTTCGTGCGCCAATTTTTGGATGCCAAACCGGACGGCCCCATTGCCTTCCAGGCGCCGGCGCGTCCTTACCGGGAAGACCTGCGCCTGCAGGCTTAAATTAAGCATCGGAAACCGGGTGCTTTAACGGGGCAGTTTCAAACTTCAAGTGCAAAAAACGCAGCAAGAGTCAAAAGCGTCCGGTGTGAACAACTGTGCCGGACACCTGAAACTTGGTGACTTGCTTTTCGCTGCCCCATGCCTCACCGCCGCAATACATCCCGTAGGAAAACCGTAACAATTTGCTGCTACGGTGCGGGTATCTCGGCTGCATCATGGGCGTTCGGCTGGGAGCTCTGACCGATTACGCCCGGGGGTGGCAAGCATGAAGATTCTCTTTATCTCGGACGTATATTTTCCGCGCGTCAACGGTGTCTCTACTTCTATCGAGACCTTCCGCCGCGAACTGCGCGCACTCGGCCATACCGTGCATCTGATCGCGCCTGAATACGGCACGCCCAGTGCCGATGAGAGCGGAATCACCCGCATCGCTGCCCGTCAGATTCCCATGGATCCTGAAGATCGCTTGATGCGCTACAGCTTGGTCATCGCGCAATTGGAAAGACTGCGCGGCGAAGGCTACGACCTCATCCACATCCAGACGCCCTTTGTGGCGCACTATCTGGGCACGCGTTTGTCACGCGAACTGGGCATTCCTTGCGTCGAGACTTATCACACTTTCTTCGAGGAATACTTTCATCATTACGTGCCTTTCTTGCCGAAGATGCTGACCGGCGCGCTGGCGCGTCGCTTCTCGCGTTCACAGGGCAACAGCCTGGATGGCATGGTCATCCCGTCCTCGCAGATGCTGGCGGTGTTGCGTGCTTACGGCGTGCAAGCAGATGCCGAAGTTATCCCGACCGGCTTGGAGCCGGCGAGTTTTGTGCGCGGTGACCGCGATGATTTCCGCAGCCGCCATGACATTCCATCGCGGCGTCCGCTGATGTTGTTCTTGGGCCGCGTGGCTCATGAGAAGAACATTGGTTTCCTGCTCGAAGTCGCCGGGCGCGTGCGCAAGGACATCCCCGATGTGTTGCTGATGATCGCCGGCGAAGGCCCGGCACTCGAAGGTTTGAAGCAGCGTGTTGCCAGGATGGGTATGCAGAACAATGTGCGCTTTATGGGTTATCTGAATCGAGACACCGAACTGAACGACTGCTACCGCGCCGCAGATGTGTTCGTGTTCTCCTCGCGCACCGAGACGCAAGGCTTGGTGTTGCTGGAAGCGATGGCGCAGGCAGTGCCTGTCGTTTCCATCGCCGAGATGGGAACCCGCGATGTGTTGAAGGAAGGCGCAGGCGTATGGATTGCCAGGGAGGAGCATGAAGAGTTTGCAGGCAAAGTGGTTGCGCTACTGAGGGATGAAGAGACGCGCATCAGTTTGGGTGCGGCCGGACGCGAATATGCACTCGGCTGGTCGGCGAATACGCAAGCGCATCGCGTGATGGATTTCTATCGCAGTGTGATCGCCAAACAATCGGCAACCTCAAGCGTGGTGCTGACGCCTGCCATCAGCGCGGAATAGTCCCGCCGGTACGCGCCATCTTCATTGAAAAATTAAAATGGCCTGCAGTCTTTGTGTTTTAAGGCTTGCGGGCCTTTTTTACGGAACATGAATATGCGCGCGTACATGTAGAGAGTCTATTTTCGCAGCTACATATTTGTTATTTCCCCAACATTCGTCATCGCGCTGACACACTCAGTCGCTATAACGTTAGTCTATGAGAATACTTCTGTCCTGCTGCGCCTTATTGCTGATCAGCCTGCCGGTCTGGGCTGAAACAAGCCCTCACAATATGCATGTCGATGTGCAAAGAGAGGGGCGTCTTTATCACTTCAATGCCAGCTTTGACACGCCGCTGGATGGGTGTGCAGCGTATAAATTCCTTACCGATTATGAAGCCGCCAAACAGATGCCGGGTGTGATTGAGTCTGTCGCGTCACGCATTGCGCCCGACAAAGTTCGTGTACAGCGTGTTGCCGATGAGCGTGTGTTGTTCTTTCATGTGCGTATGCATTCCGTGTTGGAGTACACCGAGCATCCCGGGCAAGGTGTCAGCTTCACCCAACTATCGGGTGATTCGAAAAGCTTTGACGGGGTGTGGGATATCGCGGCCCAAACGGGCGGCAGTCAATTCAAGTTTAGCGGTGTTTGGGAGCCCGATACGGTGTTGCCGCTGTGGGTGATAGATCACTTTGCCAGGAATAAGTTGGCACAAAAATTCGAGTTCATGGCGCAGTTTGCAGACAAGCGCAACGTCGAACTGGGTGCGCTATGCCATCCCCGGGTTGCGGTGCAGAATGTGGAGCCCGCGCAAGGCGGTTTGCTCACGATCCAGTGACTGACTATTTCTGTATCGGTAGTCCGGCGTCAGCCCAGCCGGCAATGCCAGCCTCCACATTCACCGCTTGCTTGTAACCCGCCTTATTCAACAGCTGCGTACCTTCGGGGCCGGTGGTCACACCATCGCCGCAATACACCACCACAGGCTGGTCGATAGCGCTTGCGATGGAGGAGGGGATGCCGGACTGCAAGATAGCCAGTGGCAAATTGATCGCGCCCCGAATATGACGACCCTGATACAACTCTGCACTGCGTACATCGATCACCAGCGCACCCGCATCGACCATCGCCTTGGCTTCGTTGACCGTCACTTGTTTGACGCTATCGAAACGGTGTTTCTGCTGGTTGTGAGATACCAGCAGCACCATGGCAAGGATCGCCAAGAGCATCAATTGCCAGCGTTGGAGATTGAATCTTTTTATGGATGTGACCATGGCTATTCCTCGCGCGCCTTGCGGCAATCTGGGTTTAGTAACGTCCTTTGGTCTTGTTGATGTAGTTGGCAAGCTCTTTGTGTTCCTGGTTCATGCGTGACAGGTTGGCATGAGTGACCTTGAACAGCGCGCGCATCACATTAAAGGCCAGACGCGGATCTTCGATTAGCAGTGACTCAAAATCGTTGGGTGTAAGCGTGTAGATTGTCGATGCGCCTACCGCATGTATCGTCGCACGGCGTGGGGATTGTTCGACGAAGGCGCGGGTGCCGGCACATTCGCCCACCTTCATGGTGTAAACAGGATTGTCCACACCGCTGGCATCCTTGCTGGTGACGGAAAGTTTGCCATGCGCGACCAGGAACAGCGTCTGATCTGTATCGCCTTCTTTGACCAGTAACTCGCCGTCTTTCAATTCGCGCACGCCGAGCTTTGCTGCCAGCACCTTGGCATTGGTTTCGGTCAGCTCGGAGCCAACGACGGAGTTGCGTACAATTTTGTAATCTACGATTTCATTCATTTTCAATACTCTCCTGGGTGTTGTTTGGTTATTGCTTTGTTGGGTATCGCATCGACATGACGCGATCGGGCGGGACTTTAACGGCTAGTTGCCGAATGGGTTTACAAGCGACGCTTATAAAAAGTCCAAATCCTTGCTCAGATTGGTGCTGGCGATCTCAAAATCGCCCATGATCTTTTTCCAATCACTCCCTTTGCGCGTATCCATATAGTCCAGGAAAGAAGCATCCGGGTCGTTCATCAGAATCGCGACCGCATAGCCGTCGACATTGTTCTGCAACTTGATCATGGCATCATACTTGGTGCCGCTGGCGAGAGGATCGTCGATCAACACCGCCGCGTCTTCGAAGTACACGCGAGGCAGGTCGTTCAGCAGACAGGTGGTGAAATCCGTCTTGATCTCTGCCAGCGCCTCGTCGAAACTGCGGAAAGTCGCGTAGTGTCCGTAGGGATGTATCTCAAAATATTTTTGCACCGGCGGCGCTTGGTCCAGTTCATGCGATGCCTCGAACGCAGCCTCCACTTCGGCACGCTCACCGGTCTTGAGGTGGATCTGGATCAACAGTGCCTCGGTGATGCCGGTAAAGCCCTGCGCTTGAAAATGCCTCACGATACGTTCGGCTGCTGCATTCGCTGCTTGGATAGAAGAATCGTTCATGACGTGTTTCCGTGTTTCGGGGGGTGCAGTTTACAGAAAGCCGCAATGAATCGCCAAGACTAACAGGTGTTGATTTCACCCTTTATGCCGGGAGTCTTTAATGTGACTGTCATCAGGTACCGGATACGATTGACCGAGGCGTGAGGTGCAGTGATAATCCGCACGCATTTACAACCCCGTCCCCCAAACTTCCGGCAGGTGGCACCATCAAACTCGACACACTCATTGTCTATGCAGGCCAACCTTTAGTCGCATTGGCCATCTTCATTCTGGCGAACGCCGCGATGATCTGGCGCTTGCATGCGATGGAGACCAAGGGCTTTGAAGGCACGGTATTGGGCACACTGATCATGCCTTACTGTTCGGGCTTCGCGAATCTGGTATTCGCCTATGTGATGAGCAAGTCTGCCGACAATGGCGCCTTGGTGATCGAAAATTGTCTGGTCAACAACGCCACTAACCTGACTTTTATCATCGGCATGGCGGCGGTGTTCGGTGCGACGGCTGTTATACCGAAGAACAAGGCTTTGCAACGTAAGCATGCCGAGTTCGCACGCATCAACAAGCTCAATTTGCTGTTCACTTTGATTGCCCTATTCCTGTTCACGGGCACGCTGTGGGCTTTATCCAAAGACGGCGAACTGAATCTCTATGACGGCCTGATCTTGATCGGACTGTTCGTGTTCTGGCAGATACTGCATGTCTTTGAAGTCCTCAAAGACAACATCCGTAACAACAAGTCCTTCCACTGGTCCATCGTGATTGATCTGCTGCTGATCGCGGCCTGTGCTTATTGCATCTATTTCTCGGTCGATCATTTGGTGAACTGGATATCCAACACCCAAGACCCGCTGTTCAGTTTCGCCAAGATTGGTTGGGTCAGCGGTTTGCTGATGGTCGTGCCGAATGCTTTCCTGGCGCTTTATTACGCCTATAAAGGCCGGCAGGACATCGTGCTCACTTCACAGATCGGTGACGGCCACATTTGCATTCCGATGTGCATAGGTTTGTTCGCGGTATCCAATCCCATACACATACCCGCTTCTTTCCAGAACGGTGCGTACATCATTCTGGGTGCGGGCTTGACACTGTTCCTGCTGGTCGCAGCCTTGGGTCGCATCCCGCGCGCGGTGGGCGTCGTACTGATCGCGGCTTACGGGGTATTCCTCTACAACGGACTGCTGAGTAATTAAGCGGTCTCAGCTCATTCTGATTGAACGCAACATCGCTTCGAAATCCCCGGTCGGCCGGTGCGCCGCATCGGCAGGACCGCTGAAGCCTATGATCAGACAATAGCGGTGCGCCATCAGCACCAGCAGTTCGGAAATAGAGCGGAACTTCGCGCCTTGCTGATTAAGCACCGACATGCCCGCCTTGACATAGACGCCCACGCTGCCAGCCACCAGATATGGCTCTTCCCGGTCCAACAGCTCGAAGTCCGGATACGCACCTGCAAGTTGTTCCAGTACGATGTCCACCACCCCGCCGGGCCCGCCCATGAACTCGACCACGCCGAGTTGTTTGGCGGTGCACTGGATCATCGGCAGTGCGTAATGCCCATCTGCTTGCGGCATGCCAAGACTGAGGAAGGGATGATCGGTATTCGCGGTGAGCAAGGCCTCGACCTTGTCCGAGGTCGGTGCGGCGCTGAACTTGGCTTTCTTCGCCCAGGCATCGGGCAACACTTCCCAGCCATCGGGGATGTTGCATTCGAAAGCGAGCAGCGGTTCCGTGTAGTAATTCATCGTTAGCGTTGCGCTAGCTCTGTAGAGGATAGCCATACTTTAACCCGCTGCACGACCCAAGCACCATCGTCCAAAGGCAGATCATGTCCCGCGCTGGCATGCAGCTTGAGCTCGCATTGCCAGCGTTGCGCCAGCGTCACGGAGCACTGCGCATCGACCAACTTGTCCTTTTCGGCGGCCATTAATAACACCGGCACTTTGGGGGTGCCCAGAGGCGCGCGAAAACGCACCGCTGCGCGCAGTTGTCTCAGGCTGTTGGCAAGGCTGACGGGATACTCGCGCGCATAGTCTATCCAGCGCGCCAATATCATCGGGCTATCCCCGGCGTTGCGCCGCAGATTGCTGGTGAGATCGAGGATGTGTCGCTCTTTCTGCGCTGTCGATCCGAACACGCCGTCGCGTATCAAGCCGGGATAGTTGACGGGGCGCAGCCGTTGATAGAAAGGGTTGAGCGGGGCGAGACTGGTATTGATCAGCACCATCTTCTCTACTTCTTGCGGATGATGTTCGCTCCAGGCCACCGCGACCATCGCGCCCAGCGAGAGTGCCAACACGCGGTAGGGCGGCGGATAGCCGAGAGCCAATAACTGCGCACGACAGTGTTCCGCCATCGCTTCTATTGTTGCAGGGCTGTCTTGCCCATGCAGACTGCCATTGCCGGGGAGATCAAGCGCGATGACTGGTTGGGTGCCCACGCCCGCCTGGAAGAGGTCCAAGAATTCGCCCCAGTGGCGCTGCTCGCGTATCAAGCCGCGCAATAGCACCCAAGTCGTCATGACTTGTACCAGCGCGCCACGGCACGTTCCTGCAAGCGCTCGCGGGGCGGCCCGGAGACTTGCCAATTCTCTTGGCTGCATGCGGCGCGTACCAGGAAATCCAGCCACACCGAATGGCCGCGCAACACCCTTTGCAAACGATGTTCGACCCTGGGATTGAAGATGCCTTGACGCGAGAAGAATTGGCGCGGGTTCTTCTTCACCCATAACCAAGAGCCCATCTCTAAAGTCAGTGGCAAGAAAGTCTTGCTCGCATCTTGTTGCGCTTGCAGATAGAGATAATCCCAGATGTCGCCATGCGTGCGGTATTGCGTGCTCTGCGGCTCGAACAGGTATTTGTTGTTGGGATGAGCTTGGTGAAACAGTTCTTCCAGCCTGTGTATCTCGGCCAGATGCGCGATCGGTTCGACGGTATGCGCATGCGGAAACCAGATGCGGTCACGCGCACCGAAACCGGAATGGCAATCGACCGAGATGCTGAACTCGCGCGACAATAATTCTTCGCTTACGGCTTTGCACAAGGCCTGATTCTCGATTTCCATTTCGTTGCAAGCTAGGCCGCGATACCAAGGCAAATGCCGGCTGATGCGATGCCCGCCCAACAGGAAAGGCACTTTGCCGGCCGCTTCTATGGGCGCGTTGCGCATCAGATCGACGCCGCGTGGATTGCAGCGTGTGGCTTGCCACATACCGCCCGGATTGACCAGTGGCATGAACACCAAACGGATGTTTTCGAGTGAGTGATGCAAGCTCTTGTCCCACGCCAGACGCGAGATCAAACCGCGCAGAAAATACAGCAACACATGGGTACCGATGCGTTCCAAGCCATGCACGCCGCCAAAGAAACCGATTGCGGGCAGCTTGGGGTCGGGGTTGCCTAAAGATAGTTGATAGACGGGAAAGCGCTTGTTGCCGACGCTGACTTCGCAAGCGACTTTCGTATCAAGATGCCTGGCACCGAGTTCCAGTAATTGTTCGAGTTCGGTTAATTCAGGCAAGAGGCACATATCGCAGATTCCGCTGAACGCCGGCTAGAGATTGGGTATCCCAAACATCAGGCGTGCTGTCCTGCGGCAAACTCGAAATGACAGGGTGACAGCAGATGATGCGCCAATAGCTCGGCATCGTCTGAACCATAATGCGCTGCAAAATTTGCCAGCCTTGCATCGTGTGCCTCGGATAAGGCGCTTATCAATAGTTTGGCCGCTTCGCGAGGCGAGCTTCTGCCTGCCACGAAACTGGGGCTGTCTTTGTAATGGGTCAGCAATTGTGCGCGATGGTCGAGGTAGAGCGGGCTTGCCTTGGCGTATTCGAGGTGGTCTTTTTTGAGTTGGACTTGTGCGTCGATCTGGGCATCGGATTCTTTGTAATGCGCCTTCTCGGCGTCCGACCAATGTGGCTTATCGCCTTGTTTCTCGCGCAATGTGGCGAAGGTGTGCTTGAGGGTAATCTGCGAATGCGTCTTGGCGTCGCGGAACACATGCACCATTTCTTTGCCATGCCCCTCGGTGCCGACATAGCGCATCTCTGCTTTGATACGTCTGGGGTTGAACAGGAACTGACGGTGGCAAGCCGCACATAAAATTTCAAACAACTCATCCAGCTTGGCATTATTCATGGAGCAGTTCCTTGGGTGGTTTTACGACGTCAATGTTAATCCGCCTGCAAGCTGATACGGAATCCGTGCGTCTGTCGCAAGAATACAGGCAATTGCAACACGGCATCCGTTCTAATACGACGTAATTGGCCTCACACCACAGACGCTAGTTCTTACTTCTGGCACAGGGCGCGCGCCGTTTCCAATGCCAGTTTCAGTTTGGCCGATTCTTCCGGGGTGCTGACCAGGTACATCAAGCGCACCCTGTCGGTGTAGTAGTCACTTGTACCGCTGCCCTTGGGATAGCCGTATTGATCGGCGACCCACAGGTCATCCCGCAAGGTGCCGAAGTAAGCGATAGGCCCGGGCATGGTGAAGGGCCTTTCCTTGTCTATAGTTTGCTCCAACACCGAGATGGAAAACTCGCTGCGTTCGTCACGAATACGCTTGGTCAGCGCGATGCCGTAGGCTTTCAAGCCGCCACCCAAAGAATCGACCTCGCCCAGATCGCTGATTGCATCAGCTTCTACGGTCTTGAGGTTCACGCTGGAATGGATCTTGAAATGCCGGCGCTTGGAAAAGGCATTGCCGTGATCGACATGCACCAACTCGTCAACTTGCAAGTTACAGCCGGCAAAGTTCGCAGCACGCGAGATGTTCTCGGGGTCGTTCTTCTGCACGGTTTTTTCAACCACAGGCCGGTTCAGGATTTCCAGCACGTTACGTTGTGCGTCTGCCAGTTTCGGGTCGGCGGAGAGCTGCATGACCGGCACAACATACGTCACGATGGGAGTGCCGCCTTCCATGGCGCAAGCGGGCGCTGCCAGCACCACCATAGAGCCGCCTTTGAGCCGGCAGTCTTTGACAGTGTCTTCGGCAAATGCAGGGGTGAGGGCGGTGAGGGTAAGTGTGGCGAGGATGGCGGTGCGCAACGACTGCTTAAACATGCAAGACTCCTAATGAATTTGATGGTGCATCTTGCGCGATGATAGCAAAACTAAGCTGCATTAATGTGACTCATGAGGTCTGTTCCCGGGGTTGCTTGCAACGCCTGATATACCTTGAGCGCACCATAGGCATCATTCGCCGCGTAGAGCAATTGCTGCGGGGTGAGTTCATGTCTCGCCCAGTTGGAGGTGGTGGCGTGTTTAGACTTGACGAAGCGTTGTCCGAACATCAGCCCCACCGCCGTGCGCACACCGATCTCTTTTTGGTAACCGTCTTTGCTGAATATCGCGTTCAAATCGATCACGCCCTGCATCTTGATCCCCAGCTTGGCGTGGATATGGCTGCTATCCGATTTCAAGCCAAAGCCGGCTTTGATCAATTGCGCCGATTGCAGCAAGTCACGCAGAAAGGGGTGCGACTCGCTGTGATGCATCTGGAACAGGTAGGCTTTGTCGGGCAAAGCGAACTGCACCAAATGCGGCCCGCTACTCACTTCGCCAACCGAAAAAGTTGGTTTGGATTCGGTATCAAAGCCGACCGCGCCCGCCGCCATGATGGCAGCACGGGCAGCGGTGAATGCCCGAAGATCTTGCGGCACGCAGATCTGTTCCAGCGTCAGCCCGACAAAGGGCGGCATCAAGGCAATCTCGGTCTTGCCGGGTGCGGGAGTCTTCATTTGCTGATACGGGGTGAGGGCATGGCCGGGCTAGAACAACGGCAGGCCTGCCGCAGTCATGACTGCATCCATGGCGGTTTTATTGAGTCGGCCTGTGATGTTGCCGCCCCCGTTTGAGCGGCTTATAGCATCCAGATCGGCGGACCATCCGGCCGTTTGCATGAGTCCGGACTTCAAACCGCCATTGACGACGGCAAGAAAAGTCTCGTGTTTTATTGCCGCCTGGAAGGGATCGGTAGTGAAGAATGGGCTGGCCAGCGGCGAGCCGGCGGTCGCGACAAAGTTGCTGAAGCGCGTAATGGCCTGGGTGCGCACGGTCATAAAATCCGCATCCACGGTACCCAGCGGGGTGTTGGTCGTGTAGCCCGCCGGTGCGGTGACGGTGTTGATCGTGACGCAGGTATAAGCACCCGCCGCACTCATATTCATCGACTGGGTATAGACATCGAATCGGGCTGAGTTTGCAATTGCAGGCACCGGTTGGGTCGCCGAATACACCAGTTCCAAATTATCGAAACACAAGGGATTGCTGGCGGTAAACACCGAGGCATTCGCAACGTTAAGATTATTGATCAGCATGCTGATGGGCGTGCTCACGGCATTGCTGGTGCTATAGGATGCGGAGCTATTGTTGGTCAAAAAAGGCGCGCGGCTGGCATCCAATATCGCGTAGCTATCCTGGCTACTGACGCCGCCGGTCAGCAGCCAGTCTATCGAGCCGGCCGGATAGACTGCATTGGCCGAGATGGCATTGCTGAACATCGCCGCGCCACCGTTGCCTTGTGCATTCATCGCGTATTGGTCGTTGACGTTCACCAAGGAAGAGGAGGCGGCCAGACCTGCGGTCGGCAACTGGAACTGCATCGGGATGCCGCTATACGCGATAGGGCGTCCGGCGATGTTGAGCGCATTCGGTGTCAAATTCATCGCGCCCAGATAAGGGTCCAATAAGGTCACGCTACCGTTGGGGTTGCTGGTCATTTGCACGACAGCGTTGTCGGCGACCCAAGTGCCCGCCGCATTCAGATAGTAAGCGCCGGTTTGCGCCTGATTAACCCAGGCACCCGCATTCAATGCTACCGTCGCCAGGTTCTGATTGGCGACAGTGCCGGCGATGGCCGCAGTCTGGGTGACACCCGATGGCAGTTGCGCAAGCACATTTAATTGTGCGACCACGCCTGCGGTGAACTGCTTGAGACCCGTCGCAGTCAACGCAGTGAAATAAGCACTGGTAGTGTTCGGATTGAGCGTGCCCAAGGTGGCGGGAACGCCCGAAGTCACCGGTGTGATCGCACCCGGAGTCGTCGGTGCAGTCGCAATTGGCGCGGCGGGTGCGGCTGCATTTGTCCCAGGAGCCGGAGCGATCTCACCACCGCCGCCGCCGCATCCGGCCAACAAAAATACGAGGCATGCGCAAGCAGTCACCGGCAGGCGAAATTTCGAGTTTTTTGTATGGGATATATTCATGGCGAACGTTTACAGCATAGCGTTAAGTCTGGCAACGCGACATTCTAAGTGAATCGGGGTGACGCACGGTTGAATTTTGATGGTCTACCCGGCCCCACTTGTTTTGGGGGATATTCGCGGGCGGAAAAAATTGGGTCTAACCATGTCGCGTGATCTCGCCTGAATGCGGACCCGCATCCGCCCTAATAAGCGCGGCCCCCGCTGAATCATGATGCGTGGGCAAGGGGCACGCTTTGAACGGGCATCACATCAGGCAATAATTGACCGGTTGCAGGGCAAGCAGTTGGTGCCGGTCGCCCACGGCATCGCGCATATTGATCTCCAGCGAACGGCAAATCGCGTCCAGTGCCAGATCGTTGGGCGAGTTGCCAAACGGCTCCTCGATCTCATCGCCCAGTGCATCCAGACCGAAGAAAGTGTATGCAACGATACCCACGACGAACGGAGTCATGAAGCCTATCGTATCGACCAGGCCGAAAGGCAGCAAAAAACAGTACATATAGGCGGTGCGATGCAGCATCAGCGTGTAGGAAAACGGAATCGGTGTGCTCTTGATCCGTTCACAGGCCGCAGCTGCTGCCGTTATCGATGACATGGTCGCGTCTATCGAAGCGGCGAGGCAGCTATCGATGCGTTTCTCGTCCAGGCACAAGCGCAAGTCATCGCCCATGCGATGCATCAAATAGTCGGGAATGTTAGCCGCTTTGAATTGCCATTCATGCTCCACCAGCAGAGGTTTTAGTTCGGCGTGGGCATCGCTATTGCGTAACTGGTGACGCAGCGCGTGTGTAAAAGCGATGGTCCTGAAGATCATGCGCTTGCGCACATCGTCCAGCCCGGCGTCCGGTTTTAGCGCCCCGTCATGCTTGATCAGCGTCAGGCACTGGCGTGCAAAATTGCGGCTCTCCAGCACGATCTCTCCCCACAGCTTGCGCCCCTCGCAGTAGCGGTCATAGGCAGCGTTGTTACGAAAACCGAGGAAGATCGCCAGTGCCAAGCCGATCAAAGTAAACGGAATCGCAGTCAGGGTGATTTTGTGCGTAAACAATGAGCCGTGGCTCACCGTCACGAGCGTGGCTAAAAGGATGTTAACCAGCAACACCCCCCATATCTGATGCAGCACCGAGCCGCGCAAAATTAAAAACAACCTAAGACCGGAAGGTCTGCTACGAACGATCATGAATTACCCCTTGAGTTGAATTGATGAAGCGATTGGGTTGGTTGAGAGGGTGCAGATTACGCTAAATAGCCGCGTACTGCGGGCTTGTGTCTGAGGTGGCGGCGGAAGATTCAAGTGTGTCAACGGAGCAAGAGAAAAGGCACAAGGGGTCGGCTTCCTTCACTTCCAGTGCATGCAAAACGGGAGGGATACCGGCCAACAGGCCGAGGCTATTCGCGCTTACACAGCAAGCTTCTGCAATAGATCGACGCGCATCGGCATGTGGAAAGTCGCCCCCGTCTCGGTCATGTGGCGGTTGAACTTGGCACGCACCGCTTCGAGAACAGTGGCGGACAAGTTGTGCTCGGTGTGGGTTACGTTCAGCACCTGCTTTTGGTACTGCGCGAAATCGGCAAAGTGCACCGCTTGCAGGAAGAATCTTTGCGTCGCCAGCGACAACAGGCCGGATGAGACTGCGCGTTGTGTGGCCATAAATGCCGCCTCGCGCACGACGCGCTCGTCGTGGAATAGTTTCAGTATTTCATTGAAGTCGCCCGCATAAACCGGCTCGGAAATATAGGCGAAACCGCCAGGTTTCAGTACACGGCGTATCTCTGCGTATGCACTGTCCATTAAATCCAGCGGAACGTGATGCAGCGACTTGAACATCAGCACGATGTCGAAGCTGGCATCGTCCGCAGCGATCTTCTCGGCACCGCCATGCGCAAAGTGAACATTGGCGAGCTCGTTCCCGGCGAGATTCTTTGCGAGCTGGGCTGCATCCACTTCCAGTGCGAACACCTCGGCTGCCTTGCGTGCCACGATGCGCGTCTTGTCTGCCTTGCCGCAGCCCAGTTCCAGCACCCGTGCACCGTTCAGGCTCAACAGTTCATCAATTACATCGGCTTCGTTGGCTATGGGGCAGGATGCGGGGGCGGATATGTGCATATTGTTCATTCAGGGGGTGATGAAATAAGAAAAAAGATAGTAAACGATTTTTTGCAAAGTTAAATTCTAGCGCAACCCAATCGAGTTGACCCTCACTGCACCAATCGGTTGAGTAACACACTCAAGAATCCCAGACTATCTCCTAATTCAAGATGGTATCTGACGCCGAGCTTGCTGGTTGAAGGAGTTGGTGGGTAAGGCGTAAGCGTTAAACTCACGATGCAACAATAGACAAAGCCCGCATTTTGCGGGCTTTGTCTATTGTTGCATTCGATTTACTGTTACATCGATTTCGCGGATTTGCTACAACCTCTGTGCCCCGAGGTTGTCACGCTCTGCGAGCCACTTTGCGCCAGCATATCCAGTGCAGCCAACACTTTGACGCTCGCTTTCTCCATATCGGCGATAGCATCAATTCCTTTCTGGTATCGCCCTTCATGGTAATGCGTCACCGCAGCCACGCCCTGCAGGTGGAATTGCTGATGGGGAAGCTCCATTTCGCGATATCCCTCCAATTTAGAGAAACAATGCTTTCCCTCTCCTTCGTAATACCACTTGCCCAGACGGCAGGCATGGTGACTGGAAAAATCTTCAGTCTTCTTCGATGAAACCCCCAAAAACACTTTGTATATTTCAAACTTATAGACGAGGTGGTCTACTTTGGCGATTTCGATAAAAGTACGCAACGCAGCGATGCCAATCGTGTTTCTCATTTGCACGGTGACATCCATCAGCCCATGCATGTTGCTCGCCGCCTGCTGTCCATCCTTGTGAAAATCTTCCGCTTGCTGCGGACTGACTTCCATCATCGCTTTTACATCCGCCGCTTCCTTCTGGATTGCACCAACCAAATTGGCGATCTCGCTCGTCGCAGTAGAAGTCCTTTCCGCAAGTTTGCGCACTTCATCAGCGACAACGGCAAAGCCCCGTCCCTGCTCACCTGCCCTTGCTGCTTCAATAGCAGCATTCAGCGCCAATAGATTCGTCTGGTCTGCGATTTCCTTGATGAGCTTCACGATGCCTCCAATCTGCGAGGTGCGCTCATTCAAATGATCCACACTGACTGCAGTCTCTGCCGTCCTGAGCGCCATCTGTTCAAGATTAGTCGAGATATTCTCGATGGCGTTCAGATTCACACCCAACATGCCAGTGGTCTCTTCTATCTGATCATGTTCGTGTTTCATAGTCTGCGCTAAAGCAGATAGTGATGTTTGCACCTCTTTAGTCGACTCGCCATATGATTCCATATGCTGAAAGAGGTACCGATGCATCACCAGGAGTCCGGATGCTTCATTGAACTTTGAGAGGGTTGAGCGATGTTCCTGTTGAAGAGAAAGGACATTGCTTTCTTGTTCGGTGAGTAATTGCTCGAAGTCACGCAACTTCACCTTCATAACTTCCGCCTCTTTCAATCTATTGATGAATAACACTTGAGTTTCTCCTCATTGATGATCTTCGGATGCATTGTAACTACGGTAACAATCCCATCCACTGAGGCCGCAATCTATACCCACATTTAAAATATGTATATATGCCAAATGGTCTATATATTTAGACTTGAAGATATATATCTGGGCATAGATAACAGGGCGTTGACTTCACCTATATAGAGCCAACGGGATCTACCATCGGATTTGATTTCTGCTACCGCCAACTGCCAAAACACATTGCGATGCTGACCCTTTTAGTTCTGTCTTTAGTTTTTCTCGGCAGCGCACATCAAGCCGCCAGCGGCTCGAAGCGAAGTATCTGCGCAAGCACACCGGTCAATTTTTTTGCGGCCTCTTCGGTATCGTAGTCCGCCTGCAAGCCAAGCCAGAAGCCGCTGCTCGTGCCGAAGAAAGCCGCCAAGCGCAAAGCCGTATCTGCCGTCACCGCACGCTTGCCGGAACAGATTGCGGAGATGCGCGCCTCGGTCACGCCGAGCTCCTTCGCCAAACGGTATTGCGATATACCAAGCGGAAGCAAAAACTCTTCGCGCAGCACTTCGCCGGTGTGGATGTTCTGTAATTTTTGTTTGCTATGCTTTAGTCATAGCCTTCGCTCCTCAGTGATATAACCAATGACTTGCTGCGGTTTTTAGCAGCTTAGTCAGATGGCTAGTAGTTTCATCAGTCGCAGATTTCCACGCGGCTGGCCTGCCTGTCCTTCCACTCAAAACAAACGCGCCATTGATCGTTGATGCGAATACTCCATTGCCCTGTACGATTGCCTTTCAGCAACTCAAGACAATTATTCGGCGGGATGCGTAAATCTTCGATGCGTTGGGCGTTGTGAACCATACGTGGCTTACGGCGCGCCACATTGCCTCAATGCCGCCCATCTTTTAACACCGACTTCACCATCTTGCCGAATGCCTTGTCCTTCTTGCGCTTGTCCAGATAAGACATCTCGTTGAAGTCCGACTCCGCCTTGAGCTTGAAATAGCTCTGGTAATGGGCGGCATCCAGCTCGCCGCACTCTATGGCCTTGCGGACAGCGCAGCCCGGCTCGTTGTTGTGGCTGCAATCGGCGAAGCGGCAGCGCGCGGCCAGCGCCGCGATGTCGCCGAAGCTGTCGTCCAGCCCTTCGCCCGTACTCATCATGCCCAGCTCGCGCATACCCGGCATATCAATCAGCAGCGCACCGTTGTCCAGCCGCACCAGGTGGCGGCGCGTGGTGGTGTGTCTGCCCTCGCCCGTGCCGCTCACCGCGCCGGTCGCCAATTCGTCGTGCCCCAGCAACTGGTTGATCAGCGTCGTCTTGCCTACGCCCGAGGAACCGAGCAGGCAATAGGTCTTGCACGGCTGCATCAGTGCTTGCACCTGGGCAACGCCTTCGCCCGTCACGTTGCTCAGGGAGATGATGTCGGTGGTGATGCCCGCTATGCGGATGTTGCCGTGCATACGCTCCAGCTCCGCCGGGCTCACCAAGTCAGTCTTGGTCAGCAATAGCACCGGCGCGATATGTCCCTCGTTCACCATCACCAGATAGCGCTCCAGCCTGCGCACGTTGAAATCGAACTGGCACGACTGCACGATGAACGCCTCGTCGATGTTCGCCGCGATCATCTGGAAATCGATGTTCTTACCGGGCGACTTGCGGCGCAGGAAGGACCGCCGGGGCACCAGCTCATGGATGGTCGCGTGCGAATCCGCATCGTGATACTGCACACCCACCCAATCGCCCACGCAGGGCATATCCACGGAAGTAGCGGCAGCGTGCAGGAACTTGCCCGTCAACTCGGCAGGCACCTCGCCCGCCTCATTGCGCACCACATAGCGCCCGCGATCCACCGCCGTCACGCGGGCCAGGCGCAGGCTGGGGCCGCACGTTGCCTGTTTTGCCAGCACATCATCTAAACCAAGTTCAGTTAATTCCATAACGATCATCCCTGTGATTCGGAAATGAACATCGCCCTTGCGGGCGATGTGTAAAATACGGGTTCAATCACGCGCGCGTTAGTTGCCACCATCTTACTCGACAAAGATCAGCTTGCTCGTGTCATACCCCAATTCAGCGGCTTTTTCGACAAGACGCTTTTGCGTCTCCGGATTGTTCATTTGTGGGGTGCGCGACAATATCCACAAATAGGATCTATCTGGACCGCTGAGGGGCATTTCATCAAAGGTAAAAGGGGCCAGGCACACATTATTTCTCAACCACCCACTCACCACCGCGCTGCTTGATCTCTTCGTGCATTGCGTCGGGCGCAAGATCGAGTTCACACGGCCACGTAACCGCGCCCGCTTCTACTTTGATCTGCCGAAACTGCGCCGGGTCGCTCAAATGTGAAAACACGCAGCGAAAGAAACCGGGCAAAAAGCGCACGACACCCTCAAGGCCATCCTTGAAGCGCACCCGCACTGCGTGGTCTTCGATGACGCTAACTTCTGTGACTCTCCAATAAGCTGCCATGATTACTCCAGTGGTGCGATGGGTTTGGGTTGCTCAAATAAATTCGAGTCTGATCCCATTAGCTACTTGACCCCATTAGCTACTATCCCAAATCTTTATAATGGCAATCCCAGTCAGGACACGCACCTCCCCGCCCGGTATCTTGCCGTCCCAAGGAGATACAACAGTGAATACATCGAGAGAAGATTTATACGCGGCGCGATTCAATAACGTGTTCGACCACATCGACCATCATCTGGATGAGGCGCTGTCGGTGGAATCGTTGAGTCAGGTCGCGCATTTCTCGAAGTTCCATTTTCACCGCCAATTCTCCGATTATTGCGGCATCAGCGTCATGCGCTATATCCAATTGATGCGACTCAAGCGGGCCTCATACCGGCTGGCTTTCAACACGCTTGAACGCATCACCGAGATCGCGCTGGACGCTGGTTTTGAAAACCCGGAATCGTTCTCACGCGCATTCAAACTCACCTTCGGACAAACGCCTTCTGAATTCAGGAAACAACCGAAGTGGCAACCTTGGAACGAGCGTTACCGATTCCCCATCAAAGACAGGAAAAACAACATGGAAGTCAAAATATTAAATTTCGAGGAAAGCCCTATCGCCGTGCTTGAGCATCGCGGCGCGCCCGACCTCGTCAACGAATCAGTCAAGATATTCATCGACTGGCGCAAGAGCAGCGGCTTATCGCCGGTGAAGACCAGCGACACCTTCGGCATCGTCCACGACAATCCAGATGCGACTGCACCGGAAGATTTTCGTTTCGACATCTGCGGCTCAGTCACCGCAGCCGTGCCCGCCAACCCGCAAGGCGTCATCAACAAAGTGATCCCCGCCGGACGTTGTGCCGTGGTGCGCCACGCGGGTTCGCACCAGCGCCTCGGCGAGGCCGCCTATTATCTGTATCGGGATTGGTTGCCGGGCAGCGGCGAAGAACTGCGCGATTTTCCGCTGTTCTTCCACTACCTGAATCTGATCACAGACACGCCAGAGCATGAACTGCTGACCGATGTGTGTCTGCCGTTGAAATAAAAGCAACATTCTCACAGGCACTGGAGTCGAATCATTTCGCAGCCCGATTCGACTCCGGCACCGTCTTCCCCAAAGAAAGATCGCCCTTGAGGGCGATGAGTGAAACGATTGCGAAGCTGTGGGGAAACCATGGTCTGCCCCCGATGATTACTGCCTATTTAGCGCTTTTGACCCATCAGCGAAAGTCGCAGCATTCCTTAGCCACGACTTTTCACATCTGCACCAGGCTTGCGCGAAACGAACGGGGTGCCGGTCTGCGCAGCCAATTGGCGCGCCTTCTCCGCCGCGCGCATTAGGGCTTGTGGAACCTTTTTCAGGTCAGGATCTTTCAGGTGGGAAACTGCAATAGATTTCATTTGTTCTGTCCCTCATCAACCAAAACAGCGTAAAGCGCGGGATCAGGTCTTGCTTTATAGCACCAAAAAGAAATGCTTGATTGCAAGACCTGACCCCGTGATTCGCGCCTGCCGATTTCTGCATCGCATCGCGCTCGGCCAGCCAGTGCAGCGCGGTTTGTCTTAGTTCAGATAGGGATAGTTTTTTGGGCATCTGTGCGGATTGAAAAATATTGCATGCTGACCCCATTAACTCGTTCGAGCCTAACCCCTTTAACTTGCTCCAGAATCCGTGGTCCGTCCCTGTCGGTTCGCTCTAAAGCACCCCTTGTCGGTCGGCCTCATGCCAAACAAAAGGCGAATATTTTTTTAGGATGTCTGGATGTTGATGCTTCAAATACTCGCTGTAATGTCTAGCGCGCATCTTCTTATTTTCTGCGCTGTTTAATTTGAGACGAAAAATTGTCTTTTTTGCGGCCGTTTTTTCTGCAACGTCCAATAATGGATTGGGCTTGATATTGCCTGTTGCAAGATTAAGAACAAAAGTGTTTGGTGCCAAACCGATGGGATCAAGCACGTCGTCAAACTTATTCTTGTTTCGGTTTGCGCCCAAGCAAGACAAACGATAATTGTCCCATTCGTAGGCATCACCGGATTTTTTCGATTTCGCTACGAAGTGGTCTGTAGAACTTGCGCCTGTCGCCCATTCAAAATATATCGCCAAATATGCGCACTCACCTTTGTATGCGTCCCATAGCTGTTTATTGGAGGCGCTCCAATAATTGGGCAACTTGGATGCTTTTGGTGGTGGCGAATTCTGTGCGATTCCGTTATTAGCAAGCCAAGCATGCCCCTTTTGCCGAACCTTGACATCAAAGTCCGCTGGCTGCAGTTGAAGAGTTACGGGAATCATTCAAGCCACCCCTTCTTTTTACAAATATAGCGCCACCTGAAAAGAAATTCATCTTTGGGACTTAAAGCAGCCACAAGCTCCTCATTTACTTTCGTGATCTCCTTCGTAGTGGGTTTTTCTTTTTCCAATAGAACCTCTGCCTTATTAATCAACGTTTCATATTCAACAGATCGTCCGCTATCAAGATCGAATGCCTCACTGGTAAGCCAGTTGCCAGCATCGCCATGCTTCTCAAAATCACGATGTGTAAGCACGACTTTCTTGCGTTCGAAGTCCAAATCAAACCATGCATCCATGCTTTCCTCGAAGAGGGGCTCTACCGATGCCATGATCAATGGCGAATGCGTCGCTGTAATAATCTGTACCCCAGCTTTTTTAATGAGCTTCTGCACAACGACAAGCAAAGCTGGAATAATCTTTCGTTGCCATTGCGGGTGCAGATGAGACTCGACTTCGTCAATAAGAAAGACAACTTGCTTGGTAGATTCTTCGCCTAACAATTCAGCCGCTTTTTTGTGCTCCTCCCAAGTCCAAACCAAAAGGTAGGCCAAAGCGATAATGCGACGCATCCCTGCTGAAGCATGGAGTACAGCGACATCCTGACCATATGGCATACGAATCGTCGGAATATCCCTGGCATCATCAAGGCTGATACGCGTAAATTTCCCTGGCACCAAAGGCTCTTCCGTTGAAGGTGATAACACATCAAGTACAGCGCTAAGGCTTTTGAAAGCCTCACCTTTTTCTTTCTGCCAACCGGCCCAATCAAGCACCAATCCGTTACAGATAGGTTTTCCATCTTTGCCATTCAATCCGTCCCACACCTCTGTTGGCCCAAACACATAAGCGGGAATCCGATCCTGCACGTCGACGTCATTCTGAGTGCGCCAATAATTTCGTGCTGGGTCCCATACCGCAAAACTACCATCGGCCATTGCGTAAAAAACCAAGCCTGGATTAGGAGGGCGGCCTGGTCGTCCTGCCCACGACTGCTCGCGCCGAAGAAATTCGCTCTTGTATGACTCCTCCTTCATTTTTGAGGTAAAAGAAAATTCAATACTGGCAGGCCCGTCAGTTGACGGGAGAGCTTTCTTTCCAGCCGTCAACTTGGTATTGATTTCGGAAGGCCACTTGCGGGTCAGCGTCCACCAAGCAATATCTAGCAAAAAACTCTTGCCTAATCCGTTGTCGCCGGTAATCAAATTAAGGCGCGGACCAAACTCGAGGTCCATGTTGTCTGCGGGCCCGATATTGTTTAGTTTCAAACGTTTTAGCATAACTAAGTTCCTTTCTTATCCACTGCAACTCTCGCCATCAATAAGGAAAATCTTACCGACTAATCGGCTTATACCGAATCCGCTTAGGCTTAGCCCCCTCTTCACCCAACCTCTTCCGCTTATCCGCCTCATACTCCTGATAGTTACCATCAAAGAACGTCCACTTCGAATCGCCTTCGCAGGCGAGGATGTGGGTGGCGATGCGGTCTAGGAACCAGCGATCGTGGGAGATGACGGCGACGCAGCCGGCGAATTCGAGCAGCGCATCTTCCAGCGCGCGCAGGGTTTCCACGTCGAGGTCGTTGGAGGGTTCGTCGAGCAGCAGCACGTTGCCGCCGGAGATGAGGGTCTGCGCCAAGTGCAAACGTCCGCGTTCACCACCTGAGAGTTGGCCGACCAGTTTGGTTTGGTCGCCGCCCTTGAAGTTGAAACGGCCGATGTAGGCGCGTGCTGGAGTTTCGTATTTGCCCACGGTCAAAATGTCGTTGCCGCCGGAGATGGCGTCGAACACGGTCTTGTCGTTCTGCAACGAGTCACGCGCTTGGTCGATATGGGCGATCTTGACGGTCTGGCCGATCTTGACGGTGCCGCTGTCCGGTTGCTCTTTGCCGGTGATCATGCGGAACAGGGTGGATTTACCCGCGCCGTTGGGGCCGATGATGCCGACGATGGCGCCGGGCGGAATCTTGAAGCTGAGGTTGTCGATCAGCAGGCGGTCGCCATAGGCTTTGCTCACGCCGTCGAATTCGATGACTTCGTTGCCGAGGCGTTCGCCCACGGGGATGAAGATCTCCTGTGTCTCGTTGCGCGCTTGGTGCTCTTGCGAATTGAGTTCTTCGAATCTTGCGATACGCGCTTTGGATTTTGCTTGGCGTGCTTTGGGGTTCTGGCGCACCCATTCCAACTCTTGCTTCATCGCTTTGGAATGCGCGTCGAGTTGCTTCTGCTCTTGCGCCAGACGTTCGCCCTTCTGCTCCAGCCAACTGGAGTAGTTGCCCTTCCACGGGATGCCGTGGCCACGGTCGAGTTCCAAGATCCATTCGGCAGCGTTGTCGAGGAAGTAGCGGTCGTGGGTGACAGCTACTACGGTGCCGGGGAAGCGCACCAGGAATTGTTCCAGCCATTCCACCGATTCCGCATCCAGGTGGTTGGTGGGTTCGTCCAACAGCAGCATGTCAGGTTTTTCCAGCAGCAGCTTGCACAGCGCCACGCGGCGCTTTTCACCACCGGACAGGTTGCCGATGACGGCATCCCAATCCGGCAGACGCAGCGCATCGGCGGCAATCTCCATCTGGTGTTCGGCATCTGAACCTGAAGCGGCGATGATGTTTTCTAAGCGCGCCTGTTCGGCAGCCAGTGCGTCGAAGTCGGCATCTTCTTCGGCATAAGCCGCGTAAACCGCGTCTAGCTTGGCTTGCGCTTCCATCACTTCACCCAGCGCGGATTCGACTTCTTGACGCACGGTCTTTGCAGGGTCGAGCTTGGGCTCTTGTTCCAGATAGCCGATCTTGATGTTGGGCAGGTGCTGCACTTCGCCGTCGTATTCTTTGTCTTGATTCGCCATGATGCGCAGCACCGTGGACTTACCCGAACCGTTCAAACCCAGCAGGCCGATCTTGGCGCCGGGGAAGAAGCTGAGGGAGATGTCTTTGATGATCTGACGCTTGGGGGGAACGATCTTGCTCACGCGGAGCATGGACATTACATATTGACCTTGTGCCATTTTGCGGATTCTCTAAGGGTGGTTCGGAAAGGGGCGTAGCTTACCGCAAAGCCCCTGTTCGGATAAACCAAATTGAGGGCAATTCTAAAAAGCCAAACTCCGTTCATTCAGAATCTTGCCAGCTTCATCGGCTTAGATTCGTGGGAAGCCCCTTGCGATCTCGCAATACTGTGTAGCTCCCAAAAATTACTCCTTACATATTGTGAGTATGCTGCGTCGTGATTTTTTGTTTGCGCCTTGCCTTGCTTAGAATTTTGAATTTTTGGGCCACCCTTGAGTATGATGCGCGTCGGGCTGGCGAGCTTGCCGCCCGAGATGCAGCGTTATATTTCGACTTTCCAATAACTACAGGAGTAATGAGCATGGGTCTTTTTGACAGTATCGTAGGCGCGATTCAGGGTGAGGTTTCTAAACAAACAGGCGGTCAGGGCGATCTGCTATCTTCTTTGATGGGCATGATCAACCACCCCGAAGTGGGCGGCGTGAGCGGTCTGGTACAAAAGCTGTCGCAAGGGGGCATGGCTGAACAAGTGGCTTCTTGGGTGGGTACCGGGGCGAATCTGCCGATCAACGCGCAACAACTGCAAGCGGTGCTGGGTTCGTCTAGTTTGCAAGACATCGCCGCTAAATTTGGCTTCAACTCCGGCGACATGGCGCATCAGTTATCCGCACTATTACCTCAAGTCATCGATAAGTTGACGCCGAATGGCCAAGTGCCACAGGGCGATGTGTCGCATTTGTTGGCGGGTCTAGGCGGTTTGTTCGGTAATAAGGCATGAATTAGCGACAGGCGTTAGCTTATTTCCGCTTGGGGATTAACCAAATGGCCGGCGACTTAGCTGGCCTTGTCGTTTTGTGGGTGCAGAAGACAGGCGCTACTGTATCTAGATGTCCGGGAATTCCCGGGTGATGAGCGTGATATCGGGGAGGCGTACTTTGAGGGCAGCGACACACATCGTGTCGAGCTTGCCAGCAGCGACCATGCGCTCCAGTTCGATGATGGCCTCATCCATGTGCCAGTTTCTTTTGTATGGGCGCATGCTGGTCAGCGCATCAAAAATATCGGCTACGGTGATGATGCGCGCCTCAATCGGGATCTGATCACCTTTATAACCATTGGGATAGCCTGAGCCGTCTAAAAACTCATGATGTAGTCCGACGATGTTTTGCAGAATCATGGAATCAGGCAGGCTTTGGAGTGCGAAATCGCCTAGTATCTTTTTGACCAGTTCGCAGCCCAGGCTCACATGGCTCTGCATGATGGCGCGTTCGTTAGCATCATGTTTACCCGTCTTGAGTAAGATCTTATCGGGAATGCCGATCTTGCCGACGTCATGCAAAGGAGCGAACTGATAGATGTGTTCGATGAATTCATCGGATAGATTCAAGGTTGTGCTGAGTTCCAGTGCGATCAAACGCGCGAATCTAGCCATCCTTTCCAAATGTGCGCCTGTTTCAAAATCCCGCAAACAGGTCACTTCTCTCACGATATTGGTGGATGCGATGATGGAGCGCAATGCCGATTTCTCATCCGAGATGATCATGTTGATCAGGTTCGCGTAGAGTAATAAGTCGCGTTGGACATTGGAGCTGAACGCATCTTTTTGCTGAGAATCAAAGAACAGGATGCCTAAGAATTTACCATTGTCGTAGAGCGGGACAGTGAAGGACGATAGATAGCCTTGTTCGAGTAACCATGCAGAGTGCTGATTGTTATTGCCGACGATCTTGGGGATGTCGTCTATTACTCTATACACACCTTCATTCGCGATACGGCTCAAAGAGGCGCTGTCTGAAAGCTTGTACTCATATCTGGTGATGGTTTCGCCTTTACGGGTGCTGTTGATGAAAGTCTTGAGGGTGTCTGCGCTCTCTTCGTACAAAGTGACCGCGATACGGTCGATGTTCTTATAACTTTCTAAGATGCGATCATGCAGTTTGCTGAGCTTTTTGCTGTGCGTCGCATTATCAGCTTGAAATTGGGAGTCGGTATAGTGTTGGAAATCAGGTGTCATGATCACTTAAACTAACCCGATACACATTCCCTAGTTGAGCTTGTGGTAAAGGGCGTCTCCTTTTTTGTAGGTGGAAAAATTGTACAGACTGAATATTTTATCGTAACCATGCTGCTGTGCGTGTGTTGATATTGTTAAGGATTTATATTTTTTCCTAGCTGGATTGAAGCATGGGGAAGATGATGTCGATGTAGGGATAAGGGCGGTGTTTATCGCCTATTCTCGTTAAAGATGCGGGGAAAAAAATATTAATAAGCTAGTGTAAGTTTTGCGCACGTCGGTTTGCTAACGCACAGGAGGTAACACAACATGCAACGCAGACAATTCTTACAGGCCATTGCTGGTCTGACTTTCGTTTACTCAACACGGGACTACGCTGCAGCGATGGCTGCCGGCGTGGTGGTGATGCGCTTTGCCGATGACGGCAAGCCTTTGGGTAAAGCCACGCTACCCAAGGTTAGTAAGGACGCGGAGTGGAAGCGCACGCTCACACCGCTGGCTTATAACGTGACCCGCGAGGCGGGTACTGAACGCGCATTTTCGCAGCCGGGCTACGACAGGCATGAGCCGGGGCTATATCGCTGCGTGTGTTGCGACAACGCGCTGTTCGATGCTAAGACCAAGTTCGAGTCGGGCACAGGTTGGCCCAGTTTCTGGCAGCCCATCGCCAATGAGAACGTGACCAACATCGTCGATCGCGCTTGGGGGATGACGCGTACCGAAGTGCGCTGTACCCTCTGCGATGCACATCTGGGCCATGTGTTCGATGACGGCCCTAAACCTACAGGCTTGCGCTATTGCATGAACACTGTGGCAATGCGGTTTGTTGCTTATAAAGTGTCGTAAGTCGTAAGTCGTAAGTCGTAAGACGCAAGACGCAAGACGCAAGACGCAAGAAAATGCCGCGCAGCGACCGCACCAACTTACGTCTTCCCGCTTAACTCTTACGTCTGCTTTTAGGAGCTTCAAATGTTGATTTTTGTTTTAGCTTTTCTGGGCGGTTTGCTCACCATCTTCAGCCCGTGTGTGCTGCCGGTGTTGCCTTTCATTTTTGCGCGTTCGGGGCAGTCGTTCCGTCGCAACGGCTTGCCTATCCTGATCGGCATGGCGGCGACCTTTACGGTGTTGGCGAGTCTCGCTGCAGTCGGAGGCGCTTGGTTGGTCGCGGTGAATCAATATGGTCGTTATGCGGCGATGGGCTTGCTGCTGGTGCTCGGCTTCGCGCTGATCTTTCCGGCTTTCTCTGACCGCCTGATGCGTCCCTTCGTTGCCTTGGGCGGACGTTTGCAAGCACGCGCCGATGCTCAAGCCAGCATCAAGGGCAATCTGTTGTTGGGTGTGGCGGTGGGATTTTTATGGGCGCCGTGTGCGGGGCCGATCTTGGGATTGGTATTGGCAGGTGCGGCTTTGCAAGGGGCGAATCTGTATAGCGCATTTTTGTTATTGGCTTTCGCGGCGGGTGCGGCAACCTCTTTGGCGCTGGCGTTACTGGCGGGGGGGCGTGTGTTTTCCATGATGAAGCGCGGGCTGGGCGCGGAAGAATGGTTGCGTCGTGGTCTGGGTGTGTTGGTCGTGGCGGGTGTGATCGTCATCGCACTGGGTTGGGATACGCGCTTCCTCGCGCAGTTCTCCTTCTTCAATACCGCAGCCACCGAGCAGAAACTGATCGCGCAATTGGCACAACCGACGGCCAAGAAACAACTGCGCATGGCGGCTGAGTTGCAAGGTGGCACGCAATGGCTGAATTCGTCGCCGCTACAACTGAGCGAGTTGCGCGGCAAAGTGGTGCTGGTGGATTTTTGGACCTACTCCTGCATCAACTGCCTGCGCACGCTGCCGTATTTGAAAGCCTGGGATGAGAAGTATCGCGACCAGGGTCTGGTCATCATCGGGGTGCATGCGCCCGAATTTGCCTTCGAAAAAGATGCGCGCAACGTCGAACGGGCGGTGCGCGAACTGGGTATCCAATATCCGGTGGCGATGGATAACGATTTCAAAATTTGGAATGCCTATCAAAACGAATACTGGCCCGCGCATTATTTGATCGACGCACAGGGGCGGATACGCGAACAGCATTTCGGTGAGGGCAATTATCGCGAGACCGAGCAGGCCATCGTCGCGCTGTTGAACGAAGCCAATGGCAGCAAGCTCAGTGCGAGTCCCGTGGCAGTGCGGGGGAGTGGCGCGACTGCGGCGGCATCGGCGAACAACGGTCGCTCGCCGGAAACCTATCTGGGCTATGCACGCCAGCGCAATATGGTGTCTTACCCGCTCGCCCAGCACGATCTGGCGGCGGATTACCAAGCGCCTGCCGCGTTGACGCTGAATCAATGGGCTTTGAATGGCAATTGGAAGGTGACCGGGGAATCGGCAATCTTGCAGCGTGCGGGCGGTGCGATCAGCTTCCGCTTCAAAGGCCGCGACCTGCATCTGGTGCTGGGTTCGGCAGACGGTAAGCCGGTGCGATTCAGGGTCACTCTGGATGGCCAAGCACCGGGTGCGTCGCATGGTGTGGACACAGACGCGGCGGGCAAGGGGCAGATAGGCGAACAGCGTTTGTATCAGCTGCTGCGCTTGCCTGATAGCGAGGGTGAACATACTTTTAAAATAGAGGTCTACGGTACGGGCGTGGCGGCGTTCGCGTTTACGTTTGGCTAAAGCGTCTCCGTTTGCACCGTGCTTGCGGAAGGGTAGACGGTTCGACAAATTCGCCGCCAACGGTCTGTGAATTATTCAAGCAAAAGGAGCGCAAGATGAAAAAAATTCTACTCGGTATCAGCCTGGTCGCCGGCTTGGGTGCGGCGCAACTCGGCCTCGCCGCAACGCAGACAGCGGTGTTCGCAGGCGGTTGCTTCTGGGGCGTGGATGCGGTTTACAAACACGTCAAAGGTGTGAGCGCCGTGGTGTCCGGCTATGCGGGCGGCGCGGCCAATACCGCCAAGTACGAAATGGTCAGCGAGGGCAATACCGGCCATGCGGAATCGGTGCGTGTGAGCTTCGATCCGGCGCTTGTGTCGTATCAGCAGTTATTGCAGGTGTTCTTCAGCGTGGCGCACGATCCCACGCAACTCAACTATCAGGGGCCGGATCACGGCACGCAATATCGTTCGGCGATTTTCTACACCACGCCAGAACAACAGCAAGAAGCCAAGGCGGCGATACGCACTTTGGATAGCAAGAAGATATTCCCGTCTGCCATCGTGACCGAAGTGACACCGCTCAAGCAGTTTTATGCCGCCGAGGACCATCACCAGAACTATCTGGCCGGGCACATGAGCCAGCCCTACATCGTGCATTTCGATCTGCCCAAGCTGGCGCAGTTGCGCAAGGTGTTCCCTAAGCTTTATCGGGAATAGTCAGATGACGGGCGCCGGTTGGCGGGCATCAGTCTGCCGATATGAGATGTACTTTGCACGCTAATCTAAACGCAAGTCGCGAGACGCAAGTTGGCTTTATTTGTAATAATGGTCGCATATGGTTTCCGTTCAGCACGCAGTCCCCGTAGACACCCAAGACACCGCCGCATGGCTCGCTAGCTTAGGCGGTGTCTTTGCGCCTGAAGAAGTGGCTGCGATCAGCCGCGCGGTCGATTTCGTCACGCCCTTGTATGCCAATGTAGCCGAACTCACGGGCACGCCTTTGTTGCGTCATGCCTTGGGTGCGGCGGGCATTTTGCTGGGCATGAATATGGATGCGACCACGCTCACCGCGACCCTCTTGCATGGCGTGCCCGGTCGCGTGGATGATTGGTCGGAAAAACTGGCCGAGGCCTTCGGCGAACCGGTGCGCATGCTGGTGTTGGGCATCTCGCGCATGGAACAGATACGTCAATTCAGCGATATGCCCGATGCCGCACAGGGCGCGATGAGCAGTGTGCAGATGGAGAGTCTGCGCAAGATGTTGCTGTCCATGGTCGAGGATATCCGTGTAGTGCTGATCAAACTGGCGTTGCGTACCCAGACGCTGCGCACCTTATCGGGTGCGTCTGCGGAGGTGCAGCGTCGCGTCGCGCAGGAGACCCACAGCATCTTCGCGCCGCTGGCGAACCGACTGGGCGTGTGGCAGATCAAGTGGGAATTGGAAGACCTTGCGATCCGCTATCTTGAGCCCGAGCGTTACAAGAAAGTCGCCAAGCTACTCGACGAGAAACGTGTCGATCGCGAGCAGTACATTGCAGAATTTATGTCGCTGCTGCAAACCGAGTTGCGCAAGGCCGGCTTGGAAGCGCAGGTCTCTGGTCGTCCCAAACACATCTACAGCATCATCAATAAGATGAAGCGCAAGCATTTGGACTTCGACCAACTTTACGATGTACGTGCGGTGCGCATCTTGGTCGATGATGTGAAGGATTGTTATGCCGCATTGGGTGTGGTGCAGTCTTTGTGGTCACCCATCTCCAGCGAGTTTGACGATTACATCGCGCGCCCCAAGAGCAATAACTACCGCTCGCTGCATACTGCCGTGATCGGCCCGCGCGGCTTGGCGGTCGAGGTGCAGATACGCACTCACGAGATGCATCACTCTTCCGAGTTGGGTGTCGCCGCGCACTGGCGCTATAAGGAAGGCGCGAAGTCGGATGCCAAGTTCGATGAACAGATCGTGTGGCTGCGCCAGATATTGGAGTGGAAGTCCGAGGTCGCCACACAGAGCGACACCCAGTTCAAGAACGAGCTGTTCGGTGAGCAGGTATATGTGTTCACCCCGCAGGGCAAGGTCATCGATCTGCCGCGCGGTGCAACGCCGGTGGACTTTGCCTATACCCTGCACACCGATCTGGGTCACCGCACACGCGGTGCGAAAGTGAACGGCAGTATCGTGCCGCTCAACACCAAATTGCAGAACGGTCAGCGCGTCGAGATTCTCACCATCAAGCAGGGTTCACCCAGCCGCGACTGGTTGAATCCATCTTTGGGTTTTTTGCAGAGTTCGCGTGCACGCGGCAAGGTGCGCAACTGGTTCAACAACCAGAACATCGCCGACAGCATCGCGCAAGGTCGTGCCCTGTTGGATAAAGAGTTGCATCGTCTGGGTGTGAACGATATCAATCAGGAACGTTTGGCGCAGCGCCTGGACTTTAAATCGCCGGAGGATTTCTTTGCGGCACTGGGCCGCAACCTGGTCACGCAAAGACGTATCGCACAAGCCATACAATCTGAGTTGCCGGGCAAGATCATCTCTGTACCGGTGGTGACGCGCGTCAGCAACACGCGTGCGACCAAGGCAGAAATCACCGTCGGCGGGATGAATAATCTGATGACCAAGAATGCACAGTGCTGCAAACCCGAGCACACCGATGCGATCGTCGCCTACATCACCGGCAATCGCGGCATCACCATACACAGGCAGGACTGTACTTATGTCGCGCATCTGGCCGAGCTGCGGCCGGAGCGTGTGCTCACCGCACAGTGGGCGGGTGGGAAGGAAGCCAAGGCGAAATGAACGGCGTGCAATTGGAGAAACTCCTGACGGTGCGGATGCCGTTCGGAAAATACCAGGGTCATTTTATCGCCGACCTGCCCGGCAACTACCTCAACTGGTTCGCCCGCAAAGGCTTCCCGCCGGGCGAGATCGGCAAGCTGCTCGCCCTGATGCAGGAGCTGGATCACAACGGTTTGTCGGAGTTGCTTGCGCCACTGCGTAATAAAAAAATCTAGCAGTCTCGTCACGCTCGCTTGCTGCTCAGGCTGATGATGAGCACGCCACACAATACCAGTGCCGATCCGCCTATTTGCAGCCAAGTGATTTGTTCACCCAGGAACAGGTAAGCCATGTAAATGGTGCTGATCGGGCCTATCGAGCCTATCAGGGAGGTGCTACCCGCGCCGATGCGGCGTATGGCATAGGACAGCAAAAATACCGGCAGCACGGTGGAGAATAGCGCCATCGCAATTGAGAGTTCGTATACCCGGATGGGCAGGTTTAGCGCCGACAGCGGGCGCATCACGATGAACTGCAACACGCTCGCGGCACTCGCCACCATCATCGCGTAAGCAGTGAAACGTGTGGTGCCGATGCGCTTCACCGCATGACCCACGCCGACCAAATACGTCGAATACGACAGGGTGCTGAAGAATACCAGTGTCGCGCCCAACACCACGTTGCCACCCTGTTTGATGCCCACGTCGTGCAGAAACACCATCGCAATACCCGCATAGCTCAAGGCCATCGCCAGCTTTACCTGCTTGCCTATCGGGCGCTTATAGATGAAGGCCGATAGCAACACGGTCATGGTCGGGTAGAGGAACAGGATGAGTCGTTCGAGTCCGGCGGAGATGTATTGCAAACCCAGAAAATCCAGATAGCTGGACAGGTAATAACCGATCAGTCCCAGCACCACGATCAGTATCTTGTCGTGGCGATTCAGCGGCTCGACCTGGCGTTTGCGTATCCATACTGCCACCGCGATGAAGAAGGGCGCCGAGAACGCCATGCGCAAAGCCAGCAGGGTGATGGAATCCACATGTTCGACGTAAGCCAGCTTGACCAAGATCGCCTTGGCCGAGAATCCCACTGCCGCAAGTAGCGCGAGGATCACGCCGAGTAAAACATCCCGATTGGCTGAGGTGCTGTGGGACTGACTTGTCATGATGTTAAGGACTCTGAGTAGTGGCTTATGCGGGTCTCGGGCTGAAGCAAGGCGGTCGACCCGCAGATGCCCAGCTTAAAGAATGTAACGTCAAAACAGGAACGCGCTGCGGCAGTGGACCAGTGAGGCCAGTCCAAGCCGCTGATGGGTAAGCGATCCGGCAGAGTTGATGAGTCGCATTTGCATGGGGGTGGGAATATACGGGGCTGCACTTGGGCAAGTCAATGCTATCCCGGCACTCACCGGCGCATTATTTTTTCACTTAAGACTGTCTTAAGCTTGGCCATTTACCGTGCATCCCTCGCAACGCAATTCAGGAGTACAAAATGTTACGCAATGTTCAGATGGTTTTGCTGGTGGCAGCCGCTGCCTTGGGGTTCATATCGCAATCGGTGATGGCACAAACGCCAGACGAAATTTTGCTCGATATCAAGAATGAAGCGGTGCAGGCCAATCCGGGGTTCAGGGGATTCTCCGCAGTGAACGGTGAGAACTTCTTCAAGCAAAAGCACGGTGGTGAATGGAGTTGCGCCTCCTGCCATACCGACAATCCCGCGATGAGCGGCAAGCATGCCAAGACTGACAAGGTCATCAAGCCTATGGCACCCGTCGCCAATGCGGAACGATTCACTGATGCCAAAAAAGTGGCGAAATGGTTCAAGCGCAATTGCAACGATGTGCTGGACCGCGTCTGCACACCGCAGGAAAAAGGCGATGTACTCACCTATCTGATCAGCGTAAAAAATTAAGGAGTAAGCCATGTTGTTAGCCTATAGAAAATCCGTACCGATGTTCGCCACTGCCGTATTGCTGATGGGCGGATTGATTTCCGCAGCCCATGCCGGGGATGACGACGATGAACGTATGCCTGCCGTTAAAAACGCGCTGTTCCAGGCCGAATGCGGCTCTTGTCACGTGGCCTATCCGGCAAGATTACTATCCGCCGCATCCTGGCGCGCGATGATGTCGGGCTTGGATAAGCACTTTGGTAGCGATGCCAGTCTGGATGCCGAATCCGCCCGTGAGATCGGAGCCTATCTGGAAAAAAACGCGGGCCGCGACCGGTATGCCGCTTCGGGTAAGCTTATCTTGCGCATCACCGAGACCCGTTGGTTCCAGCGTGAACACGATGAGGTATCGGCTCGCACGTGGAAAAATCCCAAGGTGAAAAGCGCGGCCAATTGCGCGGCATGCCATACGCAGGCCGTTAACGGCAAATACAGCGAGCACGACATTCGCATCCCCAGGTAATAGACGGTCATAATAGTCATGGCACCATCATGACGATGACTGAGACAGTGAGTGGAAAAAATGCGCGTATTGGTGATTGAAGACGATAGCTTGTTGGGGGATGCGATTCAGGCCGGCTTGAGGCAGGCTGGGTATGCCGTGGACTGGATGAAAGATGGCGTCTCCGCCGATCAGGCACTCGGCACCGAACCCTATGCCGCCGCCGTGCTGGATCTGGGGCTGCCGCGCATGTCCGGGTTGGAGGTGTTGCGCAATCTGCGCAGCCGCAACATCCCGATACCCGTGTTGATACTGACTGCGATGGACACGGTCGGGGATCGCATCAGGGGCTTGGATGCCGGTGCCGACGACTATCTGGTCAAACCGTTCGACATGGGTGAATTGGCGGCGCGCTTGCGTGCGTTGATCCGTCGTGCCAGCGGCAAGGCTGCGCCTGCGCTGCAGGTTGCCGGAGTGGAACTTGAGCCTGCCGCACACCGCGTGTTATACCAAAATCAAACCGTAGAACTCGCCGCCAAAGAATTTTCCGTGCTGCACGCCCTGATGCTCAACGCGGGGCGTGTATTGTCGCGGGCGCAGATCGAAGAGCAGCTTTATGCCTGGGGTGAGGAAGTCGAGAGCAACGCGGTCGAGGTGTATATCCATCATCTGCGCCGCAAGTTGTACCCCGAGTTGATCGAGACCATACGCGGGGTGGGCTATCTGATACCGGGGGACAGACATGGCTGAGAAATACCGTCATGCCTCGTTGAAAAAAAGGCTGCTGGCGCTTTCACTGACCATGATCGTGGTGGTGTGGATCGCGGCGACCGTCTTTACCTATTACGATGCGCGCGAAGAGTTCGGCGAGATATTGGACGCGCACCTCGCGCAATCTGCCACGCTGTTGGTCGTGCAAGCATCGCAAGATATGGATGAGCTTACAACTGAACATGCGCCGTTGTTGCACAAGTATTCCCGCCGTGTCGCGTTCCAGGTATGGGAAGCGGGGCGGGTACTGCGCCTGCACTCAGCCAATGCGCCCGCGCAACGGCTGTCCGCGCGCGAGCAAGGCTTTAGCAATAGCGTCATCGATGGCAAACGTTGGCGTGTGTTCAGCACTTGGGACGAGGCCGGTAGCAAACTGATCCAAGTGGCGGAAAATACCAATGACCGCGACGAGCTGGCCGCAGACATCGCCGGCAATCTGCTGATCCCGTTGTGGTTCTCGTTGCCCTTGCTCACTTTGCTGCTGTGGGTGGCGGTGGCGCGCGGCCTGCGCCCGCTGGTCAAGCTGACCAACGAAGTGGCACAGCGTGAACCGGATAATCTGGCACCACTGGATGCGGTAAGCGCGCCGAGCGAAGTGCTGCCGCTGATAGACCGACTCAATAATTTATTTGTCCGCATCGATGCATCGCTGCAGAAAGAGCGGCGCTTCACCGCCGATGCCGCACATGAGTTACGCACCCCGGTCGCCGGTATCAAAGCACAGGCGCAAGTCGCCCGTGGTGCCGGTAACGAGGCGGAACGGATCCATGCACTGGATAACGCGATACTCGGCTGCGACCGTGCGGCACACCTCATCGAGCAGCTGCTGATTTTGGCGCGCATCGACACCCTGAGCGGGGACGCGACTGAACCGTGCCAGCTAAGAAGCTTCGCCGCAGAAATGATTGCCGCGATTGCACCGGCTGCACTGAGCAAAAATGTGCGACTCGAACTGGAAGACGGTGATGAGGTGATGGTGCGCGGTGATGCGGCATTGCTGCGGATCTTGCTGCGCAATCTGATCGACAATGCGGTGCGCCACACGCCGGCGGGAACAGCGGTAAGAGTCAGTATCGGACTGGCGCAGGGACAAGGATTTTTGGCTGTCAGTGACAACGGCCACGGCATCCCGAGTGAAGATATGGATCGGGTGGCGGAGCGTTTCTATCGCCCCCTCGGCACCAGCGCCAGTGGCAGTGGATTGGGCTTGTCCATCGTCAAACGCATCGCCGAGATACACGGTGCCAGTTTGCAGCTCGCCCCGAATCAGGATGGTATCGGGTTGCGTGCACTGGTCAGCTTCAGGCCGAACTAAAATCGCGGCTTGGGCAAGTTACCCGCGTCGCAAACTGTTGGTTTGCGACGCGCCCACGGTAGTCATGCATGTTCCAAATATCCCTTACCCCGCCAGTCCCACATAAACGTTCTGCACGTCGTCATCCGAGTCGATTGCTTCGAGGAATTCTTCGACTTCGGCACGTTCCGCGTCATTTAGCGTGACGGCATTCTTGGGGCGATAGCCGATCTGCGCGGAGGTGACAGTGAAGCCGAAGTTGGGCAGGGCTTTGCAGACGGCATCAAGGTCGGTGATGTCGGTGATGAACAGGGACGAGCCTTCTTCCGAGGGTTCGAAATCTTGTGCGCCGGCTTCGATGGCGGCGACTTCGGCATCGGAGTCTTTGTTGATGGGGGTCGCTTCTATCATGCCGACGTGGTCGAAGTCCCAGGACACGGAACCTGCTGCGCCCAATTGTCCTTTGCGGAACAGCACGCGGATGTTGGGGTAGGTGCGGTTGACGTTGTCGGTCAGGCATTCAATGATGACCGGCACTTTGTGCGGCGCAAAACCTTCGTAGATCAGGCGCTCCAAAGATGCACCGCCATCGAGCAGCCCCGCCCCTTTTTTGATGGCGCGTTCCAGCGTTTCTTTCGGCATGGAGACTTTTTTCGCTTGCTCGACCACCAGGCGCAATCGGGAGTTGGAATCGGGATCGGCACCGCCGCGCGCGGCGACCATGATTTCCTTGGACAGCTTGCCGAAGATTTTGCCCTTGGCATTCGCTGCGATCTCTTTATGTCTGGCTTTCCACTGTGCGCCCATGATGCTCCTTGATGCATAAGGTTAATGTGAGGCGCGCATCTTGCCTCAAGTGAGTGTCGGCTTCAATCTTAAATGCGCTGCCCCTTGAAGTTCCCAAGTCTGTCCCCATACTGTTGGTCACCGTATTTCCCTATAACTTTCATTAAGGATTGCTATGACTGAAACTGCCACCGTTAACCGCGAAACCATGGGCTTCCAGACGGAAGTGAAGCAACTGCTGCAACTGATGATCCATTCGCTTTATTCCAACCGCGAAATCTTTTTGCGCGAGTTGGTTTCGAATGCATCCGATGCTTGCGACAAATTGCGCTTCGAAGCGCTGCATAACGCTGCGCTGTTTGAGAACGATTCCGACTTGAAGATATCCATCGCTTACGACAAAGATGCCAAGACGCTGACCATCAGCGATAACGGTATCGGGATGAACCGGGAAGACATCATCAATCACCTCGGTACTATCGCGAAATCAGGCACACGCGAGTTCTTCTCGAAGCTGAGTGGCGATCAACAAAAAGATGCCAATCTCATCGGCCAGTTCGGTGTGGGTTTTTATTCCGCTTTCATTGTGGCCGACAAGGTGACGGTGCGTTCGCGCCGCGCGGGTGAGCAGGCTGACCAGGGTGTGAGCTGGGAGTCGGATGGCGGCGGCGAGTTCTCCATCGAGATGGTGGACAAGGCTGGCCGTGGCACGGACATCACCCTGCATCTGCGCGATGACCAAGGCGATCTGTTGAGCGGCCATAAGTTGCGCGGCATCATCCACAAGTATTCCGACCATATCGTCCAGCCTATCGTGATGAAAAAGGAAGAATGGAAAGAAGGCGGCCAAGTCATCACCGAGGAAGACGAGACCGTAAATCAGGCTTCGGCACTGTGGGCGCGCTCCAAGAATGAGATTACTGAAGACGAATACAAAGCGTTCTACAAGCACGTAGGCCACGATTACGAGGACCCGCTGGCTTGGTCGCACGCGCGTGTGGAAGGCCGTCAAGAATACACCCAGTTGCTGTACGTTCCGGCACGCGCACCTTTCGATATGTGGGACCACAACGCGCGCCACGGCATCAAGCTGTACGTGCGCCGCGTGTTTATCATGGACGATGCGGAACAATTGTTGCCTTCTTATATGCGTTTTGTGCGCGGTGTCGTCGACTCTAGCGACCTGCCTTTGAATGTATCGCGCGAGATCTTGCAGGAATCCAAGGACATCGAGGCGATCCGCAACGGTTGTACCAAAAAGGTGCTGGGTCTGCTTGAAGACATGGCCGAGAACGACAAGGACAAATATGTCACCTTCTGGGAACAGTTCGGTCGCGTGTTGAAAGAAGGCACAGGCCAAGACTATGCCAACCAGGACAAGATCGCGGCTCTGTTGCGTTTTGCGTCCACCAAAAACGACACCGAGGTTCAGGATGTCTCCTTCGCGGACTATGTGTCACGCATGAAGGAAGGCCAGGACAAGATTTACTACATCACTGCCGAAACCTTCAATGCCGCCAAGAACAGTCCGCATCTGGAAGTGTTCCGCAAGAAGGGTATAGAAGTGTTGCTGATGACGGATCGCGTCGACGAGTGGGTGGTAGGTTCCTTGCCCGCTTTCGAAGGCAAGTCCCTGGTGTCTGTCGCCAAGGGCGGGCTGGATCTGGGTGCGTTGGAAGACGAAGCCGAGAAGCAAGCGCAAGAGCAGCAGGCGACTGACTCCAGGGAGTTGCTGGACAAGATCAAAGCGAGCTTGGTTACACGCGTAAAAGAAGTGCGCGTGACACATCGTTTGACTGACTCACCGGCATGCTTGGTGGCGGATGAGCATGACCTTAATGCCAATATGATGCGTATGCTTAAGGCTGCAGGTCAGGAAGTGCCGACCAGTCTGCCTATTTTGGAAATCAACACCATGCATCCTGTGGTGGTGCGTTTGAAGTCTGAGGATAGCCATTTCGACGATTGGGCGGCGGTATTGTTCGAGCAGGCACTGTTGGCCGAAGGTGGTCAGTTGGATGACCCTGCAGGTTTCGTGAAACGCGTGAACCATCTGATGTTGAATATGGGCAACGCTTAATAAAGCTTCGCACCAGTAAAAAGGCTAGCCTCCCGGCTAGCCTTTTTTTATTGCCGCTGAAAGAATAATTACTTCTTCTTTGCGCTCTTCTTGCCAACTGCGGATGGTGCAGCGACGGGTGTAACAGGCGTCACTGGGGTTGCGACAGCAGGCATGCAGCTGGCGTTACTCACTGCGCCGTCTGGCATCACGGTGTTACACAGGTTCGCGCCTTTCAACACGGCGTCGGTGATGTTTGCGCCAGTCAGGTCTGCATCTGCAAGGTCGGCATGCATCAGATTGGCACCGGTCAGGTTGGCGCGCTCCAGATGTGTGCCACGCAAATTTGCGCGATTTAAATTGGCATCGGTGAGGTTGATCTGGGTCATGCTCGCGCCTTGCAAATTGGTGCGTGCAAGATTGGCTTCGGTCAGATTTGCCTTGTTTAGATTAGCCTTGGACAGATCCGCCTGTGCCAGATTCGCCATATACAGCTGTGCGGAATTCAAAGTCGCGGCTGCCAGATTCGCATTCATCAATGCGGCATTGGCACACACGGTCTTGGCCTTGATCTCGCAACCGTTCACGCCGTTGTCGGTCGTTTCAACGAGTTTGTTTTCTGTGCCGCAGTTGCTGCTGTTCATGGTGCCGTCAGGCATGGTGGTGCGACACATGATGGCTTTGCCGAACTTGCTGCGGATGATGTGTGCGCCAGTCAAATCGGCATCGGTCAGGTTGGCTTCGGTGAAATCTGTGGAGTCCAGCTTGGAGTTACTCAGGTTGGCACCACTGAGATTGGCCCCGATAAAGCTTACATAGGTCAGGTCCGCATGCTGCAGCTCCGCACCACTGAGGTTGGCACCCGTCAGGTTGCCTTCATAGAAGTTCACATCATTGAACTTTGCGCTGCTCAGGTTGGCGCGCGAGAAATCGCCTTTGTGCAAGTCGGTTCCGCTGTAATCCGCACCGACCAGATGTTCGCCGGCCATCTTTGCGTTGGTGCACAAAGAACGTTTGCGTGGTTCGCAATCGCGATCCTTCGCTGCCCAAACTGAAGTCGAGATCACGCTTAATAATAATGCTGAAAAAATGCCCGTAATGATTTGTTTATTCAATTGAAACTCCAAAATTATTGAGGAATATTATTTCGCCGCAGTAACGCACTGCCCGGTTAAAGAGTGGCACCCGGGTAGAAAGTTCATTTACCCAAAATCTTTGGGTGGACAGTTGGGATAGTTGAAGCGGAATATTTGCCGCGCAATCGATGCAAGATGTTTGCTGTCGGGGTGATGTGTAGGTACTGAAAGTAGGCCCATGCACACAAGGCCCCCGCGAGGTGCGCTACGGGAACTGGCGTATAACTTTGTCCTGTCAGCCACACTGCACCCAGGCAGTTCTCACTGATCAGCTTGAGGGTGATGCCAAATAGTAATATCACATGGATTATCCGTGATCTTCCGTTTTGCTTGAGACCGTCAAGGCCGAGGTAAACCAATGTCGCTGTGGCGATACCAGACAGCCCGCCGTAGTAACGTAATTCAGGATGGTAGAAATAGACGGTCAAGCCCACCACGCCAGCGGTGAGCAGATAGAAAGCGCCCATGCCATGTGTGCCACGAGTCTCGATTAAACTGCCTGCGATCAACACCGTCAGGACATCGGTATACAGATGTCCGGTGGAGAAGTGCAACAGATTGCCGCTCGGCACTCGCCACCAAGCACCCGCATTTATAGCGGCGCGATCGAACAGCAATGCTTGATGCAAGGCGGGTACGTAGTAGCTCAGAGCCGCCATGCAGCAAATCGCCAGTGTCCAATAAGGGCGTTTCATCTCAGACATGCTTGCGAGAAACAACGGTCGTCACGCCTAAGCCCGCGAGTAACGTCAGCCATAGCCAATTCAAACTGCCACCCCCCGTGCGCTCCAAATACTCGGTGGTATGTATCACTTTGTAGTCCTGCGGACGTTCTTTGATCTTGTCTTTAAAGGTGACGAGTTGTTCGTCCAGATTGCCTATCATCTGATCGGCCGCTTTATCGAAGCTTGTTTCGCTGTCGAGACGCAATTGCTCGCTTAGATTAATGGGTGTTGCATTGCCATGTACATGATCCATGCCGGGTGCGCGGAATAGCATCTTGCGGCTCGCGATGTCCATCACCACAGTATCTAGCATGGTCTGGGTATCGTTCTTCTCGCCTGGTATCACATAGGCGCCGACGATAGTCCAGTACGTCAAGCTAAGTAGACCTTCATTGGTGAATTGGACTTGGTCATAGGACACCAGTGCGATCACATCCACGCCATACATGGTGCGTATCTGGTCAAGGTTGGCGAAACTGCCTTTCTGCTTGAGATAGGCGCCGGGAATCAACTCTATATCCTTTACATAAGGATATTTTTTGAAGTGATCGGCGACGCGCTTCATTAGCTCCATCTGCTTGGGGGCGGTCAGTACCCGGTCATAAGCACTGGGTACGAAGGCGATGCCGACTCGCAAGGGCAAGGTTCAATACGGGTATGCCCGGTTGAACCTGCGGGTCTTTACTGTCCGGGTAGAGGAAGTCGACCACGCTGGCGGTATGACGATTGCCATATTGATTGGCACAGCCCGTCAGCATGTTCGCACCGAGAGCAAGCAGAAACAGCAATAGCAGTTTGCAAGAGGTGAGGTTCTTCATGACAACTCCTTTAAACAGTGTGTTACGAAACTTTAGCTTTGGAGATTCTGGAAACTGCTAGTGCACCGATAGCAACCAGCAAAGTCGTCCCAAAACCCACGATAGTGGTGTTGACGGATATACCCATGCCGCTGACCAAAGTATACGCCCCGACGAACATCAACATCGCGCCGTTCTCGACGAAGTTCTGCACCGCCAAAGCATTGCCCGCACCTATGGTTTCATGACCACGCTCTTGCAGCAGTGCGTTGAGCGGGACGACGAATAAGCCGCCGCACAGACCGACTGCTGCCATGCAAATCATCGCGGTGTTGAGATTGCCGACTAGGGCCAGACTGAGGATGACAGGGCCTAATAGCAGGCCGCCGATGAGGGCGCGATTCACCTTGGCGAGCGTGATCCAAGCGCCGGCGATGCCGGCTCCAACGACGATACCTATAGACACTACGCCCATCAGATTGGCCGGGGTCTGATTGTCGGTGAGTAGCAAGGCGGCAGGTACCCAAGCGAACAACATCAAGCGCAATGTTGTGCCGCTACCCCAAAACACGCTGGTGCCCAACAGGCTGAAACGTGTGTCCGGATCTTTGAATAGCATCGCCAAGGCGCTGATGAATTTCTTGATAAGGCGGTAGGGATGGATGTCGCCTTGCGCATTCTCGGCAGGCAACCGGGGGATGAAGAGGTTGGCAAAGGCGGCCAAGCCGTAAGCCGACAACACGCCGGAAAATGCCCAGGTCAGAGCATGATCCGCGAGCCAGCCGCCCAGCAATACACCCAGCAAGATGGCGACGATGGTTGAGCCTTCCATCATGCCGTTGGCGCGCACTAGCGATGCGGCGCCAAACATCTGCGACAAGATGCCGTATTTGGCGGGCGAGTACATTGCCGCACCTATGCCTATCAGGGCATATGCGGTGAGCGGGTTCACGCCAAATGACATCGCCAGTGCACCGCAGAATTTGAGGATGTTGCCTATCAGCATCACGCGACCTTTAGGGTAGCGGTCGGCGAACTGACCGACGAAGGGGGCAAGGAGCAGGAAAGGCACGACGAAGGCTTCTTGCAACATCGGCACCAAGTTCGCGGCACCCTGGGTTTTGACAATCGCGATGGCGATAATGAGGATGGCGTTGTCGGCGAGTGCGGAGAGAAATTGCGCGACCAATACTGCCGTCATGCCCGGCGACATGAGTGGCATCTCTAATGATTTGCTTGTACTCATTGCAGTGTCTCCGCCATTGTCTTCAATCTCACATAATCGGTCTTGCCTGTACCCAACAAGGGCAGCGCAGCGACAACTTCAATTTTGCGGGGGATAGCCAGCTCGGGGACACCGAGTTGCTTGGCGGCATCGCTTAGTTTTTCACGATTCAAATCCGCATCGGTGGTGTATAGCACGATGGTCTCGCCGCGAGCAAAATCGGCCTGTGAGGTCGAGCCGTGCATAGCGGCGGGCGAGGCGAGCGTGGCTAATTTTTCCACCACTTCGAGCGAGATCATTTCGCCCGCAATTTTTGCGAAGCGTTTGACACGTCCTATGATAGAGACGAATCCCTGCGCATCCAGCGACACCACATCGCCTGTTTCGTACCAGCCTGCGCCGACATCAGAACAAGGCGGTTGGAGTTGTCCCGGTTGTTCGTAACGATAGTAGCCTGACATCAGATTGGGGCCGCGCACATGCAACATGCCACCATGGTCTATGCCTTGCACCGGTATTAAGCGGCATTCGATGCCGGGCAAAAATTGACCAACCGTGCCGGTGCGGTATGCCATCGGCGTATTAACCGCCAAGACAGGTGCAGTCTCGGTCGCGCCATAGCCTTCCAGGATGCGGATGCCAAATTTCTCGAACCATGTCGTGCGCACCGAATCAGACAATTTCTCCGCGCCTGCCACCACATAACGCAAACGGTAGAAGTCGTATGGATGGGCGAACTTGGCATAGTTTGCAAGGAAAGTACTCGTGCCAAACATTACGCTGCAAGCACGGTCATAAGCAATCTCCGGGATCACGCGATAGTGCAGCGGGGTGGGGTAGAGGAATAATTTCATGCCGGTCAGGATAGGCAGCAGTGCGCCGCCCGTCAGGCCGAAAGAGTGAAAAATAGGCAAGGCGTTGAGCACTTTGTCGTCACCCGAGAAATCTATGATGGAGCGTATCTGTGCGATGTTGGAAAGTAGCGCACGGTGCGATAACACCACGCCTTTGGGTTTGCCCTCTGAGCCAGATGTGAACAACACCACAGCCGCACTATCGGGGGAGATTTTTTGTTCGGCACTACGAGGGAACAACATTGAAGTTATCACCCACAATTTATCGGCCAAACTAAAATCCGCGCGCAGGTCTTCCACATATAAGATTTTCACGCCCTTAAGTGCGGCGATATCGGCTTCCAATTTGGCTTGTTCGACGAAGGCGCGTGACGCGAACACGGTGCTGATTTTGGCAGCCGTGCACGCATCCTGCATAGCACCCGCGCCCGCTTTGTAATTGAGCATCGCAGGGACACGACCGCGCGCACTTGTACCTATCATCATGCACACCGTCGCCGCCAGATTGGGCATCAAAATGCCGACACATTCATTCGGCAGACTGTTCGTTTCCACGATCCGCCCCAAGGCGAGTGTCATTTTGAGGAGTTCGCCGTAGGAGTATTCGATTTGTTTCATGTCCTCGACGACCAGACGTTTGCGGCCATAGATATTGACGGCATCCAGTAGACCGGAATACAGCGTCTGTTTGGGGTGAGAAGCGAACACCATCTCCTGCATCACGCGCCGCATCGCTTCTCCGGCTTCGCGTCTGCGTAGCTTGGCAGTATCGGCGACAGGCATGGCGATGGCGGTCGAGGGTAGGACGGAAATCGTGATCTTGGGAAAAAAGTGGCGCGCATATTTGCCTGAGAGGCGGCTGAAATAAGAGCGTGCAGGACCGTCCAGACGCACAGGTAATATCGTCGCCCCAGTCTTTGCCGCCACAAAGGCGGGGCCTTCATAGACTTTCATCAATGAGCCGGTTACGGTGATGCGCCCCTCCGGGAAGATCACTACCGGACGGCCCGCTTCGACCAATTTGACAACCTTCTTGATGGCCATCGGGCTGGTGGGATCGACCGCCAGATAATCGACCTGGTTCAGTATCAGGCGGAAGAACCGGTTGCGTGTGACACCTGTATGCACTACGAACACAGGATCAAACGGAAGATAGCAGCCGAGTAACAGCCCGTCCAAGAACGATTCGTGATTGGCAATGATCAGTAACTTGCGGGTATCGATGTCGTCGCTAAGGCCGGTAATACGGACGCGGAAAAATAGTTGCAGCAATGATTTGGTGACGATGCGGAATAGGTTTCTCATGGTCTCAGTCTCGTTTCGTGGATTCTTTAAAGTGTTGCATGCCCATCAAAAATTGGGCGCAATTTTGTATCTGGTAATAGGCTTCCGGGTGTGAAGGCGAGACGCCGCCAAGGAATGTAACCGAAATACCAGGTTTGCCAAAATCGCAAATCGGCTTGTGGATTATGGTTGGGAAAAGTTGCAAAACTTTCTATCGCGCCGAGCTCGATATCCATGGCTTCGTGGATGACCTCGCGCACGAATCTTGAACGGAATTGACGCCGTGAATACAGATCGAAGCCGGTGCCGTAACAGATGCCAGTACGCTTTTTCACGGCGTCTTTCAAGTTCGTTACTGGGCTTTCATCCAATGAACTGCATAAACGTTTAATGGCAACACGGCCTTCTGACGGAGCAAGCCGTTGCCCAGATACAGGAAGCGTTACGCAAGCTGCGTGGCAAGTTCGCGGAATTGCATGAAGCAAGCATGGCCGCACCGCTCAGTAAGCGTTACGGGATAGGCTTGTTGTTTGCGATGCGGCAGGGAGCCGCAAGATTTTCTAAAGCTCAAGCGCTGAACATGCTTATTATTTAGGACAGTTGCTGGCCGTGCTCGCGAGTGGAATGGAATTGCACTTTCGGCCAGCGTTCTTGGGCTAAACGCAAGTTCACGCCCGTGTCGGCGAGATAGGCGTAATTGCCATCAACGTCTTTGGCCAAGCGTGCTTGGTTGGCTTTGACGAATTCGGCCAAGTGCGCGGTATCGGCACACGTGACCCAGCGTGCTGTATGTATACCGGCACGTTCAAATACCGCATCGACGTTGTATTCTGCTTTGAGGCGATGTTCGACCACTTCAAATTGCAACTGGCCGACTGCGCCGATGAGCGGGTTGTTATCGATCAGCGGCATGAATACTTGCACCGCGCCTTCTTCTCCCAATTGACGCAAGCCTTTTTCCAACTGTTTGGCTTTCATCGGGTCACGCAATCGCGCGCGGCTGAACAGCTCCGGCGCGAAATAAGGGATGCCCTTGAAGGTCAGTGCCTCGCCTTCGGTCAACACATCTCCAATCTGCAATTGCCCGTGGTTATGGATACCGATGATGTCGCCGGCATAGGCTTCGTCCAGGCGCGAGCGTTCGTTCGCCATGAAGGTCACGGCATTGGCGAGTTTCATATCCTTGCCGGTGCGTCGGTGTTTGACTTTCATGCCCGAGCTGTACTGACCCGAACAGACGCGCAGGAAGGCGATGCGGTCGCGGTGGTTGGGATCCATGTTGGCCTGGATCTTGAACACGAAGCCGGTGAACGCCGCTTCGGTTGGCTCGACCATGCGTTTGTCGGTGGCGCGCGGCAATGGTGCGGGAGCCCAATCGACCAGGGCACGCAACACTTCCCGCACGCCGAAATTGTTTACACCGGAACCGAAGAACACTGGAGACTGCTGACCCTTGAGAAATTCTTGCAAATCGAAGGATGCGCCCGCGCCCATGACCAATTCGGTCTCGTCGCGCATGGTCTGCATTTCCATTGGACACAATGCCGCAAGTTGTTCGATAGCCTCGCCTTGCAATATTTCCACATCTTGTCCGGCCTTGGCTTCGCCGGGCAGAAAGCGCAACACTTGATCGTTGAGCAAGTGATACACACCTTGGAAACGCTTACCCATGCCGATAGGCCAAGTGACTGGAGCGCATTTTATTTTCAGCACCGATTCGATCTCGTCCAGCACTTCCAGCGGGTCGCGTACTTCGCGGTCCATCTTGTTGATGAAAGTGATGATGGGGGTGTTGCGCAAGCGGCACACTTCCAGCAGTTTGATGGTCTGTTCTTCCACGCCCTTAGCCGCGTCCACCACCATTACTGCGGCATCAACCGCTGTCAGTACGCGGTAGGTATCTTCGGAAAAATCCTGGTGGCCCGGTGTATCAAGCAGATTGATGACGCAATCATCGAAGGTGAATTGCATTACCGAGCTGGCGACCGAAATACCGCGCTGCTTTTCAATTTCCAACCAGTCTGAAGTCGCATGACGACCGCTCTTGCGCGCTTTCACTGTGCCCGCCATCTGAATCGCACCGCCAAACAGCAACAGTTTTTCCGTGAGCGTGGTTTTACCCGCGTCCGGGTGGGAGATGATGGCGAAGGTGCGGCGGCGCTTGACCTCGCGGGTCACGCCGTCTGCACCGGCAAGTGCCGGGTTGTTGGAGATTTCTTCTGATGTTGTAATCATTTTTTACACCATAAAGCACAAAAGGCTCGCTAAAGATTAGCAAGCCTTTTGATGTTTTAACCCATCCCCAGGGATGGGTTTTCGAATTTGGTGGTGGAGACCGGCCTTAAATCCAACCACTCTCGCACCGTCCAGAGGATTGTAGCAGAAATGGTAGCGAGTGTGCGGAGCAATTGAATATTCAATTGCTCATTTCCACATCAAATCGTTTCAAACTAGGAATAACCCAATCCTCAAGCAATGTCTTGAGAAATTTGACCATTGGCGCTATTCTGACAAAAGTTGCCAATTTTGACATTAGGCATTGTTTTTCGCCCATGAAAAAAACTGATTCAGACATTCTGACGATATCGGAAGTTGCCGCATATTTAAAGGTCGCGGAGCGGACTATATATCGCTTGGCAGCAACAAAAAGAATTCCCGCTTTTAAGGTGGGAGGGGCTTGGCGGTTTTTACGAACAGATATTGATGCTTGGATTAAACAGCAATCGACAAGTATTTAATGTTGGAGCGGAGATGGCAGATCAATAGCCATAAGTATAAAAAGGATTTATATCGATGCTGGGACTGACTCTACGGGATGAATTTCGGGGCAAGCGCCTCAAAGGGACGGCTATTGAGCTATCCAACGACTCCAACACTGGTGCGACCCAGATCGCGGCCCGGCAGTTCTTGGAGATTACCTACCCCACGCATGACCTGCTGAAGGGCATCGAGGCCGTTGGCCCCAATCAGGGACGCCCGGTAGTAGTGATCGGTGAGCGCGGCTTGGGTAAGTCGCACTTGATGGCCGCGCTCTACCATGCCGTCAGCGATGCCACATCGACCGGTGCATGGCTGAATTCTTGGGCCACTACGCTGGGTGACGCCAACATCGGCAAGATCGCCTTGCGCGATGGGATGTTGGTCATTGGCGAGAGCTTGCACCGTCAGCGCTACAAATTCCTGTGGGATTTGTTATTCGAGCGCCATCCTCGTGGCGAGTTCATCAAGGGCAAGTGGGAAGGCATGGGGACGGCCAAGACCGATATTCCCTCCGACAAGCTCATCATTGAGCTGCTGGAGCACACGCCGACGATGCTGCTACTGGATGAATTCCAGACCTGGTACGACGGCCTGACCAATACCAAGCAGTACCCGTGGAAGAACTGGGCGTTCAACTTTATCCAGATCCTTTCGGAGATTGCCAAGGAGCGGCCTGATCTGTTGGTGCTCGTGATCTCCGTGCGCAATGGTGGCAGCGATGCCTACCAGCAGGTTCACCGCGTCAATCCGGTGGCCATCGACTTCAAGGCGGGTGGAAACGCCGAGCGTATCCAGCAGGATCGTCGGCGGATGTTGTTGCACCGCCTGTTCGACAACCGACTGCAGATTGCCGACGGCACCATTGAATCACTGGTCGCCCAGCACGTCTCGGAGTGTTTCCGCCTGCTTGATGTGCCCCCCTCCGAACAGGATCGCAAGCGTCGCGAGTTCACTGAGTCTTGGCCTTATGCACCGCACCTGCTGCGCCTGCTTGAGGAGCAAGTGCTGATCGCCACTGACGCGCAGGAAACGCGCGACATGATTCGCATCTTGGCCAATCTTTACAAGAGCCGGGGCGAAGCCGTGCCTGTGCTCACCGCCGCCGACTTCCGGCTGGATGACGATACCTCGGGCATTGGTGCGCTGCTGGATTCGGTGTCCAACGAGCACCATCGCACCCTGCGCGAAAAGGCACAGCACAACATCATCTCGGTTACCGAGGCGGTGTACGACCACGCCAACCTTGCGCCACACCTGCAAGAGATCGTGGGCGCACTGTGGCTGCGGTCGATTGCCGTTGGCAACCTCGCAGGGGCCGATCCGGCCACGCTGCAGGTGGACATCACCCGCAGCAAGCCGGTAGACAGCAATGCCTTCCAGGTCGAGCTGGCGACGATTGTCGAGAACAGCTTCAACATCCATCAGGATGGCCCGCGTCTGGTCTTCCGTGAGGAAGAAAATCCACGTGCAAAGTTGATGGCTTGTGCCCGTAATGACAAGCTTTTCACCGATGGCTCCGATCAGGCGCAGCTGGCCAAGCAGGTTCGCTACGTCATCGGTGGCAGCGACGAGGTCGCCAAAACCTGCCGTGTGATTGCGCTGCCGAAATCCTGGCAGACGGACCCATGGACATCGCTCGACGAAGCCGAGCAGCCCGAGCGCTGGGACGACCGTTTGCCCGTCCTGGTGCTGCCGGAAGAGCCGGAAAAAGCTGACCAAACGCTGGGGCGTTGGCTCAAGGATCACCTGCAAAAGCGCCGCAACACCATTCGCTTCCTGCTGCCCCGATCTGGCTCCACCAATGCCTTTCTGGATCGCGACCTGCTCATCCTCGCACGCGCTGAAATGAAAGCGTATGAATGGAGCGGCCAGAACCCGGAATACAAAAAGCTGCACAAAGAATTCGAAGGCACCCTGCGTGACAACCTGAAGAAACGCTTTGACCGTTTCGCCGTCCTGCATCGCTATGACCACCAGAACCCGCAGCAATCTCTGTTCAGCGTCGAGCACCTGAAAAAGCAAGGCGCACAAATCCCCGAAGGCATCGAGGAAACGCTGACCAGCGATCTCTTCGTTCCCGAAGACTTCGAAGACCTGGTGCTTGAAGCGGCCTCGGAAAACGCGCCCCTCGGCAAGCTGCTGCGCGAGTTACAGGAGCCACGCCCGGCAGGTCAGGAT
>DAIDMQ010000017.1 GCA_027448945.1 Gallionellaceae bacterium
GGGCGCATCGGCGATTGATTTGCACTCGCAAGCGCTGCTCACGGCTTTCTTGCATAGCTACCAAACAGCAGACGCAAACAAGAGCCTGAGCGACGTCACCTACAAGCTGACGGACTTGTTGAGGCTGGTTTTTAATCCGAACTTATTTGCACACCCGACGGATACAAGCAACACAACTGAACCCAACTTTCTCGAACTCATCGTCAATCACGAAGCTGGTTTTGATCCGAAAGCTCAAACAACGATCACCCCCGACGCCATGGTCACCCGCTTCACCTCGGACATGTGGAAGATCGCGCAAGACGGTGGCCTCACCATGCCGGGAGCAACGGGCGACATGCTGCCGGACGGCACGCTGATGCAACCGATACGCCAAGCACTCAACCGCACGCTCATCGCTTTCGCCATGCAGAAATACTATGAAGAGACAGGTACGGGTCAGGGGCACGGACGAACACTCTACACCGACATCGCCACCGACGGCGGCTCGAATGGCATCCGCTTCGACATCACCGACATTAGTCCGAGGCTCGCCAGCGAGTACGCCAATCGCAACGAAGGTATGAACCTCACTGCCACCGATCCTGTCACCGGGCAATATCTGCTCAAGGGTTACCAGTATTTGCAGACCTTCATCGGCAGCAGTTTATTCACCGCAGCCGAACAACAAATCATCAAAACCATGCTCCCCGTATTACGCGACTGGTACGTGCAAGCCGGAGCCAGTGGCATGACCGCCACCGACACCCAGAACCGGGGTGCATTCATGCTGGGCGGCACAGGGCAAGACACTCTCACTGGCGGCACGGCTGCTGACCTCTTGGTGGGCAACGTGCAAACACTTTGGGGTCAGGTCTTGCAATAACACATTCCCCCATGCTAGGCTACTCATATGGCGCGACCTCTCAGAATTGAGCTAGCCGGCGGGCTTTATCACGTGACCTCGCGGGGTGACAGGCGCGAGGATATTTTCCTTGATGATGCTGATCGTCTGGCATGGCTGGGGGTGTTTTACCAGACCTGCAAGCGTTTCAACTGGGTATGTCATGCCTGGTGTTTGATGGACAACCACTACCACATCGCCATCGAAACCATCGAAGGCAACCTTGCGCAGGGTATGCGCCATCTTAACGGCGTGTATACGCAAACTTTCAATCGCACCCACAAGCGCGTGGGACATGTTTTTCAAGGGCGATACAAAGCCATCATTGTGGAGAAAGACGGTTACCTGTTGGAGCTGGCACGCTATGTGGTGCTCAATCCGCTACGCGCCAACATGGTGAAGGATGTCGCCGCATGGCCTTGGAGTTCTTATGCGGCCATGCTCGGAACACAACCCGCACCGGAATGGCTACAAACCGATTGGATACTTGGCCAGTTTTCCCCACAACGCCGCAGGGCAATCAATCTGTATGTTGATTTTGTCCGTGAGGGTGTCGGGTTGCCGAGCGTGTGGGAGCAACTCAGCGGCCAGATATTCCTTGGCTCGGACAAGTTTCTAAAACGTATGCAGGCCATGACGGACAAAGCCACCATCGGCGAAATCCCACGCGCCCAGCGCCGCCCTGTTGCAAAGCCGCTGGACTACTATCAAAACAAACACCGAGATTCGAAAGCTGCGATGGCCGCTGCCTATGCTACCGGCGACTACACCCTGCAAATCATCGCAGATCATTTCGGGGTGCACTATGCTACGGTGAGCAGGGCGGTTAAGCGGGGTGAAGAAAAATGAAGGGGCGAGATGTTGCAATGCAAGACGGTATCTGACCCCAAGCCTCGTCGACAACAGCACTTGGGATAGATAGAAAAACTAAAGAGTCAGGCCGCGTGCAATTCTTCTTGCAACACCCGGCGCACCGTACTGATCGTTATCGGCGCATTGCCCGCCAGCAACGCCCCGCTCAAGGCTTCATTAATCAAGGTCTGGTAGCCCTTCCCCGTTGTCTCCGCACGTTGCTTGAAGCCCGCGACGATCTCATCGTCCAGATAAATCGTGATCCGCGTCTGGGCAGGAGCAGGAAATGGCGTGGTGTATGGCGAAGGCGGCAACGACCAGCTTTATGGGAATGACGGCAACAACATTATTGTCGTCAGTTACGGTGACAACGACTTAGTGGGTAATCTATCAGGTCGAGTGCAGTTCCCCTCGGATAGTTTCCCGCACCACATCCGCCAATGTCAGCTCCAGCGCGAATTGCTTCAAAGCTTCATTCATCATGGTTTGATAACTGCCGCCGCTCAATTCCGCACACGCCTTGAACGCTGCCAGTACGCCGCTATCCACGCGCATCGTGATGCGCGTCTTGCCGCCCGAATCAGCTTGCAGCTTGACCAGATGTGGCACATCTACCGCCCGTTTGGCGCGGCTAAAATCATATTCTTTACGCATAATTTTTTCCTCTTTCTTGGTTGCCTTGCGCGCCGAAATCAAGCGTATCGTTTCATCCGCACACAGTGCATAACACACCGTCAATAAACGTCCTTCATAGCACATTCTTAACAAGAATAATCGTTGTTCTCCGCGCGCATCGGGATCTTCTCGCACCGAAGCCAGCGGATCGAGTAGACAGGTCGCCGCTTCCTCAAACGACACACCATGTTTCATCACATTGCTGGCAGCTTTTTTCTGGTCGAAACCAACATTCATGGGGTTGTGGTATGTACAAGCGTACGCATAGTCAAGCGGCGGCAAACGATGTCTGCGGCGAATGATTCGCAAGGGATAATGGCCCTTTTACACCCCCTGCCCCCTTAATCCCATCCTCACCTCCCCCTTGATAGGGGTCTGATTCCCGATTCCTGATTCCCGCATCCTGTTAAACTGCGCGCCTGATTTTTTTACCTCTCCATCATGCTTATTACCGAATACCGTTTAGACCTCGCCATCCTGGCCTTGCGCAGCATTTTGCCGCTGGAACACCCGGCGGATACTACGTTACGTTACTTTTTCCAACAGCAGCGCATCGGTTCTAACGAGCGCGCTTTTGTCGCTGAGGCTGTGTTCGGCACGCTGCGTCATCGCTTGTTGCTGGAACATGCTTGTGGCGAAAAGGCCACTCCACGCCGCATGGCACTGGCCTATCTGGTGCGATTTGGCGGTTATAACCTGCGCGAAATCGAACCTGTCCTGAAACGCGAGGAGAAGGAGTGGCTGGCCACCGTCAAGGGCGTACAACTGGAGACCCTGCCGCTTTACGTTCAAGCCGAGTTTCCCGAGTGGCTGGTGGAGAAGATGCGCGGCAGTTATAGCGACGAAGACATTCTCACGCTGGGACAGTCTATGCAGCAGACCGCACCACTGGATATCCGCGTCAACACCCTGCTGGCCAAGCGCGATGAGGTGATGGAAAACCTGTCGGGACAGAACATCGCTGCCACGATCACGCCCTACTCTCCTGTCGGCATACGCTTGAAGGAGAAGATTCAGCTGAACCGCGACGCGCTGTTCACGGAAGGTAAGGTCGAGGTTCAAGATGAAGGCAGCCAATTATTGGGTCTGCTTGTCGCGGCGAAGCGCACCGATATGGTGGTGGACTTCTGCGCGGGCGCGGGTGGTAAAACGCTGATGTTGTCGGCTGCGATGAATTCACAAGGCCGTTTATATGCAATGGATGTCTCTGAAAAACGCTTGGCCAATCTCAAGCCGCGCCTGAAGCGCTCGGGTGCCAGCAACATCCAGCCCATGCTGATCTCGCACGAGAACGATCTTAAAGTGAAGCGCTTGGCGGGCAAGATAGATCGCGTGCTGGTGGATGCACCCTGCAGCGGACTGGGTACTTTGCGCCGCAATCCCGACCTCAAATTCCGTCAGTCACCGCAAAGTCTGGAAGAGTTGAAACTGAAACAAGCCGCAATCCTGGCCTCGGCCAGTCGCTTGTTGAAAAAAGGCGGACGTCTGGTCTATGCGACCTGCAGTATCCTGCCGGAAGAGAATCAGGACATCGTGCAAGCATTCTTGGCAGCACACAGCAATTTCGTGTTGCGCCCTGCCGGTGAGGTTCTGAAACAGCAGAAAGTGGAACTGGAGATGGGTGACTATCTGGAGTTGCGCCCGCATCTGCATAATACCGATGGCTTCTTCGCCGCCGTTATGGAGCGTGTATAAACAATCCGAATTCCGTCGCGAAGCGGCGTTGCTCACAAAAATTATAAGTAAGACCCGAGGAGAAATTCATGCAATTAGGATTTTTTGATCTTCCATGGTGGGGAGTAGTAATCGTCACTCTGGCACTGACCCATATCACCATCGCATCGGTCACCATCTTTTTACATCGCCACCAAGCCCATCGTTCGCTGGATCTGCACCCTGTTCCCAGTCATTTTTTCCGTTTTTGGTTGTGGCTGACCACTGGTCAAGTCACCAAGGAATGGGCATCCATACACCGCAAGCATCACGCCAAATGCGAGACAAAAGAAGACCCGCATAGCCCGCAAATTTTCGGCATCAAAAAAGTCCTGCTGGAAGGTTACGAACTTTACAAGCAGGAGTCCCGCAATCCGGAGACCTTGTCACGCTATGGTCACGGCACGCCGGATGATTGGCTGGAACGCAACATCTACAGCAAGCACAGCATTTGGGGCATTGTCATTATGCTGATCATCGACGTTTTGTTGTTCGGCCCTATCGGCCTGACGATTTGGGCGGTGCAGATGGCGTGGATACCCGTTACAGCGGCCGGCATCATCAATGGCGCGGGCCACTATTGGGGATACCGCAATTATCAGTGTGCAGATGCTTCGACCAATCTGTTGCCTTGGGGCATCCTGATCGGCGGCGAAGAACTACATAACAACCACCATGCTTATGCGACCTCGGCCAAGCTCTCAACCAGGCCGTATGAGTTTGATATCGGTTGGATGTATATACGCACCCTGCAGTTTTTGGGACTCGCCAAGGCTAAAAAATTACCCCCGCAAGTGCGTCTGGATAGAACCAAAACAGTATGTGATGCAGACACGCTGCAGGCGGTGATCACCAATCGCTACGAGGTATTGAGCAAATATGCAAAAACCTTGAAGCACACTTACCGTGAGGAAATCACACAACTCAAGCTGGCCATGCCGGATTTCGGCACCTTAGATATGAAGCGCGTCAAACAATGGCTACATCTGGATGCCGATGCCTTAAGTGAACAGGAAAAACTCAAATTGAGTCTGGTCATACAGAACAGCAAAAACCTGAGCGTGGCTTACACCCTGCGTCAGGAACTGGCGGCGATCTGGCAGCGTTCAACCGCGACCAAAGAGCAACTGGTCAAAGACCTGGAAGACTGGTGCAGGCGTGCTGAAGACAGTGGCATAGAGGCCTTGCAACAATTCTCACGTCGCTTGCGCTGCTACGCATAATTCGGGTGGCTGAAAAACAAAGAGGCCTGCCATACAGCAGGCCTCTTGCATGATAAAGGCTTAATCTAAGACTGATTGAAGAAATGCTGCATCGTGTCTTGACTACCTTGGCTCCATTCGGGATCCGGCAAAGACGCGAACACACCGCGCAGACCCTCGCTCCAGCGTTTGGTGATTTTGGCAAAATACTCGTCGTCCTGTGTGACGTGTTGCTGCATCCCCATATACAGGCTGCCATTAACGTAACTTACCAGATCAATAGGCATACCGACGGAGATATTGCTGCGCATCGTCGAGTCGAATGACACGAGTACACATTTAACGGCTTCCATAAGCTTGGTTTCAGGCGTTATCACTCTGTCCAAGATAGGCTTGCCATACTTGGTTTCGCCAATCTGAAAGTAAGGTGTCTCTTCGGTCGCCTCGATGAAATTCCCTTCCGAATACACCATGAACAAGCGTGGTGCTTCTCCGCGTATCTGTCCACCCACGATAAAGTTCGCGCCCATGTCAACATTGCTTTGCGCCAGATAAGCCTCGTTATGTTTGCGCACTTCGCGCATGCAATCGCCCATCAGGGTGGCGACATCGAACATCGATTCGGCGTTCCAGATGTTGGCTTTATCGGAATGTTGTCCACGCTGCTCTATCAGGTTCACTGCACTTTGTGTAATCGAAAGATTACCCGAACTCATGGTGACAATGACGCGATCCCCATCATTGGCGAAGGTTCGCATTTTCTTAAAGCAGGCGACCTGATCTACCCCGGCGTTGGTGCGCGAATCTGATGCGAATACCAGACCGGCTTTGAGTTTGATTGCTACACAATAAGTCATGTTTGCTAGGCTGGAAAAATTTTACGTACGCTATTGTACTTGGTCTTGGGATTTAACCATGCTCGCCATTCCGGATCCCTCATTACGCGCCAGGTAACTGTTGCGTATCTCCAGTGCGAGTTGATGGTTACGCTCGACGAAGGCAGTCAGATACTCATGTAGACCAAACTCGAATATTTTCTCGATACGACCGTAATGCAAAGCCGCATGCAATTCTCCCGATAGACGCCGCGCTTCTTTGCCCGATTCACCGTCTATATCTTCCAAGATCGCATCTACCTCATTCATGCAAGCATGCAAGGATCGTGGCATCTTGGGGTTCAGGATAAGGAGTTCTGCGACATTCAGCGGCGTGATCACATCCCGATAGAGCTTGCGATAAGCCTCGAAAGCGCTCACGGATCTAAGCAAGGAGCCCCACTGGTAGTAGTCAGCCGCACCGCCGATATCTTGCAGATTCGGAAGCAGGATGTGATATTTCACATCCAGGATGCGGGCAGTGCTGTCAGCACGTTCGAGCACAGTGCCCAAGCGTATGAAGCTATGTGCCGTATCTTTCAGGATGGTGCCGGCAGTCACACCCCGGAATAAATGCGACCTGTCCTTGACCCAGTCTGCCAGATTGAAGATGCCCTCGTAAGATACCGTTTTACTGGTACGCGAGAATTCCAACCATGTCGCATTGATGCTCTCCCACATCTCCGAGGTAATCGCGCCGCGCACTGCACGCGCGTTCTGCCTGGCCAACTTGAGGCTGGAATAGATGCTGAAAGGATTCTCGGGGTCTAATGCCAGATAATGCGACACTTGCTCCGCTGTTACTTTGTCGTAGCGCGCTTCATAGCCGGGCGCACATCCGGTGATATTCAGCGGTGCATACCAGAGATAGGCATCGCCGGTCATGTCGGAGGGCAACATGGAATTAAGATGTGAAACACCCAACACACGAGCGGTGTTCTCCGCACGTTCTATATGTCTAGCCATCCAGAACAGGTTGTCGGCGGTACGCGATAACATGTTTATTCCTCCAATATCCAAGTGTCTTTGGTGCCGCCGCCCTGCGACGAGTTCACTATTAGCGAGCCTTCCGCCAACGCGACACGTGTCAGTCCGCCGGGTGCCAAACGCACTTCTTTACCCGACAACAAATACGGGCGCAGATCGACATGACGCGGCGCCACACCCTCTTCTACCAGTGTCGGACAGGCCGACAGTGCCAGGGTGGGCTGTGCGATGAAGTTTTCGGGGCCGCTCAAGATACGCGCGCGATAAGCTTCAATCTCCGCCTTGGAGCTGGTTGGTCCAACCAACATGCCATAGCCTCCGGAGCCTTGCACTTCCTTAACAACCAGTTCGGGCAAATGTTCCAAAACATATTTGAGATCATCAGGCTTACTCAAGCACCAAGTCGGCACATTGGATAGCAAAGGCTTTTCACCCAGATAGAATTCGACCATCTGCGGCACAAACAAATATGTCGATTTATCGTCTGCCACACCGGTTCCGACCGCATTGGCCAAAACCACGTTGCCGGCACGATACGCCTCCAGCAAACCGGGCACACCCAGTGTCGAATCCGGATTGAATGCTAACGGGTCAATATAATCGTCATCCACACGACGATAGATCACATGCACCTCTTGCGGGCCTTCAGTGGTGTGCATATAGACTCTGTTGTGTTGCACAAACATGTCCTGACCTTCCACCAACTCCACACCCATCTGGCTGGCCAGGAAAGCATGCTCGAAATACGCACTGTTATATGCGCCCGGTGTCATCACCACGATCACCGGATCATCCGCATGTGCGGGGGCTGATTCACGCAAGGTATCCAACAACATCTGGGGATAGTGATCTACCGGCGCGATGGCATGAGTTGCGAACAGTTCGGGGAATAATCGCATCATGGTCTTGCGGTTCTCCAGCATGTAAGACACACCCGAAGGTGTACGCAGATTGTCTTCCAATACGTAGAATTCATTCTCCGCAACACGCACCAAGTCGATGCCGGCGATGCTGGCGTAAACCTGATTGGGTAAATCTATACCCTGCATCTCGGGACGATACATGGCATTGCCCAACACTTGCCGGGCCGGGATGATCCCGGCTTTGATGATGGCTTGATCGTGATAGATGTCATGCAGGAAAGCATTCAAAGCACGCACACGCTGCTTCAGCCCCGCCTCCAGGCGTTTCCATTCCTGCGCCCCGAAGATGCGCGGCACCACATCGAACGGGATCACGCGTTCTGCGCCTGAAGTCTCGCCATAGACAGCAAAGGTTATACCCAGTCTACGGAACAGCAATTCGGCTTCGGCACTGTTGCGCTCTAAAGTGCCGTCAGGCTGCTTGGACAACCACGCGGAATAGCGTGCATAGATATGACGCACATCGCCGTTGTCTTGCAACATCTCGTTAAAGATAGACTTACTCATAATGCATATCCCTTTTCACCACAATTCTCAGGCTTACTTTCAGCAATAGCCGTGCCAGCGAACTAAGTCACTGTTTAATTGATGGTGCTCGTCCGGCTATCGGGCAGCCGGCAGCCCTCCCGCACCAAGATGGATTGTGGTGCGCCCAGTAATGGAGCGGCGATTCAATCAGCTTCAGTTATCCCTGCCATCGCAGATCCAGCGTGTAAGGAAAACTATGATTGACCTCTGCTTGAGGTGTCACTTTGCGTTCATTGCCCGGCGTGTGACCGTGATCCCAGAAACGGCTGATACGGCGTCCTTCAGCTTCGTTGGCATTGATGGGCAGCGTGTCATAGCTCCTTCCTCCCGGATGGCTGACGTGATATGTACATCCGCCGATGATGCTGTCACTCCATGTATCCAACACATCGAATACCAGTGGCGCTTGCACACCGATACTGGGGTGCAGGGCGGATGGCGGGTTCCACGCACGGAAGCGCACGCCGGCTACAACCTCGCCTTTCGTCCCGGTCTCGCGTAAGGGAACCCGACGTCCGTTGCACAGCACCGCGTATCTGTCACCGCTTGCCCCGCCGAGTTTGACTTGCAAGCGCTCCACGGAAGAGTCCACGTAACGGGCCATGCCGCCACTGGTGATCTCCTCACCCAACACATGCCAGGGCTCTATCGCGGTATTCAGCTGCAGATCGATGTCACCTATCTGTACATTGCCGCAACGGGGGAAGCGGAACTCAATAAAGGGCGCGAACCAGTCGGTCTGGAAAGCATAGCCGGCAGCTTGCAGGTCGTGTGCCACAGCGCGGATATCACTCTCGACAAAATGCGGCAACATGAAGCGATCATGCAACTGTGTGCCCCAAGGTATCAACGGTTTCTCATAGGGTGTCTTCCAGAACCATGCGACCAAAGTACGCAACAACAGCAACTGCATCAGACTCATCTGCGCATGCGGCGGCATCTCGAAGGCGCGCAGTTCCAACAAACCCAATCTGCCCGCATCGGCACCGGGTGCGTAAAGTTTATCGATACAGAATTCACTGCGGTGTGTATTGCCCGTCATATCCACCAACAGATTGCGCAACAACCTGTCGACCAACCAAGGCGCGGGCACCTCGCCCTTGGGCATCTGCTGGAAAGCGATCTCCAACTCATACAGGCTGTCATTGCGTGCCTCGTCCACACGCGGCGCCTGGCTGGTGGGGCCGATGAACAAACCCGAGAACAGATAAGACAGCGCGGGATGATGTTGCCAATAAGTGATGAGGCTGCGCAACAAATCAGGCCGTCGCAGAATAGGACTATCAGCTGGCGTGATACCCCCAAGCGTGACGTGATTACCGCCACCTGTTCCGGTATGCCGGCCATCAAGCATGAATTTCTCGGTACCCAAACGCGTCAGCCGCGCCTGCTCGTAGAGCGTCGTGGTGTTATGCACCAGCTCCTGCCAACTGGAGGCGGGATGGATATTCACCTCGATGACGCCCGGATCGGGCGTCACTGGCAACCGTACCAGGCGCACATCATGCGGTGGTTGATAACCTTCAATCAGGACGGGTATGTTCAGCTTGAGACTCGTCGCCTCTATGGAAGCGATAATGTCCAGATAATGTTCCAGTGTATGGGTCGGTGGCACGAACACATGCAGACGACCCGAGCGCGCTTCTACACATATCGCGGTGTGAGGCACATATTCCGGCACTTTGCTGCTTTCCGCTTCATCCATCTGGTTAGCCGGTGCAGCTGCCTTTTCCTTCTTTCCGTAACGCTTGCCAATCTCGTTGTCGATCTCAGCCAAGGCTTCCACAGCCTCGAATAAACTACGTTCGGGCGCATGATCCCTATCCTCGTAAGCCACCCAGGGCAGGCTATTCAAAGGCAGGCGCAAACCCATCGCAGAATCGCCCGGTAACAAGAACATCTCACCGCGACGGAATTCCCACGCGCTACTGCTCCAAGTCTTGAGTGTATGACTCCAATGCAGCGGCAAGAAATATCCAACCGCCTTGCCCAAGTCTGCCGAAAGAATGCGTGCCAGACGCTGTCTTTCCAAATCATCCTTAAGATCAACTTTGAGTGGATCAAGATTGTTCGGCAGCACCGCCTCTTGCAACAAGTGATGCATGGGGTCTTCAAAGCCGGGACGTATGTGTGTGCCCTTGATGCCAAGATGCAATGCCAGCTCGCCTATATAACGCTCCGCATCATCCAGGGCATAGCCATAATCCTTGTTTGCATCTGCCAATAGCTCAGGTGTACGCCATATCGCCTTGCCATCTTTGCGCCAGAAACACGCTAGCTGCCAGCGCGGCAACGCTTCGCCCGGATACCACTTGCCCTGCCCGTGATACAGCATCCCGCCGGGTGCGAAACTATCGCGCAAGCGGCGCAGCAACTGCCCTGCCAATTTGCGCTTCTGCTCACCATCGGCTTCTATATTCCACTCCGGTGCATCCATATCGTCTATGGATACAAAGGTCGGCTCACCGCCCATCGTCAGCCGCACATCTCCCTTTTTAAGTTCGGCATCGACTTTATTACCCAGTACATCGATAGCTTGCCACTGCACATCCGAATAAGGCTTGGTGACACGTGCATCTTCATGGATGCGCGTGACACTGTTGCTGAATTCAAAGGTGGTCTCGGCCTTGCCGATATACCCCCCGGTAACCGGCGCAGCACTCACATAATCTGCCGTACAAGCCAACGGTATGTGACCCTCACCCGCAAACAAACCTGAAGTGGGATCCAAGCCTATCCAGCCTGCACCGGGCACATAGACTTCAACCCATGCATGCAGGTCGGTGAAATCTTTGTCCGTTCCTGACGGTCCATCCAGTGCCTTCACATCCGCCGTCAGTTGCACCAAATAACCGGACACAAAGCGTGCCGCCAAACCCAAATGCCGCAGTACCTGAACCAACAACCAACTGGAATCACGACAAGAACCCAAGCGCTTGCCGAGTGTCTCTTCACAGCTTTGCACACCGGCTTCCATGCGTATCGAGTAGTTCACAGTCTTGTAGACATGCTGATTGACTGCAACCAGGAAATCCACGATGGCTATTGGCTTGCGCGATATGTCCGCCATGAACGCGGTGAGTCCCGCGCCCTCTTCTGTCGCTTCCAAATAGGGCGCGAGTTCCTTGCGCAACTGTTGCGGATAGTCGAAGGGATATTGCCCGGCATAATCTTCCAAGAAAAAATCGAAGGGATTGATCACCGTCATTTCGGCGATCAACTCCACTTCTACAGAAAGTTCGGTGCACTTTTCCGGGAACACCACGCGCGCCAAATAATTGCCGAACGGGTCCTGCTGCCAATTAATGAAATGCTTTTCAGGCTTAATCTTAAGCGTGTAGCCGCTCACCGGAGTACGCGAATGCGTCGCGGGGCGCAGCCTGAATACATGCGGCGACAGTTGTACCGGCTTGTCGTAGATGTAGCGTGTCTTGTGATTAAGTGCGACTTTGATGGTCATAGTTATCCCGTGCTTTCAGCCTGCAATAGTCTGAGGTTATCTTCCACGCCAGCCGCTTCTGTCAGTCCTGCGACGTTCTGCTTGGTGAAAAATCCCTCGAAGTCGCCGAAGCGCTGTACGTACTCAACGATCAGTGATGAGTGTTCGGAGGCACTGGAAAATATCTGCTTCAGACCTTCTTCTTTGGAGCCTATCACATCAAGCAGGAAGTCTTTACCGTTCGCGCGTATCGCATCCACCACATAATCGATATTGGCGACCCCCTTAGTCTCGCCATCCGCCACACTGAGTGCGATGTGGTGCAAACGCGGTCCATAGTTGCGCACAAAGCGCTCGGTAGGCGAAGGCTTGCCGACAATGTGATTAACAAAATACGGATGATTGGCGGCGGTAAACACTTTAGCTGGACTGATGCGTTCCTCTTCGTAATGAACGCTCTTGGTGACATTGGTGGACGAGCTTTGATCCTCGATATCGTAAGAGCCCCAGTAGTAATAACTAGAAAGGGTGAGATATTCGAGTATCGCCACTTCGCGGTTCTGGCTGTAGACCCGTGTCGCCAGATGGTCCACCGGCAAAATTATGGCTTCAATACCCAGTCTGCTTTGTATCGCCTTGGCCTCCCGATAGCCGCGATTCACATCGTCATTGATCATGCTGTTGCCCAACGCATACACGCGTATGTCTGCCTGCGGGCGCTCCCAGTAACCGACGATGTTGTGCGTATAGGGCGATGGCTTAACGATGGCCATATTGCCCGGCAGTTCCAACTTGCGTATCTGGTCTTGATTGAAGAAGCGCACCTCGCGCGACTTCTGCAACTCGACTACCTCGTGCAGATTGGTGACGCGAAAAATCTCACCCATGTAACGCGAGTTGGGTTTATGCGCGCCTATGGGATAGACCTCGTTAAGGCTGCGGAAAATACCGAAGGTATTCGGGTTGCGAACCTCGCGTACCAAAATATCCGGGGAGTTCATGTCGATACGCAACACGTGCGTCCAGTGCGACTCGGACTCCAGCGTGACCAGATAGTGATAAGGCGTCATCAGTGCCAATTCGCTGACATAGGCCACCGAACAGCCCGGCTCCACGGTAATCATCAGCGCGTCGACCTGACGTATCATTTCAGTCAGTCCGATACTGTCGCGGTCCTGCAATAATTTGACCAGATACTCTTTGAACCATGAAGAGTTCTCTTTATCTCCCTGGATGATGTGTGACATTGAATCCATATTTATCCTACTTGACCTATATGTGGTTGGACGTACAGCTAAGGTAAAAGCAATATCCAAGCCAATCCATATATACGGTGCTTTCTGATCAATTCCGCGCAGAATGGGGCACCATTTTGGCCCCCAAGAAAACATCGCGCCCTGCTTTGGCGCACTCATGGCGACGATGTCTGCAGACCTTAAGACTTCGCATTCGCCGCGAATAAAGCCAATTTAACTTCGTTATTCTCCTCTTACCATTACAGAGGCAGGCCGTAGCATACAGTCTCAAGATTTCCAAAATCTGGCCGATAGTAGCCAGATATCAAGAACAGAAAAGTAAGCAGGAGGAGTCGCATGAAAAGAGCCATTACACCAACTGCGGTCGAGCGCGTCATGCGCGAAGATGATTTCATCGTTTCGCTCACTGACACCAAGGGACGCATCACCTACGGAAATCGCATTTTCATCGAATTTTCGGGCTATACAGAGGATGAATTGCTGGGTACGCAGCACAACATCATCCGCCACCCTGACATGCCGCGTTCTGTCTTCAAATTGCTGTGGGACAAGATACAGGCCAAGGAAGAGTGCTTCGCCTATGTCAAGAATATGGCTAAGGACGGCAGTTTCTATTGGGTTTTTGCCAATGTCACGCCGACCTTCGATCCATCCGGAACTATCACGGGATATTTTTCAGTACGGCGCAAACCCAAACTCAGCGGGATACAAACTGCCGCTGCGGTATACGGATTGATGTTGGAAGCAGAAAAAAAAGCTGGCGCAGCCGGCGCGATCGAAGCCGGTACCAAAGTATTGGTCGATATATTGAATGAGAAGGGGTTGAGCTATGACGAACTGGTCCTTGCAATCTAAGTTTTCCGCACTCTTGTGGGCGTTCTCACTGGGAACACTGGCCATCATCGCGACCAGCTTTGTCCTCAACGGCGCAGACATCTTCATGGTTGGCTTTCTAATCGTCAGCGTGGCAGTTTCTGCGCTGGGTCAATATCTCACTCGTCGCTGGTTGGGGCCTGTCGCCAGACTCAAAGATGTGATTGAAGAAGTCGCGCAAGGGAGATTCAACAAACGTGTCACGGGTATTTCAAATGCACGCGACGAAATCAGCATGCTGTGCTGGAGTGTCAACGACATGTTGGATCAGTTGGGCGCATTTTTCCGCGAACAGGAGACCAGTTTCCGTGCCAATCTGGCTTGCAACTTCGCGCGCAAGGCGATGAATAGCGGTATGCATGGTGGTTTCAAGAAAGGCTTGGTCAATCAGAATGTACTATTGGAAGGCATGACCAAACAAAAGATAGAAGCGATGCGCACGCAGCTGCTGTCTAAAGCCCATGAACTAAACACCGAGAATTTGCTTAAGAACCTGATGTCCAGTCAGCATGACCTGAAGGTCATCAACGACAATATGGAACAGCTCGCCAAGGGCAGCCGCAAAACCCGAGACGATGCAGAAGAAAGCCAAACATCCGTAAGCGATGTCGTGCAAAGACTGGCCGGTATTGTAAAACGTGTCAACAATGCTAACGAGTCCATTACCCAACTCAATGCGCGTAGCAGTGAAATAAATAAGGCGGTCGGGTTAATCACTTCCATCGCAGATCAAACCAATCTGTTGGCACTCAATGCCGCCATCGAAGCGGCAAGAGCAGGAGAAGCCGGACGCGGATTTGCGGTGGTCGCCGACGAAGTACGCAAGCTTGCCGAAAACACCAAGAACGCTTCAGAGTCGATAGGTCGCATCATGCAGACACTGCAAAGTGAGGCTGCCAAGATGCTGGTTGATTCTGAAGAGATGCACGAAATCGCAAATGCCTCGCAAACCGTCATCGGCAAGTTGGAACAAAAGTTCGGTCAATTCTACGAATCAGCCGTGACAACCTTGGCGTCAGCACGTTATGCGCAAGATTTGAGTTTCGCTTCATTAGTTAAAGTCGACCACGTCATTTATAAACAGCGTGCCTATGTCATCGTCAACGACCCGGGTAACGATGAGTTTAAGAAAATGATTAGTGTAGATCATCACAATTGCCGCTTAGGAAAATGGTACGAGGGACCTGCCAAGGAAGTATTTGGGGATTCACCTTCTTATCGTAAATTGGTTGAACCGCATAGCAAGGTCCATAGTAGTGTGCATGAAGTGGTGCGCTTGCTGGATCTTAATTGGTCTAAAGATAACATCGTACAAGATCAAATCATGTCTGCACTCAAGTCGGCAGAGTCGGCCAGCCTTGATGTGATGTCAGTAATCGACCAAGTAGTCGCGGATAAACATCCCGAGGTTGCCACTCAATAGTTCATCAATTTCCTCCCAAGCATGAACAGTAAACGCCCGATATTCAGGGGCGTTTTTGGCTAGACCAAAATAACTATGCCCTCAACCGTATTGCCGTGAATAGCTTTAGGTGATACAACCGTCTTCCCCCCGCTATTCTGAAGAATAGGATGGATGCCATGACAGACACCCTAAAAGTAGTACTGGTCGGATATGGCTATGCAGGCAGTAAATTGCATGCGCCGCTGATTTGCAGTGTGGGGGAACTTAAACTGGTCGGTGTCTACTCCAATAGTGCAGAAAAAGTCTGGGCAGACCACCCTGGCGTCACTGTCAGTGCCCGCATGAACGAGCTGATGGAGCAGACCAAAGCCGATCTGGTGGTCATCGCCACCCCCAATGTCACACACTTCCCATTCGCCAAAGAAGCACTGCTGGCGGGCAAACATGTCGTGGTGGACAAACCTTTCACACTAGATACCGCACAAGCCCGTGAACTGACCGAGCTGGCTAAAGCACGCGGCCTATTCTTATCGATATTCCAGAATCGCCGCTGGGATGCCGACTTCCTCACCGTGCGACAGATCATCGACGAAGGCACGCTGGGCGAATTGCACAGCTTTGAGTCTCGCTTCGAACGTTATCGCCCGGTGGTCAGAGCGCGCTGGCGCGAACAGGCGGGTGACGGCAGCGGCTTGTGGTATGACTTGGGGCCGCATTTACTCGATCAAGTGTTGCAACTTTTCGGCCCCCCACTCGCAATCCATGCAGACTTCGCTATACAGCGTCAACATGCCGAAACGATAGATTATTTTCATGTCTTATTGCGCTATCCCAAGCTGCGTGTCATCTTGCATGCCAGCATGCTCTCGGCCAATGAAAGGCCGCGCTTCGTATTGTCCGGGCAACATGGCAGCTATACCAAGTTCGGCACCGACTCACAGGAAGATGCGTTGAAACTGGGTAACAAACCGGGCAATAAAAACTGGGGGATAGATCCCCTGGACGGTACTTTGCATCTGGACACGCCTTTGGGTTTGCAAAGCCATAACATCCCGACAGCCCTTGGTGACTATCGCATTTACTACGAAGGTGTGCGTGATGCGATCTTGCACGGCGCCCCCAATCCGGTGCCGCCCGAACAAGCCATTCTGGGCATGCAACTACTGGAGTTGGCAGAACTCAGCGCCTCACTCCGCAGTGAACAGGTACTAGGGGATACGCTTTGAGAGTTTGCCCCGAACCTAGATACTCAAGCTTCGCTGCACTGCATGATATATCTGTTTATTAGCTCGTAAAGCCGCAATACGCAAGCGGGCCACCATGCTGCCCCATTCGCCACGATCCTGTGCCCAAGCGTGCACTCAGCTGCAAATGTAATGACTCATTCCAAGACAGTCATGCGACTGTTCAACTGCCTGCCAACAGCGGGTTGGGCGACAGCGCATTTCTCAATGGCATCGAGCAGCGGCAGATTCATTACGCCATTGCCATGCGCCAAAATCAGGCGGTACAACGTGCGCCGGATCATTGGCATACACCGGCACATCAAGCCATATGCCGTACCCAAGGAATTGTGGTTTTTTTGGTGCGCAAGTATATCCGCGCTACTCACCCCCCTAGTAACAAGTCCTTGCCAACGGTAACATTCTGCCAAGCAAGCCGATTAATAACAGGTTAAGGGCTTAGGCCATAAAATAACGGAGGTGTGCATCTTGTCCCTAAAATCACAAGTCATGATCGTGGATGACCATGCCATGGTGCGGAACGGCTTGGCGATGCTCATCAATGCCATGCCGGACATGGAGGTATGGGGCGATGCTGAAGACGGCGGTGAGGCGATGGCAAAACTCGAATCCGAGCACTATCCCGACATCGTACTAATCGATCTATCACTCAAAACGTTGTCGGGGATGGATCTGATCAAGAGCATCCATATCCTGACTCCCTCCTTGCCCATGCTAGTCGTTTCCATGCATGACGAAAATGCTTATGCGGAGCGTGCCTTGCGCGCCGGGGCGCGCGGCTATTTGATGAAGGATGAGACGGGCGAGATGCTGATTAACGCGATACGCGTGGTATTGAAAGGAAATTTTTATCTGAGCGAGACCATGCATACCAAGTTGTTCAACCGGCTATTTACCGAAAATTCGCAGGCCGAATTGTTGATTAATAGCCTGACCCCGAGCGAGTTTGAGGTGCTGCATCTGATCGGCGCCGGTCATAGCAGTCGGGAGATCGCCCAGTTGCTGAGTCGCAGTATTAAAACCATAGAAGTGCATCGCGCCAATATTCGGGTCAAATTACATTTAAAAGATGGGGCCGACTTGATACGCTATGCCACACATTGGATTGCAGCTGCACATTAGAAAAATACTGTTTAGCCCCCATTTTAAAAAATGACTAAAGGAAACCCTTATGTGCTAACAAGGGTTTTCCCGATTTCCCGCGAGCGGAGGGGGCGAGTAAGATGCCGCCTCTTTAAAATTGTGTGGTAGCTCGTCGTGACAAAAGCCCGTCCAGCAAAAATTGCAAAGTCTTCTCCATCTAGCATAATTAAAAATGCACCAGAACCAGTACCGAGCAACACCCTTGAGGAAGAGCGAAATTTTATCGCGGAAAAGATCAGTAAAAAACCCGTAAAACCGCGCAAAACTTCAACAAAAAGCAGCGCACCCAAGACCAAAAAAACGACGGCTGTTGTAGTGCCGCTCGCGGAAGAGCGCAACTTCATTGTCGGCATCGGCGCATCTGCAGGCGGCCTGGAGGCGCTCTCGAATTTGATACGCATGTTGCCCGATGATCTGGGCGTCCCATACATCGTTGTTCAACACTTGTCGCCGACCCATCGCAGCATGATGGTGCCCTTGCTCGCCCGCGAAACATCAATGATGGTCAAGGATGCGGAAGATGGCGAAATTCCTTTAGCCAATATCATCTACGTGACCCCTGCCAACTGGAACATCATACTCAAGGACGGCGTGATGCGATTGTTGGTGCCGGGCAAAACGGTCTTGCCCAAACCCTCCGCCACGACATTGTTCAATTCGCTGGCGGAGGAAAAGGGCGAGGATGCGATCGGCGTTATTCTGTCCGGCACCGGCTCGGACGGTGCGGCGGGAATCGCGGCAATCAAGGCGGCAGGCGGCTTCACGTTTGCGCAAGACCCAGAAGTGGCGAAATACAGCGGTATGCCGCAGGCGGCCATCAGCACCGGCTGTGTCGAGTGGGTACTGAGCTGCAAGGGCATCGCGGAAGAGATCACCGCCATCGCCCGCGCGCACGGTTTGATCAACCGCACCGCCAAGCAGGAGAATGCACCGGCCACCATGAAGGGGCTGCTGCAAATGGTTTACAAGCAGTCCAAGATCGATTTCTCCGGTTACAAAGAGGCAACCTTGTCGCGCCGAGTGGAACGGCGCATGGCTGCCAACCGGCTGAACAATCTCGCCGCCTATTTCGATTATTGCAGCAAAAATCCAGACGAGTTGAACAAGCTCAGCAAAGATATCCTGATTTCCGTGACGGCTTTTTTTCGCGACCGCAACAGCTTCGATGGTCTGCGCAAAACGCTGGAGGGGATCGTCGCCAGCAAGCAGACCGGCGATGAGATCCGTATCTGGGTGCCGGGTTGCGCCACGGGCGAAGAAGCCTACTCGATCGGTATTTTGCTTTCGGAAATTTTGGGTATCAAAACCAACGATTACCGCATTCAAATCTTTGCCACCGACATCGATCTGGATGCGATGGCGGTCGGGCGGCGCGGCATTTATGCCGAAAGCTCGCTGGCGGAAGTCAGCGCCGAAATTACCGCGCGCTATTTCACAAGAAAGGCGGAGTACTACGAGATTGCGCGACCGATACGTGACATGGTGGTGTTCGCCCGACAGGATTTGGTGCTCGATCCACCGTTCTTGCGTCTGGACTTGGTAAGTTGCCGCAATCTGTTGATCTATTTTCAGTCTGTGCTGCAAACGCGGGTGTTGTCGATATTCCATTTCGCGCTCAGACCCTCCGCCTATCTGTTTTTGGGGAAGTCGGAAAGTATCGTGCATCAGGAGAATATGTTCTCCCCGGTCAGCAAGGAAGCACGGATATTCAAACGCATTGCGATCAAAGATCAGGCCATACCCATCCCGCTTTATTCGAGTCAGGACGGCGGCATTAAAGCACCTGTAACAAGCGCCGAGCGCAGTCCGCGCAAACAGGAGAGCCACTTGCACAAGGCGCTGTCGGAGATCTATGCGCCGCCGAGTCTGCTCATCAATAAAAATATGGATGTGATCGAAGTGCACGGGGATATGCAGAGCTACCTGCACTTCCCGACTGGCAAGCTGGAGCTAAATCTGGCGCAGTTGCTGCGCCGCGAATGGCGCACCGAGGTGCAAACGCTGGTGCATCACGCCGAAATCAAACATACCTCGGCAGTGGGCAGAATACGTCCGGTCAAACACCGCTCGGGGCAAAGCGTGCAGATCGAAGTGCATCCGGTTTCATCCCGCGATGAACAGAAACTCTTCCTGATCAGTTTCATTGTGCTGTCCACGCAAGCGGATACCGTGCAGGAGCCGGATCACCCCCTGAGCACCAGCAGCGAACTGGAAGATGAACTGATCGCCACGCGCGAACATTTGCAAACTGTAATCGAAGAGCTGGAGACCTCCAACGAAGAATTACAGGCGCTCAACGAGGAAATGCAGGCGGCAAACGAGGAATTGCAATCTTCCAATGAAGAGCTGGAGGCATCCAATGAAGAACTGCAATCCACCAACGAGGAATTAACTACCGTCAATCAAGAATTAATCGTCAAAGGCGGCGAACTCACCTTAGTCAATACCGAGCTGGAAAACCTGCAAAACAGCACCGGCTTTTCGCTGATCTTGCTCGATCGGGACTTGCGTTTGCTGCGCTACAACAAGGAAGCTGCCAGTCAGTTCGGTTTCAGTGTGCACACATTGGGCAAGTCCCTGGCTGGTTTGCAACTGCCTGTGCATGATGTGTTGGAAAGCGCGGAACTGGCGATGTCGGATGGCATGAAGCGCATGCGTCAAACCAGTTTTGGCGGCAAGCATTACAACGTATTGAGCTTCCCCTACACTTCCCAGGATCAAACACTGGGCGGGGTGATCGTCACCTTCATCGACGAAACCGAACTGATCGAAGCGCAGCGGGCGATTTCTTCCAGCCAGGACAGGCTGGTGGCGGTGATGCAAAACTCGCCCATGCTCATCAGCATCAAGGACACAGCCGGTCAATACCAGTTTGTGAACCGCGCCTTCGAAAATCTGTTCGACCTGCGCAACGATGATCTGGCGGACAAGACGGATAGCCAGATATTCCCCGAGCACTTGTCCACGTTGTTCGAGAAATTGCACTTCGATGTCTTGCACCGTAAGGCGCGGGTAGAGATGGAGGAGCGTATCGTCCTTGGCGACAAACAATACTGGTTCTCTTTCATTTGCTACCCGATCAATGACGAACAGGGCCTGGTCAGGGCGGTGTGCTGCCAAGCACTGGATATCACAGAACGCAAGGCACTGGACGAACAAAAAAAGTTGACCGCAAAATTCTTCGATGCGGCCAGCGAAGGGATTCTCATCACCGATACCGAACAAAAAATCGTCACGGTTAATCCCGCATTCACCAAAGTCACCGGCTATGCGGCGGCAGATGTCATTGGTCTGACGCCCAAAGTGCTCAGTTCAGGAAAGCAGGATGCCAAATTTTATGAGGCCGTGTGGAAGGACATCAATGTCCAAGGATGGTGGCAGGGAGAGCTATGGAACCGCCACAAGGATGGCAGAATCTATCTCGAATGGCTGACCATCAATGCCGTGCGTGATGATCGGGGCGAGTTGACCAACTATATCGCCATTTTTTCAGATATCACGATCATCAAGGCCTCGCAGGAACGGCTGGAACATATGGTCAATCATGACGAATTGACCAATTTGCCCAACCGCAATGCACTCAAGGGGCGTATGACACAAGCCTTTGCCCGTGCGAAGCGGCAGGGCAGCGCCCTTGCGTTGATGTTCATCGACCTGGACAACTTCAAAAACATCAACGACAACCTCGGGCATGACAGCGGTGACCTGTTGCTGCAGCAGGTCGCAGACAGATTAGAGCTGTGCGTGCGCGGAGAGGATACCGTTGCGCGCATCGGTGGCGATGAGTTCAACGTGCTACTGGAAGAGGTATCCGACACATCAGTTGCCCACACTGCGGAGCGCATCCTGAATCAGATTGCAAAGCCGTACCTAGTAAATGGCCAGCAAGTGTTCACCTCTGCCAGTATTGGCATTGCCATGTATCCACACGATGCGGGAGACATAGAAGCTCTGACCAAAAATGCCGACTCGGCCATGTATCTGGCGAAAGAAAACGGCAAGAACAGCTATCAGTTTTTTACCACCGACTTGAAAGAGAAAATCACCAATCGACACACACTGGAAAATGCCCTGCGCAAGGCCATAGAAGCCAACGAGTTGAGTCTGGTCTACCAGCCAGAATTCGATCTGCAGAGCGGCAAACTGATCGGCGCAGAAGCCCTGCTGCGCTGGAATAGCGCCGAGCATGGCGAGGTTGGCCCAAGCGAATTCATTCCTATCGCAGAAGATTCGGACCTTATTCTGGATATTGGCGAATGGGTTATTGAGCAGGTTGCTCAGCAATTGAGCCAGTGGCACAAGAACGGTACCCCCCTGCCGGGCACCCTGTTCGTGAATGTCGCCGCGCGTCAATTGATACGCCAACCTTTACTCGCCATCATTACCCGGCAACTGAAAAAATACCATTTGCCTGCCCGCTCTATCGGCATTGAAATCACCGAACGCTTGCTAATGAGCAGCGATGACATTGCTAGTAATCTACATAGGATTGAACTGGAAGATATTCCGGTCGCCATTGACGATTTTGGCACGGGTTACTCATCCTTGTCGTACCTGAAAGATTTTTCGATTTCCTACCTTAAAATTCCTAATCAATTTGTGGATGGCATAGTCGACAACGAAAGCGACAGGGGCATCGCGACTGCGATTCACAGCGTGAGCATCGCACTCAACATGAAAACCATCGCAGAAGCAATTGAAACACCCGAGCAACTTCATGTGCTACGTGAAGTCGGTTGCCACAGCGGGCAAGGCTATCTACTCGGCAAACCGGTCAATGCAGAGTCATTCGCACGTAAATTCATCATCAGGGGCAGCGCAAATTTTAACGGTGAACACTAATGTCAGATAATGCTGAGCACACAAAAATAATCCCGCGCTTCTAAGCAAAACGCCGCTCGTTAAAAAGCCCACAATCTCAATTGAGACGTGGGCCTTTTATAAATTATTAACAATAATCTATATGGTGGTTTTTAGAACGGAATGTCGTCATCGAAGTTGTCGAAGCTACTCTTGGCTGGCGCTGCTTTGGCCGCAGGTGCAGGTGACGCGGCACGAGCTGGGGCTGCGCGTTGTGGCTCGCGTGCGGGTTCGCCTTGATCGACCACTTCGAAGCTGCCACCGCCTGTGGACTTGGCGCCCAGCATGGTCATTTCGTTGACGATGATTTCAGTGCTGTATTTTTCGACGCCGGCTTTATCTGTGTATTTGCGGGTCTGCAATTTTCCTTCGACATAGATCATCGAGCCCTTTTTCAAGTACTCACCCGCGATCTCTGCTAGGCGACGATAGAAAACAAGGTTATGCCATTCTGTTTTTTCTTGCTTCTCGCCGGACTTGTCTTTCCATGTTTCGCTGGTCGCCAAGCCTACGTTGGTGACAGCTTCACCATTGGTCATGTAACGCGTCTCAGGATCTTTGCCCAGACGACCGATCAGTATCACTTTATTCACCGACATGCTTTGCTCCCTTTAAGATTTATTCACTAATTTTTCAACTGCTGCTTCATCAAATCCCACCATATCAACTTTGAGGCAGGCAATCGCTTCGATAGAGACTACCAGCACTTCGCGCACACCGCTCAATTCGCGCAATTTCTGCTGCAACTGGGAGGCCTCATCATCACTCAATGGGGACAGATGATACAGCTTGGTGCGGACTGCTGCAGGAGGACGCATCGTGCTGGCCACCAATAACCAAACTGCCAACAAAACCATGCTGAATATGAATACCGCGTTACCGCTCACATTCTGCATCAAGATGCCGCCCATCACTGCGCCAAAGAACGCGCCGAGGAATTGCACGCTGCTATATACGCCCATCGCTGTGCCTTTGGCGGACAGCGGTGCGATCTTGCTGATCAAGGATGGCAGGGTCGCTTCCAGTACATTGAAGGCGGAGAAGAAGATCAACAGTGCAGCCGCCACAGCCCACAGGCTATGCTGACCGAACATCAGCAGCGCTTGTGCGCAGAAGGCCAAAAATACAGCCAGCATAAACACTTGCTTCATCTTGCCCTTCGTCTCGGCGATGATGATGGGCGGCACCATTAGCACGAAAGCGATCAACATCACGGGTAGATAGACTTTCCAATGCTCTTCGACCATCAGCCCATTGGCTTTCAGGACGAAAGGCACTTGCATGAACACCGACATCAAAATTGCGTGCAGCGAAAAAATACCAAAGTCCAAACGCAGCAGGTCCTTGTTGCGCAATACTTCGGCGAACTTGCCGTGGCCCGCTTCGGTGTCACTGTGGAAGCGGGTGATAGCCGGATTGGGAATGACGAAACGCACCAACAGCATTGCCACAAAAGCCAACACGCCCGTCAACGCGAACAAGCCCGGCACCCCCATCACGCCATGCAGCAACGGTGACAAGATCAGCGACAAGGAGAAGGTGATGCCGATTGTCATGCCTATCATTGCCATCGCCTTGGTACGAACTTCTTCACGTGTCAGGTCGGCCGTCAGCGCCATCACAGCAGCGTTGATCGCGCCGGCGCCTTGTATGGCACGGCCCAGGATGACGAGGTAGATGTTGTCGGCATAGGCGGCGATGAAGCTGCCAATGGCAAAGATCACCAAGCCGATATAGATGACAGGTTTGCGACCGTAGCGGTCGGACAACCAGCCAGCCGGAATCTGCAAGATGGCTTGGGTCAGACCATAAGCGCCCAGTGCCAAACCCATCAGCATATGATTCTCGCCGCCGGGCAGATGCTCGGCATACAAAGCGAACACCGGCAGAATAATAAAGAGGCCCAACATGCGCAGGCCATAGATACCCGCCAAGCCATAGCTGGCGCGCTTTTCAGCGGGGTTCATAACAGAAGATACAACGGACATAATGAGTAAAGCCGAATTTCAGAAGGCGCGTATCTTAACAGGTCAACCGCATGCTGTGACGACCCGTGGGCTTTTCAGCAGTCATGCTTTGGTAAACGAAGGTAAGTGCAAGAAAAAGGGGACGGTTTGACCGTCCCCACCAAATTGCCTAAAAAGTTACTGTATGGTCAGTTTGCGTGCACTCGCCGTGGCCTTCTTGGGCAAGACCAACTCCAATACACCATTGTTATATTTTGCAACCGAGCTGGCCTCGTCGACATCTTGAGCCAGTGCAAAACTGCGTGTGACTTTTCCATAATAACGTTCGCTACGCAGTAGCTTATGACCCTCTTTTACTTCTTTCTCGTCTTTGACTTCGGCACCCAGCGTCACTTGGTTGCCGTCTATCGTGACGGCAATATCCTCTTTCTTCACACCTGGAATCTCAGCATGCACGGTGTAAGCACGCTCATCTTCGTGAACATCCATCTTGATCTGCATCTCCTGATGACCTTCCATCTTGACGGGGCGCATCAAGAAACCTCTGAACAAATCGTCAAAGGTTTCATCAGCAGGGAAATAACGTGTAACGTTAGCCATAATATCCTCCAATTCAATGTAAGCAGAGAGCGGCGCCCTCCTGACAACAAAATGGGGAGCTTGAGGTAAATTTCAAGACCTTTATTTATTTCAAAACACCTATCAAAAGGTTGGGTCAGTCCTCAAACTCGCGTATATTCAGAGGTCGTTTTCATCCCGGTAGTTCAGCATGGAACTCATCAAAATTCGCGGTGCGCGCACCCATAATCTGAAAAACGTCAATCTCGATCTGCCACGCCATAAGCTCGTGGTCATCACGGGTCTATCGGGCTCGGGTAAGTCTTCACTGGCGTTCGATACTTTGTACGCGGAAGGTCAGCGCCGCTATGTGGAGTCCTTGTCTGCGTATGCGCGCCAGTTCTTGCAACTCATGGAAAAACCCGATGTGGATTTGATAGAGGGTCTGTCGCCCGCCATCGCCATCGAACAAAAAGCCACCTCGCACAATCCGCGTTCGACAGTCGGCACGGTCACGGAAATCCACGACTATATGCGCTTGTTGTTTGCGCGCGCCGGCGATCCGTATTGCCCTGAACACAACATCGTGTTGCAAGCGCAATCGGTCGGACAGATGGTGGATCATGTGCTGGCTTTGCCCGAAGGCACGAAGGTGATGATCCTTTCACCTCTGGTGGTGGAGCGCAAAGGCGAGCAACTGGAACTGTTCGACGAGTTGCGCGCACAGGGCTTTACGCGATTGCGCATCAACGGCGAAGTGCACGAAATCGACGCACTGCCGAAGTTGGAAAAAAACAAAAAACACACGATAGCCATCGTCGTGGATAGATTGAAAGTCAATGTGGAGTCCAAGCAACGGCTGGCGGAATCATTTGAGACTGCTTTACGTCATGCCGATGGTCGTGCACTGGCCGTAGAGATGGACACAGGCAAGGAGCATCTGTTCTCGGCAAAGTTCGCTTGCCCAATCTGCAACTACTCGCTGCAAGAATTAGAGCCGCGTTTGTTCTCGTTTAACAGCCCGATGGGCGCATGCCCCAAATGCGATGGTTTGGGCAACATCAGTTTCTTCGATCCCAAGCGCGTGGTGGCTTTTCCGGCTTTGTCCCTGAGTGGCGGCGCGATCAAGGGCTGGGATAGGCGCAATCAGTTCTATCATCAACTGTTGGTCAATCTCTCCATGCACTACGGCTTCGACTTGGAACAGTCGTTCGAGAGTCTGAGTGAAGACATACAACAGGTGCTGCTATACGGAAGCGGCAAGGTCGAAATCCCGTTCCAGTACATCAACGAACGCGGCAAGACCACACTGCGCGAACACGCCTTCGAGGGCATCATCAATAATCTCGAACGCCGTTATAAGGAGACCGACTCGCCGACGGTGCGTGAGGAACTGTCAAAGTACCTCAATAACTGCCCCTGCCCCGAATGCAAAGGCACACGTCTGCGCATCGAAGCGCGCAATGTGCGTGTGGGTGATAGCACCATTTACGAGATCAGCGCGCTGGCGTTGCGCGACGCGCTGGCACTCTTTCAAAATCTAAAACTGCACGGCAACAAAGCGGCCATCGCCGAGAAAATCGTCGTCGAGATCGCCAGTCGTTTGAGCTTTCTCAACAATGTGGGGTTGGACTATCTGTCACTGGAGCGCTCAGCCGAGACCTTGTCTGGCGGCGAGGCGCAACGCATCCGTCTGGCCTCACAGATCGGCTCAGGTCTGACCGGCGTGATGTATGTGCTGGACGAGCCTTCCATAGGCTTGCACCAGCGCGACAATGACCGCTTGCTGGACATGCTGAAGATGCTGCGCGACATGGGCAACAGTGTGATCGTGGTCGAACACGACGAGGACGCGATACGCCATGCAGACTATGTCGTGGACATGGGCCCAGGTGCGGGTGAACACGGCGGCTTGGTGGTCGCAGAAGGTACACCCACCGAAGTTTGCGACAATCCCGCTTCGCTCACCGGCGACTACCTGACCGGGCGTCGTAGCATCCCTATGCCCAAGAAGATACTCAAGCCCGATGCGGAGCGCATGCTCACCATCAAGGGAGCCAGTGGCAATAACCTCAAAGACGTGACGCTCAATCTGCCGGTCGGCTTAATGGTCTGCGTCACCGGAGTTTCCGGTTCGGGCAAGTCCACACTCATCAATGACACGCTCTACCCTGCTGTGTCGCAACATCTGTACGCGAGCAATACGGAACCTGCGCCGCATCGCGAGATCACCGGTCTGGAGTTCTTCGACAAGGTCATCAACGTCGATCAGACACCCATAGGCCGCACACCGCGCTCTAACCCCGCGACCTACACCGGCTTGTTCACACCGATACGCGAGCTGTTCGCGGGCGTGCCAGCGGCGCGCGAACGCGGTTACGGACCGGGACGCTTCTCCTTCAATGTTAAAGGCGGACGCTGCGAGTCTTGCCAGGGTGACGGGGTGATCAAGGTAGAGATGCACTTCCTGCCCGATGTTTATGTACCCTGCGACGTGTGTCACGGTCATCGCTATAACCGCGAGACGCTGGAGATACAGTACAAGGGCAAGAATATCCATCAGGTGCTCAACATGACGGTGGAACATGCACACGAGTTCTTTATGCCTGTGCCGCTCATCGCCCGTAAGCTGCAAACTTTGCTGGATGTGGGCTTGGGCTACATCACATTAGGACAATCTGCGACCACACTGTCTGGTGGCGAGGCGCAGCGTGTGAAACTGTCGCTGGAGTTATCCAAGCGCGACACTGGCCGCACACTCTACATTCTTGATGAACCAACCACGGGCTTGCACTTCCATGACATCGCTCTGTTACTCAAAGTCATCCACAAGCTGCGTGATCAGGGCAATACAATCGTCGTCATCGAACACAATCTGGACGTCGTCAAAACCGCAGATTGGGTCATCGATCTAGGCCCTGAGGGCGGTATGGGAGGAGGCCGCATCATCGCCGAAGGCTCACCCAAGGATATCGCCAAGAACAAGAAAAGCGTGACAGGCAAGTATCTACTGCAAGTGCTGGAAAGATAAGGTTAGGCACGACATACTTTGTTAGCAATCACTCCACACATCAGCATCTCTGATGACGAGATTGAATTGAGTGCGATACGTGCTCAAGGTGCAGGTGGACAGAACGTCAACAAGGTCTCGACCGCTATTCATTTACGCTTCGATATCATGGCATCTTCACTGCCGGATGCTTACAAAGAGAAGCTCATGCTACTAGCGGATAAACGAGTGACTACAGACGGCGTGATTGTCCTCAAAGCACAGCGTTTCCGCAGCCAGGATAAAAATCGTGAGGATGCACTCACACGCTTGCTATCCATCATCACTGAAGCAAATGCAAAGGTGATTAAGCGCATCGCAACCAAGCCTTCGCGCAGTGCAAAACGCAAACGTGTGGATGAAAAAGCCAAACGGGGTAATCTTAAAGTCTTGCGCGGAAGAATCACTGAATAAACTTGAGAACGAAACAGCCCACTTAGTTAGGTGGGCTGTTTCGTTGCCAAACCGACAATTACGCTTAAGTGATCACCGTCTACAGTGCCAATCCTTTATCGTCAAACATGCCATCGAATAATATCGAGCTTAGATAACGCTCGCCTGAATCCGGCAAGATTACAACGATAGTCTTGCCGGCATTCTCAGGCATCTTAGCCTGACGCACTGCGGCAGCAACAGCCGCGCCGCAGGAGATGCCGCACAAGATGCCCTCTTCCTTAGCCAAACGGCGTGCGTAATCAACTGCCTCTTCGTTCGTTACCAACTCTACCGCATCAACCATCGCGAGATCTAAATTGTCAGGAACAAAACCCGCACCTATGCCTTGTATCTTGTGTGGGCCTGGCTTGTTGGGCTCACCTGCAAGACGCTGTGAAATCACTGGGCTGGCAGTAGGTTCGACTGCGACCGTCTTGATTGCTTTGTGTTGGGTATTTTTGATGTAACGCGAGATGCCTGTGAGCGTGCCACCCGTGCCAACACCCGCGACCAATATATCAATGTTTCCGTCGGTGTCTGACCAGATCTCCGGGCCTGTGGTTTTTTCATGTATGGCTGGATTGGAGGGATTCTTAAACTGTTGTAGCAACACATAGCTGTGATCAGAAGCCGCAATCTCTTCGGCTTTTGCAATCGCGCCAGTCATACCCTTGGCGCCCTCCGTCAGCACCAGCTTAGCCCCATAGACAGCGAGCAGTTTGCGGCGCTCTACGCTCATGGTATCGGGCATGGTGAGTGTCAAAGGAATACCACGTGCAGCTGCGACGAAGGCAAGTGCGATACCCGTATTGCCGCTAGTCGGTTCGACGATTTGTTTGCCTGGTCCCAACAAACCACGCTGCTCCGCATCCCAGATCATCGCGGCACCGATACGGCACTTCACAGAATAAGCAGGATTACGTCCTTCTATCTTGGCAAGCACAATCGCTTTAGCACCATCCGTCACGCGATTAAGACGAACAAGCGGTGTCTTGCCTATGGATAGAGAATTATCTTCAAACCAGTTAGTCATGGGTCTACTCCGTAAGAATAAATAATGCAGAGTGTAGATTCTACACAAGCATATAGATTTTAAGGACGACAAAAAGCAAAAAGCCGGGATTCCCCGGCTTTTTGTTTACTGCTGCCAAGACTGATTACTCAGCATCAACCGCTGTCGCGTCAGCTGGACGGTCCATCAATTCGATCAGCGCCATAGGAGCGTTGTCGCCCTGACGGAAACCAAATTTCAGAACGCGCAAGTAGCCGCCGTTACGTGCTGCATAGCGTGGACCCAGCTCATCAAACAACTTGGTCACCATTTCACGATCACGCAAACGCGCAAAAGCCAAACGACGATTAGCCAAACTTGGGGTCTTGCCCAGTGTCAGGATAGGTTCTGCAACACGGCGCAGTTCCTTAGCCTTAGGCAACGTTGTTTTGATCAGCTCGTGACGCAACAGGGAAACTGTCATGTTGCGGAACATAGCCAAGCGATGGCTGCTGGTACGGTTGAGTTTTCTTAAACCTGAACGGTGACGCATGATTTGCCTTTCTTACTTCTTAAGTTGCCGGTCGTGCTTAAACAGCAGCAACAGGCCAATTTTCCAGCTTCATACCAAGCGACAAATTGTGCTCAGCAAGAACCTGCTTGATTTCGTTAAGCGACTTACGACCCAGATTAGGAGTACGCAACAGATCGTTCTCCGTGTACTGGATCAAATCGCCGATGTAATGGATGCTCTGTGCTTTGAGGCAGTTCGAAGAACGTGGGGTCAATTCCAGATCGTCCACTGGACGCAACAGGATAGGATCAACCTTAGGTGCTTGTGGCTTCTCAACAACTGGCTCTGTGCCTTCCAATGCCGCGAATACAGAGAACTGATCAACCAAGATACGAGCCGCATTGCGAATCGCTTGCTCTGGGTCAATCGCACCATTCGTTTCGATGTTCATCACCAACTTATCCAAGTCAGTACGCTGCTCTACACGAGCGCTTTCAACTGCGTAACTCACACGGCTAACCGGGCTGAACGATGCGTCCAGAGCAATATGACCAACTGCGCGAGTTTCGTTAGGTGCCTGACGAGAGATGGCGGAAACATAACCGCGACCTTGTTCAACCTTGATCTGCATATCCAACTTGCCACCGGCAGTCAGATGAGCGATCACGTGATCGGGATTAACAACTTCAACGTCTGCATTACCGCTAATATCAGCAGCAGTGACCACGCCTTGGCCTTCTTTCTTCAGAGTCAGAACAACTTCTTTGACATTGTGCAAACGCAGCACGATGCCCTTCAGATTCAACAACAGGTCGACCACGTCTTCTTGCACGCCATCAATTGTGGCGTACTCATGCAATACACCAGCCATCTTCACTTCGGTAGGTGCAGCACCTGCCATAGAAGACAACAAGATACGACGCAGGGCATTACCCAATGTGTGGCCATAACCGCGTTCAAAGGGCTCCATCACCACTTTAGCTTGGGTGTCGGAAATTCTTTGCACATCGATGATGCGCGGCTTCAAAAATTCATTCTTAGGCATAAGCTACTCCGCGTGGATTACTTGGAATACAACTCAACAACCAAATGCTCGTTGATGGTTGCAGGCAATTCGGAACGCTGAGGCTTGGCTTTGAAGGTACCCTTGAATGCCTTGGTATCCATCTCAACCCACTCAGGGAAACCGCGTTGCTCAGCTGCAGCCAGAGCTGCTTTGATGCGCAATTGATTCCTTGATTTTTCATTCACTTCTACCACGTCGCCTGGGCGAACTTGATATGAGGGGATGTTCACACGCTTACCGTTAACCAGCACAGCATTGTGACGAACAACTTGACGTGCTTCGGAACGTGATGCGCCGAAACCCATACGGTATGAAACATTGTCAAGACGTGACTCAAGGATTTGCAACAGACTTTCACCCGTGATGCCACGAGTAGCTGCAGCCAGCTTGTATGTCAAACGGAATTGCTTTTCCAGTACGCCGTAGATACGGCGGACTTTTTGCTTTTCACGCAACTGCGTGCCGTATTCTGACAGACGGTTATTCTTCTTTTGACCGTGCTGACCGGGCGCGTATGCACGACGCTCGATAGAACATTTGTCGGTAAAACACTTTTCGCCCTTCAGAAACAGCTTCTCACCTTCACGGCGACACTGACGGCACTTTGGATCAAGATTTCTAGCCAAGATTGACTCCCAATAAATTAGATACGACGCTTTTTAGGCGGACGGCAACCGTTGTGCGGCACCGGCGTGATATCGGAAATGCTGGTGATCTTAAAACCAGCAGAATTCAATGCACGAACAGCGGACTCACGGCCTGGGCCCGGACCTTTGATACGTACTTCAAGATTTTTAACACCGCATTCAGCAGCGGACTTACCAACCACCTCAGCAGCAACCTGAGCAGCGAAAGGCGTGCTCTTACGAGAACCCTTAAAACCCTGAGCACCACTTGTAGACCAAGCCAAAGTATTGCCTTGACGATCTGTGATGGTAACGATGGTGTTGTTAAAAGATGCGTGAACGTGTGCGATACCTTCAGCTACGTTCTTTTTAACTTTTTTACGCACTTTCGTGCTTGGCTTAGCCATATCTATTCCTCTAAAGCGTTATAGCGAATTACTTCTTAGCACCGGCGATCGCCTTGCGCGGACCTTTACGGGTGCGTGCATTGGTGCGAGTGCGCTGACCACGACATGGCAAACCACGACGATGGCGTTGACCACGATAGCAACCAAGATCCATCAATCGCTTGATGTTCATGGTTGTTTCACGGCGCAAGTCACCTTCTACAGTGAACTTGGCAACTTCGTCGCGCAGTTTTTCAACTTCTGCGTCGGTCAAGTCTTTCATCTTGGTGGTGGTCTTTACGCCAGCCGCAACACAAATGTGTTGTGAACGAGTGCGTCCGATTCCGTAAATTGCTGTTAAAGCAATTACAGCGTGTTGATGGTTGGGGATATTCACCCCTGCAATACGTGCCATGCAGCTACCCTATATTTGAAAAACGAAGATTATAACACCCAAAGCTGATTTTACTCAATCAGCCTTGACGTTGCTTATGACGAGGTTCAGTGCAAATCACACGAACAACGCGCTTACGAATAACAATCTTGCAGTTACGGCAGATTTTCTTAACAGATGCTTGAACTCTCATTATTTTCTCCTTACTTGCTTAACTATTTGGCACGAAACACGATTCTTGCCTTGCTCAAATCGTATGGTGTCAATTCCACCGTTACTTTATCCCCAGCAAGGATACGTATGTAATGCATGCGCATCTTGCCGGAAATATGTCCCAATACCACATGGCCGTTTTCCAATTTGATCCGGAACGTAGCATTTGGCAACGATTCCTCGATCTCACCCTGCATTTGAATCACATCTTCTTTAGCCATCAGCGTGTAATCCCAGCTTTGAAGTTAGCCTTTTTCAGCAGATTCTCATACTGATGAGTCATCAAGTAGGATTGAACCTGTGCCATAAAGTCCATCGTTACCACTACCAAAATCAGCAATGATGTTCCGCCAAAATAGAATGGAACATTCCATTTAACAACCAAGAATTCAGGCAACAAACAAACTGCAGCAATATATATCGCACCAACCAAAGTCAGACGCAACATGATCTTTTCAACATACTTCGCCGTCTGCTCACCTGGCCGTATGCCTGGCAAGAACGCACCGCTCTTTTTCAGGTTATCCGCAGTCTCTCTAGGGCTAAATACTAAAGCCGTATAGAAGAAGCAGAAGAAGAAGATCGCAGCCGCATACACCATCACATAGATAGGCTGACCAGGAGATAATTTCTCACTTACGTCTTTCAACCAACCCATGCCCGTACCTGAGCCGAACCAACCAGCAATCGTTGCAGGGAACAAGATAATACTTGAAGCAAAGATGGGAGGAATTACGCCGGCCATATTTAACTTCAAAGGCAAATGTGAACTCTGCCCACCATATACCTTGTTACCTACCTGACGCTTGGCATAGTTCACCAAGATTTTGCGCTGACCACGCTCAACAAATACCACCAGAGCGGTCACACCAAAAGCAATAATCACAAGGAACAACACTAAAGGTATGGAGAAGGCACCCGTTCTGGCCAATTCCAAAGTACTACCAATCGCATTCGGCAAACCAGCTGCAATACCCGCGAAAATGATTAGCGAAATACCGTTACCCAAACCACGTTCAGTAATTTGCTCACCAAGCCACATCAAGAACATCGTGCCAGTAACCAAAGTAACAACTGTGGTCATCTGGAACAACGAACCAGGATTAGGGACCAAACCAGGTTGCGCCTGCAACGCGATTGAGATACCAAAAGCCTGGAACACAGCTAAACCCAGAGTGCCGTAACGAGTGTACTGGGTGATCTTGCGACGACCCGCTTCGCCTTCTTTCTTTAGTTGCTCCAAATGCGGAACGGCGATTGCCGCCAATTGCATGATGATAGATGCCGAAATGTACGGCATGATACCCAATGCAAATATCGTGAATCTCGACAGCGCACCACCAGAGAACATGTTAAACATGCCCAAGATGCCGTTCTTTTGTGACTTAAACAGGTCCGCAAGTACAGTAGGATCAATGCCGGGAACAGGAATATGCGCACCGATACGATACACAACCAATGCACCCAGCAGGAACCAGAGACGCTGACTCAGATCACCGTACTTACCCTTACTAACCACCTTACCAGTCGCGCTCATCTGCGACTTACTCAGCGAGGCTACCACCGGCAGCTTGAACCGCTGCGAGCGCACCCTTAGTCAGCATCAGACCTTGCAATTTAACAGCACGAGTGAGCTCACCACAAAGAATCACTTTTGCAAACAACGCATTTGCATGAATCACGCCAGCTTGTTTCAGTGCCAACAAATCGATGGTCTCAACTGGCATATTCTGCAAATCAGACAGACGAACTTGAGCTGTGTCATTACGTGTCAGAGACACAAAACCACGTTTAGGCAAACGACGCTGCAAAGGCATTTGACCGCCTTCAAAGCCAACTTTGTGGAAACCACCAGCACGGGACTTTTGACCTTTGTGACCACGACCACAAGTCTTGCCCAAACCAGAACCGATACCGCGACCGACGCGACGCTTATAGTGCTTAGCACCTGCTGCAGGTTGAATATTATTGAGATTCATCTGTTACGCCTCGCACTTAACCAGGTAAAACACCTTATTGATCATGCCACGCACGCTTGGAGTATCTTCCAATTGCACTGTGTGGTTGATACGACGCAGACCGAGACCACGAATTGTATCGCGGTGTGACTGCTTAGTTCCGATCAGACTTTTAATCTGAGTAACTTTGATTGTTTTAGCTTGTGTCATTTCTTACCCCAAGATCTCATCAAGTTGCTTGCCGCGTTTTGCCGCAATTTCAGATGGCGCGTTCAGGGCCCGAAGACCATTCAGCGTCGCGCGAACAACGTTGTATGGATTGCTTGAACCGATACACTTAGCCAACACGTCTTTAACGCCGACAGCTTCAAAAACAGCACGCATCGCACCACCTGCAATAATGCCGGTACCTTCAGAGGCCGGCTGCATCAACACCTTGGCTGCGCCATGCTTGCCAACTACCGTATGATGCAAAGTACCGTTCTTCAGATTAACCTTTACCAAGTTACGGCGGGCTTCTTCCATAGCTTTTTGTACAGCCACCGGCACTTCTTTAGATTTACCCTTACCCATCGCGATACGACCGTCGCCATCACCAACTACTGCCAGTGCTGCGAAACCCATGATGCGACCACCCTTAACAACTTTGGTGACGCGATTCACGGAGATCATTTTTTCGATCATGCCGTCATCACGTTCTTCCTGTTGCTGATTCTTTCCTTGCGGCTTAGCCATTATTCAACTCCAATTAGAACTGTAAGCCATGTTCGCGCGCTGCATCTGCCAACGCCTTGATGCGACCATGATAACGATTACCGGAACGATCAAAAGCCACTTGGGAAACACCCGCAACCTTGGCCTTCTCAGCGATACGCTTACCGACAACTGCAGCAGCAGAAACGCTGCCGCCGTTTGCGATTTCCTTGCGAACATCAACTTCTGCAGTTGACGCACTCGCGAGTACTTTGCTACCGCAAGCAGAGATGATTTGCGCATAGATATGCAAATTCGTTCTGTTGATTGCTAAGCGAATAGTCTTTTTTTCAGCAATGCGTGCACGGGTTTTGCGTGCTCTGCGCTGACGCGCTTCTTTTTTGTTCAACATATCAGCCTCAATTATTTCTTCTTGGTTTCTTTCAGGATCACCACTTCATCGCTATAACGAACACCCTTGCCCTTATAAGGCTCGGGAGAACGGTATGCACGAATCTCGGAAGCAACCTGACCGACACGCTGCTTGTCAGCGCCCTTCAAAACGATTTCTGTCTGCGTCGGGGTTTCAACCTTCACACCAGCTGGCATCTTGTAAGAAACCGGATGTGAGAAGCCCAAAGTTAGATTCAAAGTATCGCCTGCCGCAGCGGCACGATATCCAACGCCGACTAATGTAAGCTTGCGTTGAAAACCGGTGCTGACTCCGGTAACCATGTTTGCGACCAAAGCGCGCACGGTACCCGACATAGCATCTGCCTGCTTGCCGCCATTGGCAGCCTTACACAACAACTGATCACCTTCGCGCACCAATGTAATATCAGATGTCAATGCTTGCTTGATGGTACCGAGAGGACCTTTAACGGAAATCTCATTAGCAGCAATAACAACTTCTACACCAGCTGGAACGACGACAGGATTCTTAGCAACTCTAGACATGCTTATCTCCTTACGCGACTACGCAGAGCAGCTCACCACCAATACCATTGGCGCGCGCTTTGCGATCGGTCATCAAACCCTTGGACGTGGAAACAATAGCGATACCCAGGCCATTCATAACCTTAGGGATGTCATTGGAACCCTTGTAAATACGCAGACCTGGACGGCTGATACGCTGGATCTTTTCGATCACCGGACGACCACTGTAGTATTTCAATCCTATTTCCAGATTGGCCTTACCACCTTCAGCCTTCACTACGCTATAACCATCAACATAGCCCTCGTCTTTCAACACTTCAGCTATAGCCACTTTCACCTTAGATGAAGGCATAGTAACTGTTGCTTTTTCCGCCATCTGCGCATTGCGAATGCGAGTCAACATGTCGGAGATTGGATCACTCATACTCATAAATTTCTCCTACCAACTTGCCTTAACGATACCTGGAATCTCACCGCGCATAGCAAATTCGCGAACCTTAATACGACCCAAGCCAAACTTCCTGAAAGTACCGCGTGGGCGGCCAGTCAACGCACAACGATTACGCAGACGCACCGGACTGGAATCGCGTGGAAGTGCTTGCAATTTAGCACGCGCCGCAGCACGCTCTTCATCGCTCAATTTGGAGTTTTCGATTACAGCTTGCAAAGCTGCGCGCTTGGGCGCGAACTTCGCAACCATTTCACGACGCTTTTGCTCACGGTTGATCAATGCCATCTTAGCCATTAGTCTTCTCTCATTTCTTTAAAGGAAGTTTGAATGCCAACAACAAAGCTTTCGCTTCTTCGTCAGTTTTCGCGGTAGTCGTGATAGTGATATTCATACCACGCAAAGCATCGATTTTTTCGTATTCGATTTCAGGAAAAATGATCTGCTCTTTCACGCCCATATTATAGTTACCACGGCCGTCAAAAGACTTGCCGGATATGCCACGGAAGTCACGAATACGAGGAATCGCAACAGAAATCAGGCGATCCAGGAATTCGTACATACGCTCTTTGCGCAATGTAACCTTGCAACCAACCGGATAGCCTTCGCGAATCTTAAAGCCAGCGATAGACTTCTTGGACAAGGTAATTACCGGCTTTTGACCCGCAATCTTCTGCATGTCACCAACCGCAAAATCCATAACCTTCTTGTCCGCAACAGCCTCACCAACACCCATGTTCAGTGTGATTTTTTCGATGCGAGGAACTTCCATCACAGACTTGTAACCAAACTGCTTCATCAGATCCTTAGAGACCTGATCTTTGTAAAACGCATGCAAACGTGCCATGTTCCAATACCCCTTAAGCGTCAATTACTTCGCCGTTAGACTTGAACACGCGCACTTTGCGTCCATCTTCCAACGTTTTAATACCAACACGGTCAGCCTTCTTGGTTGCCGCGTTGAACACAGCCACATTAGAAATGTGGATAGGCATTTCCTTCTCAACTATACCGCCAGTCATACCCTTAACAGGATTAGGCTTCTGATGCTTCTTTACTTTGTTGATACCGCCAACCAGCAAATATTCACCCAGCACGCGCAGCACATTGCCGCGATTACCTTTGTCTTTACCTGCGATCACGATAACGTCATCGTTTTTCTTAATCTTACGCATGATTTCCCTTTGCCCGATTTCGAATCGCTTAAAGCACTTCAGGTGCCAACGAAACAATCTTCATAAACTTTTCGGTACGCAGCTCGCGAGTAACTGGTCCAAAAATACGTGTGCCGATAGGCTCAAGCTTAGCATTCAACAACACCGCAGCATTACCATCGAACTTAACCAAGGAACCGTCGCTACGACGAACACCCTTAGCAGTGCGAACCACGACCGCGTTGTAAACTTCACCCTTCTTAACACGACCACGAGGAGCAGCATCTTTGATGCTAACCTTGATCACATCGCCAACGGAAGCATAACGACGCTTAGAGCCGCCCAAAACCTTGAAGCACATTACTGAACGCGCACCGGTATTGTCGGCCACGTCTAAAACTGTTTGCATTTGTATCATTATTTAATCTCCAACTTATTCCGCTCACAGCGGCCAGTTTTGGAACCCGTAGGGGTTAGGTCGCCGCGAGCGGCGATGAAACGAAGCCGCGCATTATATGCAAATCTAGGAAAGATGCAAGCAATACTTACAATTAAATTGCAGCACCCTTTACCAACAGCTTTGCAACGCGCCAGCTCTTGGTTTTAGCCAATGGTCGGCACTCTTCGATAGTTACCTGATCGCCAGTATGGAATTCGTTAGATTCGTCATGTGCGTGGTACTTCTTGGATACGCGAATGATCTTACCCAACAATGGGTGTTTCACTTTGCGTTCGACCAAAACAGTGACTGTTTTGTCCATTTTGTCGCTTACTACCATACCGTTCAAAGTACGCTTGAGTTTAGCTTCGCTCATTTCTGGGCTTCCTTCTGTGTCAATACCGTCTTGATGCGCGCAATCGTACGACGCACTTTGCGTATCTCGCTGGTATTTGTCATTTGTTGTGTCGCAACTTGCATACGCAGACCGAATTGAGCCTTAGTCAAGGACAACAATTCTGTTTGCAATTCTTCTGCGGACTTAGCTTTAAGTTCAGTCGCTTTCATATTAAGTACCTACCTGTCTAACTACGAATGTTGTGGCCAATGGCAATTTAGCAGAAGCCAATTTGAACGCTTCACGCGCCAAAGTTTCATTAACGCCATCCATTTCGTACAGCATCTTGCCAGGCTGAATTTCAGCAACGTAGTACTCAGGATTACCCTTACCATTACCCATACGAACTTCCGCTGGCTTTTGTGAGATTGGCTTGTCCGGGAATATTCGAATCCAGATACGGCCACCACGTTTGATGTGGCGTGTCATTGCACGACGTGCAGCTTCAATCTGACGCGCTGTCAAACGACCACGCGCAACTGCCTTAAGACCGAACTCACCGAAACTTACCTGATTGCCGCGAGTTGCCAAGCCAGTATTGCGGCCCTTTTGCTCCTTGCGGTATTTTCTTCTAGCTGGCTGTAGCATGTTTAGCTCCCGACTTTCTTACTTTTTTCTCTGGTTCAGCAGCCATTGGTGCGGCTACTTCCTGACCGATCTCGCCCTTGAATACCCAAACCTTGACACCGATGATGCCGTAGGTTGTCTTTGCCTCAGAAGTACCGTAGTCGATATCCGCACGCAATGTATGCAATGGCACACGACCTTCGCGGTACCACTCGGAACGAGCGATTTCGATACCGTTCAAACGACCGGCACTCATGATCTTGATACCCTGAGCGCCAAGACGCATTGCATTTTGCATCGCACGCTTCATTGCACGACGGAACATGATGCGCTTTTCCAATTGTGCAGTGATGCTGTCAGCAATCAATTGCGCATCGATCTCTGGCTTACGAACTTCTTCGATTGCCAAATCTACAGACTGCAAACCCATACGCTTACGCAATTCAGCGCGCAATACCTCAATGTCTTCGCCTTTTTTGCCGATCACCATGCCAGGACGCGCTGTGTAAATAGTTACTTTTGCGCTCTTGGCAGGGCGCTCGATAACAATCTTGGAGATGCCGGCAGATGCCAGCTTCTTCTTCAAATATGCGCGAATCTCAATGTCCTTCAACAATAAAGTTGAAAAGTCGTGGCTGTTAGCAAACCACTTGGAATCCCAGTTCTTGCGAACGCTCAACCGGAAACCGGTTGGATGAATTTTTTGTCCCATAATTTATCCTTAGTTCCCGACGTGAACAGTGATGTGGCAAGTTTGCTTTTCGATTTTATTGCCACGGCCTTTGGCACGGGCGATAAAACGCTTCAGAGAAGCAGCCTTGTCGACATAGATCACTTTGACCTTCAACTCATCAATATCGGCGCCATCATTATGCTCGGCATTCGCAATAGCTGAATCCAGAGCTTTTTTGATGATGCCAGCACCCTTTTTAGGGCTGAAGTTCAGAATATTCAGCGCTTGCGCAACTGGCAGACCGCGAATCTGATCAGCAACCAGACGGCCTTTCTGTGCGGAAAGATGAACGTTTTTTGCAACTGCAATAGTAGTAGTCATCATGCCCCCTTATCTCTTAACTGCTTTTTTATCAGCAGCATGTCCTTTGAAGGTACGTGTTAGCGCGAATTCGCCCAACTTATGACCTACCATGTTCTCGGAAACAAAAACCGGAATATGTAACTTGCCGTTGTGTACTGCAATCGTCAGACCAACGAACTCAGGCAACACCGTAGAACGGCGAGACCATGTCTTCACTGGGCGCTTGTCATTGGTTGCACGTACTGCTTCAATCTTCTTGATCAGATGCGCGTCAACGAATGGACCTTTTTTAATGGAACGTGCCATGTGTTCTTACCCCTTAAACCTTAAAGCGACGACGCACGATCATGCTGTCTGTGCGTTTGTTGCGGCGTGTCCGGAAGCCTTTAGCTGGAACACCCCATGGACTCACTGGATGACGACCAGCAGCTGTCTTACCCTCACCACCACCGTGTGGGTGATCTACTGGGTTCATGACCACACCGCGTACGGTAGGACGAACACCGCGCCAGCGCATCGCACCAGCCTTACCAATAGAACGCAGACTATGCTCGGAGTTACCCACTTCGCCTAAAGTTGCCTTGCAGTCGATATGAACCTTGCGAATCTCACCAGAACGCAGACGCAACTGAGCGTAACTACCTTCACGTGCCAACAGTTGAACTGAAGTACCAGCAGAGCGAGCCAATTGCGCACCCTTACCAGGCAACATCTCAATGCAATGGATAGTTGAACCCACTGGGATGTTACGCAATGGCAAAGCATTACCAGGCTTAATGGGCGCCTCAGAACCACTCAACAGCGGAGAACCAGCAGATACACCCTTAGGTGCGATGATGTAACGACGCTCACCATCCGCATAGCACAAAAGTGCCAAATTAGCGCTACGATTTGGATCGTATTCCAAACGCTCAACGGTAGCCGGAATGCCATCCTTGTTGCGCTTAAAGTCAACCAAGCGATAGTGCTGCTTGTGACCCCCACCCATATGACGGGTAGTGATATGACCATTATTATTACGACCCGCAGTCTTGGTCTTCTTTTCCAGCAAAGCAGCTACTGGCTTACCTTTATGCAGCTCGGGGTTGACCACGCGCAATACACCGCGCTGGCCAGGAGTAGTTGGTTTTAATTTAATCAATGCCATGATGATTATCCTTGCTCGCTAGCAGCAAAATTGATTTCCTGTCCGGCAGCCAGACATACATAGGCTTTCTTCCAGTTATTGCGACGACCAACGAAACGACCAGTACGCTTGACCTTGCCCTTCACGTTGGTAACTTGAACGCTATTTACGTTGACTTTAAACATCATCTCAACGGCAGCCTTGATTTCTGGCTTGGTAGCATCTGTAGCAACACGGAAAACCACTTGTTCATTCTTTTCGGCAACGTAAGTTGCCTTTTCAGAGATTTGCGGAGCGACTAACACCTTCATCAAACGCTCTTGGCTGAATTGTTGAGTACTCATGCAAACATCTCCTCGATTTGAGCCACCGCGTTACGCGTAACGATGACGTTAGAAAAACGAATCAAACTGACCGGGTCAGCTTGATTGGCTTCCAACACCAAAACATTAGGCAGATTACGCGAAGACAAATACAGATTTTCATCGACACTGTCTGTGATAATCAACAGGCGGTTAGCCGCAAGGCCCATACCCTTGATCTTCTCAGCCAATTGCTTAGTCTTAGGAGAATCGACAGTCAGACTATCAACCACCATTAAGCGATCTTCACTAACCAACTTAGACAGAATCGCTGCGATACCCGCGCGATACATCTTACGGTTAACTTTTTGCGTGTAATTCTCTTCACCCGTGTTAGGGAAAATCTTACCACCACCACGCCACAGAGGACTTGAAGCCATACCAGCACGCGCACGACCCGTACCTTTTTGAGCAAAAGGCTTCTTGGTTGACTTGGCGATCTCGCTACGGCCCTTCTGCTTGCTATTGCCAGAACGAGCATTAGCCATGTAAGCAGTGACCAACTGATGAACCAGATCCTGATTGTATTCACGACCGAACAACTCATCGGAAGCCGAAACACTCGCAGTAGACTGACCCTTATCGTTAATAAGCTTAAGTTCCATTACACACCCACCTTTACTGCCGGACGCACGACTATACTGCTATTGATGCAACCAGGAACGGCACCCTTAACCAACAACAACTGACGCGCCACATCGACACGCACGATTTGAAGATTCTGAACGGTACGCTGAACATCACCCAGATGACCAGTCATACGCTTACCAGGGAATACTCGACCCGGATCCTGCGCCATACCGATAGAACCCGGAACGTTATGCGACTTGGAGTTACCATGAGAAGCACGACCAGACTTAAAGTGGTGACGCTTGATAGTACCTGCGTAACCCTTACCCTTGGTTGTACCCGTTACGTCTACCAATTGACCCTCTTTAAAGATCTCGACGCTCACGGTCAAGCCCGCTTGCAAACCAGCAAGCTGCTCTTCAGACACGATGAATTCTTTAAGTACACTACCAGCCTCAACACCCGCCTTAGCGTAATGCCCTGCAGCAGCTTTAGTGACACGACTAGCACGACGCACTCCATGTGCCAATTGCACAGCGGTGTAGCCGTCTGTATCCACAGATTTAGTCTGAGAGATACGATTATTGGACACTTCCAGCACAGTTACCGGCAACGATGAACCGTCTTCAGTAAAAACGCGGGTCATGCCAATCTTGCGACCGACAAGTCCTAAGCTCATTTTAATTTCCTCTTGTTAAGGGGCTAACTACAATTGGTTAGCCGATTATTTGCAACCACTACAAACCAACACTTCTTTACTGCAATTTAATCTCTACATCCACACCAGCCGGCAGATCCAACTTCATCAGCGCATCAACCGTCTTATCGGTAGGATCAACGATATCCATCAAACGCAAATGCGTACGGATTTCAAATTGATCACGCGATGTTTTATTCACGTGCGGCGAACGCAACACGTCGAAACGCTCGATTTTCGTAGGCAACGGCACAGGACCATTTACCACAGCACCCGTGCGCTTCGCCGTATCAACGATTTGCGCAGCAGATTGATCAATCAAACGATAGTCAAACGCCTTCAGGCGAATGCGAATTTTTTGACTTTGCATATTTTTCTCTTGCATTTATGCGGCAGAGCCGCTGGTTTAAAGAACGAAATCGCGTGGTCTGACTAGTGGCCAGACCACGCGAGGGCGCGCATTGTATCTTTACTCGATGATTTTTGCAACAACACCGGCACCGACAGTACGACCGCCTTCACGAATCGCAAAACGCAGACCTTCTTCCATCGCAATCGGGTTGATCAGATTCACAGTAATGCTGACGTTATCGCCTGGCATAACCATT